>NZ_BOSK01000001.1:0-979281 GCF_018403305.1 Paenibacillus sp. J53TS2
ACCAGACTTAAACAGCCGCCTGCGCGCGCTTTACGCCCAATAATTCCGGACAACGCTTGCCCCCTACGTATTACCGCGGCTGCTGGCACGTAGTTAGCCGGGGCTTTCTTCTCAGGTACCGTCACTCTCCTAGCAGTTACTCTAGAAGACGTTCTTCCCTGGCAACAGAGCTTTACGATCCGAAAACCTTCATCACTCACGCGGCGTTGCTCCGTCAGACTTTCGTCCATTGCGGAAGATTCCCTACTGCTGCCTCCCGTAGGAGTCTGGGCCGTGTCTCAGTCCCAGTGTGGCCGTTCACCCTCTCAGGTCGGCTACGCATCGTCGCCTTGGTGAGCCGTTACCCCACCAACTAGCTAATGCGCCGCAGGCCCATCCGTAAGTGACAGATTGCTCCGCCTTTCCCAAGTCTCCCATGCGAGAAACTTGCGTATCCGGTATTAGCTACCGTTTCCGGTAGTTATCCCAGTCTTACGGGCAGGTTGCCTACGTGTTACTCACCCGTCCGCCGCTAAGCTAATCAGGAGCAAGCTCCCAATTAACTCCGCTCGACTTGCATGTATTAGGCACGCCGCCAGCGTTCGTCCTGAGCCAGGATCAAACTCTCCAATAAGGATGGAAGGAATCTCGAACCCGAGGGCGTCGAGGTCTTCCATCAAAAGTGTTTGACTTGCTCATTTAAACAAACTGACGAGATCGGATCGAATTTCAAGACCGGAGTGAACCGGTTTGAAATTCATCCTTTAAAATCTCATTGTATTACTCACTCGTTGTTCAGTTTTCAAAGATCAACTTTCGTTATCGTCTTATCGGCGACAACTTTTATATCATATCACTTCAGCAAGCTTAATTGCAAGAAGTAAATCCTTCCATTTCGCTTACCGCCTACCGTTCATCCGGCAGGATATTTAATGTAACATATCAACGAGGTTCAATTCAAGGCGTAAGTTTTTCCAACTCATCTTTTAATAGTGATTTGCCTCTCCTATTTGGCCGCCCTTTTTGCGGCCGGATTCATAGAATACCATGTGGATTCACCCAACGCAACCACCACTTCATTCCAATTCAATCGTTCTGTTTTAGAAGAAAGACCATTATCCCACAGGACAATGGCCTTTCCATGATTTAAATTCCTTGACGTGTCGCAATATATTCAGGTCTCGGACTTTGTCCGGAATACGGCTTCACGACTTTATTCTCCACACTGTTATATACCATAAATATATTGCTTCGTGGGTACGGGGTAATATTACTATTCGATCCGTGCATGATATTACAATCAAATAGCAGAATGGATCCGGCAGGACCCACGGGTGTGTCGATGCCGAAGCGTTTCACAAGCTCGGTGAGGCTTTCAGGGTCCGGAACGCCGTACTGCTGCTTGCGTAAAGATTCTTTATAATGATGATCCGGCGTCTGACCAATGCAAGGCACAAAAATTTGCTGTGAGCCGGGAAGCACCATCAGAGGGCCGTTAAAAGCATAATTGTCTTCCAACGCGATGGAACAACTGAGCGCCCGCATTCGGGGCATCCCGTCCTCCACATGCCAGGTTTCAAAATCCGAATGCCAATAAAATTCTTTCCCCGTAAACCCAGGCTTATAATTGATCCGGGATTGATGGATATAAGGCGAACTGCCTAGGAGGAATTCAATGATCGCCAGAAGCTCTGGATGCTGCGATAGACCACGAAACACTGGTTGACTTTGATGTATAGCGAAGATAGATCTTACATCATCTCCTCCGGGTTCGCGGATAATTTCGTCCGCCTGCTGCTTCTTCGACGCTTCTTTCAACCGACGCGCTTCTTTTTGATACCCACTCAATTCTTCTTCAGCAAAAAAACGTTCTAAGAACAGGTACCCGTTCTTCTGGTAAAACTCCACCTGTTCCTTACTTATAGGGCTTTTAGAGCTCCATTCGGAGTAAACCACCGGGTCCTGCCGGGGCAGCCATTGTGGCTCCGCATGAATTCGAGAAGGATAAACATCCTTGATCAAGTCAAGATCGACAGAGAGATTTGTACCGCTCATTTCACTTCATCCTTTCGAAATAAAATAGTGTATGTCGCACGTGCTACAGCAATGGGTAAGTCCCTTCTTCATCGTGCACTTCCCGTCCCGTAAGCGGCGGATTAAACACGCAGATCACTCGCAATTGCGAACGGGCCCGCAAGTAATGCTTTTCATGGCCATTCAGCGCATACATCATGCCCGGTGAAATCGGATAGGTTTCCCCCCCAATGACCTCGATTTCCCCTTCCCCCTCGATGCAGTAAACCGCCTCAACATGATTTTTATACCAAATGAATGTCTCGGTACCTTCTTTGATCAAGGTATCATTTAAAGAAAATCCCATGTTATCTTTGGCCAGAAGCAGCCTCCGGGAGTTCCAAGTTTCCGTATCCACGTCGTCAATCGTCCCCAGAATGTTGCTCAGATGTTTCACGATCATGAAGATCCCTCCTCAACTGCTAATTGGTTCAAGCAATGTTCTAGTATTTCGAGACCTTGTTCAAGAGTCGAATTTTCAATCGTTAGCGGAGGCATTAATTTAGCCACTTCGCTGCATGGACCCGAGGTTTCCAGAATCAACCCCGATTCAAAAGCTAATTCGGATAATCTCTCCGCCAAGCCTGGCTTCTCAAAGGCAATCCCTTGAATCATCCCCTTTCCGCGAAGCTTGCCATTCAGAGCAGGCTGCTGCTCGATCATCCGTTGCAAGGAGGATTCGATGCGGTTTGCCTTGCTTTCTATTTCCTTATGAAATTCTTGAGTTTTCCAGAAATCCAGTGCTTCTGCAGCCCCGACAAATCCGAGGTTGTTCCCGCGGAAAGTCCCATTGTGTTCACCCGGTTGCCAAGCATCCAGATCCGGTTTGATCAAAGTTAGTGCAAGCGGTAAACCAAACCCACCGATGGATTTTGACAAACAAATGATGTCTGGAACGACCCCGGACGGTTCAAAACTAAAGAAAGGTCCCGTTCGGCCGCAGCCCATCTGAATATCATCGAGGATCAATAGAATGCCTTTCTTATGACAAAGACGTTCCAGCTTTTGAAGCCAGTCGTCTGAAGCAACATTCAAACCACCTTCACCTTGCACGGCCTCCACAATAACAGCTGCAGGCAACGGCACTCCGCTTCCCGGATCATCAAGCAGCTTTTCCATATAGTGAATCGTATCGACATCTTCACCGAAATACCCGTCATAAGGCATGAAGACGGAGTGAGGCAAATCGATTCCCGCCCCTTTACGCTTAAATGCATTCCCCGTGACAGCAAGCGAACCTAACGTCATCCCATGAAAGGCATTGGTAAAGCTGATTACGGTGGAGCGGCCTGTCACTTTACGAGCGATTTTCAACGCACTTTCAACAGCATTCGTCCCGGTTGGCCCCGGAAACATCACTTTGTATTGCCACCCGCGCGGCTTCAATATAACCTCATCAAATGTGCTTAAAAATTGTTCTTTGGCATGGGTCGCCATATCCAAACTATGGGTCACGCCGTCCTCAAGTAAGTAAGCGATCAGCTTATCGCGGATCTTTCGATTGTTATGTCCGTAATTCAGAGCACCTGCACCTGCAAAAAAATCGATATATTCGCGTTCTTTTGTATCCCAAAGCTTGGCATTCTGCGCCTTGTGAAATACCGTTCTGAAGTTTCGGCAATAGCTTCGGACCTCTGATTCAAGCTGTTCGAACACGTTCATACTCGGTGTTTCAAGAGTTTGGGTCTGCATCTCATACCTCCGTTTATAGTTGATGTATAAAAGGACCAATTCGGTAAAGAGGTTCATCCTCATGATGAAGCTCTTCTGGAAACATTTCCGCCTTGTAACCGGATGTAATTTCGACCGGTGCAGCATGTTCCTTGGCTACCCCTGTAAACAAACGGGTCGAAGCCAGATTGCTTCGGGAGATCGTAGCTTCCAGATAAGTAACCGGTGGTGCCCCATTCCCCGACAGCAGGAAGGAAAGCATACGCTTGCCGATCCCCTGTTTTCGATGACTACCCGCTACCGCAACCTGCCATACGAACAACGTATCCGACCGAAGCGGCGAGCGGAAAGCGGACAGGAAGCCGACAAGACTTGATCCTTCCTCCGCAACCACGCAAGTTTCTCGAAAATAATCGCATAAAACCAAGTAGCCATAAGCGGAATTCAGATCAAGCGTTTGGCAGTTGCGAATCAATTCATAAACCCTTTTCGCATCGCTGGGAACCGGTTTGCGAAATATAAGACTTCGTAGCGTGTTTTTCATGCAGTTCACCTACCCTATTCAAGCCATAGAATACACTGCGGACCGAAAACGCTTTAAGAACAATTGCAGCCGTTCAGTTTGTGGATATTCAAAAATAGCCTCTGGCAGTCCTTCCTCGACAATGTTCCCGTCCGCGCAGAAAAGCACGCGATCCGCGATTTCTTTCGCAAAATCCATCTCATGAGTGATGAGCATCATCGCCATCTCCCCTTCTTCGGCAATTTCCCGGATAACCTCTAACACTTCGCCGACCAGCTCGGGATCCAGTGCCGAGGTCACCTCATCAAACACCATCACTTTGGGACGCATGACGAGAGCTCGGGCAATTGCCACACGTTGTTTTTGTCCGCCCGACAATTGAGCCGGATAATCCGCCAGTTTTTCATCCAAACCTACCTTGCGGAGCATCTCAATAGCGCGTTCTTCGGCTTCTTCCTTTGACAGCTTCAGCACTCTCCTTGGAGCTTCAGTCACGTTCTGCAGTACCGTCCGGTGTGGAAAAAGATTAAAGTGTTGAAATACCATACCTACATTTCCACGCATCTCATGTAAATGCTTCTCATTTGCCCGTACGAAACGACCTTTCTTGGACATATGCCATAAATGGACGCCATCTATTTCAATCGTACCGGTCGTCGGCTCCTCTAAAGTCATCAGCATACGTCCCATCGTTGTTTTGCCGGAACCGCTTGGACCGATGACGGCCACCTTTTCGCCTGCCTCGATATTCAAATCGATACCTGTAAGCACCTGACGGTCACCGTAGGTTTTCGTAACGCCGGTATATTTCACCATCGGTAAAGTCATGATGATTCCTCCCCCTTACTTCCCCCTTTGGAGATTCATGCGCAATTCCAATCGCCGGATCAACAGCGAGGATGGATAGCTGATAGCCAGGAACAATACGCCGACCAGCGTGTACGGTTCAAATACCCGGAAGGATTCCGAAACGATATTTTTAGCGGTCAGTAACAATTCAACCATCGTGATTGCGGACAAGATTGGGGTTTCCTTAAACATCACAATCAAATAATTACCGAGGACCGGAATGATCGGTGGGATCGCTTGCGGAAGAATGACCGAACGCCAGGTATCCGCCTTGGAATAGTTCAGTGCGACAGCCGCTTCCCATTGCCCCCTGGGGACGGCATCAATTCCGGATCGATAAACCTCGGATAAATACGTGCTGTAGTGCAACCCCAATCCCAAGATACCGGCATAGAAAGCCGGTAAAGAAATACTAGCTAGGATCGGCAAACTGTAGTAAAGAAAGAATACCTGCACCAGCAGTGGCGTATTTCGAATAAAGCCGTTGAATCCCTTAGCCGCTAACCGTAGCCAGGCATATCTTGAGCGTATAGCGAAGGCTAGCAATAACCCCCCGATTACCGCGGTCAAAAAGCCCAAAAGTGTTGCTACGACGGTCATTCTCAATGCAACCAAAAGTTCTGGAAGGATTTCGAAGGCATAATTCCAATCCCACATCCGTCACATCCTCCCTTCGGACCATTTGCGTTCCCACACCTTAATGCCGAAGGAGACCATCGAAGCAATCGCCAAATACATGAGCAATAGCAGGAGCAATATCTCCGAAGTCCAGGAAATGTAGTTATTCCGGAGAACCATGGCCTGGTAAGTGAGATCCGCCATGGTAATGAAGTAAACCAGAGAAGTCGATTTAATCAGTTCAACAAGCAAATTACCAAAGGGAGGGAGCATTCTTAAAGCCGCTTGAGGCAAAATAATATGACTCATTCTTTGCCATGGCGTCATGTTTAAAGCAATGGTTGCTTCCCATTGTCCCTTGGGTATCGCCAAGACAGCGCTGCGTACAACCTCGGAGCCGTAAGCTCCAAAATTCAATCCTACCGCTAGCACGGCCGCAAGCAACTTCGGGAGTTCCAGACCAGCGAAAGGCAATGCAAAATATAACCAGAAGAGTTGAACAAGCAGAGACGTTCCTCGAAAAACCTCCACGTAAACCGAGGATATCCAGCGAATGAGGCGCCATCGAGATAAGCACATTAGACCGGAGACGAAGGCGGCAAGGACCGCCAGTATCGTCGCCAGCAAGGCGACAGTGACAGTGATTTTTGCCCCCTCAAGCAAAGTGGGGATAAAATCGATCCAAGATTCCGGCATACTATACTCCGCAAAGCTCGGCTGCCGTCATATCCCCGGGCATTTCCTGCTCCGTAAATCCGAATTGCTGTAAAATCTCCAACAGTTCGCCCGACTCCTTCATTTTGGCTAATTCAGCATTATAGGCGTCTTGAAACTCTTTGTCCGCGAGACGGAACGCTGTAGCGCCGTATCCCCGCACGCTTTGGCCGTCAATAACCGGTTGTGAAAAATCGGCAACCCTTTCGATTTTGTCATCTCCAGCCGATTCAAGCATGGCTTGCAGCGAAGGCCCCGTCATCGTAATCGCCTCTACGCGTCCAGATTGAAGGGCGCTGATTGCGGATGCCTGGTCCGGAACTTGAATAATCCGATCATCCGGCACGCCTGAGTTTTGCAGATAGCCGATTTCCACCGCGCCTGTCATAACAGCAACACGAGCCTTCTCATGACTCGCAATGTCCTCATAGCTGCCTAGGTTAAGAGGATTCCCTTGTTTTACGGCAATCGCTTCGCCGATGCTATACTCCGGGTTAGCAAATAACACGGCCTCGCACCGTTCCGGATTGACAAACATTCCGGCGGTGATTAGATCAAATCGGTTGGCCTGTAAACCGGCGATCAAGGAGCCGAATTCGGTTAACTCGCCCTTCATCTCGTTAATTCCCAGCCGTTTGAGGATCACCCGGGCAATTTCTACCGCTTCACCGGTAAGCTCCCCGTTGGCATCTTTGTAGGCATAGGGCTTCTCATTCGCGAAACCAACCGTGATAGAGCCTTTTCGGATCGCTTCAGCCAACGTTCCTTTAGTCCCGGTATCGCCGTTCGCACCACTCTTCCCGGAATTTGCGGTAGTTCCCGAATTACAAGCGGCTAGCGAAACCGCCATAAGCAATGATATAAGCAACCATGACACTTTTCTCAACCCTACTCACAGCCTTTCATTCTTATTTTTTTCATAGGTTTAGTAGGTTTAAAATCAAGATTTATTCCACATGCGAAGCCCCCTCCTTCTTTTTTTCAAACTGGAGCTCAAAAAAAGAGACCCCTCGCTTGGGAGAAAGCATAGCTCCGCCAGCAGGGGTCCGCACAAAAAAATAGAAAACGGCCCTTAAAAAGGGCCATGGAAGTTTTCGTGAAGTTACTTGAAACTAGACCCATCCACTGCTGACGAGGTTAGCTGACGGACTCGGGTAAGATGGTACCCTACAATCGTTAAAGAATGATTCGCCCCAAAAAAACTGGTTCCCCCGCTTTCCAGTCATGAACTGGAAACTAAGCGTGTGTTTATCGTAAAGGCTATTTCCAGCAATGTCAACCCATTATCTGTAATTTTTACATTTTAAATTTCAGATGATCATTATTGTGGGGGAATAACGAAATGAACGAGCCAAAAACTTGCATCTTGCAAACATTTGATGCTATAAATGAAGCAAGAGGTGAGTTCACAAATGGAGAATCCACGTGAGTTGTTCCAAATCATGACCCGTCGTTTCGGGCTACTAAACCGGAATTGCTGCACCGTAGGCGGCTGCGACATCTCCTTGGTTCAAAGTCATATCTTATATGAGATCGACCATCGCCATAAGCCGTCCATGCAACAGATCGCCGACGCACTCGGTACGGATATTACGACGTTTAGCCGTCAGATCCAATCTCTAACGAAGCTGAACCTGGTAGAGAAAACGACCGACCCCGACGATCGCCGAGTCCAAACCTTATCACTGACTACCGAAGGCAAGTTCATCGCTACGACCATAGATACGCAGATGAATGAATATCTGGATGAGGTCTTTTCCTATATGAGCGAGTTTGAAAAAGAATCCGTCCTCCGTTCCGTTAAGCTATTTAACGATGCCATGGCCAAGTCCAGTAAGTGCTGCGCTCCGGTCACCGGTTGCTAATGTACCAACAAACAAAAGCCGGCTTGCGATTCACACCTTACCGTGAATTCGCCGCCGGCTTTTCGCCATTCGTCAAATATTCATGAATTCAATTGGTTCTCCGCTTCCGCCAATGCCGCCTGATCTTCGGCCAAATCCTCTTTAGCTCGCTCCATCGGCTCGGGATTCATTCGGCCATCAGCTTGGGCGATGGCGTTCTCCGCTTTTTCGATAGCGTTGCGGGCGCCCTCCACCGTTTCTTCACTAGGATGCGATTGAGCCTGGGTTACCGCACGATGCGCTTTTTTGACCGACTGCTGCGCGAGTGAGATGGGGTTTTGCGATTGCATGCTGGAAAACGGGTTTTCCATGTTCAGCCTCCTCTAGCGATAATGCTCTTAGGATGCGAAGAAAAGGCTGAAATCATGCACGACGCTAAGCCATATCATCTTTGCCGAAAAGCCTGTTCCTCCCTCTCACGTAGCTCCACACGGCGGATTTTCCCTGTGTTGGTTTTCGGCAAATCATCGATAAATTCAATTTGACGCGGATATTTGTAGGGCGCGGTCCATGTTTTAACATGGGCTTGCAGTTCTTTTACCAATTCAGCGCTGCCCCGGACACCTTCCTTCAGCACTACAAAGGCTTTGACGATATGACCGCGCAGTTCGTCCGGACTCGATACCGCCGCACATTCCTTCACGGCCGCGTGCTTCATCAACGCCTCTTCCACTTCGAACGGGCCGATCGTATAACCGGAGCTAATAATAATGTCATCCCCGCGTCCCTCGTACCAGAAATACCCTTCCTCGTCTTTTTGTGCCCGATCCCCAGTCACAAAATAAGAGCCGCGAACATTCAGCTCCCTCCGTTCGGGATCCAAATAATACGCTTTGAACAAGGCGGGCATGTCGACATGAACCGCAATATTCCCTACGACTCCGGTTGGCAGAAGCAAACCTTCCTCGTCAACGATTTCCACTACGCCCGGTGAAATGGCTTTGCCCATCGAGCCGAGCCGTATCGGGGTGTCATTCAGGTTTCCGATCAAAAGAGTACTTTCCGTTTGACCATAACCGTCACGGATCGTGATATCAAACACATTTTTGAACTTGCGGATCACTTCCTGGTTTAACGGTTCCCCAGCTGAAACGGCGCTGCGTAGACCGGACAAATCGTAATGCTCGAGTCCATCGGTCTTTGACATGATCCTATACTCCGTTGGTGTACAGCATAATACCCGGATGCCGTATTGTTGAATGAGCTTCAAATACCGCCCCGCTTGGAAAGAACCATGATACACGAATCCCGTCACACCGTTCCCCAGAACCGACAGAAACGGGCTCCAAATCCACTTTTGCCAGCCCGGTGCCGCCGTTGCCCATACGGTATCGTCGTCCCGGATATCCAGCCAGGATCTCGTAATACGTAAATGCGCATACCCCCACCCATGACTGTGCATGACGCCTTTCGGATTTCCTGTCGTTCCGGAAGTATAGGCCAACACAGCCATATCATCGCGATGCGTCTTGACGGCTTCAAAAGTATCCGGCTGCCCATCCATCAGGGCTTCGATCGGGGTCCAGCCGTTCGAGTGCGTGTCCTTCTGTGCGTCGGAACCTACTAATAAGCGGAAGGCGAGCGACGGCAAGTCATCGCCAATCTTATCGACCTCCGCCGTCACGCCATGCCATACGACTACTGCACGCGCCTCAGAATGACGCAGACGGTAAGCCAGGTCCTTCGCCCGCAGCATTTCCGAAGATGGAATGATCGTCACTCCCAACTTCAAGCAAGCCAGGTAGATCGCATAGGCCATAATATGTCGGGGCATCATTACCAACACGCGGTCACCTGGCTGCAATCCCAATTCACTTAATCCGCCGGCTAAACGGTTGGCCATAGCCACCAACTTTCCATACGTAATTTCCTCGTACTCCCCTTGTTCACTGAGCCATTTTAGTGCGATTTTTTCAGGATCATGACGTTCCATTTCCGCGGTAACATTGTAGTATTCGGGAGCGATCCACTGTTCATATGGTTTCAAATTACCAATCCCCTTCAAAACTCACCGTATCGAGTTCTATTTATATGAGAAACTCATCTATGGAACTCATTATACCACGTAATAGTACCAGGTTCTAAAATCAGCCTTATCCAAGTGTGCCAATAAATTGACAATCCTCATCATGGGCAAAAAAAAGCCCGTGTAGACACGGGTTATACCTTATTGGCTATTGGTTTTGTTCGCGGCTTCATTGATTCGTTTCCGTTTAAGCGTCCCTGCTCGTCGCAGCTCGCGTTCCAGTATGGCCTGGCGGTACAGCTCCAACAGCTGGCGGCTGGGTTCATCCCAGCCCAACTGGCTAGCCTCCGCCCGGGCCGCGGCACCCATCCGGCGCAGCCGCTCGCCGTCTTGCAGCGGCTGCGCCGCCCTTACGAGCCCGTCCGCTGCGCCGGGCTCGTACAGGAAGCCGGTCGTCCCTTCGGCGACCTGCTCCCGGGTGGGCGCGCTGGCGGCGGCGATCACGGGCAAGCCCGAGGCCATCGCCTCCAGCAGCACCAGCCCCAGCGTTTCCGTGGCCGACGGAAACGCAAACACATCGCTCGAGGCATACGCCTCCGCGAGCTCTGTCCCGTGCAGGAAGCCGGTAAACACGGTGCCCGTACCGGCAAAATAACCTTCCAGCTCAGGGCGATGCGGGCCGTCTCCAACGACGGCTAGCCGGAATCCGCTGGAAGCGGTCAGGAGATCGCGCAGCCGCTCGATCTCCTTCTCCGCCGCCAGGCGGCCGACGTACAGCAGGAGCCGTTTCTCCGGCTCCCCGCCGGACAGCCGCAGGCGCATGGTTTTGCTGCGTCGATGCGGGCCGAACAGCTCCGGATCGACGCCCCGCTTCCATAGCCTCACGTTCCGAAACCGCCGCGCTTCAAGCTCCCCCCGCACGGCCTCCGACGTGCAGAGGTTCAGGTCTGCGCGGTTATGCAGCAGACGCAGATAGCCCCATAACGCCGGCTTCAGCCAAGGCAACTTATAGAAATCGGCGTATTGCGGAACGTGGGTATGATAGGAAGCAACAAGGGGATAGCGGCGTCCGAACCAGACGCCGGCGGCGCCTAACATCGCCGGATTCACCACATGAACCACATCCGGCGAGAACGCGCGCAACAGCTTGCCCACCTTGCGCCCAGGCAGCGAAAGGGGAAGATTGGGGTAAAGGAAGAAGCGAAACGACGGGATGCCGTAAATTTGTGCCCCCGCAAAAGCCCCGACACCTTGGTCGGGTGCGATAACGATCACTTCATGGCCCTGCCGTGTTAGCCAACGAATGCAGTGCGTTAACCGAGTAACGACCCCGTTCGTCGACGGAAAAAACGTCTCCGTCACCATCGCGATCTTCATAGACGGCTCGCCTCCTTGTTATCCCCACTTTACGCTGGGGAGCACATTATCCTTCACAACGCGGTCTTGATATCGCACGGCCGTACGAAAAATATCCAGCAGCACCTCGTCCGTCAACAGATTCGGCTCGAGTCCCAGCTCCTGCAGCTTGGTGTTCTTGGCGTGGTAATAGTGGGCTTCTTTTTCGATCCGCGGATTCTCCAAATGGGCGATGCCCACAGGGTATCCTTCACGCTCCGCCACCCGCTTCACTTTCTCGGCCAAATCCAGCACGGAGAACTCCTCCGTAAACTGATTGAACACGCGGAACTCCCCGCGATCTGCCGGATGATTCGCCGAAATTTCTATGCATCGCACCGTATCCGTGATGTTTAGAAATCCCCGGGTTTGCCCGCCGCTCCCATACACGGTCAGATCATGCCCTATCGCTGCCTGGATGAGAAACCGGTTTAATGCCGTCCCGAACACTCCATCGTAATCAAAACGGTTGATTAGGAGCGGATCCAGCTGGGTTTCCTCCGTATGCAAGCCATAAACGACACCTTGGTTCAAATCCGTCACCCGGATGCCCCAAACTCGGCACATAAACATCAGGTTGTGGCTGTCATGCACCTTCGACAGGTGATAAAAGGAACCCGGCTGTTTCGGATAAGGCAGCACGTCCTTCCGGCCGTTATGTTCGATTTCGATGTAGCCTTCTTCGATGTCGATATTAGGGGTTCCGTACTCCCCCATCGTCCCCAACTTGATTAAATGACAATCAGGGGCAAACTCGCGAATGGCATAGCCGACATTTAACGTCCCAATGACATTGTTGGCCTGCGTGAACACCGCATGTTCGCGGTCGATCATCGAGTAAGGAGCAGAACGTTGTTCGGCAAAATGCACGAAGGCATCCGGACGCACCTGGCGCATTACTTGGGCCAGAAAATCATAATGATTCAAGTCGCCGTTGAACACGCGGATCGTTCGTCCCGTCATCTCCTTCCAGCGTTCCACCCGCTCCTGCAGCGAAGCGATCGGGGTCAAGGAATTGGAGCGCAGCTCCTCGTCCCATTTGCGTCTTGCCATATTATCGATGATGGCCACCTCATGTCCACGTTTGGATAAGTACAGCGCCGTCGGCCACCCGCAAAAACCGTCGCCGCCCGCTACGATCAAGCGCATCGAAATCAACCCCTTCTTGACGTCATGAATAAATTTAGGTTAAACATAACACCCGAATATTAAGGAGGCATAAACTGACCGGACCCAAATTAGGTCGCCTCGTTGCGTATAAACTCACAGCACCATTCGCTTCCAAACTCCGCTAACAAGTCAAAGAACTCTGCCGTGACTATACATTATCTCTCTAGCTTCTTTCTAAAGGAACGTAGAGCCGCTATTTGAGTATTTCTCAGTCATTTCCCAATTTAACGGAACTAGAAGCCGCTATTCGCCTAAAAAGGCAGCTGCTGGGGCCAATTTCGACGAAATAAGGTCTCCTCGTTCCGTTAGAGCTCATAGTTTCGTATTTGCAGCTAAATAACGTCTCTCAGTTCCGTTAGCGGTTAGCGGAGTGCTCTCGGCATCTTTTTTCACTCCCCGCCCGTTCGTGCTACAATAAGGATTGTTTGTACATAGGAGAATGAACGATACGGGAGGAGTCACAACAATGGAAGCTTTCGAGGTTCTTCTTGAAAAATACGCCGAATTGGTCATCCGGGTTGGCGTCAATATCCAGCCCGGCCAAAACTTGATGCTTACGGCGCCGCTGGAAACCGTGGACTTTGCACGGTTGCTGGTGGCCAAAGCCTACGACGCGGGAGCCAAATACGTTCACGTCGACTGGGAGGACGAGCAAACGACCCGCATCCGCTACGAGCATGCGTCGGACGAATCCTTGTCCTATTATCCGCAGTGGCTCGCAGACATGGCGGAACAATTCGGGGAGGAAGGCGGCGCGATCCTGCGGGTTAAGGTGCCGGATCCCGAGCTGTTCCAAGGCATCTCATCATCCAAAGTGTCCACCGCGGTCAAAGCAGCGGCCAAAGCACGCGAGAAGCATTCCGCCCAAACGCGCAACAACCGGATCACCTGGTCGCTGATCAAAGCCCCGACCCAGGCCTGGGCGAACAAAGTGTTTGCCGATCTGCCCGAAGAACAACGAATCCCGGCCATGTGGGAGGCGGTATTCCACATGAACCGCGTCGACCGCGAGGATCCGATCGCCGCTTGGCACGAACATATCAAGCAGTTGAAGGAAAGACAGGAACATATGAATGCCAAGCGGTACAAGAAGCTGCATTACCGCGCTCCGGGCACCGATCTTCAGGTGGAGCTGCCCGAGGGTTATTTATGGCTGGGCGGCGGTGATTACAATGCGGCCGGCGACTATTTCGTCGCTAATATGCCAACTGAGGAAATTTACTCCATGCCGCATCGCACCGGTGTGAACGGTACCGTAGCCAGCACAATGCCGCTGAATTTGAACGGCCAGCTCGTCGAAGGTCTGACGCTGACGTTCAAGGACGGCAAAGTGGTCCGTTATGACGCGAAATCCGGCCGGGAGCATATGGAAAACCTGCTCCATACGGACGAAGGAGCGATGCATCTTGGCGAAATTGCTCTCGTGCCGCACAACTCGCCGATCTCCCGGTTGAACCGGATATTCTACAACACCGGAATCGACGAGAACGCCTCCTGCCACTTTGCTCTCGGCAGCGCTTATCCCGTTAATATCGAAGGCGGCGCCAAGCTAAGCAAAGAAGAATTGCTTGCCAAAGGCGCCAACGTCAGCCTAACGCATGTCGACTTTATGATCGGCTCCGCGGAGCTCGATATCGACGGCGAGCTGGCGGATGGCACGATCGAGCCGGTGTTCCGCCAAGGGAACTGGGCGTAAACCAACCCATTCGTAACGAAAAAGCTCTCCTCTCCGCCAAGCGGAAAGGAGAGCTTTATGTTTCCCTAAGATTTCATCCCGGTGTAAATCTGAACCGCATCTCGCAGAAACTCGGCCATACCTGGCTGGTCCTTATCATAATAAGCTTTAAAGCGCTCATCATCCACGTACATTTGAGCCAGCCCGGCATGAGCTTCTTTGCTGTACTCGCTCCAATAGAACGTCAGCCATTGCTTATGCAAATCAGCGGCTTTCTGGGCAAGTTCACCGGCGGGGTCGCCCGTCTTGAAGGCCTCAGCCAGAGTAGCATTTACTTCGTTCGACAGCTGCGTCACCTTCTCGTATTCCTCTTCCGTCATGTTCATCAGCTTCCGATTGGACTTCTCGACCTGATCTTCCCCGTATTTTTCGCGGATTTCCCGGCCATATTTCTGCTCGTTTTCCTCGATCAGCTGTTTTTTGAATCCTTGGAATTTTTCTTGATCGCTCATTGAGATTCTCCCTTCCTGCGACGCAATCGTTTTTTCCACATTGGCAATTAAGGCGTCCAATTGCATGCGTTTGTCAAGGAGTTGATTACGGTGTTCTTTCAGCGCACGGGGACCATCAAAACCGGGATCGGTGACGATCGACCGGATAGCCTCAAGGCTTAAGCCCAGCTCCCGATAGAACAAAATCTGCTGCAGCAGATCCACTTCCCGCTGACCGTAGATGCGGTACCCCGACGAATTCGTTCTTGCCGGCTTCAGAATACCGATCTCATCGTAATAACGCAGCGTCCGGGTGCTAATTCCGGCAAGCCGGCCCAGCTTCTGAATGGTGTATTCCATGTGCTCACCTCCTGACAACACTCATGATAAACGTTGACGTAACGTGAAGGTCAACTCTTTTTTATTAAGAAATTTTATCCCCAACTCGGGCGTGCGGCAACCACCGTTTCTCCGGTAAGGATTGCCCGTTCAATCATCATTCCGAGATAATGATCCTGCGCCGCATCCCATAATCCATAAAAAGCGGGACCGCCTTGAGCATATTCGCCCATCTTCTCCAGACAGGCCGCTATGGCTAGCTCGTCATCATATAATCTGGCCGGCGCAAACGGATTCGTATACAACCACTGTTCTCCGCCCAATATGCCTTGCAGATAGTACCCTTCCTGGTTCTCTTGTTCGCCCTTATTAACCCGCTTTAGCTCCAACTGCAGCGGAATCGTATTCTCTTGCTGGATCAATACCCGCGAATCGAAGATTTCCCCGCGTTCGCCGCGGATGCAGCAATGATTGGAGCGGATCCAGGAGCGATGCTGGTCGCGAGTAAAATCGTAAATCCCCAGCCGATCGCCAAAATCGAGCCAGGCCAGCTCCCGAACGGAAGGGACAAGTCGATCTTCCGCAGGCGGACCGCTGCGCGTCGGTCCCTGCACCCAATTCGAATCAAACCGCATTGCGCGAATCCTCACTTCTTCGAAGGTAACTCCCAACAGCCGGCGAATCAAGCTGACACCGTGGTACAAGTGAGAGATGGACACGGTTGCCTCAGTGATTCGTCCCAGCCGTCCCGATTCGATCAACTGGAGCCGAGCTTGCTGGAGCGGGTGTAAATGATATTGCTCCGCAACCTGGATCCTTGCGCCTCTCCCGCTTAGCCGCGAGTGAAGCAGCTCCAACCCGGCAAGGTCGGACGCCGGCGGCGTTTCCGAGAGGACGGGAATTTCCGTCTCCGCCAGTTGCAGCAGATAGGACAGCATCTCCGAGCCGCTGACCGCTAACACAATAAAGTCCTGCTGCTCCTGCTGCAGCAGAGCTTCAACCGAGCGGTAGGTCCGCACGCCCCACTGCCGCTCCATCGCCTGCGCTTTCATTTCGTCGCGGACGACCAAGCCTCCGATTTGAAATCGATCCGGAAGCACCTGAGCGATCCGCAAATAATATTGAGCCCGAAAGCCCGCCCCGCCGATGAGGCTGAAAGTGACCGGCATGCTTGCTCCCCTCCTTCGCGTTCTTCACGCCATCGGGTGAAACCGAGGCGCCTTCCTGAGAATGCTCTCCTGCGCGTAAAAGATCGAATCCTTCGGCAGCGGCAACGAAATCGGCTTCCCGGTTGCGGAGGATTCGTAAATCGCCATGATGAGCTCGATCGTTTTTCGTCCCTCATTTCCGTCGATCAGTACCTGCCGGCTACCCGTTTCAATGGCGCGCAGCACGTCGTCAATTTGCCCGGCGTGCCCGGTATATTGCAGTGGAGCGACCTCTGCGGCCACTTGCTGGATTTCCGCTTCCAGGTCCGGATTCCGCTGCGGAAAACCACCATCCCCTTCGGCTGATGCGTATACCTGCCAAGGCATTCCCACCTTGGCGTGCTCCCCCTGAAAGACAAGCCGCTGTTCTTCGCCATGATGAACGACCGAGCTGGTCACTTGAGCCAGACTACCGTCCGGGAACTTAAGGATCGCGATAGACAAGTCTTCAACCTGCGAATTGCCGTGCGACGTATTGGCGGTTACCGCTAGGACTTCCGAAGGCATCCCTCTGATCCACAGCAGCAAATCCAGATGGTGCACCGCATGATTCATCACACAGCCGCCACCTTCAGCTTCCCACGTTCCCCGCCATTCGACATCGTAATAGCTGCGCCCGCGCCACCAATAGGAATTAGTCTCGGCATGGACGATGCTGCCCGTCAATCCGGTATCGATCACCCGTTTAACCTGGCGGATCGGGTCATAGAAACGGTTTTGTCCGACGATGGATAAGAGTGCATGGCCTCTAGCCGCCGCCTCCAGCATCCGGTCGCATTCAGACAGTGAGGGGGCCATTGGCTTTTCGACCAAGACATGCTTGCCCGCCAACAGGAATGCCGAAGCTAGATTTGCGTGGGTAGACGGAGGGGTGCACAGGGACACCAAATCCACCGAATCAGAGTTCACGATTTCCTCGTAATCCGAATAAATCTCGCAATCCAGGTTAAAACGTTCCTTCAGCTTCTGCGCCTTCTCTCCGCTCCGATCAACCAGCGCCGTGATCCGGCAGCGGTCCCTAAAGCGGGTAAATGCCTCAAGATGCGTTACGGCAATCGAGCCGGTGCCGACAAGGGCGACATTGATCATGAATTCTCTCTCCCCTGGTTGTCTATTTAATCAAATCGGTTGGGTTCATGCCGGTAATTTTTTTGAACAAAGTGCTGAAATAGGGCACGTTCTTGTAGCCGACCCGCTCAGCCACCTCATAGACGAGCATCGTACGCTGCAACAGCAGCTCGCGTGCTTTTTCGATTCGAACCCGGGTCAGATAGTTGTTGAACGTTTCGCCGGTGATGTTTTTGAAAATGATCGACAAGTGGTTGCGTGAAATGTAGAGCTTCTCCGACAACTCCGCCAACGTGATGTCCTCGGCATAATGCTCATGGATATAACCGGTCATGTAATCCACCACCTGCCGGTGTTTGTTGTTTCCCCGCCATTGGCGGCTGCTGCAGATGAGCGTGATTTTGTCCGACAGCCATTCCGTGAGCTGCTCCGGACCGGTCAAACCAACCAGCTCCTTCGTAATCTGTTCGCCGGGCACGAGATCATTAAGCAATACGCCGGCTTCATAGAGACAATACGTAAATACCCCCCACAGCTCGCTGGCGAGGATTTGCACCGATTCAGGCGTCATCGCCTTCTGAAGCTCCAACCGGCTCATGTAATCCGCAACCAGCTTCTTGGCCTCCGCTTCCTGAGACGCTTTCATCGCGGAAGCCAATTCCACATAGAACTTGACCGAAAACAAATTGTCCGCGAACACGTAATCGTCTTCGTCCTCTTGATAAGCGTAAAGCGCGTAGGCCGGATCCCGCCGTCCCGCCCTTAACTCGATGGCACGGAACGCTTCCTCCGTCGACTCCGGAATCTGAAGCCATTGCCGCTTAACGCCTCCGATCCCCACTCGTACGACTAGCTTGAGATAACATTTGATCGCATTAATCAGCTTCACGCCCAGCTCATGCAGCTTCTTGTCTAACAGCTCCGCCGGTTCCTCCGGCCGCGGATGGACCATCAACACCGCCCTCGTACTGTGCAGTTCGGTATATTCCACGGAACTGAACATTTTGCGAGCTACCTCGCAAGCGATATTGCGGATCGCAAACCGGAACAGATTCCAGTCCGACAAAGAAAATTCACTGACGCGCGCATCCCGGACCAGGTCGATGCCAATAGTGACATGGCTGAAATCTGTCCAATACCGATAGGGTTCTGGCAGACGACCCGCTTCCCGGTAGGAGCTGTCCAGCGTGCCAACGACGGCCGAACGGACCCACTCTTTTTCGATGAAGGGTTCATATAAGCTGAGCTTACGCTCCATCTCACCTTGCTTCTGCCGGCTCTCTTCCTCCTCGGTTAGCTCGCCGATCACCTTGGTTAAGATCGTCTTCAGCGTTGGCACGCTAATCGGCTTGGAGACGTAATCGCTGACATTAAAGCGCAGCGCTTGCCGCGCATGTTCGAAATCCGAATAGCCGCTGAAAATAATGACCTTGCCGTCATACCCGTCCTTGCGCAGCTGTTCGATCATATCAATGCCATTCATCGCCGGCATATAAATGTCCGTGATCACGATATCCGGTTCGGTTCGACGAACCACATCCAGCCCGTCTGCGCCGTTCAGCGCCTCTCCAACCCATTCCGCCCCCAACTGTTCCCACGGAATGGCGCGTTTCATACCTTGCAGCACTTGGCGTTCATCATCGACGATGGCGATTTTCCACATCCTCAATTACCTCCTTGGCTGTTCTCCTAGATGATCTTTACGAGAGTCCCGCTCACGCGGCTGGTCCCGGTTCTATCGGTTCACCAAGCGGGGGTACCGGCGGTTCCAGCAGTTTCGGCAGCGTAATAACGACACGGGTGCCGCCTTCCGCACGTTCGGATAATTCCACGCCGTAAGCGCCTTCAAAGTAACCGGCAATCCGCTCCCTCACATTGCGGACGCCATACCCTCCGGTCCGCCGTTTACGCTCGCGGTCTACGGCCTGTTTCAGTCCAGCGCCGTCGTCTTCGATCGTAATGGTAAGCAAATCCGGCTGCTCCTCCAGTTTGATCCAGACCTTGCCGCGAGAACGCCCATTAAACCCATGGACGATGGCATTTTCAACGAACGGCTGCAGCGTCAGCTTCGGGATAAACAACTCCTGAATGGAGAGCGGCGCATCAATAGCGTAGTCCAACTCTCCCCCGCCTCCGGCTTGCCAGCGCAGCTGTTGAATCTCCAGATAGCAGTGGATATGTTCCAGCTCCTCGTCGATCGTAATGAAGCTATTACCATTGGACAAGCCGATCCGAAACATGCGCCCCATCAACTCGAGAATTCGGCTCAGCTCGTCTTGCCCCGCTTCAATCGCCATCCAATTCAACTGATCCAGCATATTGTACAGAAAATGAGGGTTAATGTTGGCCTGCAGCGCTTCGATTTCCGCCTTACGCTGCTGTTCATACCGCCGCTGCAGCGAGCGGTACAGCTCTTCGATCTGCTCCATCTGCTTGCGGTACCCGTCGAAGAGATATCCAAATTCGTTCTCGTAATCGTCCGGCAGATCTACGGGATGACCACCGCTGCCGGCAGGGCCACCGCCTCCCACAAAATACTGACGCATCGCCATGACGAGACTCTTGATCGGTTTCGTAAATTGGCGGCTTAAGTAGAGAGTCAGCAGCAATGCCAACAAAATGGCGATAACTCCTATCATGCCGATGACCAGCGCCAGTCGGAAGCTGCCTTTCGTAATTTCGCTCCAGGACGTGATTTCCACGAGCATCCAATGGGAATCGCGCATCTTGGAATACACCAGCAGCGAGTCGCCCAGCTCCCGCTGGCCCCGAATATGCATATACCCGGACTGGTCGGTTTTCACGTCGATCCACTGGGACAGCTCGGTATGCTCCGGAACCTGACCGGTTTTCACCGTCTGCTGCCCCAAAGTGTCAATCATCATCCGGTTGACCGGCGCGGAATGCCCGGCCAGCAGCTGTTCGATCTCCTTCGCTTTGACGTGGACGACCAGCACGCCGAGGTACTTGTCCTCTTCAACAATTTTGCGCGCGAAGCTAAGCACTCGCACATTCCCTTGGAAGCTGGGGATTTCATGCTCACGGGACCAGGCGAAGTCGTTCTTGTCAAGCGCCTCCGCCCACTCCTGTTTGGCCAGATCGCCTAAACCGCGGAATTGGATATAGCTGTTGGCGTCCCCCCGCAGCGGACGCTCCATATATAAGTCGATTCCTTGAATGATCGGAATCGAATAAGTCAGATTGGCTAAGGCACGCTCCACGCTGACGGACCGGCGATGCCGGTCGTATTCGTCCTGCCGGTCGCGCAGAAACGTAATGAGCTCATTATCGCGGGATGTCGACAACGAGATTTGCTCGATCGTCACCAACCGGGTGGTGATTTCGTTGTTGAGCTCGTCCAGCAGCAGCTGCTGATAATGGGAGCTGGTCTTCGCCAGCTCATTGGACGAAATGCGGTAGCTGGCCCAGGCAATACAGGCTAATACGGCTACGATAAAGATGGCAAAACTGCGAAAGAATAAACTATCGATCCGGAACTTCTTGAACGGATTCGTCATGCTCAAGACTGCACTCCCTTCAGGTGTAAGGAAAAAACGGTAAAGCCGCGAAGGAAAATCACGCTTTACCGTTATATAATTGGCCGTCTGCCGTCCCTATCCCTTTATTCCGGTTGTGGCAATCCCCTCGACGAAGTATTTTTGCAAGAACATAAAAATCAAGGTAGCCGGAACGATGGATACGAGCGACATCGCCAGCAGTTGCCCCCATTCCTGAGCCGACTGGGAATCGTTGATCATCCGCAGCGCCAGGCTGACCGTGTATTTATCCACCGAGTTGAGATACAGCAGATGTCCGAGGAAATCGTCCCAGTTCCAAAGGAAGCAGAAGATCATTACGGTCACGATAGCCGGAACCATCAGCGGCATGACGATCCGGAAGTAAATGCCGAACCAGGAACAGCCGTCGATTTTCGCCGATTCATCCAGCTCCTTCGGTATGCCGCGTACGAACTGGATCAACAGGAAGACGAAGAACGTCCCGCCCGCGCCGCCTGCAAGCATATGCGGTACGATAAACGGCCAATACGTGTTCACCCAGCCAAGTTGGTGGAACAAGGCGTATTGCGGAATGATCAGTACCTGCCCCGGCATCATCAAAGTGAGCATGAACAAGGAGAACCAGAGGTTTTTCAGAGGAAAATTCAGTCTCCCGAACCCAAACGCGACAAGCGTGCTGGATACCAGCGTCGCTGCGATGACCGCCGCCTCCAGGGCAAATGTGTTCAGGTAAAAATCGGTAAAGGAATGGCCAGGCACCGAATTCCAGCCTTTAACGAAGTTGCTCCACTGCGGGACCGAAGGGAAAATATTCGGTGAAGCCAGCTCGCCGTTTGTTTTGAGCGACGCGCCGATCCACCAAAGCACCGGATAGACCATCACCAGACTGAACGAGATCATGAAGAAGTGCCGGATCAGCGGCTTCCATTTGAAAGTCATTTGGCTTTTCTCCCTTCCGGTTCCGTTTCGTAGAACACCCAGTATTTCGATGTCCCCGCGATGATCAGCGTAGCCACAACGATCATGATCAGCATAATCCAGGCCAAAGCCGAGGAATAACCAAGCTGGTACCGGCTAAACGCCCGCTCGTACAAGTAGAGCGCATAAACATAAGTCGAGTTCATCGGGCCGCCGTTCGTGATGACAAACGCCGAAGTAAACATTTGGAACGCGTTGATGACGCCCATGACCAGGTTGAAGTACAGGACCGGGGACAGCATCGGCAGCGTGATGTTGAAGAACTGGCGAACCTTGCCGGCGCCGTCCACGGCGGAAGCCTCGTACAGATCGCCCGGGATTTGCTTGAGGCCTGCCAGGAAAATAACCATCGACGAACCAAATTGCCAGACCGTAAGCAGAACCAACGTGCTTAACGCCGTATCGGGACTGGTAATCCAGCCTTTCCCCTCAAGGCCAAACGCTCCGATGATTTTGTTGAAGATGCCGTCCACGCCAAAAATATTACGCCATAGCAACGATACGGCGATACTGCCTCCGATCAGCGACGGGAAGTAAATCGCCGTGCGGTACAACCCAATTCCCCGCACCGCCCGGTTCAGCACGATGGCGACAAGCAGCGCCGCGATCAGCTTTAATGGAACCGAAGCCAAAACGTACAGGAACGTAACCTTGACCGAGGTGACGAACTTGGAATCCGCCGTAAAGATCAGTTCGTAATTTTTGGTGCCTACCCAGTTGATCGGCTCCAACAGCGTGTAATCCGTAAACGAATAGTAAAGCGATAAAATCAGCGGGTACGCGGTCAACCCGAGAAAACCGAGCAACCACGGCGAAATAAATAAATAGCCGGCGACCGGGGCATTCCATCTTTTCAGGAATTGCCGGCGCTTCTTGATTCCTGGCGCGTCTTTGACGGCCAAGGCCGCGGAACTTTTCATGCTTGCTTCACCTCTGCAGTTTCTGAGTGCTTATAACTCAAGTATAGGGCGGGCCCGCGGCCGGTTGTAGAAGAGGAATCCTCGAAATCTTTTAAAATATCACGAAAAAATCAATACATCCGTCGACCCTGCTGATCGGGAATGCCGCTTTTACGGTAGAAGTACGTGTTGATTTGATCTCTCCATTCCTTGGCATGCTCCGCCTGCTCCGCCAATCGCTCAGCGACCTGCCGATGCAGCGGTTCTTCGATCAGGCCGGACAATCCCGCCCACAGCTCCGCCAGCTTCCCGGCTTGCTCGACCCCTTCGAAATGGGTATCGTAAATATGCTGGATGACCGTCTTGCCGGATTGCAACACGTGGGTGTAGGGAACGTGATGGAAGAAGAGCAGCAGCTCGTCCGGACAAGTCTCCAGCGTTTCATAGCGGCTTTGATTCGGCTCCGCATATTGTGACGTGTAACCCGTTCCCGTCGCGATCGTCCGATCAACGCCGATGCCGCGGCAATCTGCGAAATGATACGTCCCCCACATCGAGTATTCATAACCGTCCACATTAGGACCGTAATGGTGGTTCGGATTCACCATAAAGCCGATGCCCAGCGGGGCGGTATACTTTTCGTAAATGCTCCAGGAATCCATGAGGATGCCGCGAATGACCTGGATCACCCGCTCGTCGCTGCCGAATACCAGCCGAATCCATTCATCCGCAATGCCTTCGGCGCTAAGCTCCGGATTCCAAGCCAGCCGCCCGTACCCGTAAAGGTTGGCCTGTGCCAGTAAATGCCCGGTCCAGTTGGCGTCGCAGCCGATATTCGATACTGCGGCGAATCCGCTGTAACGGGAGGCGTGCAACGTACCGTCCACGATCCGTTTGACGGTCGATCCTTCGCCTTTCAGATGGCTGTCAAAGTCCAGTACTTCCTTCCACTGGGGTACGAGATAGCAGACATGGTGTTGCTGCCCGGTATATTCTTGGGTGACCTGAAACTCGATCATTTGGTTCGTCAACGGCATCGCGCCCAGCAGCGGCGATACCGGCTCGCGCACCTGAAAGTCGATCGGACCGTTTTTGACCTGCAAGATGACGTTCTCTTTGAATCGCCCGTCCAGCGGGACGAAATGATCGTAGGCGGCCCGTGCCCGATCCGTCTTGCGGTCTCTCCAGTCCTGCTTGCAGTTGTAAACGAAGCATCGCCAGATCACGAGCCCGCCGTAAGGCTCCAGCGCCTCGGCCAGCATATTGGCGCCGTCGGCATGATCCCGCCCATAGGTGAACGGTCCCGGCCGGTTCTCCGAATCCGCCTTCACCAAGAACCCGCCAAAGTCCGGGATCGTTCGGTAAATCTCCGCTGCGCGTTCGCGCCACCAGGCCGCAACCTCCGGTTCAAGCGGATCGGCGGTAGATAACCCGCCGATTTCCAGCGGGGCCGCGTAATTGATGCTGAGGAACAGCTTGATGCCGTACATGCGGAAGATTTCGGCCACCTTGGCTACCTCTGGCAATAACGCCTCTGTAATCAGCTCGGTTTCGATCCGGTGCACATTCACGTTGTTGATGGCAATCGCATTGATGCCCGTCGAGGCCAGCAACCGCGCGTAGTCGCGAAGGCGCTCCAGGTTCTGCGTGAATCGGTTGTTTTCGTAAAAAATCGAGGAACCGGCATACCCACGCTCAATGCTTCCGTCCATATTGTCCCATTGATTCAGCATCCGGAGCCCATTCACCGGACGTTCCACGATATTTAACCCTTTCAGCGATTGTCCGGTACCGATGCGGCGCAGCACATCAAATGCGCCATACAGCAAACCGGCGTCGCTATCTGCGCCGATGGCGATCCGCCCGGAACCGGGCTCATGCCGTAGAGCATACCCCTCCCGTCCCAGCCCCAAGCTAGCCTCCACTTCCGGGAACATGCCATCGATGATCGGACTGCGTCCCAACCGCCCCAGCACAAAGCAAGGAGCATCCCCTGCGTGCTCCAGGACAGAGACCTCACGCCCCAGCATCCCGCTTAATCCTCTGGACAACTCCCGGGCCGCAGTATGTGCCAACGGCTCATCGGTTCCCTCGACGACGATGCCGCTAAATCGGTTGAACTCTTCACGTCGCTCACCCGGTTCGATGCTTCGGTACCGTAGCCAAGCGTCATATCCATATTCCGCTTTTGCGGTTGTTTTGTTCATGGTTTCTCCCCCTGTCAGATCCAATGAAATAACGGTTCATTCTCGATCACATGAACCGGAAGGGATGGAAAGGCAACGCGGAGCACGCGGGCCAGCCGTTTCATTCCGGGCGTTTCGCTCGGACCATGGCCCAGGAAGATGATCGCTTTGCTCTTGCCTTGATAAACGGCGTCACGTACGTACTCCGGCGTTTCCCATTCCGGGCCTTCCCCGGCGATGATCAGGTCAACTTCCCTGAGCAGCGGGATCGCCAGTTCGCCGCCGCCCCGGTAACCGACCAGCACTCCCACCTTGCGGCACAGCATCAACGGATCGCCCGTGAACCGTACATATGGGAGGTTTAGCTTCACTTTCAGCAAGCGAGCGACCTCACCAAGCGTTGCGGCTTGGAGTTCCAGTACCGCGGAAGCTGGTTGGTATTCGCACACCGCGTCCTGCCAGCCGAGTTCCTCGATCAGCCCGGACGTGATGCCGTCCGGCGTCTCCCGGTGAATACCGTCATGGTACCGTAGCACCGCGAGACCCAGTTCCTCCAGCCGATGCTTCTTATGCCAGACGACAGGGTCCTCTTTCAACGTATTTCCGTCTGAGCGATGGCTGTAAAATACCCCCTCGTGCGAAATCAACAAGTTCGCTCCAAGCGAAACCGCCTGTTCAATGGCCGCCTGCGTCGCCATAAACGTGACGGCGATCCCTCGCACTTCCTCATCCGGCCTGCCGATAACGAGACCGTCGACGGTGTGCTCTATCGATTCCGCCGGCATCAGCCGATCCAGAATATCCTGAATCCGGTACATGATCTCCGCGCCCCCTTCCCCTCACCTCGGTAAAAATCAGCCCGGAACGGGAATCCGGTTCCGGGCTGGGATCGAACGTCTTATTCGTAAGCCGCAGCCGCTTCTTTCAGCTGTTTGTAGGCTTCTTCCGGCGTGATCTTGTTAAAGCTCAATTGATCGTGCACCAGCGGGAAATCCTTATCGATGTAATTCGTCCAACCACCTGCACCGGCAGTCCAGGTTTGACCGTCGATCTCGGTCGCGCGGAGCAGCCCCATGCCGACCTTGTCGACGTCGCTCATGCTGGATTCCAGCGCAGTTGCATTGTCCTTGTTGACCGGCAAGCCCCGAGATGTCTTCAGAATTTGCGCCACTTCAGGATCATTGACGAACCAATTGATGAACGCTTCCGCCTCGGCTTTATGCTCAGAGTTGTCGGAGACTGACAGATACATCGACGGTTTCAGCCAACCGCCGGCTTCTTCCGCCCGCGGCATCGTTACCAACGCGTAAGCGCCTTTCTTAATGCTGTCCCATGCGCTGTAGTTGTTGGAGAAGCTATAACGGAACAAGATTTTCCCTGCGACCATCAGGTCCATTTGCGGGTCAAACTCTTTGTCAGAAGAGTTGACGTCCGCTGGCGGTACCAGCCCTTCCTTGCGAAGCTCCTCGAAATGCTTGGTCCATTCCAGGAAGGACGTTTCATCGATGTTGAACTTCCCGTCTTCCGTAATGACCATGCCTTTGCCTTTACTGTACTGATAAGCCGAGTACATAAAGTAGTTGGCCGCATAATCCTTTGTGAAATATTGACCGTCTGGCAGCTTGCCTTTCAACTCTTTCGCCAGCGCGAAGAAATCATCCCAAGTCCAGCCGTTCTCCGGATTTTTGACGCCCAGCTTATCCAGCGCCGCTTTGTCGTAAATCATCCCGAAAGCAACGGAACCCAGAGGTACGGCGTATTGCGTGCCGTCCAGCTGTCCGCCGGCTAACAGTTTTGGGTCGATCTTCGACACATCAACCGCATCCAGTGGAGCGAGTTGCTTGCGGTTTGCCCAATCCGGCGCCCAACCTGGATCGAGCTGAACGATGTCCGGCGCGTTTTTCGCTGCCGCTTGTGTGGACAGCTTGTCCAAATAACCGTCCATACCGGAGTATTCCGGTTCGAACGTGATGTTCGGATTGTTTTTCGTATACAAATCAAGGGCAGCCAAAGTTGCTTCATGCCGTTCCTGAGACCCCCACCACATGATCCGTAGCTTGACGGGTTCATTCCCCGATCCTGTTGCCGCATTGCCTTCGGATTTTGCTCCCGTCGGCTCTGCCGCATTGTTGTTTCCGCCACCGCAGGCAGCCAGCGACCCGACCAGGGTAACTGCCACCAGCGCCGTCAGTAAACGCTTCCATTTGAACATTGATAACCCTCCCATTTGAATCGTAAGTATCTGCTTTACAACTTTTATAGTAACGACTCCGAATGGAAGTGGGTATGAGAGCAATGCACGATTTGTTTTAAAATTACCCGATAATGTCGATTCACCTAAACCTGCCCTTTCCTATTTAAAATAAGCTCCAATCCAAGGTTCGCGACAGCCGCTCGATCAACTGCACCCCGGCGATGCTGTTGCCTTTGGGGTTTAAAGCCGGGCCTACGACTCCTATCCCGTATCGTCCAGGCACCAGCGTCAAGATCCCGCCGGACACGCCGCTCTTGGCCGGCAGCCCCGCGCTGATGGCAAATTCGCCGGAGCCGTTGTACATCCCGCAGGTGACCATAAACGTTTTGGCAATCTGCACGTAACGCCGCGGGATCAGCGTCTTGCCCGTCAAAGGATCGGCCCCGTCTAATGCCAGCACCAGCGCCATTCGCGCCAAATCCTCGCAGCAGACCTTGATCGAGCAGTGGCGGAAGTAGATGTCCAGCACCTCTTCCACGCCACAGCCCAAGATCCCTTTATCCAGCAAAAAATAAGCCATCGATCGGTTCAAATGTCCCGTCTCCGACTCTGAGCGGTAAACTTGTTCATCGTAATTCAAACCGGAATTTCCGGCCAATTCCCGAAAAAAATCCAGAATGCGCGCCGACTTCTCCTCCGCATTCGCCCCCTTGATCATCGAGGAGACTACGATCGCGCCGGCGTTGATCAACGGATTAAACGGTATCGCCGGCTGCGCCAGCTCCAGCTTCATGATCGAGTTGAAATGGTCGCCAGTTGGCTCCATCCCTACTTTGGAAAATACGGCGGCTTCCCCATGGTCCATGAGCGCTAGAATCAACGTAAACACCTTCGAAATGCTCTGCTTCAGTTGATCCCATTCGTTCATGACCATGGCGAACCCCCATTCTAAATTACGGCTGATCGTTCAAGCGTTGCTTCGCTAAGCGGATCATCTCCTTGACCATCGAACCGCCGATCGCGCCGCCTACCTTGCCGGCTTTCGCCGAGGTCAAATCGCCATTATCGCCTTCCCGCAGCGTCACGCCTAACGATTTGGCCACTTCATACTTCACGTCATCCGGCCGCTCCGGGTTGATGTTGTACCCCTCGCGCATCATCACTTCCGCCTTGAACCGGCTAAGTCGAACCGCCGGATCCGAATCCTGCCGGCCATTTCCGCCGTTCCCTTTTGTTTGTACCATGGATATCCCTCGCTTTCAAGTGAGAATTATCCAATAGGATTCCCTGTTTACTGGCCCCCCATCCGGTGAACCTTTCTTCATAAATTTAGCGGAATCTGGTAATAGTAGGATCATTGTTTATGAGTTGTGTAGGAGGTGGAGTTATTTTGCACGAAAAAATTAGCGTTGGCCAACTTGCTTCGATTGTCATCTTGTTTCAAATCGGTAGTTCCTCATTATTTCTGCTGGCCAGTGAAGCCAAACATGATGCGTGGATCTCTGTCGCCATTGCGATGATCCTTGGGATGGGCATCCTGATATTTATCACGATGCCGATTCAGAGTCGCGCCCCACATTGGGATCTGATTGAAATACTGACTCGTTATTTCGGCAAATACCTCGGTTTTACGGTAGGCTTGGCTTACGTTGGATATTTCATTTACAAATCGGTTCGTAACGTGAGGGAGTTCGGGGATTTGGTCATTTTGTACCTGCTGCCCGGAACCCCGCTGGACGTCGTGATGATTGTGCTGTTGGCCGTTGGGGCTTACGCCATTATCCAAGGCATCGAAGTATTCTTTCGGGTAGGACAATTAGTGCTCCCCTGGCTGCTGTTGATCTATCTTGTGTTGTTTGGCCTTATGATCGGTTCCGGTCTTGTTAATCTCAAGCAATTGCTGCCCCTAGTCGAACAGGGATGGATGCCGATATGGAACGCTGCCGTCCCTGAAGTCATCTCTTTTCCTTTCGGGGAAATGGTCGTATTTCTTATCTTCTGGAAACATGTCACCCAGTTTAACGACTTCAAAAAGTTTACCCTGATTTCCTATACCTTCTCCGGCCTTTTTATCGTTCTTACCAATGTGCTGATTATCGCCGTACTAGGTGATTTGTCAGGGGCCTATATCATCCCGTTCATGTTTGGGACCAGCTTGATCGAAATCGGCGGCATTCTGGAACGGATGGACCCGTTCGTTAGCTTGCTGCTCTTCGGAGGTGTTTTCTTCAAGCAGGCGACCTATTATTTGGCGGCGGTTCTGGCCGCGGCGCAGTTGTTCAAAGTAAAACGCCAAGTAATGGTCGTTCCCGTAGGTATAGCTATCTTTGCCGGAGCCAGAATGTTCAAAAGTTATATGGAGCAAATCCAATTTGGCTTTGAACACAACCTGAAATTTCATTTTCCAATTTTTCAGATCGTTTTGCCTATCCTCCTGTTGCTGGTCATGCTCCTTACACAAGGGTTCAAACGCAAACGGGACGCTCCTCAAAATGAATGAAAAGGAGAGAACGACGTAATGCAAAAGCGCAAGGAGAAACACGCCTCGCCTCATCCATTAGCTTTGCGGCTGGAAGATAATCTGGATAGCCTGCGGGCCGCTGCCACCAAACGTTCGGATCTTGTGATCCGTTCTTTTCATGTTCCTGGCAACAGGAACCAAATGGAATGCGCACTAGTATATCTCGATGGACTTGTCGACCTCACATCGATCAACGAATCGCTGCTTCACCCACTCATGAACGTCCTATCCGCCCATGACGGGGATTCGGCGGGAAGATTCGCTGCGATTCAAAACTGCGCTTCTGCTGCAGGGCCTGCTGTTATCGTGGAGGACATGGAATCGCTGTGGCAGCAAATCATGCAGGGGGATACCGTCATTCTCGTGAATGGGTATCCACAAGCCGTCGCGTCAGGCACATCCGGCGGTGAACGAAGAAGCATCACAGAGCCAACAACGCAAAATGTGATCCGCGGTCCAAAGGAAGCATTCACGGAAAGCCTGCGTACGAATACGTCTTTAATCAGCCGCAGGCTAAAATCGCCGAATCTCCGCATCCAAAACAAAGTTATCGGAGAGCAAACCCAAACCAACGTATCTGTTTTATATCTTGAAGGCATTGCGGACGAGTCCGTTGTCCGTGAAATTCAAGAACGCCTCGACCGGATCCAAACCGACGGTATCCTGGAGGGAGGATATATCGAAGAATTTATCGAAGATGCGGCGTTAAGCCCTTTCCCTACGATTTTTAACACGGAACGTCCCGATGCTGCGACGGCTGGCTTGTTGGAGGGACAAATCGCTATCGTCGTTGACGGTTCTCCGTTCGTGCTGCTTGCCCCCGTCACCTTCTTTACTTTTTTCGATTCAAGCGAGGATTATTATCAGCGGTTTTACATCGCTTCGTTCCTGCGTTTGCTCCGTTTCGGCGCTTTTTTCGTCTCTCTGTTGCTGCCCTCATTATATATTGCCGTGACAACGTATCACCCGGAAATGCTGCCCACAACCCTGCTGGTTAGTTTGGTCGCCCAAAGAGAAGGCGTTCCTCTCCCCGGCCTGATCGAGGCATTCTTGATGGAAATTACGTTCGAAGTGCTAAGGGAGGCGGGAGTTCGCATGCCGAAAGCGATCGGCTCAGCGATATCGATCGTGGGGGCGCTCGTACTGGGTCAGGCCGCTGTGGCGGCTGGCCTAATTTCCGCCGCTATGGTCATCATCGTCTCTTTTACGGCGATCTCGAATTTCGTGATCCCGTCCCCGAACCTGTCGGTCACCGTGGGACTTATCCGTTTCGCGTTGATGTTGCTGGCAGGAACCTTGGGACTGTACGGTGTCATGGTCGGGTTGATGCTGCTTTGCATACACCTTGCTTCCTTACGCTCGTTTGGCGTGCCGTACCTCATGCCGGTCGCCCCCTTGATTTGGACGAATTTGAAGGACGTATTCATTCGCTTTCCGTTATGGAACATGCGTACCCGTCCCGACGGCATTGCCGGTAACAACCGGATACGGCAAAAGAAGTTTCTCAAGCCCAGACCTCCCGGCTGAATCCGGAAAAGGAGTGACATCATGATTTTCCCACTCAAAAGGTTAAAGATGATCTTCGCAATTGTTATATGCCTCTTCCTTAGCGGATGCTGGAGTCACAAGGAACTGACGGATTTAGCGATCGTGTCGGCAACCGGTGTTGATCGAAAAAATAATCAATGGGAGTTGACCTACCAACTCGTTACTCCGGCTGCCTCCGCTTCAGGAACATCAGGGGGCAATGCAAACTCCGGTCCGCCGATCAGCGTGCTGTCGATTCAGGGAGACACCTTGCGGAAGGCACTGGCTAACAATGAACTGGAGAACACGCGTCAGTTACATATCGGGAACAACCGCGTATTCATAATCGGCGATGAAGCCGCTAAATACGGGCTTTATTCGCTGATTGACACGTACTTACGGAATCCTCAAGCAAGGGAAACCGTCAACCTTTTTATAACCAAGGATAATCCTCGGATCGTTGTGTCCCAATTGATGTATCTTGAAAAAAACACCGGTGAAGGCATTCACAAGTTGATTGATAGAGAAACCAAAAACACCTCCATCCTTCCAAAAGTCAATATGTACAACTTGGCTTCTCAAACGGCGGGAGCGTCCAAATGTGCCGTGATCCCTGAACTGCTGGTTTCCGGAAAAGGCGAGCCAGGTTCAACTAAAGCGCTCGAAAACACAATAACGGCCTCCAAAGTGAAATTGGGTGGGCTGGCTATTTTGAAGAAGGGCAGACTGGTCGGATGGGTCAACCAAAACGAGGCACTTGGAATCGCCTTTATTCGCAATCACGTGAACAAGGCCGTAATTTCCTTCGAATTTAGCGGAGACAAGGAAGGTCACAAGTCGAGATCCACGTTTGAGGTCACGGACTCCTCCACCCGGCTAAAGATGATTCGCAAGGAAGGGCGGATCATCGTGACCGCAAACCTGAAAGTGAAAGGCATGATCACGGATACCAACTCCTCATTCGATGCGATTGATCCGGGAGTGGCGAGGGAATTGGAACGTGCTATTGGAGACAAGTTGCTACGTATCGTTCAGGAGGGGTGGCATGCCGTTAACCGCATGCAGGCGGATGTCGTTGGGTTCGCCGACATTTATCACCGCAAATATCCGCGGAGATGGCAAGCGATCAAAGAGGACTGGGCTGTTGAATTCGCCAAGATTCAATTCGAACCTACGATCAAGGTAACGATTGAACGCGTGGGATTAATGAATCAATCCTATCAGAAGCTAGTAGAAGAATAACGTTTGTTTGACATGAGGTTGACAAATGTCATAGTCCGGCAGACTGATAAAAAAGATAATTTAATCCGATAAATATATTTTATGAAACATCCTACACTCAAATGAAAAGAAGGCATAGACATGAATTTGGATCAGTATCGCCCGATCATCGAAAAACCGCTTCGAGCTTCCTTGAAACCCGCACAGGAGGTTGGCGTCATTATGCTATCAGCCTTGTTTGTCGCCGCAGGGCTCGACTTGTTTTTGATTCCACATAAATTGCTGTCCGGGGGGGTTACGGGCGTTGCCTCCATCATCAGTTACTTGACTGGGTGGAATATCTCGATCGTTTACTTTCTGCTTAACGTTCCATTGATATTATGGGGCTGGAAAGCGGTTGGGCGACGTTATATCGTGCTTAGCTGCATCTCCGTCGTCAGTACCACCTGGTTTATCTCAATCATCCCCGAGGTGCAAGTCACCCATGACCCGATTCTTGCGGCGGTATTCGGCGGTATTATTTCAGCGGCGGGCATCGGATTTTCGCTTCGCGTTGGGGGCTCTACCGGAGGCTTTGATATTCTCGGATCCATCGTAACACGAAAAAGGGACGTTCCCATGGGGAACATCCTCTTTCTGCTCAACGGACTCGTGATTTTGGCGCTCGGCTTTTTTCAAAGCTGGGATTTAGCTCTGTATTCGATGTTATCCACTTTCGTGAAAGGCAAAGTCGTCGATATGATCCATGTTGGGCATATCAAGGTGACCTGCTTCATCATAACGAAACGCAAGGAAGAGATGCTCTGCCAACTGCGTAAGCTGCATCACGGCATCACCTGCCTTCATTCCGAAGGTGGATACCGTGAAGAGCAGAACTATACGTTGATGACCGTAACGACCCGGTACGAACTGGCGGCCGTCCGAAAAGCCGTGGTTGACACCGACCCTCACGCATTCATGAATGTGGTCCAATCCATTGAGATTCTCGGACGGTTCGCCAGACCGGTCAAATAACTTGGCTTATTTATCTAGCTCATAGATTTGATAAAGTTCGTCAAGCATCAGATTAGCCGCTTTAATACCGCCTGCCGTGTTCCAGATGGCATCGTCGACTTTGTAGGTCTTTTCATTCTTGACGACGTTCAAATTTTTCCACAAGGGGTCATTTGTCCAGTCCAGCTCGGTCTGATTCGCTTTCCCGTCGCCCGTTTCATAGGTGAAGTAGAACAACCGGTCAGCATCCACTTCCGGCAGCCGTTCCTTGGTGATCTCATCGACAAACGTATCTTTGGCGTTTAGCGTCATTGGATTTCTGGCAATCCCCAACTGTTCAAAAATAATGCCTGAGAACGTGTTCGTGTGGTATACGCGCGTTTTGCCATCCATAAACCGGACAACGGATACGGTATCTTTCAGCTTATCGCCGGCTTTGGACTTAAAGTCGTCAATCCGCGCATCATATGCGCTCAACAGCTCGTCGCCTTTGTCGCTCAAGCCCAAGGCTTCCGCATATAATTTGAAATTGTTCATCCAATTTCCCCGCAGGTCTTCGGACATCACCGTAGGAGCGATAGCCTGCAACTGCTCGTAAACTTTCTCTTGGCGCATTTTGTTGCCGATAATGAGATCGGGCTGCAATCCGGCGATGAGCTCCAGGTTTGGCTGGCTTTCTTCGCCTACGACGGTAACCCCCTCCATTTCATCCTTGATATGGGGGTACCAGGGGTCCCCTGTCCAGGAACGAACCGCTCCAACCGGTTTAACGCCCAATGCGAGCAGCGCTTCCGTTCCTTCGTTGGTCAAAATCACGACCTTTTGCGGCGTCCCCACGATTTCGGTCTCGCCCATCGCATGTTTTACGATTCGTTTGCCATCAGCGTTCGCGTTACCGCTCCCTTTCGCGTTCTCCGCAGCTACGTTCCCCTCTGTTCCGTTATTGTTAGACGCCCCTTGATTCCCGTCCTTCCCGCAGCCCGCAACTACGAGCGCAAGCACTAGTACAACAAAGGCCCACCAGATGGAACGACCGCGATAAGTGTAAGCCTTACGACTATGATTCATGATTCATTCTCCCCTTCAAAATGAGTCTATCTCTTATCACTGATAATGATTATCATCTTCAAAAATATAGGGCATTACCGTCCGATTGTCAATACATTAAGAATGATTCTCAACCTCATTGACAGTCTCCTCCCCATCTTCTAAGATTTAATGGACATGATCTATTCGATCGGAAAGTGGGAAAATGCCTCATGAAAGGTTTAGGCTTGTTGATTTGTGCTTTGATCTTGACCGCAGCCCTTGTATGCAGCATCAGCTTTGGCGTGACGGACATCCCTTTCCCTACCATTTGGGAATCCTTTGTCCATCCGAACGGCAGTAACGAACACTTGCTTGTTCAAACGGCCCGTGTGCCGCGCGCTTTTATCGCTGCAGCCGTCGGTGCCTGTCTCGCCGTGGCCGGTGCGCTGATGCAAGTGATCACACGTAACCCGATCGCTTCGCCCAGCACGCTGGGCGTCAATTCCGGGGCGGCCTTCTTTATCATTCTGGCATCGGGATGGCTTGGCCTATCGGGCATGCAAGCCTTAACTTGGGTTGCTTTGGTTGGAGCGGCCCTTAGCGGCGCGGTGGTTTTCCTCTTAGGAAGCCTCGGACGAGACGGTATGACGCCGCTTAAGATTACGCTCGCTGGCGCTTCGATGGCGGCGTTCTTTTTCTCGTTAACCCAAGGCTTGATGCTGTCCGACGGCAAAATGTTCGATCAAGTGCTCGTCTGGTTAGTCGGTTCGGTAGCGGGACGAGGAACGGAGCAACTCCTTAACGTCTTACCTTATATGGGGGCTGGGTTTCTCCTTGCCCTTCTGCTAGCTCGACAACTTAACGTACTGGCGATGGGAGATACCGTGGCACAAGGGCTCGGCCAACGTACAGGCTTCATCAAGACGATGGCTGCAATCGCAGTCATCCTGCTTGCCGGAGCCTCTGTGGCCGTGGCCGGACCCATCGCATTTGTCGGAATTATCATTCCGCATATTGTTCGCCACTTCGTCGGCACGGATCACCGCTGGATTCTACCTTATTGCGCTGTATCCGGAGCTTTGCTGCTCGTTTCTGCCGACATCGGCTCCAGATACATTGCCATGCCGAAGGAAGTCCCGGTCGGCGTCATGACCGCGATTTTGGGCGTACCGTTCTTCGTATACATTGCCAGAAAAGGGGTGAAGAACTGATGGCCAAACCTGGTAAAACCTCATCAACCCACATCAATTCATCCCTACAGGCGAAGAAAAAAAGAACCCTTTGGATTTGCCTGCTCCTGTCCGCCCTTTGTCTCGGTATGATGGTCATCAGTGTGGGGATCAGCAGCCACTATCTTCCTCCCCAGACCGTCATGAAAGCCTTGTTTGGCATGGCCGAACCCGGCGAACAAGTCATCGTCATGAATCTCCGCTTGCCGCGAATCTTGGTAGCCGTGCTGGTCGGGGCTTCCTTGGCTGTGGCCGGAGCCATTTTGCAAGGCGTCATCCGAAATCCGCTCGCTTCGCCAGACGTTGCCGGGATTACCGAGGGCGCCTCGTTGGGAGCAATCCTGTTTATTTACCTATTCCAGGGTTCCATCTCGATTCACTGGATGCCGCTCGCGTCGATCCTTGGCGCGTTTATCGTCACGGGGTTATTGTACGTGTTGGCCTGGAAGAACGGTGCGTCTCCGCTGCGAATCATCCTCATCGGGATCGGCGTCTCCGCTGCCATTAAATCGGTATCGTATATGCTGATCATTTCCGGTCCGATGCAGCTGGCGAACCAGTCCCTCACGTTCATGACCGGCAGCATCTACGGCGTCTCCTGGGAAAACGACGTGCTGACGCTTCTGCCTTGGACAGCCTTATTGCTGATCCTGACCTGGCTGCAAGCCCGCCAAGTCAACATTCAGGCTTTGGGCGACGATATCGCCACCAGCGTTGGCTCGCGCGTACAACTGCAGCGGCTGCTGCTGATCGTGCTCAGTGTTTCGCTCGCAGGCGCTGCGGTGGCCATTGGCGGCGCAATCGCCTTTATCGGCCTAATGGCCCCGCACATGGCCCGCAGGCTAACCGGGCCATCCTTCTCCAGCGTGCTCCCGGTCAGCGCGTTGCTTGGAGCATTGATCCTGCTTGTCGCGGATCTGGTTGCGCGGACCGCCTTTTTGCCGCGCGACGTTCCTGCCGGCGTTTTGACGGCGGCGATCGGAGCACCGTTCTTTATGGTACTGCTGTATCGCAACCGAAATCGCTTCTAACGAACGAAAGCCGGCGCCCCATTAAGGGTCGCCGGCTTTCTTTTCATGCTATATGATTTACGATCCTGCACCCCGGTACCGCTTAACCCCGTAATTCCAGGCGGTCAGGCCGATCGCCAGAAATACGAGGCCTACCAACGGGGTCAGCCAAGCCATTTGCCGCATCTCCTCCCGCTCCAGGAACAGCGAAGCCGGATAAACCCCTACAAAGGCAAACGGTAAAATCCAGGTTAGAAGCACTTGAATCGCCCGGTTGTAAATCGTTACCGGGTACCGCCCATACCCCTGAACGTTATACATCAACGGCAAGATGCCGGTTGGCGCGTCGGAGTAAAACGACAACGAGGTTAGCGTCGTATAGATTCCGGTATATATTGCTACTGCACTGAGCGTAAACAGCAGCATTGCGGGAATCGTCCACCACTCGAAGCTGAGACCTAACTGTCCTCCGCTGATCGCCATGATGATACCTCCGATAATCGAGCCGACTAGCGCCGGTGGGTCCACGTTTTCCAGGAAGATCTGGAACAGGTTATACGCCGGACGTGTCATAATCCGGTCCATTTCGCCTTTGACGATATACCGTTCGCTGAAATTCCATAGATTGACGAAGCAGCTAAACACGCCGAACGGAACCATAAAGAAGCCGTAAACGAACACCACTTCGCTCTCGCTCCAACCGCCCAGGCTGTTGGTGTGCATAAAGATGACAAAGATAAAGATCAGGTTTGTTGCCTGAAAGAGTAAATCGGAGATCACCTCCACCCAGAAGTCGGCGCGGTAGGTCATTCGGGTTTTCATGTAATTTTTTAAGTATTCGCCCATGAGGCCCAAGTAGTACATGCTACCTTAACCCCCTTGCACGAACAGGCGCTTCCGCGAGGCACGGTACAGCCCAATCATCGGTATGAGTAGGATGACGAACCAGATAACCTGAATACCAAGCACGTTCCAAATCGACGACCCTTGAATCCGACCTGTAAACACCGAACCCGGCAAATACGTGATCGCCTGGAACGGCAGGAACGACATGATGCCGCCAAGCCAAGCTGGAAACAGGCTAATCGGAATGATCAGGCCTGAGAACAAATCAACGACAACCCGTTTCATTCGCATAAAGCCTTCGTTATTTTCCACGAAAAAAGACATAAGCCCTGTAATAACGTTCAGCTGCGAGTTGATCAGAAAGCTGAAGAACAGCATCACGAGAAAACCGATCCAAGCACTGGACTCGGTCGGCAGCTTGACCGGAAATAACAGCATGGCGATCGCCATGCCGGGAACCATCAGCATGATGAAACGGAACATGCCTTCGCCGAGGCCTTGCATCATTTTGACGAGGATATAGTTATAAGGGCGAATAAATTGGATGGCGATGCTACCGTCACGGATGTCCGTGGAGATTTCCCGATCCAGGTTGTTGAAATAGAACGCACGGGCCATCCACGAAACGGCTAAGTAAGTCGTCATCTGCGAGGCAGTAAAACCACCCAGCTCGCCGCCGCTCCCGTAGATCGCCTTCCACGTAAAATAGTAAACCCCGATGTTGAGCGAATAGATCAAGATACCCGAATAGTAGTTCACCCGATACGCCAGCATCGTCAAGAATCGGATGCGGATAAAATCGAGGTACGCCCCCCACTGGTTAGACATGGATGACCGCACCTTCCTTGCTCTCCGTTTCCGCGTCCGCCGGTTTATCCGCCGAACCGGATTGGTAAATGCTACGGACGATTTCGTCGGTGTTGGTTTCGATGATTTTGATGTCGGTGATGTCCGCCTGGCCAACAACCTGTCCCAGCACCTCAGAGACACCAATATCCCGCGGGATCCAGACTTTGGCGTTCAGGTCGTTCTCCGCCGTCCAGATCACAGGCAGCGCTCCCGTCCAGCCCCGCAACTGCTCGAGTTTGGTAGCCGTCCCGAACTGGAACAGCACCTCCTTACCCGTACCCCAACGGTCCTTCAGCTCTTCGAGGCCGCCATCATAAATGATCCGTCCGTCGTCGAGCATAATAACCCGGGAGCACAGCGCCTCGATATCCTGCAGATCGTGAGTTGTCAACAGAATCGTCGTACCGTACTCGCGATTCATATCCTTCAGGAAATCGCGAATTTCCGATTTGACCACGATGTCTAAACCAATCGTCGGCTCGTCCAGAAAGACGATCGAAGGATTGTGCAGTAACGCCGCAACCAGCTCGCAACGCATCCGTTGCCCCAAGCTCAGCTTGCGTACCGGGCGGTTCAGCAGTTCCTGAAGCTGAAGGCGTTCCACCAGTTCGTCCAACCGTTTCTTGTACTCGGCCTGCGGCACCCGGTAGACCTTGCGCAGCAGCTCGAACGACTCGATCACGCCGATGTCCCACCAGAGTTGACTGCGCTGTCCAAAGACGACCCCGATATGCTGCACGAACTTCTCGCGCTCGGCGTGCGGCACGAATCCGCCAACCTTCAAATGTCCCGATGTCGGTACCAAAATGCCGGTGAGCATTTTGATCGTCGTCGATTTGCCGGCCCCGTTCTCCCCGATATATCCGCAGATCTCCCCCTCCGGAATCTGAAACGAAATATCTTTCACGGCGGCCACTTCGTTGTATTCCCGCTTAAATAAATCAAGAAAGGCCCCTTTGAGGCCTTCGCGGTTTTTCTGCACCTTAAATGTCTTGCGCAAATCGCGCACTTCAATGGCAGCCATGGGTATCCCTCGCTTTGAATCAATTTATAGTCCGCTAAAAATTATATAGTAACTTCCATCAAAGCACCACCCCCTTTACCATGATCCCTTTGGATCAGAGAGCATCAGGTGAAAGGGATCATCGCGCAAAGTGTCGGAGAAACGGTACCCAGGCACAACCCTTTAACTTATAGATTAAAGCGGTAACCGACGCCCCAGATCGTTTCGATATACTGTGGCTTTGACGGATCGCGCTCAATTTTCTCCCTTAATTTGCTTATGTAGACGGTGACGGAAGCCAGGTCGCCCAGCGAGTCCATCCCCCATATCCTTTCGAATAAATCATCCTTTGAAAATACCCGGTTCGGGTGCATCGCCATAAACAGCAGCAAATCGTATTCTTTTCCCGTTAGTGCAAGCTCTACGCCGTTCACCGACACCTTTCGCGACATTTTATCGATATACAAACCGCGAAGGCGAAGTTCGTCTTTGTCTGCCGGGCGTGAATGGTTCGTCAACCGCTCATACCGCGTTAAATGCGCCTTGATACGGGCCATGAGTTCACCTACGCTGAACGGCTTGCTCACGTAATCGTCAGCACCTAAGCCGAGACCGCGGATTTTATCTATGTCTTCCTTCTTGGCCGAAACCATCAGGATTGGGATTTCCTTGGCCTCGCGTACTTGCTTGCAGATTTCATAGCCGTCCACCCCCGGCAACATCAGGTCGAGCACAAGCAGGTCGTACGATTCCGAGAGCGCCAGCCGCAACCCCTCGTCTCCATTAGCGGCGATATCCGCCGCATATCCGCTCGCCTGCAAATAATCCCGCTCCACCTCTGCAATCACGGGATCGTCTTCAATAATCAAAATCCGTTTCATTTACGTTCACCGTCCGTCCGTGAATATGCCTGCCGTGGCAGCGTGAATGAGATCGAAGTTCCCACGCCGGTTTGGCTGTCTGCCCGCACGATGCCGCCGTGCGCTTCGATAATTTGTCGTACGATGGCAAGACCCAGACCGCTGCCGCCGCGACCGCTATGACTGCTCCGCGAAGATTCGGCGCGGTAGAACCGCTCGAACACCTTCGGCAATGCCGCTTCATCGATGCCAGCTCCATTGTCCCGGATGCGGACGAGAGCTTCGCGAGGGCTAGCCTCGAGTTCCAGGGTCAAGCGTGGGTCGGGCTTATTCATATAATGCAAACTGTTTTCCGCAATATTCATGAGTACTCGCTTCAGTTTATCCCGATCTGCGACGACGTGAAGCGGGTGCTCGGCGGCGGAGATAAACTTGATCTGCACCTGTGCGAAACGCGGGTCGGTCTTCAGTTCTTCACTGAAGCTCTGCAGAAAACCAACTACATCCATCTGTTCGAAGTCAAACGGCAGGCGCTTCAAATCCAGCTTGGAGAAGAGGAAGAGCTCCTCGATCATCCGGTCCATATCATTCGCTTTCTGTCCGATCATCGCGATGTATTTGTCGCGTTTCTCCTCCGTATCGGCCACGCGGTCTTGAAGTCCCTCAACGCAAGCCTTGATCCCGGTGATCGGGGTTTTCAGATCATGCGAAATATTAGACAACATTTCCTTGCGGTTCTCCTCGTACTGGAGTTGTAAATGGATCGAATGTTTCAAACGCTCGCGCATTTCCTCGAAAGCTTCCCCCACTTCGCCAAACTCATCCTTGCGCTGCATCAAGAGCGGATAGTCCAGCTGGCCTTCTTTGATGCGTTCCGCCGCCCGTTTGAGCGTGTACAAGGGGCGTAAAATGCTGCGGGACACGAAAAACGTCAGCAGCAAGTTGGTGAGCGCGACGATAAGCAGAAGCGAAATAAACATCATCGGCATAAACCACGACATTTTGCCGAGCAATGGATTTAAATCGGATAAGAGATATAGGGTTCCGGTGCTCTGATCGCCAAATACGAAGTCTACGCGCTCCGCCTTGTAGCGGCCGCCTATTTCAGGACCCCGGCTCATCATCCATCGCGATTGTCCTTCCTGATCCGTATCGACCCGAGCCAATTCGTCTTCTAAGCCTTTATGATCCACATCGGAGGAGGCATAAGTCACTACGCCGTTCCGGACGATCACGAGACCCGCTTGAAGTCCCCGCAGCGTCTCCCCCGTACCCGCCACGAATTTCGGGTCGGCCAATAGCTCGGGATCCTGCTCGGCAACGAACTTGACCCCGTTCATTAGCTGTTCGCGTTCATTGATCTTCTCCCAAAATTCCGACAATGCATGCCCGTGGAACTGAAAGCCGTCTCCACCCCGGCCAGAAGCGTCTCCGGCGCCGAAGAAGACGCGCGTTAGCACCAGGGCGGTGATCAGCGTCAAAAATATGGGAATCAACACCATCGCAATGTAGGATAAAATCAATCTTAGTCGGATCGTCATCAGAGGCGGTTCCTTTCAAGGAGATCAGAATGACTTGCGCTCAAATCGGGTGACGCTGCTTACATATGCCATCATACTATAAGCGAGCAAAATGAAAAACGATTGCAGCAATTTGCCGGTCCCGGCTCCGTTACCCATCCATGATGCGTACCAATCTGTGTAGGCAAACGGCGACCAGATCGCAATCGCCGGGAACAGAATCGGCAGCAGCTTCGCGGCGGCGAATACGACAATCATGGAGCCCAGAGCAGCGGCGCTATTTGAGAAGAACATCGCAATCCATACCGCGATGAGACTAAGTACCGCCATAGGAACAACGGACACCGCATAGGCGATCAGGTTATCCGTCCATTCCAGCATGGATGATGATGAGAACGTCAGCAGACCGCAGACCGCGGAAGTCACTCCGGCTGCGGCTAAGATCGCTGCTGCAGCCGAGCAGAGCGCCAACGCCTTGGCCGCGAACAGCTTGGCGCGAGTCACGGGGCGCACCAGTGTTAATTTCATCGTTCGAGCGGCTGTCTCGCCGGGAAACAAATCGGCAGCCGAGATAAACAAATAGAGCGGGAGCAAGAACCCGGTTAGCAGATTCAGGGTGATTATGGAGACCTGCCCCCCGAGCGCGGCAGTCAGCCCCATCATACGGCCAAGAGATGAGATGCCCAGTGTTAAACCCACCGGAACTAGGATGGTCAGCGCCAGAACCGCCTTGGTTCTTTTTCGCAACCACAGTTTCTCCACCTCGTTACGCCAGCTAGCCAGCAGTGCGTTCATGTAGATCTTCTCCTTTCCCTGATTGGATCGCATCCAAATAGTAATCTTCCAACGTCACGTCCGGCGGCACCAATTCAAAACGGAGGCCAAAACGAATCAAATCCCCGCGGTGAAGGATTCCAACCGTAGTCACGATCGGTTCAAGGTGGCTTAGCATATGGCTGGAGATCACAAAAGCAATCCCCTCTTCACGTGCCAACCTGGAAATCGTTCCGCGAAGCTCCACCATTCCTTCAATATCCAGCCCGTTCGTCGGTTCATCGAGGATCACAAGCCGCGGCTCAGGCAGCAAGGCTGCCGCTAGCGCCAGACGCTGCTTCATCCCTAACGAATAGTGCTTCGCCCGTTCGTTCTGATAAGGCGCCAACCCCGTCATTTCCAGTACTTCCTCGATTCGCGAAGCCGGCACATTCGGATAGTAGCGAGCGGCCTGACGAAGGTTCTGCTTCCCCGTCATATAGTCGTACGCATCTGCCGCCTCGATCACGCAACCTACTCGGGTCATCGCCTGCTCGAAGTGGTTATTCAAATCGTAGCCGAATAGCCGAATGGTTCCTTCGTCGGGACGGCAAAGGCCCGTCATCGCCTTAAGCAGGGTTGTTTTGCCAGCCCCATTTTGCCCGAACAGCCCAACGATGTCCCCAGCTTTGACGTTCAGACTTACCTGGCCGATTCCGCGTCCGTTGCCGAAACGTTTACTAACCCCTAGTGCCTCCAAAATCGTCTCCACATCCACCAACTCCTATCGATCCATTCTAGAAAACGATGCCGGGCCGCCTGGCCCGACACCCGGTAACTCCATGATTATCGATGCCAACGCGGCATATGTTCCTGGCGTTCGATCGTTTCGACCTGCTTCCCGGTCAAGTCCACGGTATCCGGCGTTGTTTGTCCAAACCCGGACAGATCAAAGCTGGCTTTGACGACGAGTTCATGCGTTTGTCCTGCGTCGTCTGTTCCCCGCACGAGTATTTGTCCTTGCTGGTGTTCTACATATTGTTCTTTGTTGATCTCCGCGTCAAAACGGATATCCTCAACCTTCACGTCCTTCGTTAACACCGGAAAATCGAAATCCGTCAGAGAAGGATGCATCGACATCATCCCTGTAGAAGCCGCTCCGGTCATCCCGTGTCCCCTGTGTGCATTCTGGCCGTCTTCAGCCATCATTTTGTCGGCCGTTGCCATATGTCCGGCTGCGAGGGAGCCTACCGCTTGCACGATCGCTGGAATTTGGCTGCCGGTTAAATGCAGCGAGGTTTGTTTGCCGCCGGATGGCAGTTCCTGCACCGTAGCCAAATCCGTGATGTTGCCCACTAAAGCTTCCATCAATTGTTCTGCATGCTGCGGAGGATCAAAGTCCCCGTCACCGAATCGCTTCTCCTCTTCTGCAAGGGGCAGAACTCGATAAATGTCGGCATCGTCGCCGCCGACGAACACCATTTTTCCGTCTTGCTTATACGCTTGGAACGTCTGGGTTCCCGAAGTCCCGGTTACCTCAATGTTAGCACTCAGGGTGTCCTTCTCCTTGTTCAGCTTGACCTCCAACTTCGCGTTCGCAATTGTCTTGCCGTTGTCGGTCACGACAATGCTTCCTTGGTTGGTCAAGCTTGACGCGGTATACGTCTGTTTGATCGCGGACTTATAAGTTTCGTACCCCGACGTTCCCGCCATGGCAGACAATCCGCTGCCGAGCAGCAGGGCGGCCCCGATTCCGAATACCGCTCCACGCTTCATCCATTTTTGGTTCATCTTCTTCTTCCTTTCCGTATGGTTTTGTCTTTCCTTTATAAGCTTAGCCCCCGGCTCTAAAGCGCTTCTAAACGAAATCTAAAAAAAGTATAAAAAAGCCGTCCCAAAGTCGAGTTACAGACTTTGGGACGGCCATTCACTTGTTGTGATCTTCAGTCGGGAGGATCTCTTCGGACCGTTGCGGCAATCCGGTCGATTCGGTTCGTCCAAATCCAACCGGTATACCCCGCCGGCAGCCGCTTGACATCCTCCGGCGTATCGAAGCCGCTGGAGAAGTCGCTGCCGTCGCCGCCAACCAGGATGACGCGCGTGTTCGCCCGTTCCATGCGGCTCAGGAATTTATCCGGCCATCCCCACAGCCAAGGCGCGATTTTCTCAGGGATGTGCAGCTCGGTGTTTCGACAAGCGTCGGGGATGTATCCCGACCATCCGGAAGCTTCGTAAGACAATAGACACTGTTTCAACGTCGCTTTGGACATGACCCGTGTATCCGGCAGCAGTTCCTTTAAGACGGCGATCGGTTGGTCACCGCCGTAAACAGTCAGCAAGTCCCGCTCTTCCTTCTTTAGGGTAGAGAGGTAAGCGGCAAGTTGCCTACCTTCCTCGGGGTCGTCGCTCTTGATGTGCAACAATAGAGCTTTACCCGAAAAATGCTCCACAACCTCGGGCAACGAGGGCATCAGCCCAACGCCCTTGCCACGGAACGGATACGTCTTGCCTTGATCGGCCGTATATCCGTAACCGATGTCCAGCATTTTCAGCTCGGCCATCGTGTAGTCCTTGGTTGTTCCTTCGGCATTCGTCCGGCAATCCAAAGTCCAATCGTGGAACACGGCGAATTGCTCATCCTTGGTCGGCTTTAGATCCAGCTCCACCATGTCCGCGCCTGCCGCAAACGCCGCTTCCATGGAAGGCAGCGTGTTCTCCAGATACTCATGCTCCGGCTCGTAAATCCGCTCGGCTGTACACGTATCGTTCTCAATCCCTTCCATCGGGAAGGTTTGCGCCAGCCCGCGGTGGGCTAACAGCTTCGCCTCACCGTCGCGGGCGGCGATCAAATGCGGCGTATTGTTCAAATAAACGAATGCGATAAAGAGAAGCACAATCCAAAACGTTCTAGTTCTAAAGATATTCCTGATCTTACGCAAACCGATTCCCCCCGATCCTCCCCATCCAAATCTTACTCTGTCTCTAATATATATCCGCTTCCTCGGATCGCATTGATCTGGAACGTGTCTCGGCCAAACTTCTTGCGAATCCGATAGATCAGCGTCGTCAGCTCGTCGATCGTCACATCCGGCAGCCCGTCAGGGCCGGGATTGCGGTCGTACCACACCTTTTGCTTGATGTCGTGAATCGTCACCAGGCGGTTCGGGTGCTCATGTAGCAGTCTGAGCAGTAAATATTCTTTTTCGGACATCGAGATTTTGACCCCATCCACGATACACTCGCGTTTCTCCCAATGGATCGTAACCGGTCCCTCCAGCGCCTCCGGATGTACCGAGCTAACCACCGGCTCAAACTCCAGCGTCTGTTCCCCAGGCGAATAGGAAAAATGCAGTACACTCGTACCCCGCGCTAATTTCAGGATGTCGTTCGTTTCAAGCACGTACGGGGCATGCGCGATCATACGTACCCCGTTCAGCTCCGTACCATGGCGGCTTCCCATATCGTAAGCAACCGCCCGGTCCCCTTCCTTCCGAATCAATAAATGTTTGCGGGAAATAAAAATGTTCGTGAACGCCATATCCGGAAAGTTATCCGAAGAAGTGCGCCCGATTTCCGTCACATCTTGATCCAGATATAAGCAGGTCCCGGGACGAAACGGGTCGCCGCGAAGAATATAAATACAGGCAAAGGTATCCACACCTAGTCCCCTCCAATTGGTCATCCATCATCATCTTATCTTAAGGGACGGGCAAAGAATATGGCAACCGTAGTGATATTATCCTCACAGCTGGCTGATAGAACCTCTCGTTTTTCACCGGGCGTTTTTCTGTTATCATAAGAGGAGAACAAAAGGCGAACACCTGACGAACGGAAATGACCGAGAGAGGAATCAATCCATGAGCTTACAATTAACGCAGCGCGTCATCAAATTGTTATGCGGCCGGATCGCTTACGAGCGCGGAGAGGCTTATTACCGAACCGGCAAGGTAACCTTCCTCCGAATGGACCACGGCTCCCGCGTTTATGAAGCGGCGGTGTCCGGGACCGGCCACTATCATGTTGCGCTGCAGATCGATCAACACGGCGACGTGCATGCGGAATGCAATTGCCCCGCCTTCTACTCTTATAATAACTACTGCAAACATATTGCCGCCGTCTTGCTCGGAGTGCACGACATGCTGCAGGGCGGCAAGGCACCGGTTCGTCCCTCCCGGTCATTACTGCAAGAGGACTGGACGCAGGGCGACGACCTGAATTTCGCAGGGGAGGCTTGGAACGAATCTTTAAGCATGATGCAGAAGAAACAACCCGGCGACATCCCCTCCCGCGATATCTGGATCGCACGAGATATGATGCGCTTGTTCGAAGAGAACGCCCAGCCGCCGCTCCGGACAGGAGTGAGGTTCGACCAGCGGACGCCGCTGGAAGCCGAATTTACGCTCCGACCGGTGCCTTACGGATATCGTAAATACTTGCTCGGACTGGAGCTAAAAATCGGCGAGAAGCGGCTTTACATCGTCAAGAACATTCGTGATTTTCTCGATAAAATCTCGCGGCGCGAGCCGTACAGCTTCTCCAAGCATTTTAATTACGATCCGGAACGTTACGCCTTCAGGCCGGAGGATGAAGCGATCCTGCAGAAACTAGCGGAGATCCAGCGTAATGAGCAGATGTACCAGGAAAGCTTAGGGGGATACACCGCCAAATCCTACGGTCACTCCGATCGATTGCTGCCGGTGCCGCCGTTTTTTTGGGACGGTCTTCTTCCCCTGCTAACTCAGGCACCACTCGTGCATTTGGAACATGACGGCCAAATATGGCCGGGCCTAACGGTGACGAACGAAACCTTGCCGTTAAGTTTTGAGCTTGGTCAGTCCGGTGACGAAAGCTATCAATTTTCCGCACAGGGCCTCGATGAGGTGACGGTGTTGGATGCCTACGGCGTCATTCTGTCGGAAGGCAAGCTTATCCGGCGACCGCCGGCGCAAACCCGTCGTCTCGCCGAGATGAAGCATATGCTCGCAACCGCCCGGAAGCAGCATATCCTGATCTCGCCCGATCAAATTGAGCCTTTCGTAGAACGGGTGCTGCCTGGTCTGATGAAGCTTGGATCGGTAAACGTTGAGCAAAAAGTCGCTTCTCGTATGGTACGAACTCAGTTAAAAGCCCGGGTGTATCTCGACCGGGTCAAAGATCGATTGCTGGCCGGCTTGGAATTCCAATACGGGGATGTTGTGTTCAACCCTTTGGAAGAGCCTGGCTCAAAGAGAGGGACCGATTTGATTCTCCTTCGCGATGGTGAACGGGAGCGGGAAATCCTCGATTTGATGGAGTCCGGCTTGTTTGCGCGAACGGAAAGCGCCTATTTTCTCGACAATGAGGAGGCGGAATACGAGTTCCTGTACCATGTCATGCCGGAACTCGAGAAGCTGGCGGAGATCTATGCGACCTCGGCTGTCAAAACACGGCTGATTCCTGATCTTCGTCCGCCGAAAATTTCCGTTGAAGTGGACGAGCGAACGGATTGGTTGGAGTTCCGCTTCAGCATGACGGGCATCGGTGAATCGGAAATCCGCGGCTTGCTAGAAGCTCTGGAGGAGAAACGTCGCTATTACCGGATGCCCAATGGAGCGCTCATGCCGCTGGAAAGCGAGGAGTTTCAGGACATTGTTCGCTTCTTAAACGAATTCGGTTTGCGCCAAAGCGAGATCCACGGACCGGAGTTCCGGCTGCCGGTACTTCGTGGATTACACATCCGGGATGACCAAGGACAAGGCGGGACGGTGAAGCTCGGCAAAGCTTACCGTGAGCTGCTGCATAACCTGCAGCATCCCGACAATCTGGATTTTCCGGTACCGCCGCAGCTTTCCGACGTACTTCGAGATTACCAGGCCTATGGCTACCAATGGCTGAAAACGATGGCCCACTACCGCTTTGGCGGCATTCTCGCCGACGATATGGGACTAGGAAAGACGCTGCAAAGCATCGCTTTCCTCGTCTCGGTACTGCCGGAAATCGCCGAGTCCGGTCAGCCGGCGCTGATTGTGTCCCCTGCTTCGTTGGTATATAACTGGCGTAATGAGCTGACGAAATTCGCTCCGGATATCAAGGCGGTCATCGCCGATGGGAGCAAAGCTGAACGGGTGCGGACGCTGCGTGAAGCGTCGCAGGCGGATGTGATCATCACCTCCTACCCGTTACTGCGCCGCGATATCGAACAGTTTGCCGAACTGTCCTTTCATACGTTGATTTTGGACGAAGCCCAAAGCTTCAAAAATTACGCCAGCCAAACGGCCCAAGCGGTGAAGAGCTTACAGGCAAAATATCGGTTCGCCTTGACCGGTACCCCGGTGGAAAATTCGCTGGAAGAATTGTGGTCGATCTTCAGCGCCGTGTTTCCCGAATTGTTCCCAAGCCGGCAAGCGTTTAACGATCTATCCCGGGAGACGGTGGCGAAACGAATTCGCCCCTTCCTCTTGCGGCGGTTGAAAATCGACGTGCTGAAGGAGCTTCCGGAGAAGATCGAGTCCCTCCAGGCTTCGGAGTTGCTCCCGGAACAAAAGAAGCTGTACCTTGCCTATTTGGCCAAGCTGCAGCAGGAGACACTCAAACATTTGGACGAGGACACTTTCGGTCAAAACCGCATTCGTATTTTAGCCGGGTTGACCCGGCTGCGGCAACTTTGCTGTCACCCGTCGCTGTTCGTCGACGGGTATGACGGAGGTTCGGCGAAGTTCGATCAGTTGATGGAAATGATTGAGGAATGCCAAAGCGCCGGCAAGCGCGTGCTGATTTTCTCCCAATTTACGGAGATGCTTGGGCTTATCGGCCGTGAGCTGGGTTATCGGGGGCAACCTTTCTTTTATCTCGACGGAAAAACCCCAGCGGCCGAACGGGTGGAGCTCTGCAACCGATTTAACGACGGAGAACGCGACATGTTCCTGATCTCGCTGAAGGCCGGCGGCACCGGCTTAAACCTGACCGGCGCGGATACGGTCATTCTCTACGATTTATGGTGGAATCCCGCGGTCGAGCAACAGGCCGCAGACCGAGCCCATCGGATCGGACAGAAAAATATCGTTCAGGTCATCCGTCTGGTCGCGCAAGGCACCGTGGAGGATAAAATGTACGAACTGCAGCAAAAGAAAAAAAACCTTGTCGAAGAGGTACTAAAGCCAGGACAGGAGACGTTATCCGCGCTAACTGAGCGGGAAATTCGCGAAATTCTGATGATTTAGCCCCATCACAAATAAGGGTTCGGGACCGCCATACCGTATTGGCGTTCCCGAACCCTCTTCTTTTACTGCCCCGTAACTTCGAACTCGTAAAGCGAATAGCCGTAAGGTGTCCCCCGCTCGATGCCGTACATGCGGACATACCTCGCCGCCTGGGGAGCCAGAGGAATTTCGTCGAGTCCCCCATCCCCGCTTGAGGTCAAATACACCTCTTGCCAATGCTCGGGCGACCCGCTGTCGCTAGAGATTTCGATTTTATATCGCTTGGCGTAAGCTACCTCCCAGCGCAATTTGACGCCGGTTATTTGCTGCACCGAACCCAGATCAACGTAAATCCATTCCGGGTCATTGCCTTCTCGGCTAGCCCATCTCGTCATCTGGTTACCGTCCACCGCTTTTCCCGATTCGAATCCAACCCCTTCAACCGTGCTGGAGACGGTCGTTTTATTCAGGGCTAGGTTAGGTGCTTCCGGTACCGGTGAGCCTCCAGGTTTCCACCAGTTGCCTGTAAGGAACAGCATATTCAATAAATTGTAGCTGTCACTGAAATAATCCTCTTTTTTGTTCTTCATCCAATCCCAGCCGGCGTTCACCCATGCCTGGTTCGCGGGGTTCGCCGTTCCCGCTGAGATGAAGGGAGAGACGAACACCGCGGTGGCATAATCGCCAAAAGCCGTACCGTCAAGTTTATATCCGTTTTTGATGTTAGCCGGAGATCCGCCGGTTTTCCCTTTGATCCAGCCGGCCATTTTATCGGCTAGCGCTTTCGCTCGTGGATCGCCGTAGAAAGCGTAATCCATGACGATGCGCAGCGGCACCCGGCTGGCGTTATAAGCATATTGATTCGTTTCCTTGAACTCGTCCAGATACCATTCCGGAGCCGGCTTCGGCGGATCACCCACCACAAAGTCGGAAATAAGTCCCGTATTCGGCGAATAAGTTGATGTAAACTGCTGGTACACGTCATATAGATTGTCAATTACACGAATCCACGTCTCATCTCCGGTCACCTCGTAAAAGGCTCGCAGATGACTAAGCATCCAATCCGATGGGCGCGTATTCAGGGCGTCTTTACCGTCCCAATCGCCCAGGTTCAGGCGGTAACCGGACGTCACGTAGCTGGCTTTAATGCCGTCAGTGATCATTTTCTTCGCTTCCTGCAAGTAATTGACGGACCCGCCCGACCCCCATTGATTATGCGCCAAAATCAACGAGTACGCGATATCGAGGTCCCCGTCGGTGGCCGAGCCAAAATGCCCTTGGGCTGCTTTGCTGTCGGCCACAACCCAACCCATCAAGTTCGGGTTGCCGCTGCTTTTGTACGCGCGAGCCGTCTTGAACAGCCCGTCGTAAATCGCCTTGGCGTTCGGATCATATCCGGCCATCAGTACGGTAATAATCATGCCGTAGCCTTGGCCTTCTGAGGAACCGAGCGCCGTAAATCCATCAGGATCGCCGGTGATGTCTCCCTTCACGTAATAACCGCCAGGCAAAGAAGTTAAATTACTTTTGAGATAAGTCGCTTTCCAATAGTCATAGTAGGCTGTAACCGCCTGATTCATCGCGGCTTGGGTCACTTGGCTGGGCTTCAAAATGCCCGGATAGCTGACCTGCTGCGGGAACGGCTTCAGTTCGCCAGCTGCGGAAGCCGAAGAAGCCGGACCTACCGCCCCCACGGAGGCCGTAACGAACAGGCATAACAAGAAAAGACAAACCTTTTGGAGCATCATCTCATTCCTCCTCAAATCGAAAGTGTAAACCTAATCTTTCGTTAAGCGTCTTCGGAATTGCTTATCATGAAGCAGCAAGGATGTCTTACTTGTATTTTATTACAAATCCCAACGATAATAAACCGGACAACTCCTTCCGAAACATGATGTTTGTAAATGCGGCGATCGGGATACCCTAAAGAAGGGTAATGCCACCAATGCAGACCGACATAAGGAGGATCAACATGGAACATCAGAATGAACAGGCACGCGATGAGGCCGAGTTGCGGAATAAACTGGACCAACAAGGCGACTCGTTAGCCGAGAAGAAGAAAATGGAGAACGGCGTGGATATCGAACCGGAAGCGGATGAATGGGTCGCCAAGCCGGTGCCGTTTACCGACACGGATTCCGCGAAATAATGGCTGCTTCCACGAACTGTCCGCAGGGCCCGCTTGGGTTCCTGCTTTTTTTATGCCTTTCTTTGCTCCCCGAGAACAGGATAACAGGCTTAGCAGACGAATATCTTTGTATCAGAAGCAAAAATCGATCAAGGAGCGTGGATTTATGGAAGCGTTTGCGAAGGGTCTGCTAAAGGGAAAGACAATCCTGATTACCGGCGGCGGCACAGGACTAGGCCGGGCCATGGCGGAACGGTTCCTGCAGCTCGGGGCGAAGGTCGCCATCTGCGGACGTCGTGAGGAAGTATTGCGCAGCGCGGCTGAGGAGATGACGGCCGGCTGCGGTGGCGAGGTGCTCGCACAGCGCTGCGATGTGCGCGATCCCGAACAGGTACGCGCCTGTGTCGACACCGTCTGGCAACATTTCGGCAGCATCGACGCGCTGGTCAATAACGCGGCTGGTAATTTCATTAGTCCGACAGAACGCTTGTCACCGCGCGCCGTCGACGCCGTGCTGGGCATTGTGCTGCACGGCACGTTTTATATGACGCTGGAGGTCGGGAAACGTTGGATTGAGCAGGAACGAACAGGGACAATGCTGAATATCGCCACCACCTACGCTTCGACCGGCTCGGGTTACGTCGTACCCTCCGCGGCAGCCAAAGCTGGCGTCTTGGCCCTGACCCGCTCGCTGGCCGTCGAATGGGCTCCTTACGGCATCCGCCAGGTAGCAATTGCTCCCGGTCCGTTTCCGACCGAGGGAGCCTGGTCCCGCCTCTCACCGACGCCAAAACTTGCGGAGAAGATGCTGGGACGCGTCCCGCTTGGCCGAACCGGCCGCCCTGAGGAATTGGCGGACCTAGCCGCCTTTCTACTATCGGACGCCGCAGCCTATATCAATGGGGAGGTCATCACAATTGACGGCGGCGAATGGTTGCGGGGCGCCGGCCAATTCAACGATCTTGCCGAGGTCACGGACGAGGAGTGGGATCGTCTCTCCGAGCTGACGCGCAAGGGGAAATAGACGGCTACTTGGGGAGGGGACTGCAAGAGGCAGGAGTAAAACTAGACCATTTGCTGCTCTTCCTCCCCTCCCCTTTTATTTTTGCGAACCAGCATGAGGATCATCAGGATCACCGGCAACCCTATTTGGATGATGGGGTACCATTTCAGGACGACGTCGATTCCTACCCACAGGTGGTGCGTAAAATTGGGAGAGATAAACGACATCCCGAGAATCGCGATCGCAAACGGGATAACCCACTTTTTATAAGGCGTGCCAGTGATCCGCGAGCCCCCTGCCACCGCCCCGATATAGAAGAGAACCAGCTTGGTTCCCAGTCCGATAAACAGGACGAGTACGAAGAGAATATCCATTCTTTCGAATACCTCAACCAATTCGATCTGCTGAACGACCTGCAATAAAGGGAACGTGAGCGTCTCCGCCAGCTTTGGGCCTAACACCAGAACATTGATCTGATTGACAAGGATCAGGAATAACGCGGTTAATCCGTATGTGACCAGAATGGACCTGCGGAGCTTCTTTTCATCATGGATCATCGGAAAAAAGACCAGAAACAGCACGGTCTGCCCAAACGGGAATGATATGACGTCTGGAACGTTTTTCATCACGGGTTGAAGTCCGTTCTCCAATACGGGGAGCATGTTCTCGACATGGATCAAGCCAACCCCCGCAATCATCGAGATGAGGATAAAATAACTGATCATGATGAATGGGATCATGACCAGACAGCTCAGAAACACGGCATGAGGTCCATATCGGACGCTGTTGGCGATCACCAGGGTGGCGATCAGGATGATAATCCCAATAGGAGTTCGATTTAATAGCATATAAGAGGCAAGTTCACCTAAATCCCTCAGGTTGCGCGAAGCCTCATAGGCGAAATACGCCGCAAAAACACTACCGAAGACCGTACCGGCAACCTTGCCGAAATAGGTTCGGCATAACTCGAATAAGTCCCGCTTCGGGTCGAGGCGGTGAATGGCCAGATGCATCAGGAGCAGCAGCAACCCGGCCAGCGCCCCCAGGAGCATCACCAGCCAGGCATCCTGCTTCGCTTCGGCGCCGATCTGAAATAAGGTGGTGCTTCCGACCTCGAACAACGCGAAGCTGGAGATAAACTCCGGCAGTCTACTCTTCTTAAAGCCCATGAGGCACGCCTTCCTTCCTTCCTCCGGTTCATTTCTGCTCCGAGTCCTGATTCAACAAAGTATCGAACGATTTTTTGGTCAGGCCGGGACGTTGCAACTTCACCTTTACGCGGATGTCCAATTCGATCCGGGTTAACTCCTCGCTCCAGTCGTTTTGCAGCTTCTTCCATGTCTTCGGATCTTTGCGATGGATTTTATCGGCGAATCCGGGCAAGTCGACCCGCAGTTTACGGCTCGCTTCCCATCCCAATTCGATTTTGCTCCTTATCTCCTCCGCCACCGCCTTTTCGATTACTTTAATGCTCTGCGGCTTGGACAAATCCTCTGCACACATAAATTCCATCAGCAAATCGCCGCTCGCTTCCGTATCCACCTGCATGTTGTAATGCTGCTCCCCGGACCGGATCGGCGTCACCTTGGTTTTGGCGCTGGTAATCCGAACTGTTCCATCTTTTTTCTTGGTCTGAGCTCCCGAGCAGGAGAAGGATAGAGTGCTGCCCTTGACTTGATTCGTCAGCCACGAGATTCCGTAACTCTCGTTGCGGGATAGGTACCCGACGAGCCGGTTTTGATGAAGCACACCCAACCGTTCAACCTTCATCTTAACGGGTGGCGAAGTGGTTTTATTGACGTCCAGCGATTCCAACGCCTTGGCGTTTCCTTTCGTGACGATGATCTCCGGTACACCGACCGTCTGTGCGTCGGAAACCAGCTTCTGAGCCATTTGAAATACATTAACGACTGGAAAATAAGAAGAGGAGCTGTTTTGCTTCCGCAAAATCTCGGCCAGAGCCGTACCCGGAATTTTTTCCGGAGGGACCATTTTACGTAATATTTCTCTTGCCTTGCCATCCGTCACGGCAACGAGCACGGTTTCGCGAGCATCAATGTTGCGAAAATACAAATCGAGGATTTGCTCAATGCCCGTTTCGGCGACCTCCCTCCCGATCACGATGATGTCGGTATGACCGAAATACAACCGGCGCGGGTTTTCCGTATATCCTCGGTCGGCGGCCTCGCGAATCGTATTTCCCTTCGTCGTGAACACGTACACGCTCGGCTGAGAGCCGCCGCCGGCGCTTCCTCCGCCTTGGCTTGCCCCGCTAGCCGACGGGACGATCACCTGATAAGTCATCTCCCATTCATCTCCGCTGCGATCAAAGCCGTTGGCTACGGTAATGCCCAATTCGTCCAACTCCGTGCGGTTCCAGCAGCCTGCCGTCGCCATGCACACAAGGACGGCAGCGCAGCACAACAAGATTCGGCGCATCTCGCACTCTCCTAGGATTTATTTGGGTCCTCTTTCGGACCGTTCCCTTGTCTCACCTGATTTTGGATACTGATATATTCCGGACGCTTATTCATTCTGGGCCAAGGCAAACGGATAAACACATCCTTAATGTTGGACCAGCTTAGCGGAGCGACCGGCAGGAAATAAGGAACTCCAAAAGATTGAAGCGAGACCAAATGCATCAGCAAGGGGATTATGCCGGACAAGATCCCATATAGACCAAAACTCCCTGCCAAAATCATGAGACCGAAGCGAATCAGCCGCACAGCCGACGACATGGCAAACGTAGGAATGACGAAATTAGCAATGGCCGTAAACGACACGATAATGACCATAACGGCAGAGACAAGTCCGGCTTGAACTGCGGCTTGTCCCAATACCAGCGCTCCCACGATCGAAATCGCAGGACCCACTACCCGCGGCATTCGAACGCCGGCTTCCCGAATCACCTCGAAGGTAATTTCCATCAGCATCGCTTCCAGGAGCGCCGGAAGCGGCGTGCCTTCACGCTGGGCCGCGATGCTAATTAGCATCGTGGTGGGGAGCATCTCCGGATGAAACGTCGTAACCGCAATATACAGGGATGGGAGCAGCATCGCGACCAAGAAGGAAAACAAACGAATATTCCGCAGAAAAGAAGAAATATCGTACCTTTGGTAATAGTCTTCGCTGGATAGGAAAAACTTAAAAAACGTCACCGGACAAACCAACGCAAAAGGAGTACCGTCAATAAGGATGGAGACCTGTCCATCCAATATAGAACCGGCTACGGTATCGGGACGCTCGGTATTTATAATCGTCGGAAACGGAGTGAAGGCACGGTCTTGAATAAACTCTTCGATATAACCGCTCTCCAGAATGCTGTCGGTATCGATGGCATCCAACCGCTTCAAGACTTCCTCCACTACGGAAGCCTGGGCGATTCCCCGGATATAAGCCACGACTACCCGAGTTTGGGTATATGTGCCGATGACACGATTTTCAAGGCGCAAATCCGGCGTTCTCAGCCGTTTGCGGATGAGTGATAAGTTCGTCGAGATGTCTTCCGTAAAACCTTCCTTCGGTCCGCGAATCACGGTCTGGGAGGACGGCTCTTCGACGGATCGTCGCGATCCGCCGGGGATGGATACAAGCAGGGCGCCTTCCACTCCCTCAACAAGGACTGCCGCTGCTCCGGTTAGCATGCCGGATAACATCTCGCGCTCTGTGCTTGCCAGCTTTACGCTTCCCGCGCTAATGGAATCCGCGAACTGCTCCTTCGAACTGGCCTCTCCCCCTTCTTGAATCATGTCTTCGAGGTTACTCATCAGCTCGCTTAACAGCTTAGGATCAGTCAAGCTGTCGATATAACTGACGACAAATTTCTCATTCGCCATTTTGCGGATATGGACATCCGGGCTGTTTCCTAAAGCTTCCTGGATCATAACGACCGTATCGCTTGGGGGCCCGTCTATTGGACGGCTAGCCGCTTCATTGGGTCCCTCCGTGATCGATTCCGCTTTGTCCTTCCGCCGGATATGGGGCGGCCGATTTCGGTTGATTCTTCTCATTCCGTGCCTCCGGATCTAAGCTGTTGTAATTTGTAATATGTGCCAAATCCAAATTAGGTATGCGTTCGGAGGGGAGGGGTTCACATCCCAACAAAAAAACTCCGGCTAAATGCCGGAGCTTTGCATGTTGTAATCAGCCTGATTATCGCTAGGGTCCAAGGAAGCCTCCCGCTGCATGCGGCGCATACGCTTCGTCCACTCAACCACGAGATAAAACACCAGGAACAATCCCATAAATCCTGCGGAATATCGGTACATTACGGCATAGTTGGTTCCGGAAGCGATAGCTCCCAAAATAACGGCGCCAACAGCGACGCCAAAATCCATGGAGTTATAAAACATGCTGTTAGCGCTCCCGTATTGCTCGGGCTTGCAAGTACGAAGCATCCAGGCTTGAATCGTCGGCTGGATCGCACCGAAACCTAGTCCGTACAGCAGCGACGATAGGATTAACATTGGCAGGTTCGTTGTGTAGGAAAGGATGAACATACTTGCGATCACGAGTAGCGCGGACGGGATCAGAACGGCGGCATGACCTCTGGCGTCAAAGATCCGCCCGGAGATCGGACGAATGAGGACGACCGTCACAGCGTTAAACAGGAAAAACAATCCGACCTGATCCAAGTGGATAAACTCGCCGAACAGCGCTATAAAACTCAAGAGCCCGCTGTAGGTAACAGCTAGAATCATATTTAGCAGAGCAGGAAACACAAGCCCACGGTTAAACGCCGGACGTTGTTTCGCGTTGGTATCTTCTTCGCCCTGCGTCGCTCTGGGCTGCCGCTGCTCCTTCTCTTTCATCGGCCGAATCGCGGGAAGCGCCCGAGTTAGCAGCAACAACGGAAACATTAGCAGCACGGCAGTTGTCCCTATCAGCGTGAGTGTTCCAAAACCTAACTCCCGCATGACATTCAAGCCGATCATCGGACCGATCGACATGGCCAGGCTACTGGATAACCCGAAGTATCCAATACCTTCCCCCATGCGTTGGAGCGGAATGATCCGCGAGGCAAAGGTTGGCAGCAGCGTACTACCAATACCGAAGCCGATCCCGTAAACGGCCCTGACCAGCAGAAGAGTGCCTACCGATCCGGCAGCGCTGTTGAGGACCGTCGCCACCGCCGCAATAATTAACCCGATGAACAATAGCACATTGGGCGATAGTTTGCGCAGCAGCCCCGCCGCCAGAAACCGCGTTAGGATGGCCGACCCGGCAAATACGCTGGTCACAAGACTAACCTGAAGATCGCTTGCGGCAAACTCGCTTTTTACATAAGACGAAAACGTCGACAATAGCATATGCAAATTTAAGAACAACAAAAAAGCAGAGATCGTTAATGAAATAAACGATCTCGTCCAAAGCCGTTCCGATTCAGGTTGTTGATTCGATGGTAAGCTCATATAATCTCTCTCTCCTTCTCCTTGCCCTTATTTCTCTACTTCGTCAAATTGGGAATCGCTGAAATGGACATGAATGCGTTGAAGCAAATCCATCAACAATTCGTACTCCTCACCGCTCATCATCCGCTTGACCTCATCGGTCACGCTTTGCTCGATCGGCGCCGTTTCCCGGATGATCTCCTTCCCCCGCTCCGTACTGTAGACAAAAAAGGATCTACGGTCCTGCCGCCCCGGTTCCTTGAATACCAACCCCTTACTCTCCAGAAGGTCGATAATACGGGTTGTCGTCGGCTTGTCTTTCCCGGTGCGATCCGCGATCTCCTTCTGAATCAAGCCGTTTGCTCTATCGATCTGGTTCAGCACGGACCACTGCTCCGCCGTGATATCATAGCCCTTCAGCCGATGCTGGAGCAAAGCTACGATTTTTCGGTAAGAGACGCCCATGATAAATCCCACCGCCAGTTCGCTTTGCGATTGATCCGTCGTCATACGAATTTCGCCCTCTCATATAGTTGTCATAACAATTATATGTCATTGAACTAATTACGTCAAAGTACGACAAAACTGCTAATGTCTATTTTCCGGTACACTAGGTGATCATCTTCTCCCTTTGCGAGACAGAAGAATACACTACCCTATATGAAATTGAAGGGGATATTCACTTATGAAATCTTCACGGCACTCACGTCATGTCACAAGTAAATGGAAAAAGAACGCGGTCTTAATGCAAAGCAGCAAGCTGCGGGCCTACCTCCCCGAAACTCGCCGATTCAGTAAAGAACATCTATCAAATATGCTAATGAAGCATAAAATGGTCTACGTTAAACCCGTGAACGGCACTTGGGGAAATGGGGTCATGCGAGCGGAATACCGACCTCACCAACGGCAGGGAAGCTACCAATTCCAGCTTGAGAAAATCGTTCGATCCTACGGTTCGATTGACGAGTTATACGCTTCGATCAAGAAGCATAAATTTCGAGGCAGTTACCTCATTCAGCAAGGCATCGATCTTCTCAAATACGACCAACGTCGATTTGACCTGCGCGTTATGGTTCAGCGCACCCCGCAGAAAGTCTGGACAACGACAGGGATCATCGGCAGATTAGCTCATCCGAAGAAAATCGTCACCAACTATCACAGCGACGGAAAGCTCGTGGCTGCAGAGAAGTTGCTCACTCCGTATCTGAAGGGGCCTCGCCTCAAGTCATACATGAGTACGCTGCAGGATTTTGGCGAGGATATAGCCGATCACTTGAAAATCACGTTTCCCGGGCTGAGAGAAATCGGGGTAGATGTGGCAATTGACCAAAAGCTGCGTCCCTGGATCCTGGAGGTCAATACTTCCCCTGACCCCTTCATCTTCCGGAAACTGAAGGACAAGAGTATCTTCCGCACGATCATGAAATATGCCCGGGCTTATGGAAAATATAAATAAACACAAACAAACGAAACCGGACGGAAATGGCAATCCTACTGATGCCTTCCGTCCGGTTTTCGTTTGTTCAAGAGCCAAACTGCTTGTAGATTCCCATCAGCTTCCCGGCGGTTTGCTTCCAGCTAAACCGCTCAACGGCATCCTTCCGCGCTTGCCTGGACAACTTCGCAGCCAGCTCGCGATCTCGCGCTAGCTTCAGAATCCACTTGGCATGATCTGCCGGTTTGGCATACGCGTCTACCAGATAACCGTTCGCCCCATGCTTAATGATCTCCCCGATCCCTCCAATATTAGAAGCAACGACGGGAAGCCCAGAAGCCATCGCTTCAACGTTTACGAGTCCAAACGCTTCATGCTCTTGGGAGGGGCATGCGAACAAGTCGGCCTCGCGGAACTTGCGGTGAATGGCGCGATGCGGAACTTTTCCGGTGAACCTCACCGGAACCCCTCTTGCTCGTGCCAACCGTTTTAGTTCCTTTATATAACCTGGCCGGCCGCCTCCGATGACCGTGAGGTCGATCGCTCCATATTCTTGACGAGCGAGTCCGACCGCCCGAATCAGCACCGGGACCCCTTTCCGCGGGATCACCCGGCCGGCGAACAACACGCGGAACCGGCCCCCCGAACGGCTGGCTCTCCCCTCCGCCGGTCTGAACCGGCCGGTATCGACGCCGAGATGGACCTTGCGTAATTTCCCCGCATGGCGAGGGAAACGCGCGGCCAAACTCGCTTTAAGCGAGTCGCTGTTAGCGATGATCAGATCCGCTTTACCCAGACTTTCGTTCACCCGCGCCGTAGATTTTACGAAAGTTAGTGAATGCAGAAATAGGGTAACTGGAGTATGAGGAAACATGGCCTTGATTTTGGCCATGTAATGCGGGCGATTATCGACCTGGATCAAATCGTAGCGCCGTCCCCGGATGTATCGCAGGACCGATGCGATATAGCGGCTTGGGCTGCCGGTGTTTACACGGACGATCGTGAGTCTCCCCATCCTGCTGACATGTGGCAGACCACGGCCTGTTCTGCTGATTAAGGTTACCGTGTGGTTAAGCGCCAGCTGTCTGGCGATAGCCAGCATGCTGATTTCCACGGAACCGCTGCCGGGAACCGGTATTTGCTCGGGCGCCACCATTAATAGGTTCATAGGCTCCTCCTTGTGCATATGGCTTGCATCTATTTACCATATGCACAGATCAAGCCTCCCGCGCCGAGGCAATCACCCAAGCTGTCAGGTCACGCGGAACGTTCCCGTCCCAAAGGCGCAGATTTCCCCCTGGTCCAGCCGGGCATACGCCATCGTCGTCACCGATTTGCGCGATACGTGGACCATCTCCGCAGTCACGGTTATCCGTCCCTGTTCGGCTTTTGCCACATAATTCAAGTTCAAATTCGTTGTGACGACGCTTGCTTCGGGCTTAGCGATCATCGCCAGCAGTCCCATGGCCGAATCGATCAGCGTCGCGTGAACGCCGCCATGCACGATGCCAATCAAATTGAGATGTTGCGGACGGATGTCCAAGGTCATAACTACCCTGCGTTCGTCCGCTTCTTCCACCTGGCAGCCAAGGTAATCGACGAACGAACCGACCGCGGCTTGATTCCAAAGCTCCAGGCGCTGCCGCAGTTCTTCTGAATCCGCTTTCATTTCTTACGACCTCCCGTTCTTATCGCCGCGTATTTTTCTCGTCCTCGGTTGACTGACCTTTCAAGTCTCCCAAGACCTCCGCTTAATTCGCTCGCGGCGGTTGCTGTCGTTCCGCTTCCTCTTCTACGAGCTTGCGGCGCAGCACTTTACCGGCAAGCGTTTTGGGCAGACTGTCGCGGAACTCATAAACCTTCGGCACTTTGTAGGCGGCCAGCTTTTCCTTGCACCAACGCTTTATGGCGTCCGCATCCGGAGGAGTACCTTCCTTTAAGACAATGTAGGCTTTGACAGTCTCTCCCCGATACGGATCGTAAATACCGGCGACGATCGCCTCCTCCACATCCGGATGCTCAAACAGTACCTCTTCAACTTCACGCGGATAGATGTTATAACCGCCGGCAATAATCAAATCCTTGCGTCGGTCCAGGATATAGAAGTAACCATCCTCATCCATCCGTCCCAAGTCGCCGGTCAGCAACCAACCGTCGCGCAGGGTCTTGTACGTCTCCTCCGGACGGTTCCAATACCCGCGCATCACCTGGGGACCACGTACGGCGAGCTCCCCGATTTCACCGACCGGAACTTCCTCGAGCGTGTCCGGATGCACGATCATGGCGTCGGTGTCGGGAAAAGGAATGCCGATCGACCCGCTCTTCCGTGTCTCCCAGATGTTGTTGGCATGGGTGACGGGCGAAGCTTCAGTCAATCCGTAACCTTCGATCAGTTTCCCTCCGGTCACCTCCTCGAACCGGGTCTGCACCTCTAACGGCAGCGGTGCCGCACCGCTTACACACACATTGATCGAGGATAAATCGTACCCCGCAATGTCTTTGTGGTTAATAATAGCCACGTACATCGTCGGCGCACCTGGGAATACCGTAGGTTTCTTGTTATGGATCGTCTGAAGTACCTGATTGATGTCAAAGCGCGGCAGCAGCATCAAAGTACCACCCAAAGCGATCGATTGATTTAACAACACCGTCATCCCGAACACATGAAAAAAAGGAAGCGCGGCCAAATATTTCTCTTTCCCCAGACGGGAACGGTAGAACCAAAGCTGATTTTGTATCGTGTTAGCTACCAAATTCATATGCGTCAGCATGACGCCTTTGGCAAACCCCGTCGTCCCGCCGGTATACTGCAATAAGGCCAAATCCTGTTCAGGATCAAGCTCGACACGGCAGGGCTCAGAGCTTCCGCCGGTAAGAAATGCGGGGAACGCGAGCAGCCGGTCATTGTAGTTTAAATGGACGGCCATCCCGTCTTTCTTCGCCTTGATCGGATAAAGGAGATTCTTGGGAAAAGGCAAATAATCCTTGATCGATGTCGCAATGATGTATTCCAGCGGGCGCAGCTTTGTCGCTGTCCTCACGCGTTCGACAAGTGGATCGAGCGTGACCATGACGCGGGCACCGGCATCGTTAAGCTGATGTTCCAGTTCCCTAGGCATGTAAAGCGGGTTCGTCATCACCGCAATGCCGCCCATCATCAAGGTTCCGTAATAAGCAATCACTGCCTGCGGGCAATTTGGCAGCATGATGGCTACCCGGTCGCCCTTGCGAATGCCCAGCTTCCGCAGGGCATTCGCAAACCGGTATGTCTGTTCCAACAAAACACGGTACGTCATTTTCTTTCCCATGAATTCCAGAGCCGTTACTTCGGGATACCGATCGGCGGAAAGTTCCAGGAAATGCGCGAGATTTTGCTTTGGATAATCATAGGTGGGCGGTACTTCAGCGGGATAAAACTTCAGCCAAGGTTTCCTTGTCATACGCCTGCCTCCCAACCTCGCAAATTTTACAAAACGTATTTCTCTGCTTCAATCACTTTGGCGGCGATTTGCCGTTTTAATGATAGCGTATTCATCGCCGAACGCTTTGTCAATTTCTTGAGGATGGACAGCTGGGTGCGCAACAGGTCCCCTTGTTCCATGTAGCTTAACGCTTCTTTGGCCCAAGCTTCGATCTTGCCGAATTCTTCGTGGATGAACACACTCGTCATCGCAATTGGCAGCGCCGCTTTGTCTTCACCGGCACTCGCAATGAGCTTCTGTGTGCGGAGCAGCGCACTTTCCATCGCATAAATGGCGATCATGATATCCGCCAAGTGGCTCAGTACCTCTTGCTCACGCTCTAGCTTCAACTGATATTTCTGCACGGCCTGAGCTCCGGCCATCAGGAAGATCTTTTTGGACATGGACAGCAAATGCGCTTCCTCCTCCAGCGTCCCTTCGAAAGTCCGGCTTGGCATCGGCTCCATCAGCTCCAATTGCAGTTTCTGTGCAGCAGGGAGCAGTGGCAGTTCACCTTTCATCGCGCGTTTCACCAAGCTGCCAGGGATCAGAAGGCGGTTGATTTCGTTTGTGCCTTCAAAAATCCGGTTGATCCGCGAGTCGCGGTAAATCCGCTCGATCCGATACTCCTGCGTAAATCCGTAACCGCCGTGGATTTGCACTCCTTCGTCCGCAACGAAATCCAACACCTCTGAGCCGAATACTTTGTTGATTGAGCATTCCAATTGATATTCGGCGATCGCCTTGGCCGATTGATATCCCACGTCGGTACTGCTATGATCCACTTCAGCCAACCCGATATCAAACAGGCCGGCGGTGCGGTACACCATGCTTTCCAGCACGAACGTACGCGTATTCATCTCCGCCAACTTTTTGCCGACCAGCGGGAAGGACGAGATTTTTTGCCCGAATTGGGTCCGCTCGTTGGCGTATTTCGAAGCATATTCGATCGCATCTTTAGAGGAGCCCAAGCAGCCGGCTGCCAACTTGAAGCGTCCGATGTTCAGGATGTTAAAGGCGATTAAATGCCCTTTGCCGACTTCCCATAGAAGGTTGTCAACCGGCACCTTCACGTCTTCCAGAATCAACGGGCATGTGGAGGAGCCCTTAATCCCCATCTTCTTCTCTTCCGGTCCGATGCTGACCCCCTCCATGCTCCGCTCCACAATAAACGTGCTGAAGTCCGTGCCGTTCACTTTGGCGTAGACGATGAACACGTCGGCGAAACCGGCATTGGTAATAAACTGCTTAGTGCCGTTCAAAACATAATGCGTGCCATCCTCCGACAGCACGGCCGTCGTTTTGGCGCCTAACGCATCGGAGCCCGAGGAAGGCTCCGTCAGGCAATAAGCCGCGAGCAGCTCGCCCGTCGCCAGCTTCGGCAAATATTTCTGCTTCTGCGCTTCGGTCCCAAAGTATACGATCGGCAGCGTCCCGATCCCAACATGGGCCCCGGCTGAAAGCGCGAACGAAGAAGCTTTGGTCAGCCTTTCGCTGATCAACGTCGTGCTGACTTTATCGAGCCCCATGCCTCCGTAAGCCTCGGGAACATCAGCGCCGAGCAACCCTACCTCGCCTGCTTTGCGCAGCAAATCAGCGGTCAGCTCGTAATTCAAATGCTCGATCTCCTCGTCCCTCGGGAGGATTTCCGCCTTCACAAATTCCTCCGTCGTCTCCCCAATCATCCGCTGCTCTTCGCTGAAGTCCTCCGGCGTCACAACCCGGTTGCAGTCAATGTCCGCGATGACGAAGCTTCCGCCTGCGATTTTTTCCATCGTTTCGTTGCTCATGCGATCCTCTCCTTCATTTAATTAATGGGATGAACTTCTAATACACCAGCCGCACCCATGCCGCCGCCGATACACATGGACACAACCCCATACCCGCCGCCGCGGCGGCGCAGCTCATGAATCAGCGAGATCGACAACTTCGTGCCCGTACAGCCCAGCGGATGCCCCAGCGCGATTGCGCCGCCATTTACGTTCACTTTGTCCTCATCCAAGCCCAACTCGCGGATCACGTGCAGGCATTGGGAGGCGAACGCTTCGTTGATTTCAAACAGATCGACATCCTTCACGGTGATGCCGGCTGCGGAAAGCGCCTTCGGAATCGCCTTCACCGGACCAACGCCCATCAGCTCCGGCTCTACGCCGGCTACCGCAAAGGAACGGAACGTCGCCAGCGGCTGAAGTCCAAGCGATTCCGCTTTCTCCCGGCTCATCACGACGACGGCCGCCGCCCCATCGTTCATCGGGGAAGAGTTCCCCGCAGTCACGGTACCGCCTTGCTTAAAGCTGGGTTTCAGCTTGGCTAGCGCCTCCACGGTCGTGACGCCGCGTACGCTTTCGTCGGTATCGAAGACAAAGCGCTTCGCTTTCACTTTCCCGCGCTCATCCAGGCTGCGATGCTCTGCCTCAAATGGAACGATTTCTTCCTTAAACTTGCCTTCGGCGATCGCTCGTGCCGCCTTCAAATGCGAGTTCAAAGCGAAGCGATCCTGGTCCTCGCGGGAGACGCCAAACCGCTCCGCGACGCGTTCCGCCGTATGGCCCATCGCCATATAAACCTCGGGCATCTCGGCAACGATCCGCGGATTCGGCGACACCTTAAACCCGGTCATCGGAACATGGCTCATGCTTTCTACTCCGCCGGCAATCAGCACATCGGCCTGCCCGAGCATGATCCGTTCCGCCGCGAAAGCGATCGCCTGAAGTCCGGACGAACAAAAGCGATTGATGGTTAAAGCCGGCACCGTCACCGGAAACCCGGCGTATAAGGACATGATGCGCGCAAAGTTCAGCCCCTGTTCCCCTTCCGGCATCGCGCATCCGATGATGATGTCCTCAACATCCGCTTTGCTAAGGCCGGGAGCGCGCTCCACCGCGGCTTCCAACACGATCTTGCCCAAATCATCGGCGCGCGTTTGGGTCAAGCTGCCTTTCTTGGCTCTGCCCACCGCCGTCCGAGCTGTCGATACGATTACAGCCTCTTTCATCGTCTATTCACTCTCCCCCTCATTTAGTTCCGCAACGGTTTTCCTTTGCTCAGCATGTGCTGCATCCGCTGGCGTGTCTTCGGCTCCCCGCACAAGCTCAGGAACGCTTCGCGTTCCAAATCAAGCATGTATTGCTCCGTCACATACGTTCCCGCCGGCACGTCGCCGCCAGCAAGCACATGGGCCAGTTTGTTTGCGATCAGTAGATCGTGGTCGCTGATGTACCCGCCCTCGTGCATGCCAAGTGCACCCAGCTGGAGCACCGCTTTCCCTTCGGAACCGACGACGCGGAACTTCGTTTCGGGAATCGGCTCATACCCGCTTCCCGCCAGCTTCAGCACAGCCTGCTTCGCCTCATAGATCGTATGGTCGGGATTCAGCACGACCCGGTCGGAAGGTTTAAGCAGCCCCAGTCGTTTGGCATCATGGCCACTGGTTGAGACGGTGGCAGTGCCCACCGTTTGGAAGTAATGATTGAGATAAGGCTGTATGTCGGCTTCGGCGATGGATGCTTGCTGGCTGGCACGTAGCGCCAGTTCCTTGCAGCCTCCGCCCGCCGGAATCAGTCCAACGCCGACCTCAACGAGCCCGTAATAGGTTTCAGCGGTGGCAATGACCTGATCGGCAGGCATGCAGGCCTCCACTCCGCCGCCCAGCGTCATGCGATGCGGAGCAGCGATCACCGGCTTCTCGAATCGTTTCAAGCGGTACATCGTGTTCTGAAACAGACGAATGATGTCGTCGACTTCATCCCATTCCTCGTCCTGCGCTTCCATCAGGAGCAGCATAAGATTGGCGCCTACGCAGAAATTACGCCCTTGATTGGCAATGACAAGGCCTTCGAAGTTATCCCTTACTTCGTCCATGCTTTGCGAGATCATCTGCAAAATATCCGCACCGATCGCATTGTTCGGCGAATGGAACTCCAGGCAGGCCACGCCGTCACCGAGATCGATCAGACTCGCGCCGCTGTTGCTGCGAACAACCTTATTCTGCGACTTCAGATCGCGAAGCGTAATTTGTTCTGGCGGGAGCTCAACGGGGGTATACCCGCCAACTGCGGCTTGGAATAGAGAGCCGCCGTCTTTTTTGTAGAACGAGGTATTCCCTTCTGCGATCCAATCCTTGACCCAGGCCGGTACCGCCAGCCCTTCGGCCTCCATTTTCTCAACCGAGCGGACTAACCCGATGGCATCCCATGTTTCGAACGGGCCCAACTCCCAGTTGAAGCCCCACTTCATCGCCTCGTCGATTTCGCGGATGCTGTCTGCGATTTCCCCCCGTTTGGCGGCGGAGTAGATCAACACCTGCTTGAGTACATCCCAGGCTAACTGCGAGTAGCGATCCTGAGCACTGAGCAGCGCTTTCGTCTTGGCAGCCGCGCCTTTCGCCAGCTTGGCGGCTTCCAAGGAAGCGGACGCTATCTTGCGTTGCGGGCCGTAGTCCATCGTCTGGAGGTTCAGGGACAAAATCTCGCTCCCCCGTTCCCCCTTATTTTTCCGATAGAAACCCTGCCCGCTCTTCTCCCCAAGCCAGCCCCGAGACACCATATCTTTGAGCGTAGCCGGTGCAGCAAACACCACTTTCTCCGCTTCGTCTGTCACATTTGCGAATACGTTATCGGCCACATGCAGAAACGTATCCAATCCAACTAAATCCAAGGTGCGAAAAGTAGCGCTCTTCGGACGGCCCATCGCCGGTCCGGTGACCGCATCCACCTCTTCGACGGTGTAACCTTTCTCCTCCATCTCACGCAGAGTAACCAGCAGCCCATAAGTGCCGATCCGGTTGGCGATGAAGTTTGGCGTATCTTTCGCGAGCACGACCGTTTTGCCAAGCGTGTGCTCGCAGACACGGCGTATATCAGCGACCAACTCCGGTTCGGTCGTTTGTCCGGGGATGATCTCTAGCAGCTTCATATACCGCGGCGGGTTAAAGAAATGCGTGCCGAGAAAATGCTTCCGAAACTCCTCGGATCTCCCTTCAGCCATCGCGTTGATCGAAATACCCGACGTGTTCGAGCTGACGATCGTTCCCGGTTTCCAGTGGCGTTCTACTTGGGCCAGCAGCTTCTGCTTGACCTCAAGATTCTCGACGACGACCTCGATGACCCAATCCACCTCGGCAATAAGTGCTAGGTGATCTTCCAAGTTACCAGGCGTGATCCGCTCAGCAAAAACGTTGTCATAAAGCGGGGCGGGTTTCGTCTTAGCCAGCCCGGCGATGGCCGCCGTAGCCAGTCGATTGCGCACGGAAGGATGGTCGAGCGTAAGTCCAGCGGCCATCTCCGCGTCGGTTAACCGCGGAGGGACGATGTCAAGCAGCAGGCAAGGGATCCCTGCGTTTGCCAGTTGGGCAGCAATGCCGGAGCCCATAATGCCGGAGCCGATAACGGCTGCTTTGCGGATCGGTTTGTTCATTTGATCTACCTCCTATTTCAATGGAATTTTCATTGAGATAACACCGGAACCGGTTCGTTTGCCTGTTCGCCAAACACCGATAACTCTAAGATTTCGGCGATGTCCCGTGCCTTCACCTGATCGTCCACTTCCTTGAGTTTCGTGCCATCCTCCAGCATCGTCAGACAGTAAGGGCACGCGCTGCTGATGATACTGGGTCGAACCTCCAGCGCTTGTTCGGTACGGGCCAGGTTGATCCGTTTGCCATCGCTTTCCTCCATCCACATCAGCCCGCCGCCAGCACCGCAACACATCCCGTTCTCCCGCGACCGGGCCATCTCGACCAGCTCCACGCCGGGAACGGCTCGTAGCACCTCCCGCGGCGCGTCGTAGACGCCGTTGTATCGACCGAGATAACAAGAATCATGGTAGGTGACCACCTCATTCACCCGATAGGACGGTTTTAACCGACCCTCTCGGATCAGTTGCTCCAGCAGTTGCGTATGGTGAAGCACTTCCACCTCCTCCAAACCGAATTCGGGATATTCATTTTTCAGCGTATTAAACGTATGAGGGCAAGCGGTGACGATCTTGCGTACGCCATATCGTTGAAACGTCGCAATGTTCTCCAGGCATAGCTGCTGAAACAAGAGTTCATTGCCCATTCGGCGAGGTGTGTCCCCAGAGTTTCGCTCCTCGTTGCCAAGGATGGCGAAATTGACACCGGCTTCGTTCAGTAGCCGGACGAACGCCCGCGTGATTTTCCGGCTGCGTAAATCGTAGGAGCCCATCGACCCAACGAAGAACAAAATGTCGAAAGCCGGATTATCCTTGACAGTTGGCACGGGGATTCCCTCCAGCTCGCCGGTCCAGGCGGCGCGGTCATTGCGGCTAATCCCCCAAGGATTGCTTTGGCGCTCGATGTTTTGCATCGCGCGCTGCCCTTCCGCGGGTACGCTGCCCTGCATCAACACCAGATGGCGGCGCAGGTCTACGATTTTGTCAACGTGTTCATTGCCTACCGGGCATTGATCTTCGCAGTTGCGGCAAGTCGTACAAGCCCAGATCTCCTCCTCGGTCATGACGTCGCCGATAAGTTCAAGGTCGGTTACGGCTTTGCCTTGAGCGGCCACCTGCCAAGTCGCCTTCTGCCAATCCAGCGTCGGACGAATGTCGGTCACGCCCGAAGCATCACCCCAAGCCGGTGCCACGTCCCCAGCACCTACCGCTACGGCATGAACGCCAGCGGAGCCGAACACATTCGCCGGCACCCACGGCGATTTACCTGTCACCGCGGCTCCTTTCTCGGTGAGATGATCCCGCAGCTTCGTGATCAGATGCATCGGCGACAGCGTTTTGCCGGTGCTTGCCGCGGGGCATACATTGGTACAGCGGCCGCATTCCACGCAAGCGTAGAAGTCGAGCATTTGCTTTTGCGTGAAGTCCTCGATGTTGCCAACGCCAAAGCTTTCCGCTTCTTCGTCTTCGAGGTTTAGACTTTGCAGCCGGCCATGAGGTTCACGGCGGCGCAACCAGATGTTGATCGGTGCGGTGATCAGATGAAAGTGCTTCGACTGAGGAACATAAACAAGAAAGGATAGCAGGATTAACAGGTGCAGCCACCAGAACACATAGAAGACGGCTTCAGCCACGGTGGAAGGCAGCCCGGCGAATACGGCGGCGATAGCTGACGATACGGGAGCGTACCATGAAAACTCGAGTCCCATCCCGACGCGTTCGAAAGCTAGCGATAACAGTACCGAAACCATTAGCGAGTAAATAAATATCACGACGATGCCCGGTTTCCAACCTTTCTTCAATCGCGGAAGCTTCTCGATATAACGGCGGTAAGCAGCGTAGCCCATGGCGAGCAGAATGGCCAGCGCGGTAAATTCCTGAAACCACCCGAACATCTCATAAGCGGGCAACGGTAAATGGCCTCCGCGCGATAGTCCTTTTACGATTAAATCGATCGCCCCGAACTGCAGCACGATAAATCCGTAGAACACGACAAGGTGCATCAATCCGCTTTTGCGGTCCTTAAGCAGCTTCTTCTGCCCAAACACCTGCGACCAGAACTCGCCTTGGGCGCCTTCTCGCCTTGCGCGGAAATCAATCGGTCGGCCGAGCCGCAGATAAAGGAAGCGGCGGAATACCGCCTGATAGAACAGAAACACGGCGTATCCTGTGACAGCGGCGAATAGCAAAGCGTTTAGCGTTAGCCAAAACGTGACCATGATTCGCACGTCCCTCCTTTTTGGCATTTCATTTCATTGGAAAGATTTCGTTGTTGGATGGTTCATTGGTGGGTTCGTTTGTCGCGGTTGAGATGGGCGCTAGAGTAGGACAACTTCGGTAAGCGTTTACAAAGTGGAGTTTAATTAAAATCTTAAGGATTCAACCTTGACAACCGATGTGTTGTTCCCCTAAGATTAAGAAAATGAATGACGGTTCATTCAGCTGTTTTAAATTTTAACATTGAGGTGGCCCGATGACAAGTAGGAAACAGGAAAAATTTGAAATGATTTTGGATGGCGCGGAAAAAGTCATTGCGGAGAACGGATTTCACGGCTCCCAGGTGTCTAAAATCGCCAAAGAGGCCGGAGTCGCAGACGGTACGATTTATTTATATTTCAAAAATAAGGAGGATATCCTGATCTCCCTCTTTCAAGATCGGTTGGGGAAGCTCGTCGAGCTGTTCCATCAGAGTATCCGCGAAACGAACACGGCCGAGGAAGCACTACGTAAGGTGTGCGAAATCCACTTCACCCATCTGGAGCAGAACGTGAATTTTGCTTATGTCACCCAAATCGAATTGCGCCAAAGCTCACTAGAGTTGCGCAAGGCCATCGGCCTTGCCGTGAAGCCCTATATCACCTTGATCGAGCATATCTTGAAAAGGGGGATCGAGGAAGGTGCATTCCGTACCGACCTGGATACAAAGCTGTCACGGCAGTTGATTTTCGGAGCGCTGGACGAAGTCGTCACTTCCTGGCTCATTTCAGGCATGAAGTATTCTCTCACTGGCCAGGTGGAGAACACCGTAGACTTTTTTCTGCGTGCGATTAAGAAGTAAATTTCATGCCTAATTCTATTTTTATTTTGAAAGGAGTTGGCAAGCATGCATGTGGTCGTCATCTTGAAACAAACTTTCGACACGGAGGAAAAGATCGTCATTACCGACGGGAAAGTTAGTGAAGACGGGGTAAAGTTCGTGATCAATCCCTATGATGAATATGCGGTGGAAGAAGCACTGCGCCTGAAAGAGGCACACGGCGGTACGGTGACGGTCGTATCGGCCGGGCCGGAAAGAACGGCGGAAGCGCTGCGCACCGCGTTGGCGATGGGCGCTGACGAAGCCGTACGAATCGCCACAGAGACGCTGGATACGGACGAATATGGGATCTCTCGCCTGCTCGCCGCCTTCCTGCAAACCCTGAACTATGACCTCATTTTAGGCGGCAACTTCTCGGTTGATAACGGGGCGGGTCAAGTCGCTGTGCGGCTCGCCAAACTGCTCGCTCTCCCCCACGTCTCGTCGATCACCGAGTTGATCGTGAGCGGAGACCGCGCAACGGTCGTCCGAGACGCGGAAGGCGACGCTGAAACGCTAGAGGTGACGCTACCCGCCGTATTGACCGCGCAACAAGGATTAAACGAGCCGCGTTATCCTTCCCTTCCCGGGATCATGAAAGCCAAGAAGAAGCCGTTCCGCGAACTGGCGCTGACCGATCTGGAGCTAAGCGAAGGTGATATTAAAGCGAAAACGCAGCGACTTAACCTCTCCTTGCCCCCGGCACGTCAAGCCGGTAAGCTGCTGGCCGGCTCACCCGCCGAGCAAGCGGCGGAATTGGTTCGGTTGCTGCACTCCGAGGCTAAGGTTATTTAAATCAAAAGGAGGCGTTAACTCATGAGCAAAACATACGTGGTGTTCGTCGAATCGAAGGACGGAAAACTTCGTCAGGTTTCCTTGGAAGCGCTTCACGCCGCCAATCTGCTGCGGGAGGATGGCGATAACCTTACGGCTGTGCTGCTGGGTCACCAAATGGATGATACGGCAGCCGAACTGGCTCGTCATGTCAACGGCCAAGTATTGGTGGTGGATCATCCCGAGTTCCAAGCCTATCAGCCGGAGTTAGCCTTCGAAGCGGCGATGCAAGCACTGGCCGCCTTGCCGGACGAACCGAGACTGATTCTGCTCGGGCATACGGCCATTGGCCGCGATCTCGCCCCCCAGCTTGCCGCACGGCTTGCCTGCGGGCAAATCTCCGACGTTACCGCCATTACCAAGGACGGCGACGGCATTTCTTTTACACGTCCGCTATATGCGGGCAAAGCCTTTGAGCAAACCAGGCTGTCAGACGGCACCGGAATCATAACCCTTCGTCCGAACAACCTTCCTCCCGCTGACCCAGCCTCTGCCGCAGGCACAATCGTTCCATTGGAGTTCACTCCGCCTACACCGCTGAGTATCATCCTCAAAGACGTGGTGCGCAAGGTGTCCGGCAAGGTAGATCTCACCGAAGCGAAAATCGTCGTATCCGGAGGACGCGGTGTCAAAAGCGCCGACGGCTTTAAGGTGCTGGAAGAACTGGCAGACAGCCTCGGCGGAGCCGTCGGCGCCTCTCGCGGCGCCTGCGATGCCGGTTACTGCGACTATGCGCTGCAAATCGGCCAAACCGGCAAGGTGGTCACGCCGGAAATTTATATCGCTTGCGGGATCAGCGGTGCGATCCAGCATCTAGCCGGCATGAGCCAATCGCGGATCATTATTGCGATTAACAAAGACCCCGAAGCGCCAATCTTCAAGGTCGCCGACTACGGGATCGTCGGAGATTTATTCGAGGTCGTCCCTTTGTTAACCGAGCAATTCAAGCAAGTTTTCGCTGAACGCACCTCTTAGGAAACGAATGCCTGCATCTTCCGATGCAGGCATTTTCAGCATTTGGAGTTATTGGAACATTTGAAAAAACGACCGCAGCACCTTGCCAAAGCTGCCCATTCTTGTACGGACTTTTCGCGGACGTTCAGAAACGCCTCTCACCGCAAAGCATTGGGGTCCGCCAGGTCTTTTCAATAACTGATGGTACTCCTGGATCTCTCTTTCCCTCCGGTAAAATTCCTCATAATTCATAGGACAACCTCCCTGCCTGTAGGACTGGTTACACCCACCCCTCTGGATATTTCCATTATCTTCTTCAAAAGCAGGAAGAAAAAGAGTATACTATTCCAAAGTCATTTCCCCTTTTTTTGTCGATAAGTGAGCGATGGGAGCTAAATGGAGGTGTATTGGTGTGTTGACCGCAGAACGTTATATGGCACTGCTGGATCATTATGCCGAGTCAAGAGGCGATTCGGCGGAACCCCGCGAAGTTGAGGTGGCGTTGGATGATTTAACAAAGCTGTTTCACTGTACGGAGCGAAACGTGAAGCTGATTATCCGCAAGCTGCAGGAGGAAGGTCTGATCGAATGGTCTCCTGGACGGGGGCGCGGGAATCGCTCACGTTTGGTTTTTCGGGCCAACCGGGAAAATTTCATCATTGAACTTGCCCAAAGACTAGCGGAAAAAGGGGAATATCGATCGGCGTTTGAATTCCTGCACCAGCACGAGGAAGACATCCATGCACGGGAGCGGTTCATTCAATGGCTGAATGACCAGTTTGGGGCGGAAAAACAGCTGGCCGCGGGCCAAAGCTGTAGGGACATTTTCCGCTTACCGGTGTATAAAGCCCCGCTAACATTGGATCCGGCGCATCTGTTTTACGGCTTCGATTCCCATCTCGTGCGACAAATCTTCGACCGACTGGTTCAGTACGATCAAACGAAGGGCCAGGTCGCCGGCATGATCGCTCATCACTGGGAACATGACGAGACCGGTACGTCTTGGACGTTCCATCTGCGTAAAGGCATCCGTTTCCATCATGGAAAAGAGCTCACCGCCGAGGACGTCGTTTTCACCTTTTCTCGGCTGCGGGAGAATTCGACGAATAGCTGGTTGATGACGACTGTACAGCGAATCGAAGCCCTTGATACGCGAACCGTCTTATTCACATTGCATCAACCGAATTGGCTGCTTCCCCGTCTGCTCTGCTCCTCCTGCGCTTCCGTCCTTCCCGCCGATTTACTCGGTAAGGACGAAAATGCGTTTTGGCAGTTTCCAAGCGGCACGGGCCCTTTCCGGCTCACGCATTGGAGCCCGAACCGGATGGAACTGGAGGTGCATGCAGGATATTTTCTCGGTCGCCCTTATTTGGACGGCGTAACCTTAGTTTTTCTGCCCGACGATATCCCGAATTCCTCCAAGTTGAAGTGGGAGCAGTTGATTGTAAACGATTCGCGAGTTCCCGCCCGGGCCGGTGACGATTGGAAACGCATCGAGACCTTAAGTCGGGGCTCTAGCATGATTTCCTGGAACCGCAATCGACTTGGACCGCAGCAATCGCTCGCTTTTCGACAGGCCGTGAACTTAGTGATCGACCGCCCCGGGATGATTCAGGCCACGGGCAAATCCGGTTATCCGGCGCGTAGCTTCCAACCGACCAATGATACGACTCTGGGCATCCACCGACACGACCCGGCGGCCGCCCGTCAGTTGCTGGAGGAATCGGGATATACAGGCGAGCCTTTCCGCCTGGCAGCCCATCATCTTGAACGAGAGGAAGCAGAATGGATCAAATCGCAATGCGCTGCGATCGGGATCCCAGTCGAAGTTGTGTACCATAGCAAATCCGAGATGGCAAAATCGGCTGCACGGGAATCCGATGCTATTTTAATGTGCCTCATATTCGCCGAGGACGAGGTGTGCGAACTAGAGAGCTATTTGCAGGAAGACAGCTTCATCCGTCTGCATATGCCGCCGGAGTTAAGCCGCTGGGTGTTTGGCATGGTGGACGAGGTTTTTGCGTCCGACAACCCCGAGAAGCGTCGGGCTTTGCTGCAGCAGATCGAATTACGGCTTCAGGAGGAGGCGCAGGTCACCTTCCTGATCCATAGCATGTTGAACACTTACGTCCACCCGTCCATCCGCGGACTTGTGATCAACAATCTGGGCTGGATGGACTTCAAGGATATTTGGCTCACTTCCATAAGCTAAATTCACTATGAAATTTCGAGGGTTACATGGAAATACGATAAAAAGCGTTTGGTCGATTGACCAAACGCTTCTTTTTTTCGCAACATAACTGCTCGGCTCCCTATTTGAACACCTTCATGCGGCTCTCGATCGGGGTAAATTCTTTGTCGCCCGCCGGAGCTTCAATCTTGCCAAACGGCATTTGCGCGATCAGCTTCCAGCTTTCCGGAACGGCCCATTCCTTACGCACCTCATCGTCGATTAGCGGATTGTAATGCTGCAGGGACGCGCCAATGCCTTCATCCGACAGGGCTGTCCATACCACATACTGCAGGAGGCCGTTGGATTGCTGTGACCAGACCGGGAAGTTGTCCGCATATAGAGCGAATTGCTTCTGCAGCCCTTCGATTACCGCCTGATCCTCATAGAACAATACGGTACCGCGGCCGGCGCGGAAGGCAGCCATTTTCTCTTCCGTCGGACCAAAGCTGTCCGCCGGAACCACTTTGCGCAACGACTCTTTCGTAATGTCCCAAAGTTTATCATGTTGCTCGCCGAACAATACGACAACCCTGCCGCTTTGCGAGTTAAACGAGGATGGCGAATAAAGCACCGCGTTTTTCACGATCTCCTCGATCCGATCCTCGGAAATCGGAATGTCTTTGCCTATGGCATATATACTTCTTCTCGTTTTGACGGCATTCCAAAAATCGCTCATTTGTTTCATATCGCTCCGTTTCTGCCTGGTTTAATGGGAATGGAACCCCCCTTAATGTGTCCCATCTTACGACAAACCAATCCGCTCCGAAGCAGTTCCTTTTACTCGCTAATTAACTTTAACCCCATCGCTGCACCTAAGATAAATGCGATAAACAATAATCGCCGCCACTCCCGGGATTCCCCGTAAAGGATCATCCCTGCGACGGCGCTTCCCGCCGTGCCAATCCCTGTCCATACCGCATAAGCCGTCCCCATGGAGATAGTTCGCATCGCTAAGGTCAGGAACAAGAAGCTGAGCAAAAAACCGCCCGCCATCCAGGCATATGCTCCAAAGCTCTTCCGGGTATTGATTTTATTTATCCCAATCACGCCCAGCACCTCGCCAAATCCGGCAACAACAAGCAGAATCCAATCCATCAGTTAGGCCTCCCTTCCTGTTGCGACTCCCCATCGGTTACCAGCTTCAGCCCGACTACGCCGACAAGCAGCAGCAGAATGAGCAACAGCTTGATCCAGCGGAACGGTTCCCCAAACAAGGTCATTTCGGCGATCACCGTACCGGCTGTACCAATCCCCGTAAAAACGGCATATACCGTGCCGATCGGAAGCCGGCGTCCGGACAAAATAAGGAGATACATACTCATCACAATGCAGACCGCCGTACCGCTCCAACTTAGCACATCCCCGGCATGCTTTAGACCGATCACCCATCCGATTTCAAATAAGCCGGCGATCCCGACTAACCCCCAATCGCGCTTCATGCTGCAAGACCCTCTCCTTCTGAAAAAAATAAAGCCCGAAAGATATCAAAAAGCGATATCTCCCGGGCTTTTGTCCCTCCGTGTCCACGGCACTTCAACTGCCGCGCGTTCCCTCTTGGACCAGTCCGGCAGTTTGATCCGCCGCGGAACCCTAGGTAACGATTCGAAAGCTATCTTAACCGATTCCCGGTGCGGGGTCAAGCAAAGTTCATATTTTATGTATCAAAATTGCTACTCCAACAAAATGCTGCGTACTTGTAAGTTGTAATCCCATCGACTAACATGGATATTGACAGTTTATTGATGACTTTGATACTGCTAAGGAGTGAAGTAGATGAGTGCCCAACTCTTTTCCCCGTTTACCATCAAACAGGTGACGTTTAATAACCGGATCGTTATGTCTCCCATGTGCCAATATTCTTCCCCTAATCCTGACGGAAAAATCGACGATTGGCACCGGGTCCATTATGCGTCCCGCGCCGTCGGCGGCGTTGGCTTGATCCTAATCGAAGCGACGGCCGTCGTACCGGAAGGTCGGATCACCTATCGGGATCTTGGCATCTGGAGCGATGAACACATCGCCGGGCTGAAGCAGCTCGTAGACCTAGCCCATCAAAATGGCGCTAAGATCGGCATCCAGCTAGCTCATGCCGGACGGAAAGCTGAGCTCGAAGAGACGATCATCGCCCCTTCCGCCATACCGTTCCCGGAGAAGAAAACGCCGAAAGCCGCGGATGCCGAGGATATTCGTCGGATTATCGAAGGCTTCCGCGAAGGAGCCCGCCGCGCCAAAGAGGCCGGTTTTGATGTCATTGAAATCCACGGAGCCCATGGCTATTTGCTGAACGAATTCCTTTCCCCGCTTACCAACCACCGGGAGGACGAATACGGCGGCAATGCCGACGGCCGATACCGGCTTCTGCATGAAGTGATCGAGGCGGTCAATTCGGTTTGGACCGGCCCGTTGTTTGTACGTGTTTCCGCGAACGAGTACGATCCCGAAGGCAACTCGCTGGAGCAATATATCGATTATGCCCGCCGCATGAAGGCGCAAGGCGTCGATTTGATCGATTGCAGCTCTGGCGGATTGGTTCCCGCACAAATTCACGCGTTTCCGGGATATCAAGTGAACCTGGCCGAACAAATTCGCCGCCAGGCGGACATCGCCACCGGTGCCGTTGGCCTCATCAGCGAGCCGAGCCATGCCGAAGAGATTCTCGGCAACGGTCGGGCGGACCTGGTGTTCCTCGGCCGCGAGCTGCTGCGTAACCCTTATTGGGCCTATGATGCCGCCAAAGCACTGCGCACGACGCTTGAGCGTCCGGTACCGTACCAAAGAGCCTAAGTTTCATCCTTCAGTAAAGTGAATTTGTCCATCGAACCGAGGAGTTGTTCTTGAGATATGATGAATCACCGTTCCCCTTCTAGAATTCTGATCATGACGGCCGTAGAAGCTGAGCAACAGGCCGTCCTTCGCGGTCTCGGCAGCTATGATGGCGCCGATGTACAGTTGGCCGGTGTCGGCCCGGCATCGGCCGCGGCGGCAACAGCGGCCGCGCTCGCTCGTGCTGGCCAAATCGCTGATGGCGCGTACAGTCTCGTCGTCAGCGCCGGGATCGGCGGCGGATTCGCCGAGGTTGCCGGCATGGGTTCGCTCGTCGTTGCGAGCGAAATCATCGCCGCCGACCTCGGCGCGGAAACGCCGGACGGCTTCGCCGGCGTGGACGAGCTGGGCTTCGGCTCGCCCCGGATCGCCGTGGCGGACAAGCTCTCGGCTCGCTGGGCGGAGGCGCTTCGGACTACCGGACTGTCGGTACACTACGGTCCGATCTTGACGTTGTCCACCGTGACAGGAACGGCGGATACGGCACGCTCGCTCATCGAGCGTTACCCCGGCGCCGGTGCCGAAGCGATGGAAGGCTTTGGCGTCGCCGAAGCCGCTCGCCAATTTGGCATTCCCGTGCTGGAGCTGCGCGCCATTTCCAACGCTATTGGTCCGCGTCAGCGGGAATTGTGGAAAATAGGCGATGCCCTGCAGGCTTTAGAGCAAGCTTGTGCAAAACTACCGGAGGTGTTGCTATCATGAAAATCGCTTTTTCTCCTTGTCCAAATGATACCTTTGTGTTCCATGCCTGGGTTCATGGCTTGATCCCGGGTGCGCCTAAACTGGACGTGACCTATGCTGATATTGATATCACGAACGGGTGGGCAGCTTCCGGTACTGGACCTGAAGTGCTGAAAATTTCTTATGCTGCCCTTCCTTGGGTGCTGGACGAGTACGCGTTGCTTCCTTGTGGCGGGGCACTGGGCCGGGGCTGCGGACCGCTGGTTTTGACGGCAGGCGCAGCCTCACCTTCCGCCCTGTCGGGTCGCCGCGTCGCGGTTCCCAGCGAACGGTCCACCGCCTATCTGCTGTTCCGGCTATGGGCAGCGAAGCATGTTCCCGGCGGCATCGGTGAGATTATCGTTATGCCGTTCGATGAGATCATGCCCGCTGTTAAGCGCGGCGACATCGACGCCGGCCTGGTGATCCATGAAGCCCGCTTCACCTATCAAAATTATGGGCTGAACCTGCTCCAGGACCTAGGGAACTGGTGGGAAGCCGACACGGGTTTGCCTATCCCGCTTGGCGCCATCATCGCCCGTCGTTCGCTGGACCTTGCTTCGATTGCCCGCTGGACGCGGGAATCCGTGCAATACGCCTGGGCGCATCCGGATGCTTCGGCCGCTTATGTAATGAGCCATGCGCAGGAGATGTCGCCCGAGGTCACGCAAGCACATATCGGACTGTACGTTAACCCGTACACGGCCGATTTAGGCGATGACGGATACGCGGCGATCCGCGGGCTATTGGATCGAGCGGCTGCCGAAGGTTTAGTGCCAAAAGTTGATCCGGCCAAGCTGAAAATTGCCTTTTAGCGCAAAACGGCGGCTTTGATTTTTGACTTCAAAGCCGCCTCATTTATTCACTATTTTGTAACGATTTGACTGATGACACCACGCAGAAGAATATTAGTTACAGTGGATTGTATTTCTTCTCCTTGAGCCCGCAAATATATCCAACTATGATAAATAGATTGAAATGCATGGGATACTGTCTGTGTATCACAGGAAAAACGCACGCCGTGGTCATACAATGTTTGAGCAGCATCGAAATTCTGTTCCCTGAAGGCGAATAGCCGTTCTTTTGAAACCTTGCGAGCAATTAACTCTACGGTTGTTGTATCCATATAAGTTAGAATCGGATATTGAATCATCATTTCGTACATAGCCCCAAACACCCGCAAAATACGTTCCTCGCTTGGTAAATGACCATTGGAATCTAAAATGATATTGAGTTCAGCAAATATTTTCTGCTGTATGTTTTGAACGATGTCTAAATACAGATATTCTTTACTTTCATAAAAGGTATAAAATGAGGCTTTTGCAATGCCGGTGGCTTCTACCAGATCATCAATTGTCACTTTTTTCATCCCGTATGTTGTAAATAGTCTTTCTCCTTCTGTGAGGAGCTTCTCCTTTATTCGCTTCTTCTCCTTTTCGCTAAAACGCGGCATGTCACCATCTCCATGTGTAGTTACTGTTTAAATCGAATGTGTAGAATTTGGCTTCTGTTTTTGGTTGCAGGCAAAATATTCAGTAACCGAAGTATCATAGGCTGACGATCTTTTAAAAGATTTCCTGCACTCCAGTATTGAATCAATTCAACACTTGGATGCAGCCTCTCCATCTCTTTTGCTTGATCGATTCCCCATAAAAAAGTGCTGCTAATTTTTTTATGGATAAAATAGCTGTGAACAACATCGAAAAACATATGAGCTCCGGGGAATTGGCTTGCCAAATGTGTCAGTAGTTGCAGCACATCCTGTTCCATGAAATACATAAGCAAGCCCTCTGCAATAATAACGATCTTACTGTTTTCGTAAGGATGGATTTGATCCGTCCATGTTGTGTTTAGTACAGATTGAGGTATAAATTGAAATCGTTCATTTTCAGAAAAAAATCGGCTTCGGAATCGAATTACATCCGGCAGATCAAGATCATACCACTTCAAGAGGCCGTTATCCAATCTGGATATTCGCGTGTCTAATCCTGCTCCCAGATTGACAATAGTCGCGTTTGCATTCTGGGATAGAATACGTTTCACCTCGTCATCAATAATCTTTGTGCGCGATAGAATACCCAATGTTGATATCGAACCACCATCTGTTATTTTATCATCCAGGTGCAATGTTCTAAGAATTTCTGCTGATTTTTCATCCAAGAAGATGGGGTTCTCCCTTGCGGTTTCAGTAGCACGCGCTACCAAAGGGATAAATAATGTTTCGGATATTGGCGATAAGTCAATGGTATCTATTGTTCCCATCGTTTTCACCCCCATTTTTAAAAATGGTGCCGCAGACAGTACAACTTCTCTGGTCGGGTTTCACATGATTATTCCCGCAGGTCTGACATTCGAACAAACCGTTGCTTAGTGGTACGCGTGTTTGGGAATTGGCTTCAAAGAATCTATCCCTTTTCTTGTCTTGATAAAGCTCAACTTTAAGCAGTGCAAAAAGAACTAGGAGTATGATAAGACCCAATACCGAAGACATCTTCACCAATAGTTGAAACTGCACAAGACTTGTCGTTATCCAAAGTAAGTGGCTGGTTACTGGAATTACGATTAAGCAAATGGCTGCTGTGCAAAGTATCTTGTGACCATAGCCGATCGAATTGATTTTTTTCATTCGCCATCCCTTATATATACTAAATAATTATTTTAGTATGTATAGTTTATTTATTATTTTGGCCATTGTCAAGATATCCAAAGTATTACAGTAAATCGTCTGCCTTTCTCCATAAAAAAACAAGGGATCGCTAGGGTTAGCGATCCCTTGTTTTTCGAGCTCCTTGTTTGCTACTCTTCTTCGCAACCTTACGTCCCACCGCCGAACCGTTTGCGATACCCGCACTTCCGGCATAGCTCCTCCACCGCTTCGCGCCGGGAGAACCCATCGTAGAGCCGGTTCGCTCGTTCACCCTCCACAATCTCCGAGAATGGTGTCTGATACACATTCCCAAGGTTGATAACGCCTTCCCCATCCAGACAGCATGGGATCACCGTTCCATCCACAAGAATCCCGGCCTGGTTGCGCAACGCATGGCAGAAGCCTTTTCCATCATCCTCCGGCGCCTGCAGATCCGGCCATTCAAATTCATGATCCTGGTTAAGATAGATCCGCTCGGCTAACCTAACGCCGCTTCCGGGCATAACCTTCTCCTCGATACGGTAATCGAGATCGAATTCTTGTTCGATGATTTCAAGGGTCTCACGATTGCGCATGCGCTGGAGGTTCGTTTCATTGTCCTGGGTCAAATTCCATAGGCGGAAGGAAACAATGAGATCCGATGAAGCGACCGCTTCCCGGACGAAAGATAACACGCTCTTCAGGTAACCTTCCCGGTCGGTTGAGCCTTCATGTCCGTCAAAGCTATGCAGCGAGAAATTCATCTGCCGCAGCGCCGGCTTGCCCAACAGCTTGTGACGAACTTTGGGAAGCAGCGTACCATTGGTTGTAATGTTCACCTTAAAACCTTTTTCATGGCTGATATCGAGCAACTGGTCGATCTTGGGATGCAGCAGCGGCTCGCCTTTTACGTGAAAATAAATATAGTCCGTATGTGGCTTGATATCGTCCAGAATCTTGCGAAAATCCTCAATTTTGATAAACTGCGCCTGACGATGGGTCGGCGGGCAGAAACTGCAGGCCAAGTTACAGATACTGGTCGTTTCGATGTAGAACTTTTTAAACTTTTTCATGGTGACCTACTTCGTTAAAATTTTTAGTTTATGACCTATTCTATCAATTTATCAGCATCAATAAAAGAGCATATGGTCTTTGTCCGCTTTGTAGTAGTCCAGACGATCATTGAGCGTGCCGGTGTGGAATTCGAACATGTGACCGTCCGGGTCTAGAAAATAAATCGATTTCTGATCCCGAAGGTCTCTCTCGCGTCCAGGCAGCACTTCAACATTCAATGCCCGGAGCCGATTCAGAAACGCGTCAAAATCCCCCGCTTCGATAGTAAAAGCGATATGAGTGTAGGTACGATACTCCTTATTCCGTGGAATGTCCTCCTGATTCAGTGCAATCCATAGCCCGTCCAAGTCAAAATAGGCCAGCTTGTGGCCTTTAACTAAAGGGGTCGCCCCAAAGACTTGCTCATAAAACGCCATGGATCGATCCAAATCGGATACGGAAAAGCAGAAATGATTAATGCCCTTAACCTTCAACCGACTTCCCCCTATCAACTTATGGCTTGGGCGGTAATTTGTACGTTTTCCAGAATGATTGGTGTACCTGCGACTATCATATCCTGACCCAGCTCCAACGTCAAAACTACGGGTTCCACCGTGTACAAACGGCCTTCCTGCAACATGCCGTTGATGAAGAGATTTGCGTAGGAGCCTGCACCGGTTCCGGCAAATGCCAACGGCGGGCTGCCCTCGTCATCCGTAAACTGATTGGCGGGAATGTCGACGGTTCCGGTCAAATCAGCAAGGGGCGCATAAAAGTAGCGATACACAGCGGAAGTAACTAGGACGGCGCCTACCGGTGGCCCCGGTGGCCCTTGCGGTCCCGGTACGCCTGGTGGTCCTGCTGGCCCCGCTGGCCCAGCCGCTCCCGGTGCACCTTGCGGTCCCTCGGGCCCCGCTGGCCCGACCGCTCCCGGTGCACCTTGCGGTCCCTCGGGCCCCGCTGGCCCGACCGCTCCCGGTGCGCCCTGCGGTCCCTCGGGCCCCGCTGGCCCGACCGCTCCCGGTGCACCTTGCGGTCCCTCGGGCCCCGCTGGTCCGGCCGCTCCCGGCGAGCCCTGCGGCCCCTCGGGCCCCGCTGGCCCGGCCGCTCCCGGCGAGCCTGGCGGGTCCGCTGGCCCCGGCGGATCGACTGCTCCGCGCGCTTCGTCCGAGGCCGGCATCAGCCCCTTCGCGCTCGCCAGACGCTCCATCCGCCGCAACTCCTGGCGATAGCGCTCCAGGAGTCGCATCGCTTGCCGGATCTGTCTACGCAAAGGGGACACACATCCTTTACTGCGCCCGCGGCGCTCTCTTGCCGCGGATTTCTTTTTCCTTATGGACGTAGCCAGCCGTTTACGAACGCGGATCTTCCCTCTCAATGCGCCTCTACCCATTCTCATCCGATTCTTCCCCCTGGTCGACCTATCTTCCTTCGAACCTTACTTTCGTATCCTATGATCGACCAGCCGGAGGCGCATGGGCGAATCTCTCGAAGCCAATCCCTTAAATTCCATGTTCAACGGAGGCGTAATGCCGTTTCTATTCAGGCATTCACGACATTATATGTATTGTATCGAATCTATCGATACTATCAAAGATTAGGAGGTGGATTTATGCCTGTAATTAAACCCGTTTTTACAGCGGTAGCTTCCATTCCGGTCGCCTCGGGAGGCGTCATTACGACAACAGTGACGCCAACGGTTACCCGCTACTTTGCTTCCTTGACGCCGGGTATGATCGGCGCAACCGATACAACCATCCCCGCCGCCAGCTTCGTGGACGACGCCGATGCCGCGATTACCGACTTGCCGACGCTCACCGGCAGCGATTACTTTAACGTGTACATCAACGGCGTCATTCAGCAAGCCTCGTTGTCGACACTGTCGACGGCCAGCCTGGTGATGAGCACGGTGGACGTATCGGCCGGGACCCCTATCCAGCTAGAAGTCGGAAGCTTCGGTGGCGTCGCTTCAACAATTACAACGCAGCCCACGATTTCCGCGCCAACGATCACAATCATCACGTAATCGTTATTGACGAGCTGTCCCCCAATCGCATAAAATGGTGCCAACGCAATAAGGCGATGGAGTTCGCCTGAACCGCTCGATTTGAGCTGATGACTCCTACCAGATCCTCTGGTAGGAGTCTGTCTATTTTCAGGAGGTTGATTGCATTGAACATCTTTGCTTTAATCCTCGGCGGTTTCTTCGGGACAATCCTTCGTTATGGGCTGTCCTTCTGGATTCCAACTGCCGGGGCTTTCCCCTTGCCTATACTATTGATCAATTGGGCTGGATGCCTATTTCTCGGCTGGCTTTTTACCGTTGCCGCCATCAGGAATATCCGTCCGAGCGTGCGCATCGGGGTTGGTACCGGGTTCACTGGCGCGTTTACGACATTCTCCACCTTCACGGTGCAGACCGTAGATGCCATACATACCGGACACCTGGCAATAGCACTCGCCTATCTATTGGCCAGTTTGATCGGCGGTCTTCTGATGGCTTGGGCCGGGGTCAATTTAGGCCAAAGAATGCGCATCTCTAAGGCAGGTGAAAACGCATGACCGTCATTGTTGGACTTGGCGGGATCCTCGGAACGCTTCTGCGTTACTATCTAGGGCAGTGGATTTCAACTCGGTCCGCCCATCAGGGCTCGCTTTTCCCTTGGGGAACATGGGTCATCAATCTCAGCGGCTCCCTCCTGCTTGGTATTTTGGCGGGATTGCACACGCAGCATTCGATCCCCGCGTGGAGCTGGTTGATGCTCGGAACCGGCTTCTGCGGCGCTTACACGACCTTCTCCACCTTTGGTTACGAGACGATAACGTTGATCGGAAAAGGATATAAACGCCAAGCTGTCCTCTATGTACTTTCCTCTGCGCTGCTTGGCGTGGCTTGTGCTTGGCTGGGCGGCTGGCTTGTAGCATAAATGTAAAGACGACCGAAGCAAGGCATACGCCCGTATAACGATCATGCGTACCGACAGCTGCATACTATACAGCAAATCCGCGATCATGCGAGAAAAGGTGATTTCTTTTGGCCAGTTTTCGTAAAGCTTATTTGCTGAAGCAGCGCATTGCCGGAAACATGCTGAGGAAGAACGGAGTCCACGGCATTGGCGTCGGCCTGCGGGACCCCAAACGCCCCAAACGAGGCGCAGCTATCATTGTATATGCCGATGCCCTGTCAACAACCGTCGCCTCCAAAAAAAACGCGAAGTCAAAACGCCCCCCCACTTTACCTCGTTATCTGAAGCCCCGTGACGGCGTGCCGATTCGTATCGTACGCTCTCCCCGCTTCTGTAAACGAGGCAGTAACGGAAATGGCGGTAAGTACACCCGTCGGATCCGACCCGTTGTGGCCGGATACAGTGTTGGAACGGCCGATGCTTCCGGCACGGCCGGCCTCATCGTCAGCAGTGACGCAAACGGGTGCAGCCGCTTGATCCTGAGCAACAACCACGTCCTCGCCGATAACAATACCGGGTGTTTCTCGCCAACGCTCCAGCCCGGCGGCGCCGATGGAGGCACAACCGCCAAAGACCGGATCGGTCAGTTGGAACGTGTCACCAAACTGAGGAAGAAACGGCCGAATTATCTGGATGCGGCGACCTCCAAGCCCTTCAGACGGTCTTTACTAAAGCCGGCTTATGCCGTCTATGGCGCGGTCCCCGGCCATGTCCGTTCCTATAAAATAGGCGACCGCCTCAAAAAAGTCGGCCGCACTACAGGGGTCGTGACCGGCACGGTGGAATCGATTCATACCGATGTACAGGTCGATTACGGGGATTACGGTAATTTGGGGACGATCACCTTCAAGGATCAAAGCGTTATCCGCGGCAAACGTCCGGTCTCCCTGGAAGGCGACTCCGGCTCCGTTTGGCTGACAAACAAAGGGAACCTCGCAGCAGCGGTCAATTTCGCCGGATCGGAGAACGGGATGCTGTCCATCTCCTATCCCATCGAATGGTTTATGCAGGTATTCGGCGCTCGCGTGGCCAAACCGCGTAAAGGCCGGATGCTTCGACCCCAAAAGGGGAAGAGCGGAAAATATATGTGTATCCGACCGTTGCCCGCAAAACTCGTGAAATCCCTACGTCCGATTCACGCTTCTCCCCGCCCTCACCGGCGGCACGTATAGGAAATAATAAAAGCTCCCTAAGGGATTCCTTAGGGAGCTTACAATGTTATTCCATAAAATCCTTCAGCCGCTTGCTTCGGCTTGGATGCCGCAATTTGCGCAGCGCCTTGGCTTCAATCTGGCGAATCCGTTCCCGGGTTACGCCAAACTCCTTACCAACCTCTTCCAACGTCCGCGTACGGCCGTCATCCATCCCAAAACGCAGCCGCAGCACATTCTCCTCACGTTCAGTCAGCGTATCCAATACTTCCTCTAACTGCTCTTTCAAAAGTTCATAAGCCGCAGCTTCCGCCGGTGCCGGAGCATCGTGATCCTCGATGAAGTCGCCTAGGTTCGAATCGTTCTCTTCCCCGATCGGCGTTTCCAGCGATACCGGCTCCTGCGCGATCTTCATGATCTCGCGCACCTTATCCGGCGTCAGATCCATCTCCTTGGCGATTTCCTCCGGAGTTGGCTCGCGCCCAATCTCCTGGAGCAGCTGTCGCGAAATACGGATCAGCTTATTGATGGTTTCCACCATATGCACCGGGATCCGGATCGTTCTGGCTTGGTCAGCGATCGCACGGGTGATGGCCTGACGAATCCACCAAGTCGCGTAGGTGCTGAATTTGAACCCTTTTGAATAATCGAACTTTTCCACCGCTTTGATGAGACCCATATTGCCCTCTTGGATCAGGTCCAGAAAGACCATTCCGCGCCCAACATAACGGCGGGCGATACTTACAACCAATCTCAAGTTCGCTTCGGCCAGACGGCGTTTTGCTTCCTCGTCCCCGTTTTCGATGCGCTGTGCGAGCTGGATTTCCTCCTCCGCAGATAACAGAGGCACCCGTCCGATTTCTTTCAAATACATTCTTACCGGGTCATCGATTTTAATCCCTGGCGGTAACGTCAGATCGTCGGTATATTCCATTTCATTATGCTTCAAGTCCTCAGTCATCTTCCAGACCCCCACCCTAAAAAATGAAAAAAATGCGAAAACCATTCTATATCTCTAAAACCTGTATATCCATTTGACAATTCATTGGTATTATGCTACTATTGAGGAGATTATTGCGTGTGTGCCTTGTGAGTGGCTATCCGTCATTTTACCACAGTTCATTAGCTCATACAAGTTTTATTTTTTATTATGTTCATGGAACGAGACGCTGATCCCTGAGGATCAGCGTTTTTTGCGTCCCTCTATTCTTCTTATTCGACAAAGGTTACTCTCGATCCTCCCAAGCCCGGAGTAATGCACCTTGAAAAATTTCCAAAGGCTGAGCACCGGATACGGCATACTTGCCGCGTAACACGAAGAACGGTACGCCGCGAATCCCGAGCCGTCTCGCTTCGTTCTCATCCTCACGGACTTCATCCGCATACGCATTTTGCTCCAGTACATCCCGAACCGCGGAACCATTCAAGCCAACCTCTTCAGCCAAACGCACTAGCGTTTCATGTTCTCCAATATGCAGGGAATCCGTAAAATAAGCTCGGAATAAGCGCTCGTTCATTTCCTTGGCTTTGCCCTGCTGCCCGGCATAATGCGCCAACCGATGGGCTTCGAACGTATTCGTCGGCACGATCGTATCGAAATTATACGTCAACCCTTCCGTTTGAGCCTGTTGCGCCACATTCCGGTTCGACTCCTGTGCCTGTTGTAGGCTGAGGCCGTATTTGACCGCCAATAATTCATGGATGCTCGATTCCGTGTCCTTTGGAGCACCCGGATCCAGTTCAAAACTGCGGTATACGATTTCGATTTCATCCCGATAATCAAATAATTCCAGCGCTTTCTCCAAGCGGCGTTTGCCGATGTAACAAAACGGACAGACAAAGTCCGACCAAACTTCGATTTTCATGTCAATCTCCTCCTTTTTCCAAACACCCTCTACCGGATCAGTCCCCATTCACGTGCCTGTTCCTCGGTAAGGATAAATTGTTCCTGCTCCCAAACCTCGTCCTCTTTGGTCAGTCCGAACGAAGCTCTGACTTGCGGCCAAATCCCCTTTTCCACCGCTTCACTTTGCGTAATGATGATTTTCAATCCGGATCTTCCTTCCAAGTTAAGAGTTTGTCAATTAAGATTACCCGAATTGAAAACCTTCAAACGTACCTCAATCCGTTACCCCATCCCAATCATATGGAAATTATATGCGTTTATGCAGCGCCTCATTTCGCAAGATGTGACTTGCCTGTCCATGGCGGCTATAATAGGACGTGAAGGATATCTTTTCCATAAGAGGTGATTGGAATGAAAGTTACTTATTGGGGACACTCCTGTATCCAGGTGGACACGGGGAAGCATCGACTCGTCATCGATCCGTATCTAACTGAGAATCCGACCGCTGCAGCGGCCGCCGAAGACATTCAAGCCGATTACGTCCTTCTTACCCACGGTCATTCCGACCATATCGCCGATGCGGAAAGCATCGCCCGGCGAAACAACGCCCCGATTATTGCCATCGTTGAGCTAGCCGATTATTTTGCCACTGCCGGACTGCAAACCGTAGGCATGAACCTTGGGGGTTCTCGCACGTTCCCCTTCGGGAGGCTGAAGTGGGTACCGGCGCTTCACAGTACCTCCGTCAACCGAGACGGCGTAAGCTTATATCTAGGCGTCGCCGCGGGCATTCTGCTCGACTTGGACGGGTTTACATTGTACCATGCGGGCGATACCGCACTTTTCAGCGACATAAAGCTGGTAAGCTCCCGACGGCCGGTCGACTTGGCGTTCTTGCCGATCGGCGACCATTTTACCATGGGACCCGACGATGCTCTGATTGCAGCTGAATGGATTGGTGCCAAACACGTCGTACCTGTGCATTACAATACGTTTGACGCAATCGCCCAAGACGGTGAACGGTTTGCGGCAGAGCTAGAGCGAATCGGTATACAAGGTCACGCCCTGAAACCAGGGGAATCTCTGGATACATTCTAGGCGTTGAAAACAGCAAATTGTTGCGTTTCCTGCAGCAATTTGCTGTTTTTAATCCGCCAATTCCTTCCCCCGCGTCTCAGTCCCAAGTAAGAACACCGCCAGTGCGCCGACCAGAATCGTCACGAAGAACATCCAGAAGATACTCCCAATCGCGATTTCCCGGGCGACTAACATGCCAACCAGGTACGGGGCGATAATGCCGCCGATTCGCCCAAACGAAGCGGCTAATCCAACACCGGTCGATCGTACTCGGGTCGGGTACAGTTCCGGCGTATAAGCGTACATCCCGCCCCAAGCACCAAGATTAAAGAAGGATAAGCATATGCCAGCCGCGATCAGCATCCCTTCGCTTGTCGCGTTTCCGAACCAAGCCGCGCTGACCGCCGTTAGCAGCAAGTACAACACCAGCACGAACTTGCGACCGAATTTCTCGATGAAATAAGCAGCCGTAAAATATCCCGGCAGTTGGGCTAACGTCATAATTAACACATATTCAAAGCTTTTCACCAGGCTGAAACCTTTCAGTACCATCACCGAAGGCAACCACAAAAACATACCGTAGTATGAGAATACGACAGTAAACCACAGAATCCAGAGCATCACGGTCGAGCGGCGGTGCGGAGAAGCCCAAACCGACTTGAACCGTTCCCCGAAGGAAGGCCCCTGCCCTTTACTATTCCTCACCTGCTCCTTAAATCGGACCGGATCCTGAATGGACTTACGCAGATACAACGCATAGATCGCAGGAACGGCGCCGATGATAAAGGCGGCCTGCCAACCGTAATCCGGAATGATGAAATACGAAATCAATGCCGACGCGATCCAGCCTGCGGCCCAGAAGCTTTCCAACAGGACGACGGCTCTTCCGCGTTCAGCGGCTGGGACCGATTCGGACACCAGCGTGGATGCGACAGGCAGCTCCCCGCCGAGGCCAAATCCAGCGATAAAACGCAGCACACACAGCATGGCAAAGCTCGTGGCTGCGGCAGAAAATCCGCTAGCGACGGAGAAAATCAGCAGAGTCCATAACAAGACGGATTTACGTCCGAACTTGTCCGCCATATAACCGGCAATGGCCGCGCCAAAGGCCATCCCTACGGAGTTGATTGCCGTAAAGAAGCCGGTCTGCTGCGGCGTCAAGCTCCATTCCACCGCCAGAGCGGCGGCAATAAACGAAATGATACCGACGTCCATCGCGTCGAACATCCAACTGAGCCCTGCGCTGAACAGCAGCTTCCGCCGTTTTACAGCGGGTTTTCCAGATACGGCCTGTTCTTGAGCATTCAAACGGCTCTCCCCCTATCCCATCTTGTTCTCTCTTTAGCTTATCCAAATAGGCGGTTGATCCATGCTAGGGCGTCATGCCGCTTTTCTTGTTTGATATGGACCGATTTCGAACCACAAAAACAATCCCCAACAAAATGAGAAATACGGCATAGGATACGATCAGCTCCCGAAGGTTCACTCCGGGGAAAACAATCGATGCGCTTAATATGCCAAACAACCAAATGCTCGACAGGTTACCGACCAGATTGGACCAGGTGTATGATCTCATCTTCAGGTTGGAAATCGCTGACATAAACGAAATTAGATTGTTTGGCATGATCGGAACCGTACGAAGAAAGATCACCGCCCACACCCCGTAGCGGTCCAGCCCTTTTTGCCATTTTTCGTATTTCTGCAGCTTGCCCATCCACTTGCGGTTAAACCAGTCGGCAAAGAAATATCCGCACATCAAATATACAATCATCCCTGCCGCCGTCCCGGCAATCCAGCTCGCCAATAGGCCGTTCATGATCCCCAACAGGGAAATATGCAGCATGACGATCGTAGCAAATGGGAAAACTCCAAAGATCCCCTGCACCACGGCAAGCGGGATGGTGAGAAGGAGGATGGAGTACCCGCCCAGATGGGTCGTCTCCAAAAACCAGTCCGTCAATTGCTTAATCCATTCGTTCAAATGATTCGTTCCCCATTCCCCAAAAACTATTACGCCTGAACGCGGTTCCCCAAGATGATGAGATCCCGTTCCACACCATCCAAATTGGCTACACGGGGCAGGTGTGCCCAACGCTCGAAGCCAAACTTGCCAAGAAGTTTGAGGCTGGGTTCGTTGTGACCAAACACGAAACCGAGCAGCGTATGAACACCAATCCGAGGACAATCCGCAATCGCCCGAGTCAGCAAGATTCCGCCGATCCCTCGAGATCGGTAAGCTTCGGAGATGTAAATGCTAATCTCCGCCGTACCGTTATAAGCCGGACGCCCGTAGAAAGATTGGAAGCTGAGCCAGGCGATGATCTGCCCCCCGGATTTCATGACCCATAGCGGCCGGAAATCGGGAGAGTGCTCTTCAAACCACTTCTGTCTGGCGTCGACGGTCACCGGCTCCAAGTCGGCCGTGACCATCCTTCCCGCAATGGTTTCATTGTAAATCGAAACGATGGCTGGCAAATCCTCGAGGATCGCGTCCTCAATCCTATAGTCAAAGTCCAAATGTTCGGTCATATGTAAGTGCTCACGATCCTTGAATGATTTTGTTGTAGAGCTTGATCATGCTAAAATGCATGCCTTCATGATACGTCGTAAAGTTGATTAGTTGCCCTACGGTCTCAATCCGGTAGCCGCTGGAAGTCGAATAAGGTTCGATGGGTTCCTTAAGTTGTCCGGATAATACCGTTCTTACCCGTTCAGGCTGTGCTTCCAGCACCGCAAGAATATCGTTCAAACTTGGACTTTCCGAAGTCCATTCCAACGGTGACGTTCCATTGGCAAACAGCTCTTGATAAATCTCCGGAAGCTCCGATGTTCTTCCCGTAAAGGTAAATGCATATTTATCCGTGACTAAGGCAAGATGTCCCAAATTCCATAAAATATGATTGCGGAAACCTGCAGGGACAACCAGCACCTTTTCCTCGGGTAAAGTTCTAGCCAGCTTCAAGGTTTGAGTTCGTACGAATTCAAGCTGCCGCCAAATGGCTTGTTCCATATTCTTCCCCTCCTAGTCGGTTTCGTGCTTAATCTGTACGTAATGTTCCACCGTTGGGAACGGGTCGTAGAAATGATGAAGCAGCGCTTTCCATTCCTGGTATTCGGGCGACTGCCGGAAACCGACCTCATGCGCGGTGATCGACTGCCATCTCACCAGAAGAATATATTTATTCTCCGTCTCCACGCATTTGTGGAGCTCATGTCCCAAATAACCGTCCATCCGACGAATCAGTTTAGAAGCCTTGCGGAAATTGCTCTCGAAATCATTTATCATTCCCGGCTTCACCTGCAGTTGAGCTACTTCAAGAATCATCCTCTACATCCCCTCCGTTCAACTGATTATAGCACGGACTTAGCGCTTTATGAATCCAAATTGCGGCAATTGAACCTTCCCCCATCGCTACGCTAACTTGTTCGGCATGAACCCCCAGATCGCCGGCAGCCCAGACACCGGGTACGCTCGTTTGCTTCGTGCGAGGGTCGGTTTCCACGTGTCGATTGCCGGAAATGGGTACACCCAGCTGAGCCGCTAACCTGGAGTGAACCTCATTGCCGCCAAAAGCGATAAATCCTCGTTCCGCCGCGAAGCTTCGACCATCCTTCAGCATTACGCTGCGGATAAAACCTTCGGTGTGCTGTACCTCGACGATTTCTCCTTCCTCGTAGCGGATCTCCCGTTCCGCCATTAGGTGCAGCAGCTCCGGCGCAACATCCGATCGTTCGTGATTGATATAAGTTAAATCTCGGGTACGTTCCGCCAATAGAAGCGCCATCTCCGCCCCGGTGCGGCCGGCGCCCATTAATACCGTTTTCCGGTCTTGGATCTCGTACCCGTCGCAATCTGGGCAGACGTATACGCTCAGCCCTAGCGTCGGAACCATACCTGGGACATCCGGAAAACGATCAAGTACGCCGGTGGCCAAAAGCACCGTCTTGCCGGTATACCCCGTTCCGCTTAGCGTGACAACCTGAAACCGCCCTTCTCGCTTCTCGGCTCCAGTCACCGTATCCAGCACAAATTCCACACCGTAAGATTCCGCTTGTCTTCTTCCCCGGTTGCGAAGCTCTTGGCCCGAAATCCCTTCCGGAAAACCTAACAGGTTATGATACTGTTGACATAACGTCGATCTCCCAAAACCGGCGTCAATAACCAACACTTGGTGCGCCGAATATCGCCCTAATTGGATGGCAGCCTGCAATCCGGCGATTCCGCCTCCTAGGATTAAGCAATCATAAACTTTGGTTTGTTCCATTTGCATGTCCCACTTTCCGCGTGATCTTAATTGACTTCTGAAATGAAGTTGATGTATAGCCGCATTCCCGTCAGGAGAAATTAAGTGTGAGCCACAAGGAGGTGTAAGTTTGGACAAGTTTCTCGTCAAATTGCTTGGAAACGGGATCATCCTCATCGCCATGTTGATGATCTTAAGCAACGCCTCATTTATATCGGCGCTGCTGACAGCTTTAGCGTTGTCCATTCTAGCCTATTTATTCGGGGATCTCTTCGTCCTTCCTCGGACGAACAATAGCATTGCGACCCTTGTGGATGCGCTGCTCGTTTTCGTCTTTCTGTGGGCGATTGCCGCCAACGCGGAGTGGACGTTATCCTTCGGCGAAATGCTGACCATTACGCTGATGGTAGGCGTATTCGAATGGTTCTTGCACGGTTGGCTGCTGCGTGATGGAATTCGTCGGGACAGCAGCGTGAGAGTACGCGATTCACGATAAATGACTTTACAAAAATAAAAGCGCGAGTAAGGAGATCTTCTCTCCATACTTGCGCTTTCTTATTTTTGCAACGTCATTTAACTTCCCAGCATCACGCGGTCATCGGAAAGCTTGTGTCCGCTGATCCGCTCAAATTCGCCTAGCAGACGTTCCATCGTCAAATCGCGTTTCTTCGTGTCGTCCACGTCGAGGATGATGCGGCCGCCGTCCATCATGATTAGGCGATTGCCCAGCCGAATTGCCTGCTCCATGTTGTGGGTAACCATCAACGTGGTCAACTTCAGTTCGCTGACGATCTCCTGCGTCAGCCTCGTCACCAGCTCGGCGCGGGCCGGGTCCAGCGCGGCGGTATGCTCGTCGAGCAGCAGCACCTGCGGCTCGGTGAACGTCGCCATCAGCAGGCTGAGCGCCTGGCGCTCCCCGCCGGACAACGTGCCGACCTTGGCGCGCAGCCGATTCTCTAGCCCGATACCCAACCGGCGTAACTGCTCCTGGAACATCGCCCGGCGCTTGACATTCACGCCTAAACCGAAGCCGCGTCGTTTCCCACGAGAGAACGCCATTGCCAAATTCTCCTCGATCGTCATATGCGGCGCGGTACCGGCCATAGGGTCCTGGAAGACGCGGCCGATCCACTTGCTTCGGCGATGTTCCGGGAGGTGACCGATGTCGACACCGCCAAGGCGAACCTCGCCGGCATCCGGTTTGATCACGCCGGATATCATATTCATCAGCGTGGATTTACCGGCGCCGTTACTGCCGATGACCGTCACGAAATCGCCCGGACGCAGATGCAGATTGACATCGATCAACGCGATTTTCTCGTCCGGCGTACCGGGGTGAAACAGCTTTGATACCTCGGTTAACTTCAGCATCAGAACCCACCCCCTACGCTCTTATGGCCAGGGGTTTGCGCGATTTCAGCCGCGCGCCGGCGGGCGATCGATTTCTGCTTCATGTTTCTTTGCACAGTCGGAAGCACCAAAGCAATGATGACGATTACGGCGGTGATCACCTTCAAATCCGTTTGCTCCAGCCATTCGATCCGGAGTGCCAAGGCAACAACGACCCGATAAACGATCGATCCAAGCACTGCCGCCAGCGTGGCCCAAAACACCGTCCGCGCCCCAAAGATCGCTTCACCGATAATGACGGAAGCCAGACCGATGACGATCATCCCGATGCCGGACGAAATATCGGCGAATCCGGATTGCTGGGCAATCAGCGCCCCGGACAAAGCCACAAGCCCGTTGGACAAACTGAGTCCGAGAATAATGGTATAGTCCGTGTTGGCACCAAAGCTACGGATCATTCGCTTATTGTCACCGGTTGCGCGCAGCGCAAGTCCGAGCTCCGTCCGGAAGAACAGATCTAGCAGCAGCTTGATGGCGATGACTACGATTGGCATGAACACCAGCGGCGACACCGAGCTGAACAACGTGGTCTCCCCAAGCAAGCCCACGTTCGGTTTGCCCATGATCCGCATGTTGATGGAATAGAGCGCGATCATCATCAAAATCCCGGACAACAGTCCGTTAATCCGTCCTTTGGTATGGATGAGGCCGGTGATGGCCCCGGCAGCCAAGCCGCCAAGGAAAGCCGCAATCGTGGCGATCCACGGCGAGCTTCCCCCCGTGATCATCACGGCCGCGATAGCTCCGCCGGTCGTAAAGCTTCCGTCCACAGTCAGATCCGGGAAATCGAGAATTCGAAAAGTGATATAGACGCCAAGCGCCATGAGCGCGTACAACAGGCCGGATTCCAGCGCCCCGAGCAGCGAGTTTAACATGATGAGTACCTCCCCCGAGAATTTAGGAGCGAGTGCTGCCTATTCGATCAGATTGTTGGCCTTATCCGTGATTTGGTCTTTCATGGCATCCGTCACTTCAATGCCTTGCTCGGCCGCCGCTTTCAGGTTCATGATCAAGTCGAGTTTATCCGGTACGGTGACCTTCAGATCGCCGACCTTTTTCCCGTTTTTCAACACGTCCACAGCCATTTGGCCCACTTGGTAACCATGGTCATAATATTTGAATCCGATCGTGGCAAAAGCACCCTTCTCCACCGTATCCCGATCGCTCGAGAAGAATGGAATGTCGTTCTCGTTAGCCACCTGGATTACGGTACTAACCGCTTCAACGACCATGTTGTCCAGCGTAATGTACAGCGCATCCACCCGGCCAACCAGCGATTCGGCCGCTTGTTTGACTTCCGATGTATTCGTCACCGAGGCTTTGACCAATTTGATGCCGTGGGCGTCCAAAGCTTTCTCGGCATGGTTCGCCATGACGACCGCATTCGGTTCGCCTTGGTTGATGACCAGTCCAACCGATTTCACGTCTTTGAAATTCGCGGCGATGAAGTCCATCAGCTTGGTAATCGCCTCCGGGTTCGTATCGGAAGCGCCGGAGATGTTCCCGCCCGGATGATCCAGATTGTCGACCAATTTGGCATCGATCGGATCTGTTACCGCTGCGAACAGAATCGGCGAGTTCTTGACCTGCTGCGCAACGGCTTGCGCCGGAGGCGTGGCGATCGCAAGGACGAGATCGTACTTCTCGCCGGCGATTTTTTGCGCGATGGTCGTATTGTTCGTTGGATCTCCCTGCGCATTGTTATAATCCAGCTCCAGGTTGTCGCCTTCGACGATACCGGCGTCTTTCAAAGCGGCAAGGAACCCTTCTCTCGTTGCGTCTAGGGAAGGATGCTCCACGATTTGCGAAATCGCGATTTTGTAAGAATCCTTGGTTGGCTCCGCTGCATTCCCCGCTCCCGCGGAATTCTCCGTTCCGGTGCCGCCGGCATTTCCCCCGTTGGCTGCATTCCCCCCGTTCCCGTTTGTATTGTTGCCGCAAGCGACAACGCCCACCAACAGCAGCGACATGGCAAGTAAAACTCCAAGCTTCTTCTTCATATTTCGTTTCCCCTTTCTCTCTCATGAAATGATAAATGATGACCCAGGAAGGTTGGACCAGCAAAACATGATCCGATTAACGCTTTTGTCGTTAAAAGGATTAAAGTGTCTATGGACAACCATTCGCCCAACGTGGACACGAAGTATTATTCCTATATTAAATGGTGGTCAATTATCCGTCAACAAAAAAGAGCCAACCTAAGCACGACCGGTACCCCGGCCTTGCTCAGGCAGCTCTTCCTCAACTTCAGATCATTTTTTGGCATCCATATAAATATGTTTACCCTCGATCGCTTGAGGCGTGATCTCGAGCACGCCAAAGCTGTATTTCGGCTCCCGCCGCTTATCGGTTGGCGAACCGGGGTTGAACCACAAGACACCTCCGCTTTTGGCTAGATAGGGCTTATGGGAGTGACCGAACAGCACGGCGTCCACTGGCTTCCCCGCAAATACGCGCTCGGCATTGTCCTTAGCTCCATGCCCGCCGCCGGGCAGATGGCCGTGAGTCAGCCCGATTCGCCTTCCGCTCAGCTCAAGAATTTTGTGCTGACCGAACCGGCGGATGATGTCCACCGGGTCGTTGTTACCAGCCACCCCGTCGACCGGGGCTATTGCTGCTAACTGTTCATAAACGTCCATGGTCACCCAATCGCCCAGGTGGAGAATCAGGTCGCAGGTTTTAAACGTTTGCCGCAGCTTCGCGGGCAGCTCCGTCCCGCGGCGCGGCATATGCGTATCCGACACGACTCCGATGCGCATAGGCCGTTACCTCAACGGCGAAGCAGCCATACGCACATAGGTGTGCCGCCGCCCGCGGATCGCGATCGATAACGCTTGAATGTTCTCCGGGACGGCCATCCCGGCGAAACCGGCGTCTCCGATATGGAATACGTCCGCCCCCGCCCGTTTAGCGCTGAGCGCAATCTCCCGAACCGTTGCTTCGTCTGCGCCTTCCTGGCTCGTGCCGATCGCCGCTAAGGCCAGGGCACCCCTCGCCTTGACCTCTGCGATGATCTGAGCCAGATCTTCCTCCCGCACGCCGGGAACCGTGCCCGGGGCAGGCAGCAGGACGACGTCCGCGCCGGTTTCGGCGAACCCGATCGCCGCCTCCCGATCAAGGACGCTGCCGCGGGTGCCAGCCCCGTGCATTTTGCCTGCCAGAATCAAACCGCCGAATTCCCGTTTGGCCAAGGTGATCGCCTGCTGGATGCGTTCGTGGGTCACGCCGGTTTTCGGGTTGCCCGTCAGGCAGACGAAATCGCAGCCCAGCCGCTTGGCTTCCGCTAAGCTCCGTGCCGTTGCCCGCCGTCCTTCGGGCAGCTGGTTCAGTGACTCGACCGCTTCGGCAGAGTCATCAACCGGCTCCAGATTGATACCGATCGGCAGCCCCGTCAACCGCTTTAGTTCGGCGATCGGATTTCGCGCCTCTGGCTTCTGTTCCCCGCCGCCGACTTCCGGCGCGAACAAATCCCTAGCCTCGATGCCGCGAACCTGCGGCTGAAACACATCAAAGACGTTCAACAAGATCATATCCGCACCGAAAGCCTTCGCGAGTTCTGCGTTGGTTAGCTCCGGCAATAGCGGCTGCGACGTGACGACCGTTTCGGCAATCACGGTACGTCCTTCCGCCGCCAACATCGCTCCCTTTAAGGCTTCGCGATCCATCCGCCGGAAATCCGATGCCCGGCAGTCCAATATCCGTTTCATACCCTAACCCTCCGTTCAACGATGAAATGAAACCCTTGCTGTGTTCAGTGTAGCATGCCAGGAAACCACAGACTACGCCATTTTCACGAAGATGTGATTCGTTTTAAATAGACTCTGGCCTCATAAGGACGCAGCCGCAAGTGGCGTAAATCCTCATGAACCTGCGGGGCGTAATTGGAAATCAAGAGTTCGATATCCCGCGGTTTCATGGCCTCCTCCGGCCATTCAAATATCGGCTCATTGGCACTAAAGTTTAAAATCACCAACAACCGGCTAGCGTTTAACGAACGGGTGAACACGTAAATCTCCGGATGATCGGGAAGCAGCAGCTCATATTCGCCGTAAACGATCACGGCATGCTGCTTTCTTAATCGAATCAGCTCTTTGTAGTAGTGATAGATCGAGTCCGGGTTTCGGCGTGCTTCCTCAACGTTGATCCGATCGTGATTCGGGTTGATACCGATCCAGGGGGTTTGGGCGGTAGTAAAACCGGCCTGCGGCCCGTTATCCCATTGCATGGGGGTTCGAGCGTTATCGCGGCTTTTGAGGTGAATCGCCCGCAGGATGTCGGCTTCCGGAACCCCCTTTCTTTGTTGCTCCTCATAGAAGTTGAGCGTCTCCACGTCGCGATACTCCTCAATTGAGGCGAACGCGGCGTTGGTCATTCCGATTTCCTCCCCCTGATAAATGTACGGTGTCCCTTCCAGCATATGCAGGAAGGTGGCCAACATTTTGGCCGATGGGACTCGGTATTCCTCCGAATCGTTACCAAAGCGCGAAACCGAGCGCGGTTGATCGTGGTTGCCTAAATAGTTGGCATTCCAGCCCCGGCCGTGCAGCACCGTCTGCCAGCGGGTGATGACTTCCTTCAATTCCGTCAGTTTCCACGGAACGACGTCCCATTTACCGCTGCCGGCAGAACCGGCATCCAGAAACATATGCTCGAATTGGAACGTCATATTCAGCTCGCGGCGGTCGTCTCCCACATAGTCCAGCGCCTCCTCGGGGCCTAATCCGGATGTTTCGCCTACCGTCATAATGTCATAGGAATACAGCACGTTATCATATAAGTTTTGCAGGAGGGTATGTACGTCGTCGAGGTTGGAGAAGAGCTCGTAAGCCCGCACCGTCGGCATCTGCTGCGGATTGTGCGCGTCCGGCAGCCCTTTCGCCTTGGCGATATGCGCGATGGCGTCGAACCGGAAGCCGTCCACGCCCTTTTGGAGCCACCACTGGATCATGTCGTGCAACTCGCGGATCACGGCTGGATTTTCCCAGTTCAAATCGGGTTGATGTTTGGAATACAAGTGCAGGTAATATTCGCCAGTCCGTTCGTCGTACTCCCACACCGAGCCGCTGAAATACGACTCCCAGTTGTTTGGCGGTCCGCCGTTTTTTCCCTGCCGCCAGATGTAATAGTCCCGCTTGGGATTGTCCGTGGACTGACGTGATTCCAGAAACCAGGGATGCTCGTCTGAGGTGTGGTTCAGCACAAGGTCCATCATCAGCTTCATTCCCCGCGCGTGCAGCCCCTCCAGCAGCTCGTCAAAATCCTCCATCGTACCGAAGGCGGGATCGATTTTGCAATAATCGCTAATATCATAACCGTTATCATGCCCGGGCGATTGATAGATGGGACACACCCAAACCACGTCGATCCCAAGGTCCTGCAAATCATCCAGCTTGGAGAGAATACCGCGCAGATCTCCCACTCCGTCCCCGTTCGAATCCTTGAAGCTGATCGGATAGATTTGGTACACGACGCTTTCCTTCCACCAAGTCCGCTTCATGTCCGCCGCCCTTTCACTATTTTCCTATAGCTATTTGCACCGAGGCGCATTTGTATTACAAAAAAAGCCCAGGAACCTGAAGTTCCTGAGCTTAACTGTATAACCTTAGGCGTACTGCTCCACCGCTTGCACATATTTGCGATGCACTTCTGCCCGTTCCGATTCCAGCTTGCGTTTGGCGGTTTCCAGCTCGCGTTGCACTTCACTTACCGCCATGGTTTGGTTCCGGACTTGATCCAAGCTGTCGTTGATTCGTCCCTGTACCAGCCAATCCGAGAAGAAATCGTCAAAGAAATAGTCAGAAAATTTCAACAATCCGCCGATTTCCAGATTCGTCGAAATGCTGGCCCCAATGTCTTTGAGCTCGCGCTCAAAACGCTGCAGGCTTTGCCGCGCCGTATGGAGATGGCTCATCGCCTCGTCAATCCGTCCGTGCTTGATGTGCGTGGACAACATCCCGCCTCCCAGCATATCGTACGTCCCCCAATTTTTCGCCGAGCGGAGATTCTCCTCTGCTGCGCTTAAGTCGCGAAGGGCCGATTGGCCTGCGCGTACCGCCTCGTCCACCTCTTTGAGCTCCACAGTGAGGACCGCTTCGCGTTCGACCAGCTCTCTCAGTTCGTAATTCTCCTCCAAGATTTGCCGTTCCTTGGCTTGAAAAACCCGCTCGTATTCGTTCCGCCAAGAACCGATGTCTAGCAGCCTGCGCTCGATCTCGGAGATTTGACGTTCCATATCCCGAACCGCTGCTTCTGCGGCATCATACCTCACCTTCGCCTCCAGCACTTCCCGCTGCTCCCGATCCAGCTTCTCAGCCTTGTTGCCAAGTACAGTAGCCAGCAAGTTGGATAACGACATCGCCGATAGCTTGCGAACGTCCTCTTCCTCTGCGGCTAACTTCGTCTGCCATCGGTTCCGTTCTTCTTGCAAACCGGACAACTCCTGCTGAAGATCTTTGAGGCGCCGTTGCCATTTCTCCTGGTTCCGGCCTTTCTCCTTGAGCTCTGCCATCCGCGCGTTTAAATCCTCGAACATGCTTGGTTTCTCCCTTCACCGCCGGAAACAACCATCCAGCCTAAGTGGTTTAGATATCATGTTCTACGTTGTTCGGTACGGTTATGTTTCAGAGCGCCTGATTCCAAGCCAACGCGCCGTTCGCCTCCGCGCTCTTCACGATTTCCTCGCACAGCCGATGGGTTTCCAGCGAGTCCTGCAACGAGATGGCCGGAACCTTACCTTCGCGAACGCAGCTGATAAAATGATCGATGATTTGCACGAACCCTCGCCGATACAATACCGGATCCCAGTCCTTGAAGGTCGATCGTTTAGCTTCGCCGCCGGCAAAATGCTCGGTGGTATTTAGCCCGTCCACCCGCCACTTCTGGCCGGGGCTCATCACCTCGAGGATTTCATCGTTGGTCCCCGAGTCGCGATTCATGATTCCGATACAGGTGAAGCCTTCACCTTCCAGTTGGAGTGTGACATGATACAGCTTCCCATCTTGAACCCGAGTTGAGACATGGAAGTTATGAACTTCTCCCGGGGCCAAGAACCGCAGGGTATCCACTACATGAATATAATCATCCAACACGAAGTGGCGGGCGTAGTCCGCTGAAGGAGTACGGTTCTTCTGCAGCAGCACCAACCGACGATCCGGCTGTTCCTTTAAAGCTGCATTCATCGGGGCAAACCGACGGTTAAATCCCGTCATGAGCAGTACGCTTTTCCGTTCAGCCAGTTCACTGAGCCGTTTGGACTCCTCGTACTGGTAAGCGATCGGCTTATCCACGTAAACGTGGATTCCGTTCTCAATCAGCTGCTCCAAAATGGCCGGATGAGACTCCGTCGCCGAGTGGACAAACGCCGCATCTACGCCGGATTTCACCAAGTCATCCACGCTGCCCGCCGTTTCCGGGACGCGGTATTTTGCCGCCAACTTGGACCTTGCCTCTGGATTTCGTGTACTAAAAATGAGGTCGATATCCTCCCTCGCCGTAATGACCGGCAAATACGCTTTTTGCGCGATATCGCCGAGTCCGATGATTCCGATGCGCATCCGTTTAGCCTCCTGAAGGTACATTTCGTGAATTCGTTAGGTGGTTATCGTTCCCTACCATTTTGGCACAGGAAAAAGGGGATGTAAATTTGCCGCAGAAAAAAAGTGAACCCCCATGAACCTCATGGGGGCTGGTAGGTACTCCAATATTAAACGAAGGAAGGTCTTCTCAGATCCACGTCTCCCGTGAGGACCTTTACATATTCCTTATCTCCACCTTCAACGGAAGGACCAATATAAAGAATGCCTTTATTGCGACTTGAAATCACATCTCGCCTACCCTGTCCCTTCGTGCTCTTAGCCTCCAACAGCGATGGGGACTGACGTTTCGAAGCTTTGGACACCGAGTTCGATCCTTGTCTGAGTTTCATGTTATCACGCTTCATACCGAATCCCCTCCAAGGATATAATGAATGGTTCGCAAGAGTTCATTATTATGATTTACGATGATGCCTAATTGGTGTTCGGTCAAGTGATGCCTACCGGAAAAATGAACCGAGAGAACATGTTCTTTACCTAAAGGATAGCATAGGATGTATACCTGTTCAACTTCAAGTCGGCTAAAGAAAGCCCATTTTGAGGTTAAATACGCATCTACCACATAAATCGGCTGATGGCCGGACTCCACAAGTGCTTGGTTTTCGTGAAAGGTATAAAACCGGCCTTTTCCGACGTTTCCGCCAACTTGCCCAATTCCGTCATCCCCCTGTGCCTTCCAGAGAGCTGCGCCGGTAACCAGATAATCCGGAGGAGGAAGGATGGACGTCCGGATAGCCTCACTCAAAGCGTTATAACGCTCCTCCTCGTTGGGGATGGATAGATTCTTGTTATAAGTCCAGAAGAGATGCAGGATCCGGCGTTTGCGTTCCAGTTCCAATTCCATTATCGCAATGTCATCGCGCGGGTCTTGGTAACATCCTTCAGCTTGAATGGCTTTCATGAGGAATTGGCAGGCTACAGAAACAGCCGCCTCCTCATTTCCGTCCGTTCGCACCTCGTAATTCAGTAAGGTCAAGCCTTGGAGGTCGGATAAAAGATGATATTCCGATATGTTCTCCCCTTGGATTAGATCCTCGCTCTCTCTTACTTCTTGAGGGACAATCGCGAACACCCGCCGTCGCCCCAATCTCCCCCAAAACAAACCCATTTCAAAAAGCGTATTATCCCGGGTGATAAAAACAAATTTCCCTCTATAAAGCGCGACGTCATCCGGTGCATAAATAAAAACTCCAAAATCATTTCGATGGAGTTGCTTCTCAAGAGACTCGATCGAATAGTCATTGCCTCCAAATGCGCCCGCATACCAAGGAGTGACCTGGGCATATCTGTTGATTTGGGCATGGATCCCGTTCGCGATCGACATCGCTTCTCTTGAAGAACCAATAAAGACATTGGGCTTGATCACATCCACAACTCCTTGAAAAACGATTCATCTTTTCCTAATTATACCACCTAGATCCGTTTTGCGTAGCTCTTTTTAGCACCCGCCGATGTCTCATGCTTACGCTCCGTTTACAATAGAATGATATGATGAGGAAAAAAAACGCCCGTTTGGCGCATGTAGATACATGGAAAGGAGCTACACTGCTTGCAGTCTGATCAAGTAACCCCCACTGCGATGGAACAACCGAACTCTGGACGGCTCCGGCGCGTCTTCGAGATCTTCGCCGTCTCCACCAAGCTGGGACTCACCTCTTTTGGCGGACCGATCGCCCATCTTGGCTATTTTCATGAGGAGTATGTGAACAAACGCAAATGGATCGGGGAACAAAAATATGCCGAACTGGTCGCGCTATGCCAATTCCTGCCGGGGCCGGCGAGCAGCCAGGTTGGCATGGGCATCGGCTTGTACCGCGGCGGTATAGCCGGCGCTTTGGCGGCTTGGGCTGGATTCACGCTGCCCTCCGCCGTGGTGCTTATGCTGTTCGCCCTGCTGCTGCAAGGGACGGCGCTTGCCGACGGCGGTTGGCTGCACGGCCTGAAGCTCACGGCGGTCGCCATCGTCGCTCAGGCGGTGTGGAGCATGGGCGTGAAGCTCGCCGCCGGGCGCAGCCGAGCGACCATCGCCGCCTTGGCTGCGGCCGCCACCTTGCTCTGGCCAAGCGGCCTGACGCAGGTGCTGATCATCGCGGCGTCCGCGCTGGTCGGCTTATGGCTGTACCGCAGCAGCCCAGCCCCAGGTGCTTCGCCTGCACACCACGGCGAGGAGCCGCAAAACGACATCCGCCTCCGCCGCTCCTGGGCTGTCGCGAGCCTCGCCGCCTTCGTTGGTTTGCTTGGGCTGCTGCCATTGGTCAGCCGGTGGTGGCCGAACCTTGGGCTGCAGCTATTCGACGTCTTCTACCGCGCAGGCTCGCTCGTCTTCGGTGGCGGTCATGTCGTGTTCCCGCTGCTGCAAAGCGAAGTCGTCCCTCGCGGCTGGATCGGCGAAGCGGACTTCCTATCCGGCTATGGTGCAGCCCAAGCCGTTCCAGGCCCGTTGTTTACGTTCGGCTCCTATCTAGGCGCGTCCATTCACGGAGTCACCGGTGCTATACTAGCAACGATCGCCATCTTTCTGCCGGCGTTCCTGCTGGTCGTTGGGGTACTTCCCTTCTGGCATCGCCTCAGCGGCATCCCTAAGGTACGATACGCGCTTCAGGGCGTAAACGCCGCGGTTGTAGGCATCCTGCTCGCCGCCTTATACGATCCGATCTGGGTGTCCTGCGTTCAGGAAACCGGCGACTTCATCGTCGCTTTGCTGTTATTCGCCATGCTGATGTTCTGGAAGCTGCCGCCGTGGGTTGTGGTTGTTGCCGGAGCGGCGTGCGGGGCACTGCTTGGTTGGCTCGGATAAAGCGGATAGGTTAACTAAGCCGACACGTTAAGGCTCGTAAATCATCTTCCGCGTCATCCCGCCGTCCACCACCAAATGAGCGCCGGTCACGAACGTATTGTCCGGGTGAGTCAAATACAGGCAAGCCCGGGCAATATCCGCCGGAGTTCCAACCCGGCCCGCCGGATGCTGCTCGTGATCGATGTCGCGGAGTGCGCCGTAATCCCCGGTCTCGATCCATCCCGGGCTGATACAGTTCACGCGGATCCCGTCAGGACCAAGCGAAACGGCCAGCGCATGCGTGATCGACACGATGGCCCCCTTGGACGCGGCGTAGGCCTCCGAGCCCGGTTCGGACATGACCGACCGCGTTGAGGAGATGTTCACGATCGCTCCTCCCCGGCCGCTTCCCTTCACTCGTTTCGCCATTTCGCGGGAAGCCAGAAACGTACTTCGTACATTGGTATTTAGTATATCGTCCCATTCCTCCACCGTAAGATCATAGGTTGATTTAAACCGGGATACTCCCGCATTGTTGATGAGAATATCGATCCGTCCCAGCTCGCGCTCGGCCGTTTCCATTAAGCGAACGATATCCGCTTCCTTCCGTACATCGCAAGGCACGAATCGCGCATGGCCCCCCAAATTGGTGATCGCCTCTGCCGCCAATCTGCCCGTTTCCTCATTCAGCTCCGCCAGCACGACAGACGCGCCTTCCCGGGCGTAAGCTTCCGCGACACCGCGGCCGATGCCTTGGCCCGCTCCTGTTACGATCACAGTCTGATTTGCAAAAGACATCTCTCGAACCTCACTCCTATTATCCGCTTGCCGCAATGTGCCGGACTAATTCAGGCAGCCACTCGTCCAGCGCTTCGAATCGGTACCCGGCTTCACGCGCTTTCGTATTGTCCATCACCCATGAGGTCGGAATGCCAAACGGAGATTGATGCTCCTGAGCCGTTTCGCGTTCGATCAAAGCCGGTTTGCCGATAATGCTTTCGATTAAGCGGACGATGCCGCCAATGGTCATATCCCCATCCGAGCAGGCGTTCATTGGCCCCGTAACCCCGGTTTCCCCCAGCCAAGCCAGAAATTGGGCCGTCTCTGCTGACGTAATGAAAGACATCGCCGCATCCAGGTTAGGTACGCCGATCGGCATCCCTTGCTGTACATGCTCAACATGAAAATGCAGCCGGCGCGTATAATCATCCGGCCCTAAGACGATCGGAATCCGCAGCGCGGTCACCGGAAAATCAGCCTGCTGGAACAAAGCGGCCTCAGCCAGTCGCTTCCCTTCCCCATAATCGAAAGCCTGTTTATCCCCGAGTTTCAGCTCATAACCGTAGGGATCGAAGTCCGCTTCGGCCAAGGGCACTTTGCCTAACTTATAGACCGATAAGGTGGAGGTCAAGATATACTGCCCAACGCGACCTTTGAAGGCTCGCACGGCAGCAAGCGCCTCATCCGGCGAATAACAGATGTTATCGTACACGACATCCCAGGGTCCGGCCGCAGCCGCTTCCCGTAGGGAGTCCTCGTTGGTTCGGTCCATCCGAAGCTGTGTGACCGGCGCATCAAACCGAACCTCCGCTAGCCCACGTGTGGCTACCGTGACATCATGTCGGCCGGATTCCGCCAGCCGATTGACGAGTCTTTTGCCGAAATAACGCGAGCCGCCTAACACTAATATTTTTGCCATCCCTATTCCTCCTCCATCACCGACAGTTTCGCGTTATCGGGTCGTAAACGTGCTTTTCATCAAGGACAAGGCGCTTAACATCCCGAAGAAAAAGAACTGCGGATCTCTCACAATCTCGAAATAACCCACAATATAAATCTGTTTGACGTAGATCGTGATGATCGGATAAATCAGCAGCAGGAAGCTGGGCACAAATACAAACGCAAACAGCGGGCGATGGAACTTCCGCCGGTTCGGGAAGCCGTTCAGGAAACTTAAGTACAATCCAAACGCCAACCCGTACACGATTTTGCCGATCAAGCCGTATTCGATTTTATAAAGAGTTTGTGTCTTGTGATTCATCATGTCGGTGAACTGATTTCCGTAATACATCAGCACCAGCGCTCCGATCATCCAGACGAAATAATAGAAATAACCTCTCGAGTTCTTCATGTATCCTACTCTCCCTATGTATGGATCAAAACCAGTAACAATCAAATTTTACCATGAAATGCGGGAGGGTAGCAGGAAGTTTTGTGGGTGGGAGTGACTGCGCTTGAAATCCTAACGGACCTCATAGACCTTATTCGAACCATTTCGTACGTGTAAAAAATCTAACGGACCCCAATGACGTTATTCATCCTGATTTGTCTCTGTTAGGAGCAGATCCTGGAATATAAGGTCTCTGGAGTCCGTTACTCATCCATTTCAAGCATTCTGACTCATTTAACGTCACCTGAGTCCGTTAGAACAGGACGAAGGTTCCCGATCATCGCATTTGCGACGTGTCGCCCCTCCCCCTGTCCTCCTCCTCGACCAGCACCAACCGCGGCCAGCGGTTGAGCCAAGCCTTGGCATTAACCCGCTGCCGGAACGCGGCGTCATCATGGAAATACGGGCCCTGCCGAACTTGGAGCGACAAGAGGTCGCCTAGCCCCAAAGGCGCTATGAGCTCAACCTCTCCCTCAGAGTCTAAGCGAGCTCCCACTGCTGTCGCCGTTTCGGGCCAGCGCTTCATCGCGTCCTCGACCGAGAGGTATGGCGCCGCACCATTGCGCAAATGCATGCGCGCCTGATTTTTCGCCGACCAATTCAGCCGCGGGTTGCGTTCGCGTAACTTTGCATCATAGGCTTTCTCCGCCTCTTCATCCAAACACAACGGATCAAAGTAGAGAACATCCGCATCTTGCAGCGGCGTCCGAACGGTATAGCCATGCAGCACATCCCAGACAAAGTTTCGGATATAACCGGCGGCAATGCAGCCTTGGGGCAACCCCATTTCGGCGACAAGACGCAAATCGGCCATCATTTCGGTCTGTTGGCGGATCGCCTCACGCAACCCCTCCGCATCAGCGATTCCCGGCAACATCAGCTTGTCGCCTCCTGCTGCTTTAACGCCTCATCCTTCGGCAGCAGCACAGCGAGCAGACCGATTAGCGGCAGCAAGGAGCAGACCTGCATGATGAACAGGATGCCCGCTTGGTCGGCAAAATTGCCAAGCACGGCGGAACCCAAGCCGCCAAGGCCAAACGATAAACCAAAGAACAGGCCCGAGACGAGTCCTACCTTCCCCGGCAACAATTCCTGCGCATATACGACGATGATCGAGAACGCCGAGGACATGATAAAGCCGGCGATCACGACCAGCACGCCTGACCAGAACAAATTGGCATAGGGCAGCAACAGCGAAAACGGCGCGGTCCCGAGAATGGACACCCAAATGATGTTACGCCGACCATAGCGGTCCGCCATCGGTCCACCGAAGAACGTACCGACTGCCGCTGCAGCCAAGAAAGCGAAGATATACCACTGAGCGGTATCCTTGGCTACCCCATAATGATCCATCAGGAAAAACGAATAAAACGTCGAGATGCTGATCGAATACACGTTCTTGGAGAACAGAAGTAGAACCAGCACGGTGATGGCCAGCATGACCTTCCCCCGGCTAAGCCGGATCTTCGGCTGGGCAACTTCGCCGCCAGTAGCCGCAGATCCGACAGCACGAGGCTTGCGTGGCTTCAGATCTTGCCCGCCATACCATCTTGCCACGTAAAACTGGATGACGATCGCGGCGACCGCCGCCAGGGCGAACCAGGCTACGCTAGTCTGACCCAAAGGGATAAAGATCAAAGCGGACATGATGGGACCTAAGGAAGCGCCGAGGTTCCCGCCGACCTGAAATATGGATTGCGCCAGTCCTCGTCTCGAACCCGCCGCCAAATAAGCTACGCGCGAAGACTCGGGATGGAATACCGACGATCCCAGCCCGATCGAGGTGACCGCGAGCAGGATGAACGCATAGCTTGGGGCAAACGCCAGCATGACGATGCCCGCCAGCGTAAAGCAAACCCCCAGCGGCAGGATGTACGGCCGGGGCCGGACATCCGAGTACAAGCCCACCAAAGGCTGAAACAAGGACGCCGTCATATTCATGGCGAACGAAATCCAGCCGATTTGCCCGTAGGATAAGAGAAGTGATTCGCGCAAGACCGGAAACAAGGCGGGAATTGCCGATTGCATCGTGTCGTTCAACAAATGCACGGTGCTGATTGCGAATAGAATCGGGTACACCGTGAATGCGGGATTTGCCGCTTTGACGGCAGTTGTCTGGTTCATCTTGACCTCACTTCATCTGAATTGAAATGGTTTAATTGGTTATTTGGGAATGTTTGTATCCGGGTCCGACCCGAAGCGCTGATTGCGGTTTAACCCGTCAATCGCCAGGATATCCTCCGTACTCAGTTCGAAATCAAATACATCGGCATTTTCGAGGATCCGAGCTTCACGCACCGATTTCGGAATGGTGACCACACCCAGTTGCAAATCCCAACGCAAAATGACCTGGGCCACGGTTTTTCCAACCTTCGCGGCGATGCCTTGCAAGGTTTCATGCTCCAACAAATGGCCTTGACCGAGCGGCGACCAGGCTTCCAATTGAATGCCTTTATCCCGGCAATAGCTCAGCAGATCCTTTTGAGTCAAGTAGGGATGGAACTCCACTTGATTGACCACCGGCACGACCTTCGCTTCGGACAGCAGGTCCTCCAAATGATGAATTTGGAAATTGCTGACGCCAATTGCTCGCACCTTGCCTTCTGCGTACACTTGTTCCAGCGCCCGCCATGTCTCCTTATATTTCCCCTTCACCGGCCAATGTACCAGAAATAAATCCAAATACTCAAGACCCAAGCGCTTTAGGCTGTCGTCAAAAGACTTCAACGTCGTTTCGTACCCCTGCTCCGAGTTCCAGACCTTCGACGTGATAAATACATCTTCCCTTCGGAGGCTATTCTCCTGCAGTGCACTCTGGACGGCTTGGCCCACTCCCTCTTCATTGCGATAAGCAGAAGCGGTGTCAATACTGCGGTATCCATGGCGGATGGCCGACTTGACGGCTTGCACCACTTCATCGCCTTCTTTGGCCTTAAAGACGCCGAGCCCCAGCCAAGGCATTTGGACTCCGTTGTTTAACGTTACGGTATCTTGCAAATGATTAGGCAAAGTAGTCATTGGATAAGTCCTCCTTCATTAAAGGCGATTTCTGGTAATATCCTACATCAAAAGGGCCTAAATGAACAGGGAACAAAAGCAAAAGACTGCCCGAAGGCAGCCTCTTGAGGATCGATATAAGAAGTATTAGGCCGTTTCGCGGGACCGGCGCAACTTTTGTCTGGCGCGGTACAACACGATTTTGAAATGGGATAACGAGATGCCCATGAGATCCGCCGATTCCTGATAAGAGAATCCATGCACATCGTAAAGCAGCACCGCATGCTGCTGATTAGGCTGCAGCAAGGACAATTGCGCATAAAGCTCCCGACGGTTCTCCTCGCCGAGCACGGATTTTTCCGGCGTATCCTCGCTCGGATAGCGGTGAAAGAATTCATTTTCGTAAGTAGACGACCGGCTTTCCTTGCGCAACAAATCGATATAGGCATTGTGGGCAACCCGAAGCAGCCATGCCTTGGCCCTCTTCCCATCCGCCTCGTGAAGATGCATCAGCGCCCGGCAAAAGGTCTCCTGCATCAAATCCTCGGCAACATGCGAATTACGGCACATGCTATACAAATATCGAAATACGTCATTTTTATATTCGCGGTAAAGTAAATCCATAGAACGAGTCTTCATTGGTTGATTCCTCACTTTCTCTCCCAGCTTTCAGGGCAAGGCTCTCTTTCTCTTTTATCTTGATCTTTTAGCATGATCTTTGCCTCGCTTCGTCCATTATGCCGAATAGAGTTTGCGTCCCGTCTAAGAAATTGTTAAGTTTTCCTTAAGAATTTACTGCGTTTTCGTTAAACAAAAAGACGCCTTACGGCGTCATGGAGTAAATCCAGATGAATTTTTCGCGCTGTCTCGGTGTAAACGGACCGTAAAAGCCGTGCGGTATTCGTTACTGTCTGCGGATATCGTACCTTGATGCAGATCCACGATATGCTTAGCGATCGCAAGACCGATGCCGGAGCCGCCCGTATGGGAAGCACGCGACTTCTCTACGCGGTAGAAACGGTCGAAGAGATGCGGTAAGTCCGCTGTAGGGATCGGATCGCCGTAATTGACGACCTCCGTAACGATCTCATCGTCCTCCTGCCAACCTCGGATGTCCAAATACTTACCGTCGTGCCCGTACCGAATGGCATTGGTAATCAGATTCTCGTAAACCCGGCGAAGCTTGTCCCCGTCTGCTTGAACGTACAGCGTCCCTTGCAGGTACAACCGGCATTCCATTCCGTTCTCCTGCAGCTGCCAGCCGAAATGAGCGGCCATTTGATGGAGCATTTCCACGAGATTAATCCGCGTAAGCTGCAGCTTCATCTCTTTGTTCTGCATCCGAGTGTACTCGAACAAATCCTGCAGGAGCTGCTTCAACCGAAGCGATTCCTCATAGGCCATGCTAACGTAATAACGCAGCTCGACCTCGTCGCGATATCGGTCCTCTTCGATCAGCCCCAAATAACCGGTAATGGAGGTTAGCGGGGTGCGCAAATCATGAGAAACGTTCGTGATCAGTTCGTTTTTCGTTTGTTCCGCCCGTCGCTCATCCTCGATCGAAGTAACTAGCCGATCGACCATACGATTGATGTCGGTGGCGAGCTGCCCGAGCTGTCCGACGTTCTCCACGGGAATTTTCCGCACGGAGCCGGCTTCGATTTTATGTACTTCCTCAATCAGCAGCTCCAGGTACTTCTTCTCATGACGGCGAATGCTGCGGCGGTAAAAATACAATGAAAACAACATGAGAATCGGCACGCCCGTCAAATAATAAGCTTCCGGGAAACCGATGTTCCGGTTAATCCAAAGGACGACGTTGTATACCGTCATGCTCGGGAAGAAGAAAAAGAACAAACGCGCCAGCAAAATGAGCAGGAACAGCGAGATTAACGAAGCGACGATCGTCCAAAACAACCAGGCTAGAAAACGCAGGCTAGCTTTCAAGTTTGTAGCCGACCCCCCATACGGTACGAATCAGCTTCTCCCCGTCCATTTCCTTCTCCAGCTTATCCCGGAGACGGCTGATATGCACCGTTACGGAATTGCTGCTATCCAGATATTTATCCTTCCAGATCAGCTCGAAGATCTCCTCGGAACCAAACACCCGCCCGGGATGGCTGGCCAGCAAATACAGAATGCCGAATTCGATGGGCGTCAACTTCAGCGGGTTGCCATCCACCGTCGCGGAATGTGTTTCTTTATCAATCGAAAGCGAGGCAATCTTGATGATATGCTCCTGCGGTGTCTGCGGCGATCCCGTCGGTTGTGCTGCGTAAGAGGAGCGGCGAAGCAGCGACTTCACGCGAGCGACCAACTCCAGCGGATTAAACGGCTTCACCATATAATCATCCGCTCCGGTCATCAGTCCGGTAATTTTATCCATATCGCCGTCCCTCGCGCTTAACATGAGGATCGGCGTAGTCTGCGATTCGCGAATCTTCATGCAGACGGAGATGCCATCGAGACCGGGAAGCATGACGTCCAGGATCACCAGATCAACCTCATCCTGCTCGGTGATCTCCAGCGCCCGTAAACCGTCCTCCGCCTTCAATACGTCATAACCTTCATTCGTTAAATATATTTCGATCAGTTTTGCGATTTTTTCATCATCATCGACAATCAAAATTCGTTTACTCATTCATCCAATCATCCTTTATTTGAGCTGGTTAGACACGAGCACAGTAACATCATACCATGTCTGTTGCCCCCAGATACAAATAAAAGGTTACAATTTCCCCCGGTTATGGTTTCCAGCGGAAAGGGATGGCGACCCTGAAACTCGAGCCTTTTCCTCTCTCGGAGACGACGGTAATCTCCCCTTCATGGATGTCCACAATTTTCTTGACGATGGAAAGGCCTAGCCCGCTGCCCCCACTGCTGCGTGTGCGGGATTTATCCGCTTTGTAGAAACGCTCGAAGATATGGACCAAATCCGGCTCGGATATGCCAATCCCGTTATCCGTCACGGTGACCACTGCCTTGTCCTCTTGGGTCATCAAGGAAACTCCAATCTCCCCGCCCTCCGGCGTAAACTTGATACCATTGTGCAGCAAATTCATCCACACCTGGCTCAGTAGGTCTTCGGCCCCTTCGACCTCAAGCTTGCTGACATCCAACTGAATTTGAATGTTCTTGGCAAGCCACTGGGGTTCGCAGGCCAGCACCACGTTTTGCAGCTGGCGATCGAGCCGAAACCGGTTCGTCTGCAACGAACCCCGGTCTGCCTCGAGGGAGGATAGCTTCAGCAAATTGTCGCTCATTTGCGATAAGCGGCGGCTTTCCGATTCGATGATCTCCAGGTAATGGTTACGTTTCTCTGGAGACAGATCCGGCCTACGCAAAGCTCTGGCAAATCCGCGAATCGAAGTCAGCGGAGACTGGATCTCATGCGACACATTAGAGATGAAATCCTGTCGCATCGTTTCCATTTGCCCCAGGGCTCCAGCCATTTCGTTAATGCTGTTCACGATGGTTTCGAACTCTCTCATCCGCTCGAAACCATCGATCCGAACCGAGAAATCTCCTTTGGAGATTCGGCGAATCGCATCGATGATCAGGTTAAGCTTCAAGAGTTGCTTATGCCGGAACGCAAAGCTGATCAAAGAGATCAGCAGACCAAAGAACACCGCGCCAAAGACCACGTTTAATAGATCGATTACGTACGCGGAAAAAGGCGGTTCCCAGTAACGGTAAAGCACCCGGGTGGACCAGGCTACCACCGTCCAGCATAAACCCAGGATGCCGATGACAAGAAGGACTTGCAAAATGCGGAGCAGGACCTCACCAACCCGCTTCAACCCGGTCAACGTTCACCCACCTCCAGACGGTAGCCAAGTCCACGAATCGTGCGGATCTTGAATCCGAAGCTCTCCTCAGAGAACCGTTCACGGAGACGATTGATATGCACGTCGAGCGTGCGTTCATTCCCCTCGAAATCATACCCCCAAATTTCCTCGATCAACTGCTCTCGGGTGAGAGTGCGCCCCGCATGACTGCCAAGCTTAAACAGCAGCTCGAATTCCTTGAGCGGCAGCGTAATTCGATCTTCGCCGCGATCTGCCTCAAACGTCTTGCGATTCATTCGCAGCGAACCGATCGTTACGGTCTGAGATATCGACACCTGATAACGCTTAAGCAGCGCCTTCACCCGAGCGATGAGCTCTGCCGGTTCGAATGGTTTGACGAGATAATCGTCCGTACCCAGCTCAAAGCCCTTAACCACTTGGCGGGTTTCTCCCTTAGCTGTCAGCATAAGCAGCGGCATCTCATAATCCCGGCGCAGCTCACGACATAACTCCCAGCCGTCCATCTCCGGCATCATGATGTCCAGGATCACCAGGTCGATCCTTTCCGATTCCACCAGAGCTAACGCCTCGCGGCCGTTCCCCGCCTCCTTGATCTGATCCATCCCCGCTTCCTCCAGGAATAGACGAACCAGCTCCCGAATATGCGGGTCGTCGTCAACGACGAGAATTTTAACCATGGTCCTTCCCTTCTTCCTCGTTCGTGAACTCCTCCGTCCCTTCGGCGCTTGCGGCGATTTGCAGCTGCTGCGAGGCAAACTCACGATACATGGCGTGTTGGTGCAACAGTTGGTCGTGTGTTCCCCTTCCTGTCACTTTCCCTTTTTCGATAAAAATCAGCTGGTCCGCCCCTACGACCGTGGATAGCCGGTGAGCGATCACGATCGTCGTCCGGCCTTGCATCAGGTTTTTGAGCGCCTTCTGCACGACGAATTCTGAGCGGCTGTCCAGGCTGGAGGTGGCTTCATCCAGCATGAGGATCTTCGGATCGCGCAGCAGTGCCCGCGCGATCGCGATCCGCTGCCGTTGCCCGCCTGACAGCTTGACCCCGCGTTCACCGACATCGGTATCGAACCCCTTCGGCAGCTCGGCGATAAAGCCGTCGGCATAAGCCATCTTCGCCGCCTGTTGTACTTCCGCTTCGCTAATTTCACGCTCGATGCCGTAGCAAAGATTCTCACGGATCGTTCCGGCGATAATCGGGCTTTCTTGTGAGACGTACCCGATCATGCCGCGCCAGGAGCGAAGTGTAAATGAATCGATCGATTCTTCTCCCAGTCGGATGGTGCCCTGCTGCGGCACATAAAACCGCTCCAGCAGGGAGAATAACGTCGTTTTCCCGCCGCCGCTGGGGCCGACCACCGCCGTTACCGTCCCCGGCTCCATCGTAAAAGAAACCTCCTGGAGCACCGGCTCGTCCGGCTTATACCCGAAGGTGATCCCGTCCACGATCAATGGCCGGTCAGCCTTCGTGATCTCTTGTCCTTCACCGAAAGGCTCCTCCTCCGCATCCAGCGTATGAAGAATCCGCTCGGTCGCCCCTTTTGCTTTCTGCAGTTGGGTGAAGAATGTCGTGAGCTGCGTCATCGGCATGACGATCTGCACAAGATACAAAATAAATGCCACCAATTCCCCGGCGGACAACCCGCCGCTTGCGACCTGCATCCCGCCGTAGCCGATCACCACCACAAGCAGCATCATCATAACGAAGGCCATGAACGGGCTAATCCAAGCCATGACTTTGCCTTCGCGCACCCCAAAGGAGAGCAGCTTTCCGATCGCCTGGCTACCGCTTTCGTACTCCTTCCGCTCCGCGTTAGAAGACTTAACCAGCCGAATTTCCGATAGGACCTGACTCAAAACCGCCGTAAAAGAGGCCGTCTCGTCTTGCATGGCGAGCGAAATTTTATACATCGTTCGGCCTAACGGCACGAGGATCAAAACGGCCAAAGGAATCACCGCAAACATGATTAGAGTCATTTTCCAGTTCAAATAGAACAGGACGGCCACCGCGCCGAGGATGGAGATGATTCCGCTGAAAAAGCCGGCAACCTGCTCGGAGATCAACGCTTTGATGATCCCGGTGTCGTTGGTCATCCGGCTGACCGACTCCCCGGTCCGGTTATTGTCGAAGTAGGATACCGGCAAGCGAAGCATTTTCTTCCATAAGCGATCCCGGAGACCGGCGACCATTCGCTGTCCCGTATAATTCAACAGAAAGATCGATAAGCCTGAAGCGACGGACATCCCGATGAAAGCGACGCCGATCCAGACGATCTGCAAACCGCTGATCGAAGACAGCGAAAAGCCGTCGACGAGATTCTTCGTGAACATCGGGATCACGAGGCTGACCAGCGTCGACAGCAAGCTGAGCACGATCGCCACGGCAAACAGACGCAGAGGGGGCTTCGTTTCCCGAAGAAGACGAAAAAAAGCTTTCGAGCCCACCCCTACTTTGTTCACCGTACGATCCGTATCCATCGATTTAGCGTTATTCCTTGGCATGAGATTCTCTTCCCTTCTATCTCTATCTGAGGCAAGATGAGCCGAAAACGCTGGCTCTAGGAAAAGACTACAATGGGAATGTAAACTGAAGTTAAACCAAACGTGCAAAGAGACTATAGATTTTCCACTTCAACGCTGATGACATGGTCGATCGTACGCAGAAAATGATAAAGCTCCGTCGTATACTCTTTCTCCGATGCGGTAATCACCATATCCACCCGTTGACGTCCTTCCTCCAGATCCTTGATTTTCAGACGTCGGATCCGGTGTTGGTTCGCTTTGGCCTTCCGCCCCTTGTTGTCCTTACGCTCGATAATGCGGATCAACTCCGTCACGTTTCCGTGATCCTCCATGACAATTTTGATGGATACGTCGCGTTGGTTCAGTTTATAGGGTCCAATCCATTTAATAACGTAAGGGACGAAATTCACCGAGAGGATCAGCAAAATGACCGTTAGCCCGGCTTCCAGATAAAATCCGGTCCCGATAGCGATCCCGATTCCCGATGCAGCCCAAATCATCGCCGCAGAGGTGAGGCCGGAAATCCCCTCATTGCTCCGGCGCAGAATCGCTCCAGCCCCCAGGAAACCAATCCCGCTGACGATTTGCGCGGCCAGCCGCATGGGGTCCATGTTCGGATGATCCGGGCCGGCGAATTTGGCGAAGGCTTCAATCGATACGATCGTCACCAGGCAGCTGGCGATACAGATGACCATACTCGTTTTGATCCCCAGCGGTTTCTGTTTCAATTGCCGGTCGATTCCGATAAACAAACCAAACAATAGGGCCAAACATAACTTTAAAACCATTTCCAATTCGTTGTACATGATGCGTCGCAACTCCTTCAATTATATAAGGTGAGTATAATTGTATTCGGTAAGCCGGCGCAAATGGATTAATTCCGCCTAGGCGGGCAATGAAACGCAAAAAAAGCCTGAACCGTCAATGAAACGGCTCAGACTTCTTTTTAGGCAAGATCGTGGAATTAGAACTTCGCTGCCAGCTCGGCTGCGCGTTTTACGCCGTCCTGGATGATTTCCTCGGCACGGTCCGGGAATTGGTTGTGTCCCTCTACAACTACGGCTTCCGGATCGTTAATCCCCCAGAAGGCCAGCGTGTTCTTCACATAGTTCAGGGACATTTCCAGCGCGGTCATTGGACCTTCGGAATAAACGCCGCCGCGTGCTTGCAGCAAAGCGACCTTCTTATCGCCAACCAGGCCAACCGGACCTTGTTCGGTGTATTTGAACGTTTTGCCGGCTTGGTTCAGGTAGAACAGGTACGTCAACAGCTGCGCCGGAATGGTGAAGTTCCACAGCGGGAACGCAAACACGACTTTATCGGCTTGCAAGAACTGCTCCAAGTAAGCATTGGCCACTTCGGCGGCTTGTTGCTCCTCTGGCGTAGTTGGCATTCCTTTGCCGACTTTGAACAGCCCGTTCAACATATCCAGGTCATAATACGGCAGGTTAACCTCGAACAGGTTTAACTCAGTAACGACATCCGAGGGATGCGTTTCTTTGTAGGTTTGCAGGAAGCTTTCGTACAGCTTCACAGTGGCGGATTGATCCGCCGGGCGATTATTGGCTTTCACGAATAAAACTTTAGACATATCCAGTTCCCCTCCACTATTCATGTTCTCTATTGTTATCTTCTTTCTTTTTCATAGTTACTTTAAAATAAACTGTAACTAATCGAACAATAGTTATGATAAAGGGTAACTAATCATTTGTCAATTACAGTTGCTTGTATTTTTTGCGAACCTGTTCAGCAGCCGCTGTCATTTGCCGCAGGGAGGCGACGGTCTCCTCTTGCCCTCTGGTTTTTAATCCGCAATCTGGGTTGATCCAAAACAATCCCGGGTCCAGCACTTGAAGCGCACGCTCGATCAAGGAGACCATCTCGGCTTCGGTTGGTACACGCGGGCTATGGATGTCGTAAACGCCAAGGCCAATCCCGAGCGGGTACGTCTGCTTCTCAAAGCTGTGAATCAACTCGCCATGGCTGCGTGAGGTTTCGATCGAAATGACATCGGCGTCCAACGCTCGGATCTCCTCCAGGATATCTTCAAATTCGCAGTAGCACATATGCGTATGAATTTGCGTTGTATCCAAGACAGAGGAGGTAGTCACCCGGAACGCTTTTACCGCCCAGTCCAGATAGTTCGACCAATCCTTCCTCTTGAGGGGGAGACCTTCGCGCAAGGCGGGCTCGTCCACCTGGATCATCCCGATACCGGCCTGCTCTAACGCTTCGACCTCCTTACGTAAGGCGAAAGCAATTTGATAGGCGACCTGCTCCCGGGATAGATCGCTTCGAACAAATGACCAGTTCAAGATCGTGATCGGTCCCGTTAGCATCCCTTTAACCGGCTTAGCCGTCTGGCTTTGGGCATAGGCGGTTTCCTTGACGGTCATCGGCTCGGCGAACTCGACATCCCCGTAGATCACAGGCGGCTTGACGCAACGTGTACCGTAAGACTGAACCCAGCCCCCCTGCGTAAATGCAAAGCCCGGTAGCTTCTCACCGAAAAATTCCACCATATCGGTGCGTTCAAACTCGCCATGGACCAACACATCAAGCCCAAGTTCCTCCTGGATCTCGACCCATTTGCGGACTTCCGTTCGGATGAACTCCTCATATCTATTCTGGTCCCACTCGCCTTTCCGCCATTTCTGCCGGGCAGCCCGAACCTCGGCGGTCTGCGGGAAACTGCCAATCGTCGTTGTGGGCAGGAACGGAAGCCGCCACTTCGCCTGCTGTTTAAGCCGCCGCTGTGCAAACTCGCTAGTTCGCTCCGCCGGGGCTACAGCAGCCTGCACCGCCGCCGCCCGCACCGCAACACGGCTCCGGGCCGGATCTGCGGCGAGTGCGGCCAGCGCACGGCGGTTCTCCGCGAACTGCACCGGTTCGGGTCCCTCACTGCTTACCGCCTTGCACAAGCTCGTTAGCTCCTCCAGTTTCTGCTCGGCAAACGCCAGCGCCTCGCGTAACACCGGGGATAAGCGCTCTTCGCCCGCCACGGATACCGGGACGTGCTGCAAGCTGCAGGAAGGCTGCACAATCAGTTCCGGTTCTCCGGCTAAAATGGAAATCTGTTTCAACAGGCTAAGCGTTTCGTCCAAATCTGTACGCCAAATATTCCGTCCATCGACAAGCCCTGCACCAAGTGTCTTGCCTGCAGGAAATCCGTAGCGACGCAGTGCCTCCATGTTCCCGTCCCGGCCGTGCACGAAATCCAGTCCCAAGCCATGCACCGGCAGATCTGCAAGCGAATCGTACCTTTCGACGGCATCGAAATACGTTTGCAGCATAATCCGCAGATCAGGGACTTCCCGGGCGATCGTCCGATAAATCAAGCCCAGCCGGCGAACGTCCTCTTCGGTTAAAGAGACGACTAAAGCCGGTTCGTCCATTTGCACCCATGTGGCGCCTGCCGCTTCCAACTCTCGTAATACCTGTACGTATAAAGGCAATAATTTCTCGATCCAGTCATCGACTTGGTCCGCGGTCTCCCCTTTAGACAATTTCAACAAGGTGAACAACCCCAGCACCACGGGTCTACCTTCTATGCCCAGCTCCTGTTTGGCTTCCAAATAAGCCATAAGCGGGCGGTTGACGATTATCCTCGGATCCCGACGCCCCAGCTCAGTCACGATATAATGATAGTTGGTATTAAACCACTTCGTCATTTCGCTTGCCGCCACCAGGTCATTCCCCCGGGCAATGGCGAAATACAGATCCAGCGGCAATTTGTCGCTGTTCCAATCAAACCGCTCCGGTATCAGTCCGAACATCGTCGCAGTGTCTAATACGTGGTCGTAATAGGTAAAATCACCGACCGGGATCACGTCAATCCCCCGATCCCGCTGTAAACGAAGATGACCCATCCGAATTTCCGTCAATCGATCATGCAGCTCTAACTCTGTAATTTTCCCTGCCCAATAGGCTTCAATTTGCTTCTTCCATTCCCGTTGTCCGCCGATTCTGGGATATCCCAGATTTCCGCTAACTATGTTCATGTTCCCCATGTTGATTTCCTCCTCATCGTTTGGCTTGATGACACCCATAGTTTGCAACACAAAAAAGGTCCCCGATAGCAACATAGGCTAAAGAGGACCTTCGATCATTTGTTCGATGGCTTGCATCTTTAACACCTCCCTATCTCCCGTAGGTACAGCAGTGCCGTTGAAATAGGCAGGTCTCCTGGCTTCGGCATCATCGCCGGATGCGGCCTTCCCGGTGACTTGATCACCAGTGGCATTCGATGCATCCGACTCCTCCGTTACAGTGGCGGGACCGCGCCGGCATTGCACCGGACTTCCCTTTTAAGCTCCGGCCAAGCAAGGCCGGAACACCTATTTCCGCGATATTCGGTTGGAATATACCTCCCATCTTACTTGATGTCCCAGGCGAATACAATACCAAACACATCGGAATTTAAATATTTATGACAACATTTTCGACAACTTTCAAGTGATTAATATCACAATTCGACTCCCAAACCCATCGTACGATGAAACTAATCAAACAAGAATGCCATGGGCTTACACATAAACGACAGAAAGAGGAATGACTCATGAAATCTCGGAACATTCTGAAGTGGTCCTTACTAGGTTTGTCCGGTCTGGTCATGATCGCAGCCGCCTGGTTTGCGTTCCCTTCAGAGGAGCCTCCAGTCCGTGAAGCAGCTCCTCATGAGGAAGCGCCGCATATCAATCATCCGCCAGTCGAGCCGGTCGTCCATCGCGAGGGGAATACCGTACACATCGAGATGACCGCTCAACGAACCGACATTGAGATCTCGGAAGGCGTCACCTATAATGCCTGGACGTTTAACGGCACGGCACCTGGCCCGGTATTGCGCGTAAAGCAAGGCGATCAACTGGAATTTACGCTCAACAATTTAGACCCTGATATGCCGCATTCGATGGATTTTCACGCCGTCCATGCCGCTCCCAGCCAGAAGTTCGTCGAGGTGATGCCCGACGAGCAAGGAACGTTTACCTATCCTGCCGATACACCCGGCGTGTTCATGTACCATTGCGGAGTAAGTCCAGTGCTGCTTCACGTAGCCAACGGAATGTATGGGATGATCATCGTCGAACCGAAGGACGGTTACCCTACGGATGCGGATATCGATCAGGAATATACGATCGTCCAAAGCGAATGGTACGCGGAGAACGATATGGATGCTTTCCAACAAGGCGATCCGGAATATGTCGTATTTAACGGCGATGACCACACGCTAAAAGAACATCCCTTCCTCGCCAAGATTGGCGATAAGGTTCGGCTTTACGTTGTGAATGTGGGCCCCAACCATGTATCTTCCTTCCATGTGGTCGGCACCACCTTTGATCACGTCTATCTGGATGGTAACCCAAAGAACGAGCTGTACGGCATGCAAACCGTGTTGCTTCCGGCGGGTGGAGGTGCAGTTGTCGAGTTTACCGTCACAGAAGAAGGCGATTATCCGATTTTAACCCATCAACTGAACGACGCTTATTTGGGGGCTACCGCTATCCTGCGGGTGACTCGAGATGGCAAGGATAATGGAGCACCGGCGATGAGCCATTAAGAAACGATAACCCGATTGCAATCTGATGAAAGAGGTGAAGCTCAATGGAACGACAAGATGCCAAAATCGTTGAATTGGACGTCCGGGAGCAGCTCAAGAGTAAAATGGAGCCGTTCCAGATGATCATGGACACCGTAAAAACGCTGGGGAAAGACGATATCTTCGTATTGCACGCCACCTTCAAACCCACGCCATTGCTTGGCTTTCTGAAGATGAAGGGGCTCGTCGGCCAATCGGTCATGCACGACAAGGAACATTGGATAACAACGTTTGTCCATAAGAAAAATAAATCCTGGTTGGAGACCGTCGATGAGGCTAAGGTAGCCTCAAAGGCGCAGAACGCGTCGGTCGAACGCTCCTCCAACCTCATTGAACTTGACAACCGCGGACTCGAACCTCCGCAGCCGATGGTGCGAACGCTAGCCGCCTTGGATCGCTGCAAACCGGGCGACGAGTTGCACATTCATAATGATCGGGTACCGGTATTTTTGATCGAAGAATTAAAAGGCTTGGGCTGTACCTACACGGTAGAAGAACAACCGGACGGAACCGCTAAAGTCCAAATCCGCAAACCTTAAGGAGGTGAACCTGATGCCGGCCATGTCCCGCTTGCCCTTTCTATTTATCGTTACGGGGATCTTCGGATTCGTCCTGTTTCACGCCACTTCTTTCATGTCTCTCACGGGCTGGCTCGGTGATGACATTCGAGGCCCGGCCGGCTGGTTCCAGGTCCATCTGTTCGTACTGGGATGGGCGACCATGCTGGCCATGGGGGCTGTCTATCAATTGATTAATGTGATCCTGCAGTCCAACTTATACAGCGAGCGTCTTGGGTATATTCATTACGCGCTGTTTTCCGTAGGGCTGTTCGGACTGCTGTTTGGCTTCATTCAAGGCGATACGTATTGGATCGGCGGTTTTGCGACCGTTGCGTTCTCGGGCATCGTCCTGTTCGTCTGGAACATGGCCGCTACGCTGCGGCGAGCCGGAACGTGGAACGCGATCACGATCAGTACGGCTTGCGCGGTCCTGTATCTGCTGCTCACGGGTTTATCCGGTATGGCGATGGGGATTAACTTCGCTACCGGTCTTTATAACAACTTGCACGAAAATCTGTTTGGCACTCACATCTGGCTGGGCACTTTGGGCTGGTTCGGGCTTTTGATTACCGGATTCAGCTATAAGTTATTACCGATGTTTTATTTGTCCCATGATTATCCGACCCGCCTAGAGTACGTCGTCCTAGGTTTCTGGAACGCGGGCGTCTTGCTGGGAGCGACCTCTTTCCTGTTCGGATTGCCGACAGGCTACAAAGTCGCTGCGCTGCTGTTAATCGTCTTGGCCGTATTAAGCTTTAACGTCCATCTGCTGCAAATTCGCAGCAAACGGCATAAGCGCAGCCCCGGCGCAGGCATTGAGTGGACGGTAACGGGGAGCCAAATCTTTGCGATTTTTGCTGTAGTGTTTGCAATACGGGCGCTCGTATCCCCCGATCACTTGCTGGACAGCCGTACCGTGCTTACGGTCGGTTGGGTTTATCTCGGTTGCTGGGTTTCGTTCACCGTACTTGGATACATGTCCAAGATCGTGCCGTTCCTGTGGTGGACCCACAAATACGGTAAACAAGCCGGCCGCCCGGGAACGCCGCTGTTGGCCGATCTGCTTGATGAGCGGAAAGCGAATCTGGGCTTGACCTTGATCCTATGCGCCAATTTAACGGTTCTCGTCGGCCTGGTCCTCGGGTCGCAGGTTGTCATCGCCGCCGGTGGTGCCGTGCTGTCGATGGTTTCGGTGGCGTACATCGCATTGATTGCGCTAGTTTTTGCTCATTAATGACAATATAAACGGAGGTACTATCCATGAGTAGAATTGATCAAATCCGCGAAAGTCTACGTGAAGTTTATGATCCCGAGTTGGGAGTCAATATCGTTGATCTTGGGCTGGTTTACGATATTCGGGAAGAAGAAGACCAGGTATACATCCAAATGACCTTAACAACGCCAGGTTGCCCGATGCATGATACGATCGTCGGTGGCGTTCGCTGGGTGCTCAGCGATCAGCTCGGAATCCAGAATCCGGAGGTCGATATCGTGTGGGAACCGCGCTGGTCACCGGAACACATGTCGGAGGCGGCGAAGGAGCAGTTGGGGTATTTTTGAGGACGGACTAAGCTCATGACCTTATCCTCTAATCAAAAAAAGCTGGCGGCCTCATCTTGTGATGAGCCGTCAGCTTATTATTTTACAATCAAGGTACCTTTCATTTCCTTATGATTCTTACCGCAGGAGATGTTGCAGGAATACTCGAAGGTCCCGGCTTGATCCGCCGTGAAGGTCATCGTCTTGCCACCCCGAACTTCCTTGTTGTATCCTTTGATTTTTAGCGAATGCATCCCCTGTGTATTTTCCAGCGTAATCCGCACGGTATCGCCCTGCTTGACCTTGATTTCGGTTGTGTCGTATCCCGATGGGCTGGCATGGACGGTAAACGACTTCACCGGTCCTTTCGCTTCCGTCGCCGGCTCCGAACCGCCGATGTAGCGCCCCGGGGCGTCGGTGCACGCCGATAGCAGAAGCATTCCGCCTAGCAAGCAAACCGCAGCCTTCAGACGATGGTTCATCCGCTTCTCCCCCTTCTTTAACTAGGAACTAATCCTAGTTTAGAACGGATAGCAATCACACCTTGTGATTTCCATCACAACAACCTCGCCTGGCATATCCGTACAGAATATCAGCTTCGACGATCGATCCATCCCTGCTCCAGAGCATATCGCGTCAATTGAACCCGATTCTCCAAATGCAGCTTCTGCAGGATGTTTTTCAGATGGTTTTTGACGGTCTGGTCCGAAATGTGCAGGACCCCAGCGATCTCCCGATTGGTCATGCCTTGGGCTACCCAACCGAGGATTTCCCGTTCGCGGGATGTTAACGGAGGTTGTTCGCCGCTTTCCTTCTTGGTCACCGGAAACTCCTGCAAAATACGCAAGGCCAGCTCACTGGACAAAGGCGCTTCATCGCTGGCTATAGCTCTTAAATACTCCAGCCACGTCCCGGGCTCCAGATTTTTGAGCAGATACCCCTGAGCCCCCTGCTTCAGCGCTTCAAACAGATGAGCGGCGTCATCCGACACCGTGATCAGGACGATCTTCACGTAAGGGTAGCGCAGCTTGATCTCACGGGTTGCCTCTAAACCGTCTTTTCCAGGCATACGGATATCCATTAGGATCAAATCAGGCATCCAACGCTCCGTTTGGGCCATCGCCTCATCTCCATTTTCCGCATAAGCCACAATTTCGAACGTTTCATCCTCGGCCAAGATCTCCCCAATGGCTTCACGCGCATGAGGGTGATCGTCAACGACCAGTACCCGGACCTTCATCACAACCGTCTCCTCCTCGTATTTCGATCGTTGTTCTTCCCGGCCGGGAATCGACAAGCAATTCCCAACCCATCTCGTTCGCCCGCTCCCGCATAATTCGCAGACCGTAGCGGCCATTCTGAGCATCTTCCGGCGTAAAACCACATCCATGATCGATGATTTTCATGACGAAGTTGTGTTGATCTCCCAATGACGTGATCTCGATATCTTGCACCCTCGCATGCTTCGCTGCATTGACAACCGCTTCTCGCACACAGGATAACAACTCCATCTTCGCTTTCGGCAGCCAATGGGTTTCCTCTAGATGCCAATCCAAACGCAAAGTGAGCTGCTGCTCGGCGGCGATCCGGCGGACGAGCGACGACATTGAAGTTTCATCTGTTTCGCCTTCCTTCACGTTCGACGGAATTCGAAGGTCAGATATGGCTTCGCGCACATAACGATTCACTTCATGAATCGTTTTGCGCAGTTCATTCCAGTCGTAAGCTCCGTTTGACGCCGGCTGCCGGCGTTCAGCCCGGTCCACTTTCACAGAGAGCAAAAACAACGATTGCGCAATGCCGTCATGAAGCTCCCGTGCCAGTTGTTCCCGCTGTTCCAGCCGAACCTTCAGCGCCCTTTCCCGCTGCAGTTCCTCCTGCATGCGTTCCAGGTAAGCAAACCAGCGGTACAACAAGGTAATGCTCACTGCGAATAAAAGGATCGGCGTTAACACATTACCCAGCTCCATTGACACATAAGGCATGAGAAACTGGTGACGCACCACCTCCCATACCCCGACAACCAACGTCGGAACGATCAAAATCAGCCATTTCGTGAATTTGTAAGACATCAAAGAATCTCCTTTAACCCGTCTTCCATCGACTTAACTTTACATAAGTCGAGGCCCGGCTGACAAGGTTTAGACAGAATTTTGAATCCTTTCTCCCGTTTGAACCGTAAAATAAAAAAGCAAGGCGGAAGTGCGATTCCGCCCTGCTTTGTATAACGTGCGTTGCCTTACAGCAATTTTTTGATGTCATCCTTGATCGCTTCGGATTGTGGTCCGAACACGACTTGGACTGCGCCTTTGCCGAGTCTCATGACACCCGATGCGCCCAGCTGTTTCAAAGCGGCATCGTTGACCTGTTTATCGTCCTTGACGACGAGGCGAAGGCGGGTAATGCACGCATCCACGGACTCAATGTTATCCGGTCCGCCAATGTTGGCCAGGATTTTGGCCGAACGGTTGTCGCTGCTTACCTTACCTGTTCCGGCAGGGGATTCCTCGACCACTTCGGCAATGTCTTCTGCGTCTTCACGACCTGGCGTTTTCAAATTAAACTTGACGATCATAAAGCGGAAAATCACATAGTAAACGACTGCCGTAACTAGACCAATCGGAATGAGCAGCAACGGCTTGGTCGAGATTTGATAGTTGATCGCATAATCGATGAAACCGGCAGAGAAACCGAAGCCCAGTTTCATGCCGACCGCGTAAGTAACATAAGCCGCGATCCCCGACAGAACAGCGTGAACGGCATAGAGCAGCGGAGCAACGAACATAAAGGCAAACTCCAACGGCTCCGTGATCCCTGTCAGGAAAGAAGCCAATGCGGCCCCCAAGAAAATGGAGCTAACCATTTTGCGTTTTTCCGGTTTAGCCGTATGAATAATCGCAAAGGCAGCGGCCGGAAGACCAAACATCATGATCGGGAAGAAGCCGGTCATGAACATACCCGCCGTTTTGTCGCCGGCGAAGAACCGGTACAAGTCGCCGTGAATGACGTCGCCAGCGGCATTGGTAAAGTCTCCGATTTGGAACCAAACGATCGAGTTGATGATGTGGTGAAGACCAAACGGAATCAGCAAGCGGTTGGCAACGATATGAATAGCCGAACCGAAGCCGCCCAAGCTGGTTACCCAATCTCCGAAGATATCCAGGGCGGTTTGAACCGGGCCCCAAATCAAGCCGAAAATCAACCCGACAACAACCATCGTTATCGCGGTAACCATGGGAACAAAACGTTTGCCGCCGAAGAACCCTAACCAATCCGGCAGCTTGATATTATGGTACCGTTTGTAAAGATAGGCCGAAATGCAACCTACGATAATCCCGCCAAGAACGCCCATGTCCAATTTGGTATCGGCGGATTGCATGAGTCCTGGGAAAATGCCGGGTACTCTACCAAGCACGTTCAGCAAAATCAGATGACCGATAACAGCGGACAAAGCGGCTACCGCGTCTCCGGCCAAACCGATCGCTACGCCGACAGCAAAGATGAGCGGAAGATTGTCGAAGATCGTTCCCCCGCCTGCTGCCAGGAACGGAGCGATATACGTGTTGAGAAATCCCCCTACCCCATCCCCCAGGTGAAAATCCTTGATGTAGTCGATGCTGCCGAACCTGAGCAGAATCGCCGCCGCAGGCAGTGTTGCAACCGGCAGCATCAATGACTTACCGATTTTCTGGAGAAAAGCTAGCATGCACAAACCATCCTTTCCTTACTACCTAAATTTTATTGTAAAACCGCCTTCAAAATGACGTTTCCGCCTGCCGTCACAGGACCGGTGAGGGTTTCCACGCTGTTCGTCACTTCTCCGGCGTTTGTTACTATAATTGGGGAAATCAATGGATACCCCGCCTCACGAATGCTCGCGAGATCGAATTCGATCAGCAGCTGACCCGTTTTCACCTTGTCTCCCACGGCGACATGGGCGGTAAAGCCCTCGCCTTTGAGCGACACCGTATTAATGCCGAGATGGAACAGAAACTGCAAGCCAGACGGATGCTCCATCATCACGGCATGGTTGCTCTTGATGACATGAACGATTTTGCCGTCAAACGGAGCCACCAGCCGTCCTTCGGTGGGCTCGACGGCCAACCCCGGCCCCATATGTCCTCCGGCAAATGCCTCGTCTGGCACTTGCGTGAGCGCCACGGCCTCTCCCGTTAGCGGCGATAAGATCTCTAATACTTGATTCTCGGTGCTTTTCTTTCTCCATTTGGAAAACAAGTGACTCTCCTCCTATCTGACTTCCTATATTCTGGCAACTTTACGGGAACTCTATGCCTGTTCTCGAGTGACCAGGAGAAACGGGCGCAAAAAAATAAGAGCCAAGAAAAGAAGCCTATATAAAGTAGGACTGCTTTCCTTGGCTCATGCCCATTCTAGATCAACGGTAACACGCCAAAAGTCATTTGGTTTTCGGTTATGTGACTATAATAATTCAAGCTCTCCTTAGCGTCAATAGAAAAATTGAAAGCGTTCACGCAATGTCAGATATTCGAAATTTTAACTATCAAATCTCTCCCTTTCTCGTCCTGCTCAAGGCTTCATTGTGCCTGGAACAAAGCCGGCACCTTATCCGGTTCCCAGCCCGGCAGCGAAGTGTGGGCTTGTATCACTTTATAGGTTACGCCGTTATACGTCACGAGTTGATTGACGGTGTATGCGGTATAAGGCGCCCACGTCGCCGGACCCGTACCTGTCGAATCCGTCGTTGCGGTCACTGCGCTGCTCGCCGGAGAGCTGTTGCCGGCCGCGTCTTTCGCCTTCACGGTAAATGTGTAGGAAGTCGAAGGCGCGAGGCTCGTGAGGGTAGCCGACGTCCCAGTCACCGTCGTGGCCAATTGATTGCCATTATACACCTCATATCCGGCCACACCGACGTTATCGGACGAAGCGCTCCAGCTCAGACTCACGCTGGACGAAGTTTTGGCCGTTACCGTAACATTGCCCGGAGCAGTCGGTGCCGTCGTGTCGCCCGGGTTCGTTCCCGGATCGGTCGTTACCGAGAGCGGAGCGCTGGCCTGTGAGACATTGCCCGCCGCATCTCGTGCAACAACCGTAAAGCTATACGCCGTAGCAGGTGCTAAGCCGTTGATCGTTACCGTCGTCCCCGATACGCTGGCGGCTTGCGTTCCGTTCCGGTAGACATTGTACCCAACAACGCCCACGTTATCAGAAGACGGCTGCCAGGTTAACGTCACAGAACTGGACGTTTTGGAGGATGCCGTAACAGAAGTCGGCGCAGTCGGAGCTATCGTATCCACCGGCGGTGTCACGCCTCCACCCAAGTCGTTTCTCAGCTTAGTTTGCAGCGTTTTGTTACGGTCCCCGCTCAGTTCCCAGAACATCGCGCCGGCGAGGCCGCGATCCTTGATATAATCGGTTTTGAAGCCGACCGATTGCGGATCATCATAGGAGATAAAACGCCGGTTGGACGGATTATACAGGTAAGGCACCTTGGCCGTATCGTTCCAATAACGGGTATACCCGTTTTTATTAATGTAGTTCGCTTCTAAATCGTAGAAATCAAACGAGCCGGCTTCCCAGGTTCCGATGGATGAAGCCCCGCTGGCGCTTTGGTATTGTCCGTTACCCGCGTTGTTTACCCCATCCCAACCGCGACCGTAGAACGGAATGCCAAGCACCAATTTATTCGCAGGCACGCCTGCGTTCAAGTGACCTTGTACCGCCGTGTCGGCATTAAATACCGAAGCGCTTGGGACGCCTGCGTTACCTGCCGCCGGATCGTTGTACAACGGTGCATTGTGAGCAGTAATCTGTTGCCAGCCGCCGTTGAAATCATAGGTCATAATATTGATCCAATCGACGATGGAGGCGATATTGCCTAGCTCCGTATTGCTGACGAAGGAAGGGGAAGCCCCGGAAGCGATCGTCAGCAAATATCTCTTGCCATCGGCAGCCCCGGCCACATCCAGCTTGTTCCGGATTTCCCGCAGCAGCTTCGTATAGTTTTGCTTATCCTCCGAGCGATAACTATTGCCAGGCAACCCGCCGGATACCGGGTATTCCCAGTCCAAATCGATGCCGTCAAAATTGAACTTGCGCAGGAAGTCGACGGCGGAATTGGCGAACGTCTCGCGCGTCACCTGGCTGGCGGCCACATCGCTGAAGCGGTTCGACCAGGTCCACCCGCCCACCGAGATGATCGTCTTCAGGTGTGGATTCGCCTGCTTCAGCTTGTTCAGCTGATGGATATTCCCGGCGATAGGCTGATCCCAGGTGTCGCCGGGAAATTGCTTGCCGGCATCGATCCAGGGATCACCTAGCACGATCGTGCCATTAGGCACGTTGATGGTTTGTCCTTTCTCGTCTTGAGTCGGCCAGGTTACCGGATTCGGCCCGGCGGGGTCGGGATTGCCATGGCGGCCGTCCCAAGCGATGTCTGCGAAAGCATAATTGATGTGGGTGATCTTGGAGGCATCGATATCAAAGACATTAAAATTGCGGGCATAAGCGCCCCAAGATGGATAATAGGCAACGATTTTGTAGGGGTCGGCCGCCTGAGCGGCCTTCGACTGGAGCAGGCCGCCTGGGAGCAGCAGTGATAAGGCGAGACAGGTCATGGTAAACAACTTCCACTTCTTGGCGAAACTTCGGGTTCTCATTAAATGCATCACTAAAATCCCTCTCTTTCAATCGAAGTTGGAATGGAATAAAGCTAGCAACACCCTTCCTCTTGATTTACCCATTGGATTACGCCTGCCGCGGCCAATCACCTCCTAAAAGTCCCCGCATCTCTACATATCCGTAAGTTTCCAAAGAGAATGTCCCGGCGCCAATCGAAACTCTTCGAAACGCTTACAAATCTATTAAATCATAATAGAATTGGTGTATAAAGGGTAAATTTCTATTATTTGATCGCATTCACGCATCACAAAAAAACGCAGCGATCCGAGAAGATCGCTGCGTTTACGGCGTGTGATGACACACGGTTAGGTCAATGTATTCGATTTTTCAAATAGAAATCTAGCTTCCGTCAGCTTCCCCCACGTATTTGTATGAAAATTCATATATCATTCGCTAAATCGGCTGATTTGAACAAAATATACTCGATTTTTCGCATACAAATCCTATTTCTTAACCAGCGGTTCACATCCACTCTAGCTTAACGTTGTCCGTCCGGACGAACCCTTCGGGTCGCAGTCGCCTGGAGCGGGTCATCCGGCCAGTAATGCTTAGGGTAACGGCCCTTCAGATCTTTTTTCACTTCGAAGTACGTGTTTTGCCAAAAACTTCGCAGATCCGAAGTCACCTGAACGGGTCGGCTAGCCGGTGATAACAAGTGAAGCGTAATGGGAACCCGCTCGAACCCGATCCGCGGAGTTTCCATCATGCCGAATACTTCCTGTAGACGGACAGCGGCATAAGGAGCCTGAGGCCCATCGTAATGAATCTGAATTTTGGAACCGCTGGGGACATGTAAATGTGTCGGCGCTTCCGCATTCAGTTCTTGTTGTTGAGACCAGCTTAACAGGTTCTCCAAAATATTGTATAGAGACAGCGCCTGCAGGTCCGCCCGCTTGCGGACGCCGGACAAATACGGCGCCAGCCACGTCTCGGCGGTTGTTCCCAACGTCTCGTCGGAGACGTCCGGCCACTCGTTGTTAAGGCGATACAAGAACATGAGGCGCTCCTGCAGCTTCCGAGCCTTCTCCGTCCACTGCAGAATGGCGACGCCTTTGGCGGCGACCGCATCGAGCAATGCTCCCGTGATCTGATCGGGGCTAGGTGCTGGGTCTGGCTGCTCCCTTAGTACGATCGCGCCGAACGTCCGACGGATTCGAGCACGTACCGTACCGGAGACGTCATCCCATTCTGCACTTCGTTCCTCGGCGATTTCCGCCGCGTGATGGCGGTAGAGGTCCTCCTCTTCCAGCGGCGCCGCAAGCAAGATCCGGCCTTCCGCTCCCTCGTCGTCAACCTCGGCAATCGCCAAGAACGCCGCCGAGCCCAGCGAATCCTTGACGAGCAGTTGAGCGCCCCGCCCGTTTCGCAGCAAATACCGCCCGTCTGGACGACGGCTAGCGATCCGATCCGGATAAGCGAAGGAAACAAGCAAGCCGCAGCTGCGGTCAAGGTCCGTTTGAACGGACGATCCGGTCGTGCGGATGGCCGGAGTTATGGCCGGGGCGGCGAGGCCGGCGGTAACAGAGGCGCCGGCCGCTTCTTCGCCGTCCGGCGGCTCGTAATCAGGGTCGTCCGCGGCCTCCGGGACGACCGCTCCGCCGAGCTCGGCGGACGTATCGGGCGAGCCGGACGATGCATAGCCGTCCGGCTCAGCAAACGCGAGCCGCTCCAGCTCGGCGAGCCGCTGCTCCCACTGGCGGGCGAGCGCGGCGACGCGCCGCAGCTCGTCCGGCCCGGCCGCGCGCCCGGACGCGGCCTGCACCAGCGCCAGCCGGCCGCGCAGATCCGCGTCGCGGCCGGCCGGCCCGCGCAGCAGGTCGCGCTCTTCGAGCAGCGCGGCCAGCGCGCAAGCCGGCGCGCCGAGCCCCAGCTCGCGCGCCCGCAGAAGCATATGCGCCAGGCGCGGGTGCAGCCCGAGCGCGGCCATGCGGCGGCCGTGGGCGGTGATGCGCCCGGCCGCATCCAGCGCGTCCAGCTGGCGCAGCAGCTGGACGGCGCGCGCGTACGGCGCCGGCGGTGGCGCGTCGAGCCACGCCAGCTCGTCCGGCGCGGCGGCGCCCCACGCCGCCAGCTCCAGCGCGAGCGGCGCGAGGTCCGCCTCGAGCATCTCCGGCGGCGTCCGCGCCGCCAGCAGGCGGTCCTCCGCCTCGCTCCAGAGGCGGTAGCACACGCCGGGCGCCGTTCGCCCGGCACGCCCCCGCCGCTGGTCGGCGGAGTCGCGGGCCGCGCGCGCCGTCACGAGCCGGCTCATGCCGGTGCGCGGCGAGAACAACGACGTGCGGCGGAGACCGCTGTCGATCACCACCGTCACGCCGTCCACCGTCAGGCTCGACTCGGCGATCGACGTCGCCAGCACGACTTTGCGCCACCCCGCCGGCGCGGGTTCGATCGCCCTCCGCTGCTCCGCTTGCGGCAGCGCGCCGTACAGCGGCGCCAGCATGACGTCGGCGGGTAACCCGCCGCCCGCCAGCAGCGACTCGGCGCGGCGGATCTCCCGCGCGCCTGGCAGAAACACCAGCACGCTGCCGTCATGCGCCGTTAAGGACCGGCGAACGGCCCGGTCCACCGTACGTTCCAGCGACTCCTTAGGTGTGCCCGGCGCATACACCGTCTCCACCGGGAACATCCGCCCCCGGCTTTGCACGACCGGCGCGCCATCCAGCAAGTCCGCGATCGGCCCGGGGTCTAGCGTCGCCGACATGACCAGCAGCCGTAAATCGTCGCGTAGCAACTGGCGGCTTTGCCAGGCCAATGCCAGTCCGAGATCGGCATGCAAGCTGCGCTCATGAAATTCGTCAAAAATAATCAAACCGGTTCCGATCAACGCCGGATCTTGCTGCAGCAGCCGTGTCAATATCCCTTCAGTCACGACCGTAATCCGCGTTTTCGCCGATACCCGGCTGTCTCCCCGCATCCGGTAGCCGACCGTCTCACCAACGGCTTCACCAAGCTGGGATGCCATATATACAGCAGCGGCCCGAGCTGCTAACCGACGCGGTTCCAGCAGCAGGATCCGCTGTCCTTCCATCCAAGGTTCGCTTAGCAGCGACAGCGGCACCCGCGTCGTCTTGCCCGCACCGGGCTCTGCCAGCAGTACGGCAGTTCCCGAACGGCCAAGCGCCGTTTTTAGTTCAGGTATAACTTCATCAATAGGCAAAGGAAGCTTTGTCATGATTCTCTCCTTACGGGTTACACTATGAAAACATTTTACCATATGGAGCAAGGTCTTAAAGGACTGGAGGGCAAACATCATGTTCAAGCTACTCGTCTTTTTTCTACTGATTGCCTTAACCGCATTGTTCGTCATCATGGAGGCTTCCCTGCGTGCACTGCGCCCACGAACCATCGAGGCTTGGGAACGGGAAGGACGTCGCGGTGCGGCAGCACTCCGGGCCTTGTCGGAACGAATCGATCATGCATTGTCGACCTGCCAACTGGCGATCACAGCCAACTCGTTGACACTGGGATGGCTTGGCCAACCAGCTGTCCGCAGCGTGCTGTCGCCTTCGTTTGCCTACCTTCCGTTATCCGCCACAGTGGAAACTTTCTTCTCCTTTCTGATTGCCTTCGTGTTGATCACCTACTTGCATGTCGTGCTTGGCGGATTGGTCCCTCAGGTGCTGGCCGCCCAGCGCGGAGAAGCCATCCTCTTGACCGCAGCCTGGCCGCTGTTAGGGCTGAGTACCCTGCTGTCCCCCTTCCTCTGGCTGCTCAATCGTTCCTCCCGCCGTATCGTTTCGCTTCTTGGCCTAAAACCCGCAGCGGAATGGAGCGACGCGCATAGTGAAGAGGAACTGCGGATACTGCTGAGCGAAAGCCTGGAAAGCGGTCAAATCAACAAGAATGAGTACAGCTTCATGAACCGGATCTTCACCTTCGACGAGCTGCTCGCCAAAGACATCATGGTCCCGAGAACCGACATGGTCTGTTTGGATGCGACCAAGTCCCGCGAGGAAAATTTGCGAATCATTCGCCAAGAACAATATACGAGATTCCCTGTTATCCGCCAAAATAAAGACAATATTATCGGCGTCATCAATACGAAAGCGTTATTTCTAGCCCCTAACAATCAGGCGGGGGCTCCTTTGGCTTCGTTGGTCCGGCCGGTGATGACCGTCTCGGAGAACATTCCCCTCCCTGCTTTGCTGACTAAGATGCAAAAGGAACGTACGCATATAGCCGTACTGATCGACGAATACGGCGGAACAAGCGGAATGGTTACGATTGAGGACATTCTGGAGGAAATCGTCGGCGACATTCGGGATGAATTCGATGCGGAGGAAGAGCAGGAAATTACGGAGGTTGCAGCGAATCACCTCATCGTTGACGGCAAAGTTTCGGTTTCGTTAATCAACGATTGGCTGGACGCCGAGTTGGAGGAAGAGGATGCGGATACGATCGGAGGCTGGATCTATGGCCAGAACCTTGATATTGAAGTAGGAACGCAGCTGGTCTATGGGGACTTGCAGTTTACAGTATTGGAACGCGAAGACAGCCGAATCCGCAAAATCGACATCGAGAAGCTGGAGCCTCCCGCCCCCGGCAGCTCCTTCAAACCGGAGAGCAGCGGCGAACCCCGCGAGCCCGAAGCACGCTTGTAAAGTACCTCCCGCCATGGACCATTAGAAGCAATCGGACGAATGTATGCGAAAAATCGAATAGAATCCAACGTGATCGGCGATTTCTTCGAAATGAATATGATATTTCATATCCATTTGCGCAATTAGAGCTCGTAAGAGTAGAATCTATATGAAAAACCGAATAGACTTCGGAATTTTTAACGTCAGTTCCATTTTATAAGCGAAAAATCGAATTCAATCTAGGATAAACCAAGGAAGTGAAGCAACATGAAACGCGGTCGTTTTGCACCTACGCCTTCCGGCGACATGCATTTAGGAAATGCCAAGATTGCGCTGTTATCCTGGCTGCAAATGCGTGCGGCAGGAGGGGTCTTCGTGCTGCGCATTGAAGATATCGACACGCAGCGCTCCAAGCCAGAGATCACGGAACGGATCCTCACCGATCTTCGCTGGCTGGGACTGGATTGGGATGAAGGTCCGGGCGCTTCAGAAATTTCCGGACCGTACTATCAAAGCCAGCGAACCGAGCTCTATGAGGAAGCACTCGGGAAGCTTGACGCGGACGGACGGCTGTACCCGTGCTTTTGCAGCCGGGCCGAGCTGCTGGCCGTGGCCGGTGCGCCGCACGGCTTATCCTCGGAAGGTGCGCCCTATCCCGGCACCTGCCGTAGCTTAAGCGCGGAAGAACGGGAACGTCGGGCGCAGCACAAAGAGCCGTCGCTTCGCTTCGCGATCGACCCTGCGGCCGTCAGCTTCGTCGACGGCATCGCCGGGCCGCAGGTCTTCCCGCCGGGAAGCGGCGGTGATTTTGTGGTGCGGCGAGCCGATCACCTGTACTCTTATCAGCTGGCGGTGACCGTTGACGATGCTCGGATGGGCATCACCGATGTCCTGCGCGGCGACGATCTGCTGGATTCGACTCCGCGTCAGCTTCACCTCTATGCTGCGTTAGGGCTCACGCCGCCGACGTTCGCCCACGCCCCGCTCATTCTCGGCGAGGACGGACGGCGGCTGGCCAAACGTCACGGCGATCTGGGGATCTCCGCGCTCCGTGCCGCCGGCACAAAGCCGGAAACGGTTATCGGCTGGCTCGCCTACATCAGCGGCTTACTTGACCAACCGGAAGACGTATCCGCCAAGGACCTGATTCCCGACTTCCACTTGGACCGAATATCGCGGGAACCGTTTGTGTTGACCGAAACGATGATACGACAACTGCTTCCCGGTACCTCCCTGTCGTAAGCTGCCCGCCCCAAGCCCCAGCACCATGTACCTCCTACTCCAGCTTCCGGCGGATCGCCTCTCCATACTGCCGGAACGCCGGATTCGTCAGCAGACCGCGCTCGTCAGCCAGCAGGTTTAACCGCAGACGTTGCTCCGACAGTTGCTTCTTCAAGGCCTGCTTCTCCGGCCCCTCCTCACAGGCGGCCAGCAGGTCGGCGAGCCGGACCATCTCCTGCTGCAGCTGGATTTCTTCGGGGACATACCCAGCATTTTTCATCAACTTATAAGCCATCCTGAGGTCCTCCGGAACTCCGGACAAATCTTCAACTTTCAGCGGCTTCCCCTTCCCGGGTAAATCGTCGAACTCCCCGCGCGCCATCGCTTCCGCAATTTTTTGTTCCGCCAACCATGACAGCAAGCCAATTCCTCCCCTCAGGGCTTTTCAGCAGAAATCATTAAAAACATGGGTCTTCGCAATTCATCCACCATTTCAGGAGTGTTTCTCAACATTTCTTCGGAAGGAATGGGTTCATTCACCGCTCTAATCCTGAAACCAGTTTGCCCCTTCCCCACCTTATTTGTTTTGCTTCATCATCCAGCCCCCTTACATGGTTCATAATCGAGTATCGTTGTACGTGCGCGTCCACGTCAAGAACGCCCGAGAAGGTCATTTCCTGACAGTCTCGGGCTAAGGCATCCAAACTCGGTCGGTCTTTGCTCCCGCACACATACTAGAGCGGCGGCATGACCACAGCAATGCGGTTATCCTCTATAACAGCGACTCTGCCCCATCAATCACGATCCGTGCGCCGGTGATGTGGATCGCTTCATCGGAACCCAGAAAAGCGACGAGATCCGCGACATGTTCCGGTTGGCCCGGTCCGTCCGCCAGGGGCTGCGACCCCTCCGGATATTTAACCGGGATAACAATTTCCTGCAGCTCCTTGCTCTTCTCCGTCGAAGCGTCAATGTTGGTGGAAATGGCGCCTGGGCTGATGGCATTCACGCGAATTTTGAATTGGGCCAGCTCCAGAGCCAACATTTTGGCAAAAGCCACCTGCCCCGCTTTGGTTGTACTGTAAGCCGACATGCCAAAGCCGGAAAATGTATCATTCCCGTTGATGGAGCTGGTAATGATGATGCTTCCGCCGCCCCGTTGCTTTAAATAGGGGACGGTATATTTTACGGTTAAGAACGTGCCCGTCAGATTGATGCTTAGCGTCTTCTCCCAATCCTCGAAGCTTAAATCTTCGACCGGTGCCAGCTTGCCGTTGATGCCCGCATTAGCGAATACGACATCGATGCCGCCGAAGTGCTCGGCCGCTTCGCGAACCGCCTGCTCAACCCGATGCGGGTCTGCCACATCGACGTCATACGCTTGGGCCGCCCCTTCGCGGATGGCATTGATTTCACGTGCCGCCTGCTCCGTGCGCTCATCCAGCAGATCGAACAACGCCACCTGCGCCCCTTCGCTGGCCAACTTCACCGCCGCCGCCTTACCAATGCCGGAACCGGCTCCGGTGATGATCGCCGTTTTCCCCCGGAACCGTTCGCGATTCGTCGTCTGATTGCTTGTCATGGCTTCACACTCCTGAGATGAAAATGGGTTCTTGGGCGATAATCTTCCTGCCTTTATCCAGATTACCCATTTCGGGGTGTTTTTAAGTCAACCCGACGCGATTACAAATCCCGACGGGCAAAAATCATGCGGGAGATAAGATAAGAAACTACGAGGGCCAGAATCCCCACGCTAGCCCCGAGAAGACCTGTTGCAACGGGATGGGTGGAGATGGAAGCCGACAATTGCAAGCTATCTTCGTCGCTCAACAAGTTCGACGAGAGTTGGCTACCGATCATCACCACGATGATCATCGCCACATTCAAATATTGCGCACCTTTCAAACCCAGCCAATAGTAGATCGGGATATAAATCGCCATAAACACGATTTGCGCCAAGAAGATCCCAAGCATTTGACCGAAGTTGAAAGTTGCCGGCTGGCCATGAACCACGTTCGCCCCGGTGTTTAACAGAATGCAGAACACAAAAGCGATCAGCATTAAAACAAAGGCGGAAACGTATTTGGATAAAACGAGATAACTCCGGCGTACGGGTAAATTGACTAGAAATTGCTGATTGGGAAGACGCATATCTGCATTCAGCGCCAGAATCAGCACCATCCCCGGCAGCATGCCGTACAAAGGCGAGCCATCCGACTGCACGAACCCGGAGAACACCACCATATAAATGATTAGAAGCCAGAGATACCGCTGCAACAGCAGGAAGTCCTTACGAACAAGATGAATGAGGTTAGGCATTCACTTCCCCCCCTTTTGCCGTAAAATACATAATCTCTTCCAGCGTGGGACGCTCGAACAATGCATGAGTCCCAAACAGGGCATGAGCCCGCTCCTGGTCTTTGGCCAGCGCCTCGAAACCTACTGCCGTTTCCCTTACGCCGATCAATTCCCGTTTTACATCGGTATCCAGGAGTTCGCTGCTCCCCTTAACGATCACGTAGCGTTCCAGTACCTCGTCTTTGCTGTCGGAGAACACCAATTCGCCGCGGTTCAGGAACGTCACGTAATCCGCTACACGATCCAGGTCGGTCGTGAGATGGGTCGAGAACAGAATCGTATTGTTTTCGTCCAAAATATAATCCGCCAACAGATCGAGGAGCTCTCGGCGAAATACGGGGTCCAATCCGGCCGTCGGCTCGTCCATGATCAGCAGCGTCGGATGGTGCGCCAGTGCCAATGCAATGGCAAACTTCATTTTCATCCCTTTGGAGCAATCCTTGATTTTTTTGCGTTTCGGCAGTTCAAACAGCTCCATGTACTTCGTAAACAATGCCTCATCCCAGCGTTCGTAAAAGGGTGCGACGATCCGCTTCATCTGCTCCATTGTCAGATATTCGTAATAAATATTCTCATCGGAGATGTATCCGATCTGTTGCTTGTAACTGCCTTCGTTCCCCGTAATGGGGTGACCAAGAACGTTGATTCGCCCTTCTTCCAGCAACACCATCCCCATGATTGCCTTAATCACCGTGCTTTTCCCCGCTCCGTTAGGCCCAATCAGCCCGGTAATGTACCCTTGCGGTATGGAGAAACTTAATCCCGACAACGCAAAGTTCCCGTAATGCTTGACGAGCCCTTCCACCTCAACTGCATTCATCCTTTAGCGCCTCCTCCTACTTGATCCAATAGTTTGATCCACTCGATCAGTTCATCCGTTGACATCGGAAGGCTTTTGGATTCTTCCAGAACTTCCCGAAGCTTGCTTTCCAGCGCTCTGAGTCGTTGCTCCCGGATAAATTCTTGATTTCCGCCGGAAACGAATGACCCTTTACCGACGACCGAATCGATTAAGCCTTCCTGCTCCAAATCGTTGTAGGCTCGCTTCGTTGTAATGACGCTGATCTGCAAATCCTTAGCCAACTGCCGAATGGAAGGTAACGCTGTCCCCGGCGCCAGCTTACCTTGCAGGATCGCATCGCGAATTTGCGTAACGATCTGCAGATAGATCGGTTCACCCGAGGAATGGGAAAGCAAAATATCCATGCTTCACCTTCTTGACTGGTTATTTTGTTAACAGTGTATATAAACAATATATACATTATTAACACTAAAATCAATTCCTGTTCATAAAAAAACAGCTGTCACTAACAGACAGCTGTCTCGCCTTCGATCTCTATATCATTCGGGTGATCCCTTCATTCAGCTTCGATCGCCTGATGGAACCATTTCAATAGAATCTCCTGAAATTGCTGACGGGGTGTTGGTGTCGCAATCATCCAATCTTCCTCATCCTTGGCGCTATATCGAATCAGCCAGTTCATATGCGTATTGTTCATAAACTGCATCTGCTGCAATTCCCAACACTCTCCGCTGTATGCATAGAACCGGATCTCGCCTTGGGCTAACGGGGTCTTTATACATTTCGCCAAGGCTATACTTCCTTCCACATCGCCCGTCATGTCCGCCAAGAGGGCGGCAAGCTGATTTCGATCCAGCTCTCCAGTCTGGTTCATCACCGTATCAAACTGCTTCTTGGACATCATCAATGCGGGAAGCTCGCCCGGCGTCCGTGAATTCCATTTCATCCGGCCGGCCAACGCGCCGCTAAGCGGCTTCCCCCCGTTTGTCCGTTCGATCGATAAACCGCATGCCTCTTCAGCCAATCTTTCCAACCGGATCACCTGATCGCCAGCGATATGTAGATATTCTTCATAGCTCCGTTTCCCGCATGTGTAGGACAGGCGGCAAGCTTTGCCTGAGGCGGATGCCACGACCAAATCGTCCAGGACGTGCTGCGGTAAGCTTAACCGATCTCCTTGCGTCGATTCCGCCATATAACCCTTACTTCTCAGCGTCTCTCTTACGTCTCCGGTATCCGGGTCGGGCGTCTCCCGCAAAAAGACATGAAAGGGATGGTTCGGATCCAACCATCGGTTTATACCCAGCCGCTCTGCCAAGTACAACCATTCGCTAGCTTGAAGCACCACTTTTTTCTTGCGGGGAGAATCCGTAATCAACATCCGTCCACCTCCTTCAAATTGGGTCTTGCTTACGCAGTTCGACGCAGTAATCATACCACTATTCGATTTCCCGATGCTCGGAAATTTTTGCCAATCTATTACATTGTACCCATGAAAATAGGAGGTGAAGCATAATTTTCATAGAACATGAAACTTTTTGATTCGAATGTCCGTATTAGTTGTATCGGGCGTTCAAACCACGACTTCTGTCCTGAATTGCCTGTTGTCATCAAACATTTATCTAAACATAATGTTTTCTTAATCTTTTTTTAAGATTTATATTCTACAATGTGTACTATGAAACCACTGTATAGAGGTGATTCTTATGAAAATCTTGATCAACTTCCAAAACAACCTGGTACCGGTTTACTTCAATGTCGATAGCAAGCAGCCTGTGCAGCGTACTTTGAAACTACTGACGAGCGCGCTCGAGTACAAATATTATAATGGCAAGCAAGCGTTGCAGAAGTGCCTAAACTCCCTCATCAGCATTGAAATCGAGGGTTCAGAAGCCATCTTGCACAGCAAGAGCGAGTTTGACTCTCTTGCGCTATCTCTCTATTAATCTAGCGGCAAATCCATAGCAAAGGCTCCGTGCTTCAGCTTATCGCTGAATCGCACGGAGCCTTTTTTTCATTTCGTCGATCCTCATGAGTTGGACAATTTCCGTTCCTTCGAGCGGCCGCTTCCAAACAGCGACTTCCATCGGAGGGTCGCCGCCGTGATCGCCAGCAGCAAACCGTTCAATACGAACACAATCGGGATGGAGATCCATCCTCCCAGCGCCCCGCCGGCAATGGGCCCAACCATATTCCCGAGTTGGCTGGCCGATTGGTTCAGGCTGAAGGCGCGCCCGCGAAATTCCGGTTTCGTCGCCTGTACGATTAAGGCGTTTAGCGCCGGGAACACGGCGGCAAAGAACAAGCCGTAAACAAAGCGTAACACCCCGAAGCCGACGAGAGAGTGAAAGAAATGCTGCAAAATATTGCCGACTCCGCCGCCGATCAAGCCGATCATCAGCGTATTGCGGTAGCCGATCCGCTCCCCGATCTTGCCCCAGAGTGGAGCAGCGATTACTGTGGAGATTCCCACCGCCGAGAAGATGATGCCTGAGCTAAACGACGCGTTGGAAGCTGAAGCTCCTAGGTCTAGCACGTACAAAGAAAGCAGCGGCTCGAGTACCATCACCGAAGCGGTTACGATGAGGACGACGAACAGCTTCCCCATCAGCGGACGATTGGCCGATGCTTCCTTGAGATCGTCCAGCACATGCGAACGCTCGCGGTTGCGGTCAAAGTTCTGCTCCTTCACGAAGATCAGGGCAATCAACGCCGAGATCAACACAACGCAGCCCGACGCCAAAAACGACTCTCGATAACCGATAAACTTGCTGAGCGAACCGCCGACCAGCGGCCCGATAATGCCTCCTGCCGCCCCGGCCGTCGACATGATTCCAAGCGAATAGCCTACATGCTTCTCCGGCGTATTCGTTGCTACCAGTGCGATGGCGGAAGGCACATATCCAGCCAATAGACCGGATAAAATGCGAACGGCAATCAGCTGATAAGGATCTTTGACGAAGAAGTAAAGGAGGTAAACCGCACTTAAGGCAAACCCGGAACGGAGCAACATCGGCTTCCGGCCATACTTGTCCGATAGGGACCCCCAATACGGAGAGATCAAAGCGCCGGCCAAAAATGTAATGCCGAACGCGACCCCCGACCAAAGGGTTAGATGCTCGGTTACCCCAAGATCGTGCGCGATAAACAAGGACATGAATGGAATGACCATAGAATACGCGGTGCTGCAAAAAAATACGCCAAGCCACAGCACGTACAGATTTCTTTTCCAGGGGAAATTCACTTGATCCACCCCCAGCGTTGTCACTTTCTAGCCCTGGAACAACCCGTTATGTATATTTTAGCACGATTTCTTGTCAAGCGTTTCGGATGATTTCTGATTTCAAGGTTTCCGCGGTATAATGGACAGTGTAAATATAGGATTATCCATACCGATTGATCGCTTTGGTAAACGCTTACTTTGCGTGTGCCTGAGGCGGCATGGTGAAAAGGAGCATGAGCGTTATGGCACTGTTTCAATGTCGTTTTTTCTCGGAAGTGTTAGGCCTCAGTACCTCGATGACCGTCATTTTGCCCGAACCCGCACAATCGCAAATCGGGATGTCCGCTCCCGGAGTGGCCGGGCCTTACCCAACCCTCTATCTGCTGCACGGGATGTCGGACGACGATTCCATCTGGTTGCGTCGCACCTCCATCGAGCGTTACGTTTCGGGTTTAGGGCTGGCTGTCGTTATGCCTCAGGTCGATCTGAGCTTCTATTCGGATATGGCCTACGGCAACCGCTACTGGACATTCGTCAGCGAGGAGCTGCCGCGATTGTGCCGGTCGTTCTTCCCGTTGTCTGAGCGGCGTGAGGATACGTTTGTCGCCGGTCTCTCAATGGGCGGTTACGGCGCCTTCAAGTTGGCGCTGCGCAAGCCGGAGACGTTTGCCGCCGCGGCCAGCTTGTCGGGCGCGCTCGACATCGCGAACAGCCAGCATGGGTTGTCGCCGCTGTTCCAGCGCATTTTCGGCGAGTCTGGGCCGCAGGGGACAGATAACGATCTGCTGACGCTGTTGGACCCGCTCGCTCAAGACTTACAGAACGGCAAGCTGGTTCCCCGGTTGTATCAGTGCTGCGGCACGGAGGATTTCCTGTACGAAGATAACCAGACGTTCCGCGAAGCTTGCACCCGTGCCGGCCTGCCGCTGACCTACGAGGAAGGCCCAGGCTCCCACGAGTGGGGCTATTGGGACGCGAAAATCCAGGACGTGCTGAAATGGTTGCCGATTCAACCGAAGTAAGATAAAAAAATAGCCGGTCGGGAATTATCCCTGACTGGCTATTTTTGTTTGTTCCTGACCTTGCGGGTTGGCCTACTCCCAGTCGCTAGCGTATCGTCTCCGTTGCTCGCCTTTGCCGCGCGTCTCCTGTCGGCCAGCTTTGCTTGATGTTGCGGCTCGCACGGAGCGTTGACGGGATTGCTCCTTTTCCGCCTGAAACTTCAGCTCCCGCTGCGTTTTCAGATAGTTCTCAAACCGTTTGCGCTCAAGCTGTCCGCTTTGCAGGGCCTCCCTGACCGCACAGCCGGCTTCTCGTTGGTGACGACAATCCCCGAAACGGCATTGCTTCGCCAGCTCCTCGATGTCGCCAAACGCCTCGGACCACCCGCCTTCGTCGTCCCACAGCTGCAGCTCCCGCATCCCCGGCGTATCAATCATGACCGCGCCTTGCGGAAGCACAAACAGCTCGCGATGTGTCGTCGTATGCCGTCCCCGGCTGTCGTCCTCACGTATAGCCTGAGTTTTCTGCACTTCCTCCCCTGCCATCCAGTTTAGAATGGTCGACTTTCCGGCCCCAGATGATCCGGTAAGCGCGACCGTAACTCCGGGTTTCAGCAAAACGTCTACTTGCTCCCTGCCTAGGTCCTCCAAAGCGCTGACCGCAATAACGGGAACGCCGGGCGCAATCGATTCCGTCTCGGCGACGTAACGCTCCGGATCATCGCATAAATCGGCTTTGCTCAGCACGATGACCGGTGATGCCCCGCTGTTCCAGGCCATGATCAAATAACGCTCTAATCGGCGAAGATTAAAATCCATGTTCAGCGCGGCGACGAGAAACAGCAGGTCAACATTGGCCGCTACGACTTGTTCCGTCGGCACCGACCCGGCTGCCCGACGGGAGATTCGGCTGCTTCGTGGAAGCAAGCCGTGTATGACTGCATCTCCGTCCGATTCGCTAAGAAAGCGCAATACGACCCAATCCCCTACTGCCGGGAACTCACTGCGTTCGCCCAGCTCGTATTGCAGACGACCGCTCATTTCCGCCCAGCCCTCTCCTCGCTCCGATGCGATCCGATACTTATGGCCGTGATCGGCGATGATCCGCCCGGGCCAGACTAGCTCTATCCCCAGTCCGCGAAAAGCATTCTCCCGCTCCGCGTTCCATCCTAGTTCTTGTAAATTCAATTCCTTTTCCTCCTTGGGCTGCTTGCCTCAAATCAATAATGAATGACCTACCGACGTTCCGTCTTCTCGTCTCCTTGGCGGTCCCATGGCTCGCTGCTGCGGCACCTCGCATGCAGCCATATAAAAAAGCCGCGGGGACCCATCGTCCCGCGGCTTCAGTTCAAGGCCCACCGTCACCCTAAGGGGACGGCGGACATAAAAAAGCCGCGGGACGTGATAACGGTCCCGCGGCTTCGCGCTGCTTGCATTCGAATAGACTTCCGCTATTCGATCGGATGCAGCGCCTTATTTTCCCGCCAAGGAGACCGTATTTACGCGCACTTCAAGTACCTTCACCATAAATAACAGCCTCCTTCATAAGAATTTGTACACATCATATAGGATGACGGCGGACTTTGTCAATCCTTTCCTGTCCCGCACGGCTCCTGTTCGTATTGTTCCAGCAGCGCTGGGATTTCATTCAGCTCCGAAATCGTCCGCCAAGGCTTGCCGCCTTCGAGCGTCTCGTCCCAATCGTGCTTGCGCCGCAGCCAAATGCCACGGATCCCCGCCTGCGCTGCTCCCCAGATATCGTTGCGGGGATGGTCGCCAACGATCACCGTCTCCCCTGGCAAGGACCCCAACCGCTCCAGGGCCAGCTCATAAATCCGCCGATCCGGCTTACGGATCTCCACGTCCCCGGACACCACGATCGCATCGAAAAACCGGCGAAGGTGAAGCAGATCGATTTTTGCATGCTGCAAATGACTGTACCCGTTCGTGATGATTCCAAGCCGAAGTCCCTTCGCTCGGCAAGCCTGCAGGGTATGCTCCGTATGGTCCATCGCTTTGGCATGGGTCATATAATGGCGGTCGTAATAGGCCTTCAGCTCCTCTATCGTGGTCTCCTTACGCCAAGGAAGCCAATCGATCAGCTCCTGAAAAAAGCCCTCCTTCGGCCTATATCCATCTTTATCTCGCTCAATCATTTCCGCAACCAGCTCTTCCCGGCGTGTCTCGTCCATCGGTACCAGGCATTCTCGCACGAGTTGCAGCGCGAAGCTGCGAAAGGTGTAATCGCGATCCATCAACGTATTATCCAGGTCAAACAAAACGGCTTTTAGCTGCAATCCACTTTCCCCACTTTCCCCAGTTGTCTCTCTCTATTGTAAAACAGCCTGTCAAACAAAAAGCGCACCCCCGGCTCCCCGGGAATGCGCTTCAACGGTTATATCACCTGTTTCGGACGATGGGTCAACATCATTTCCTGATCAGTTACATACAGCGGGAAGGGAGGCAGCTCTTTCAAGTAATGCTCCCGCAACAGCAGTCGGCAATCAACTTCCAACTGGCGCGATTCGTCCAGCACCGGAAGCTTGCCTTGATCCTCAACATAGTTGTCCACGGCGGCTTGCACCAGATCCAGATAATACGGGATCTCGCGTTCTTCTTCCGCAAATATTTCATAGGTTTCTCTCGACAAGAAAAAGCGTTGATCCGTAATTCCGCCCAAATAACGCGACAGGCGTTTCATATCCAGACTTCCGTCCGGCAGCAACAGCGATAACCGGTTTATGCCGTCAGGCATATCGGCTTCATAACGAAGCACAGCGCGTCGAACTTCGTCCAGCTTAACCTTTATGGCTTCAGGGACCAAGACACGGGCAGGTTTGCGTTTTCTAAACCAGGACAGCATGTTCGGCACCTCCTAAACTTCCTTTAAATTTTAGGTAACCGCTTACACTATTAGTGTACTCTAAAAATGTGGGTTTGAACCTTCGAAATCCAAGATGTCATAGGATTGCCACATCATTCTCCCTTTGCCAAGGCCAGCGGATGGTTGGCAATTCCGAGGTATTTGCGGTAGGATGGAATTGTTTTGAAAAATCGTTTGAAATCTATGTAAATGAGGAGGTTCCCATGCTGGATGTCATCATCATCGGAGCTGGGCCGTGCGGTCTATCGGCAGCCATCGAATGCCAGCGTCGCGGACTGCAGGTGCTTGTTCTAGAGAAACATTGCCTTGTCCATTCCATCTATTCATACCCGACGTATATGCAGTTTTTTAGTACGGCCGAACTGCTGGAAATCGGGGATGTCCCTTTTGCGTCGGCAAATGATAAACCTTTCCGCCATGAGGCGCTGGCCTACTACCGCAAAGTGAGCGATCATTATGACGTACCCGTGTTGGCCTATGAAGAAGCGAATGAAGTCGTGCGGCAGACGGACGGCACGTTTGTGGTCCGCTCAGAGAAACGCGGCGGCGAGCCGGCGGAGTATCAAGCTAGACATGTCATTATCTCGACGGGGTATTTCGATCACCCCAATATTTTAGGCATTCCGGGAGAAAATACCGACAAGGTCACGCATTATTTCCAGGAGGCGCATCCTTATACCGGTACGAAGGTCACGATTATCGGCGGCAGCAACTCCGCGGTGGATGCCGCGCTGGAGCTAGTCCGCGTGAACGCCGAAGTCACCGTCGTGTATCGCGGGGATGACTTGTCCGGGAACATCAAGCCTTGGGTGCGGCCGTTGTTTGAAAGTGCGGTGAGCAAGGGGAAAATCGCCCTGCGTCTGAACTCGCGGGTGATCGAAATCCTACCCGACCGCGTTGTCATTCAAGAGGCAAACGGCGAACGGACGGAGCTCGCCAACGATTTCGTCTTGGCGTTAACCGGGTTCCGTCCCGACCGCAAGCTGTTATTCTCCGCCGGAGTCGACATGGCCGGCGACATGGAGAAGCCGGTGTTCGATCCAGAGACCATGGAGACGAACGTGCCTGGACTTTACGTTGCCGGGGTAATTGCATCCGGACGTAACGCCAACGAGGTCTTCATTGAAACCGGACGCGGCCATGGCAAGCTAATCGCCGAGCATATTCTCGGTTCGAGAGCATCAAGCAACGAATAAGAATTTAACGGATTTCACCGCAGGAGGTGGATCATGAACCAAATCGATATGACAGCCCTGCTTCTTCTGCTGATGGCTGCGCTCGGTATTTTTAGCAATAACATGCCGATTACCGTAGCGATGATCGTGCTGCTGCTGCTTCGCGTGCTGCATATGCACTATACCTTCCCTTGGCTGGAGAAATACGGCCTGACGCTTGGCATCGTCATTCTCACCATCGGCGTAATGACGCCCGTCGCGAGCGGCAAAATCTCCATCCAGACGTTGTGGGCTTCCTTCTTCCATTGGAAGTCCCTGCTCGCGATCGGCGTCGGCATGCTTGTCGCCTGGCTTGGCGGCCGCGGCGCAACCCTGATGGGCAATCAGCCGACCGTCGTCGCCGGGTTGCTGATCGGCACGGTGCTCGGCGTCGCTTTCTTCCGCGGCGTCCCCGTTGGCCCGCTGATCGCCGCCGGCATTTTGTCGCTGGTGATCGGGAAGCTGTAGCGGAGCAAAAAAGGTTGTTCTACCGGCAATCGATGCCGGTAAGAACAACCTTTTTTTATTTTGGGGCTGGTTAGGATGCCCACGATCTGGCCTGCCCTGCTGCACCAAGATATATAGAGTTAGAGTTACTATTTCACCTTATTCCCTCATCATTGCCCGTTTTGAGCCAAAATAGAGCGAAATGATCACCTTAGTTGACACCAAACGCCTTTATTTCGCCCAAACTCCGAGTAATAGAGTTATGTGTTCACCCTAAAGGTCTCATAGAAGCGTCCAATGTGTGGAATAGGGTGATTAGATCACGTTATGTTTCTACAGTAACGGTTGAATACAGGTACGACTGGTGAATAACGGAACTTATTACCGTTATTTCTCCTTCTTCAGCTAAATCGGAGACATTAGCGGTAAAATATGTCCTTATTCAGCTCAGAACCGGCAAAAAAACGGCATCCAAGGGGTTAACTCCGAGAAATAACGGAACTTTTTACCCTTATTTCGCCTATCCGGGCTTAAAAGGTTACAATAACGCCCTTTTAGGGCCTTATTTGTGCGGAGAGGAGGAAGAGGTGTGCCTTGCCTTGCCTCAACTCCCCTAACCTCTCCTCACCCCAGCTCCCCGCTCTCCGCCGGGCTCAGGTGCTGGATGTTGTATAACTGCGCGTACACGCCGTCCGGGTTCGCCATGAGCTCGTCGTGCGTGCCGCGCTCGGCGATTTCGCCGTTCTTCAGGACGATGATCTGGTCGGCGTGGGTGATCGTCGACAGCCGGTGCGCCACGATCAGCGTCGTGCGGGCGCGCGACAATTGCTGCAACGACTGCTGGATTAGGTGCTCCGACTCCAGGTCGAGCGCGGACGTCGCCTCGTCGAGGACGAGGATCGGCGGGTCCTTTAAGAAGACGCGCGCGATGGCGATCCGCTGCTTCTGTCCGCCGGAGAGCTTGACGCCGCGCTCGCCGACTTCGGTGTCGTAGCCCTGCGGCAGCTGCATGATGAACTCATGCGCATTGGCCGCGCGGGCGGCCTCGATCACCGCCGCCTCGTCCGCGTCCGGGCGGCCGAATAAGATGTTGTCGCGCACGCTGCCGCTAAACAGGAAATTGTCCTGCAGCACCATGCCGATCCGGCTGCGCAGGCTTTCCATCGTCCAGGCGCGGACGTCCCGGCCGCCCACCGTCAGCGTTCCCCGCTGAACGTCATAGAAACGTGGAATGAGTCCGACCAACGATGATTTCCCGCCCCCGCTCATGCCGACGAACGCGACCGTTTGGCCGGGATTGACTTCGAGCGAGATGTCTTTGAGCACCCAATCGCCGTCTTCGCGATATTTGAACCACACCTCCCGGAACATCACGCCATGGCTACCCTGCGGCAGTGCCGCCGCATCCGGCGCATCGTTCATGTCATACGGCTCCTCCAGCAACTCCAGCACCCGTTCCCACGAGGCCGAAGCCTGTGTCAACGTCGTTGATGAATTGATCAACCGTCTCAACGGGGCATAAAGCCGATCCAGATAGCCAAAAAAGGCCACAAACGTACCTAACGTCAAATCCCCGTAAATCACCTGATAACCGCCGTATCCGATCACGAGCAGCGGCGCGATGTCGGTGAGCGTGTTGATGATCGCAAATGTCCAGGCGTTCCAGCGGCTGTGGGCTAGCGCTTTTTGCAGAAACCGGCCGTTGGTGCCTTCGAATTTGTTCCGGTCATGCCTTTCCAAGGCAAAGCTGCGGATGACCGAGATGCCTTGAATGCGTTCGTGCAAATAAGCCTGAATCCCGGCAAGTGCCGCGGAGCGGTCTTTGGTCAGCTTCTTCAAGCGCTTGTACAGCACTTTCACTGCGATCGCGTACAATGGGAAAATCGCAATCGCCACAAGCGTCAGCCACGGGTTCAAATAAAACATAAAGCCAAGCACAAACACCAGGGTAAACATGTCGAGCCAAACATTCATCATGCCGACTTCGACGATGTTCTTCGTCTGCTCGGCATCGTTGATGAAGCGGGAGATGATCTCCCCCACCTTCGTATTCTGGTAATACCGAAGCGATAACCGCTGCAGGTGGGCATACAGCTTGTTGCGTAAATCGAATAAGATCCGTGCCGTGATCAGTTGGGCAAAATACTGCCGCGCATATTCCACCGGACCGCGCACGATCACGAATAGGAACAGCGTTGCCCCAAGGATGATCATCAGTTGCGAGACCTTCTGGTCCAGCTCGATCCCGCCGTTTAACAAGATATCGTCCACGACGTATTTCTGCACCAACGGCAGCAAGGACGGGATACCGAATTTCAGCATCCCGATGAACAAAGTGAGTAAGATCCATTTCGTATAAGGCCTAACGAACGTAAAATAGGCTTTCCAATGTTTCAATTTATGAGCACATCCTCTATTTGTTTCTATCTGGGCTGCACGAATGAAGCCAGCTTTCGGACCAGACTCTCAGCGTATTCGTCCAATCGACGAGCGAGAAGCTCCGGCGTTAACGCGTCTAGCCCCAAATCCGGCCACCCTTGGTATACTTCCGGGGGACCCGGCAGCATTTCGATCAGGCATAGCATATCCCAATAGGGATCGTTTACGTTACATCCGTCCTTCCGAGCTACGGAAAGATAGCTTTCCAAAAAGGCATCTGCCGCCTCCACGCCGTACATTTGTACGAGATTCAATCGGCAATGACCGGTGTCGATCCCGGTTGGGCCCATGCAGGCATTTACCCAATCGACTACGCCGCTGACTTCCCCCTCCTGCCAGAGCACGTTCGTTGGATGATAATCGCGATGAATGAACTGCGGCCGGTACGGTGAAGATAGTCCCTGAACGCGGTCGATGATCCTCCCCCACGCCTCGGGAACCCGGGTCCACTCTGGCACAGTCAAACGGGACACCTCGTTGTAAGTAAAATAGCTCCATTCGATCGGCGGACCCTCCGCCGCGTGGATCTCCGCCAGCTTCCAGGCGAGGCCGCCCAGCCAACCCGGCAGATCCGCCGGGTCCAGCACCACCCGGCCGGGCAGCCGGGTCATTAGCACGGACGGCAGGCCGCAGGCGCCGCCGTCCGGATCGCAGGCGACCCACCGCGGCGACGACAGTCCCGCCGCGCTCGCCGCCTGCAACGCAGCCGTCTCGTGCAAAGCGAGCTCCGGCTCTTCTCGCAGCCACTCCGTATTGGTAAATTGCCTCAGTACCGCTTCGTGGCAGTGATCACCCTGTTTTATTTTCAACCCATAAACTGCTGATGAAATGCCGCCCTTCAGGGACGCTGCTGAGATAACCTTAGCCCCTGGACCCACTCGTTCCTCCACCCAGAGGAGCGTTTTCGTCGAAAGCCCAGCGAATTCTCCCACCAGATTCTCATTCATCTCCGGTTGCCCCCTCTCCTTAGATAAAAGCCGATTTTCGCGCTACAAAGCTGAATTTATCCAATGGTTGTGGTATACTCCTTAATAAATTGAGTTGTCGCAAGCATTTCATGGGCAGCTACGAGTAACAGGCCGTTTTAGGAGGATGACCATGTCACGCCGATTTGTGATCGAAGCCGTGATGGTGGCGATATATGGTGAATTACTGGTGCCGGGTGCGCCTGTGGAATATATTGTACCTTACACCACCGTCATGGAGCTTTATGAATTTCAAAACAGTCCGGAGCCGCTCATGAACGACCCCGTCGACGATATGCACGTGAAGCAGAAAATCAGCGAATTGATCGCTTATCTCGAGGAACCGCTGAACCGCAAGAAACTGGAGCGAGCGCTCACCGTCCCTTGGTCCAAGAGCCCTTCGATCCTGTTCGGCGATCATGTGACCTGGACCGTAGTCAACGCGGTAGACAACGAGCAGTACGGCGAGTTTCTCGATCCGATCGAAACGGAAATCGTGCTAACTGCCCAGCGAGAGAACGTGCCGATCCTGACCGATCAGCTCGAGCTGATCCGGCGGATTATCGAAGCAGAGGTGCCGGTGCAGGTTTACGATATCGGCGATTTTGAATATGCGATGGAAGACAGCATCATTTGATGCTTGATGGGCCGTTCTCGCCCGCTCCATCAAACAAAGGAAAAGGCCCGTAATTGACGGGCCTTTTTGTTCTTTCATTAGCTTCGAAGCCGCTGAACAACGGCTCAGCCTAATTCAGGGCCGCAGCCTCGTATTCATACTCAATGTCGCCCAATTGCTGATCATAAGTGACATTAAGGTGGTACCCGTCCAGATACCACAAATCCTGGTTCTCCATGTAGAACGTGATGCCCTCTACTTCCGCTTTGAGCCCAGGTGATACAGGCTGATCAACATCAATTCCCAGTGAGAATCCCGGGTGCAGCTTGCCGCCCGCACTATATCGTGCAAAGAAGCGTACGGCCTGCCCCGCCTCAAGTCCAAGCTCCTGCTTAAACCATGCGGCAGCTTCATTACTCACGTTAATCATCCGCTTCTTCCTCCTCTTCATTCATCCCATCTTCTCGGTGACAAATACGAACTTTTCATTCCGTTACATCCAAACTTTTAGCTTTATTGTAGACGAAACTGGGCAAAAAGCCAAACCTTTGTTCGATGTGGTTAGGGATTATTGGATAGTTACTGAGAAAAATAACGTTTGACATCTTCTTTAATGCGGTGCTAAAATCGGGAACATACGAGATCGCTTTCAAGTAATTACCAAATGAGAAAGGGTGAGCACGGTGTTGAAATTCAAATTTATGCCTGCGTATCGCGATGCGCATCACATCAAACAATTAAATACCGGAGCAACCCCTGCAGGCTTGGATGAATCTATGCGCTGACCGCCCCTTATCTTTTAAAGGGTATAAGCGATATCATACACGCGAAGGTTGCTTGCTATAAGTAACGGACGCGACATATGTTATGGTTTTAAGGCATATCGTTTTCGGACGATATGCCTTTTTTGCGGTTTTTTGCTGGTTTAGGACACTTGTAGAGGTTTTCCGGGTAGCTACGCAATCGGGAATCAAAGGAGGAAACCCCATCATGTTTTCGGTATTAAAAAATTTGGGCTGGTTTTTCAAGCGCGAAAAAAGACGTTATATTATCGGCTTGTTCTTGCTCATCCTTGTGGGCGTTGTGGAGCTGGCTCCGCCGCGGCTGCTGGGCAGCGCGATCGATGAGATCGTGGCCGGCACCGTCACTTGGGCTTCGTTAACTCAATATATTTTACTCATTATCGGCGTATTGATCTTAATCTATCTCATCACGTACATATGGATGCATTCCCTGTTTGGGGGATCGAACCTCGTCGAGCGGCTGCTGCGGACCCGGTTCATGAGCCATTTGCTGCGGATGACACCGCCGTTCTTCGAGCGGAGCCGCACCGGCGACCTGATGGCCCGGGCGACCAACGATTTAAGATCGGTTGCTACCACCGTAGGCTTCGGGATGCTGACGCTAACCGACTCGACGGCGTACCTTACCGTGATCTTTCTGGCGATGAGCACGCTGATCAGCTGGAAGCTGACACTAGCTGCGATCATTCCCCTCCCTTTCATCGCCTTAGCGATGAAAATTTATGGGAAGATCATCCACGAGCGTTACACTCTGGCGCAGGATGCCTTTGGGGACATGAACGACCAGGTATTGGAATCCGTAGCCGGCATTCGCGTCATTCGCGCCTATGTGCAGGAACGTCATGATGAACAACGTTTTGCGGATATAACGGAAGACGTTTATAAGAAGAATTTGGCGGTCGCCAAAGTGGATGCTTATTTCGAGCCAACGATCCGTTTATGTGTTGGGCTCAGCTATGCGATTGGTCTCACCTACGGCATTTATCTCGTATTCCATAATGAATTGACCCTGGGCGATCTCGTATCTTTCAACATGTACCTGGGGATGATGATTTGGCCGATGTTTGCAATCGGCGAGCTGATTAACGTCATGCAACGCGGCGGCGCATCGCTGGACCGGGTCAACGAAACGTTGAACGTGAAGCCCGATGTTGAAGACGTTCCGAATCCGGTTCACGTTGAAACGCCGGAGACGATCGTGTTCAAGGATGTCACCTTCCGCTATCCGACTTCGACCATTAACAATCTCGAACAGATCGATTTGACGATTAAACGCGGCGAAACACTGGGCATCGTCGGGCGTACCGGCAGCGGTAAATCCACGTTGCTCAAGCAGCTGTTACACGAATATCCGGCAGGCAGCGGCGAGCTGAGCATCTCCGGCGTGCCGATTCAGCAAATCGCGTTGAACCAGCTTCACGGCTGGATCGGATATGTGCCGCAAGAGCAAATCCTATTCTCTAAGACGGTGCGGCAAAACATCCAGTTCGGCTACCCGGGCGCATCCGATGAGAAGATCCTCGAAGCGATCCGCACGGCTGCCTTCGATCAGGATCTCGGCACGTTATCTGACGGCCTGGATACGCTCGTCGGCGAGAAAGGCGTCGCCCTTTCCGGCGGCCAGAAGCAGCGGGTCTCCCTGGCTCGGGCGTTTATCGCCGATCCGGAGCTCTTAATCCTCGACGACGCCTTGTCTGCCGTTGATGCCCGGACCGAGGCGCGGATCATCGAGAACATCCGCAGTGGGCGCTCCGGCAAAACGACGCTCATCTCCACGCACCGCCTCTCCGCCATCGAACATGCGGATTGGATCGTCGTCTTGGAGAAAGGCAAAATCATCGAAGAAGGTACCCATGAAACGCTGCTGCAGTTAGGCGGCTGGTACCGCGAACAATACGAACGTCAACAGGTGGAATCCAACCTGACTGACGGGGAGGTGTCTTAAAACCATGCACACCCATACGGGAAAAGCACTTTTCAAATACGCCTTAACGGCGAAAAGAACATTTATCCTCGCGCTCGTCATGCTGGCGATCGGCGTGGCTGCCGAACTGGCGGGGCCGTTTATCGCCCGCTCGATGATCGACAATCACATGCTGGCGATCGAGCAACCGTTCTACGAAACAACGGGGCAAGACGCATCTACCGTTGACTACGATGGGCGTACCTTTAAACGGGGCGACCGTTTCGCAGGTAGCGAGGTCAAAGGCGCCGAAGTCCGTGTGCTGCAGGTCGGCAGAAGTTTCGTGTTCGTTGATGCGTCCGTCCCGGAAGTCTCCGGTGACCGCAGTTACGACAATGGCGTTCTGACCCTGACCGGAAAGAACGGCGTAAGCAGCCAATATCCGGCGCAAAAACTAAGCGCGGCAGGCCTGTTTGCTTTTTACAAACCGGAAGTGCCTGGCATAATGTCGCTCATCATCTGGTACCTCGTGTTTCTGGCCATTTCCATCGTGATGGAATTCGGCAAAACCTACTGGCTGCAATCCTCGGCCAACCAGGTCATCCGCAAGCTGCGTATGGACGTCTATGCTCATATTCAGCGGCTGCCAGTGCATTTTTTCGATAATCTGCCGGCCGGAAAAGTCGTCTCCCGCGTCACCAACGACACGGAGGCGGTAAAGGAATTGTTTATCGCTGTATTGGCGAACTTCTTCTCCGGGATCATCAACATGCTGGGCGTTTACGTCGCTTTGTTTATCCTGGACGTACGGCTCGGACTCATCTGCTTGTTTGTTGTTCCGATCATTTACCTGTGGGTCGTTTACTATCGCAAGTTCGCGACGAAATACAACACGATCATCCGCTCGCGGCTAAGCGAGATCAATGCCATCATTAACGAATCGATCCAGGGGATGTCGATTATCCGAATTTTCCGCCGCGAGTCGCAGACCAAGGAAGAATTCGAGAACCTGAACAATGATTACATGAAACACCAAAACAAGATGTTGAACCTAAACGCGTTCACTTCACACAACCTGGTGAATGTGATTCGTAATCTGGCGTTTGCCACCGTGCTCTGGTATTTCGGCTCGGCGCAGCTTGACGCGACGAGCGCGATATCGCTTGGCGTGCTGTATGCTTTCGTCGACGTACTTGGCCGATTGTTTCAGCCGATTACCGGGATGGTCAATCAGCTCGCCGCCCTCGATTCCTCGATGGTATCCGCCGGACGGGTGTTTGCCCTGATGGACGAACCGGGCGAAGATGTCGTTGATGGTTCGATGCCGCGCTACAAAGGAAATGTGGAGTTTAAGGATGTCTCGTTCGCCTACAAGAAGGACTATGTGCTGAAAAATATCTCCTTCGAGGCGAAGCAAGGTCAGACCGTTGCGTTGGTCGGTCACACGGGCTCCGGCAAAAGCTCGATCATCAACTTGCTCTTCCGGTTTTATGACCCGCAAAAAGGCACGATCACGATCGACGGACAGCCGGTAACGGAGCTGCCGAAGCAATGGATCCGCCAGCATATGGGGATCGTGCTTCAGGATCCGTACCTGTTCACCGGGACGATTCTTTCGAACGTGACGCTGGGGGATGAGCGGATTGCCCGCGAGACGGCGGAGAAAGCGTTGATCGACGTTGGCGCCGACCGGATATTAGCCCACTTGCCAAAAGGCATGGACGAACCGGTCGTGGAAAAGGGCAGCACGCTGTCCGCCGGCGAACGTCAGCTGATCTCCTTCGCTCGGGCGCTTGCGTTCGACCCGGCAATCCTCATTCTCGATGAGGCGACCGCCAACATCGACACGGAAACCGAAGCGCTCATTCAATCCGCGCTGGAGGTACTGAAACGCGGCCGGACGACGTTTATCATCGCCCACCGCCTCTCCACGATTCGCAGCGCCGACCAGATTCTCGTCTTGCACCGCGGCGAAATCGTCGAACGCGGCACGCACGAAGAACTACTCGCCCTGGGCGGACGGTACTATCAAATGTACCGGCTGCAGTTGGGGACTACCGAGGCCCCAGCCGCTCCAGGAGCCGGACCTGCAATCTCGCCGGTAGCGAATCCGAGCTAAATGCATGGGGAAGACAAAAACAACCGTTCCTTCAACCTTAGGAACGGTTGTTTTTTTGATGTAAAGGCAAACGCTTGATTTCAACTTGGCTTTCTGCGTCATACCCCACCCAAATGAGCCAATCGTTGGCTTCCAGGATCTCGATAAACTTACTCAAGCGCGGCATAAGCGGCTCGGCGCTTTCCCCAAGTTTGGCAAGGACCGCTTCGGCAATCTCCCCAACGGTATGCGTTCCGTTGCACGGGTCACAACCTCACTCCCAAGCTCGTCGAGATGCACGTAAATGATCCGAATCCAGCGGATTTTATATGAAAAACCGAATACATTTCACACTTTTCGCCGAATCCAGCGGATTGTATATGAAAAACCGAATACATTACACCCTTTTCGCCGAATCCAGCGAATTGTATATGAAAAACCGAATACAATCCACACTTTTTGCCAAACCCAGCGAATTGTATATGAAAAACCGAATACAAATCGCCCTTTTCGCCGAATCCAGCGAATTGTATATGAAAAACCGAATACAAATCGCCCTTTTCGCCGAACCCAGCGAATTGTATATGAAAAACCGAATACAAATCGCCCTTTTCGCCGAATCCAGCGAATTGTATATGAAAAACCGAATACATTTCACCCTTTTCGCCAAACCCAGCGAATTGTATATGAAAAATCGAATACAAATCGCCCTTTTCGCCGAATCAGCGGATTGTATTCGGAATTTCGAGTCCAGGTCTGGCCTTACTCAGGTTCGGCTTGCTTCCGTTCCAGTTCTTTCAACTGCTGAGCGATCACATTCCGGTCGAAATGCTCGCCGATAAATACAGCCACATCGGGAACATTCCCCTGAGGGGTGACTTTTAAGTAATCGGCTTCCCGGTAGGCATACTGAAACAGGAAACGACTGGCCGTATCCGTAAATCGTAAGACGCCCTTGCCGCGATAGACTTCCCGGGGCAATTCGGCGATAAAACGTTCGAAGTCCTCGCTGTCCACCGGCCCGTCAAAATAGTGCGTGTATACAGTGACATGCTCGTGCGACGCGTGGGTATGTGCGTGGTTGTGATCGTGATTATGATCATCGTTGTGATCGTGATTATGATCATGTCTGTGATCCTCGTTGAGATCGTGATTATGATCATGTCCGCGTTGAGTTGTTGGGTCGATGTTGTTTTGCCCATCTGCCGCCTTCCATAGTAGCGACAAATCCACATCGCATTTCACCGCCGGGATGATTCGGGCATAAGGATTCGTGCGACGCAAGAACTCCGACATTTCCCGCTGACGATCCGGTTCGAGCAAGTCGATTTTGTTCAAAACCAGCACGGAGCCGCACCGGATTTGCTCCACCATGAGCCGGTACGTTTTTCCTTGCTGCGATGCGTGCAAATCGGCCATATGGGCCGCATCGACGACGGTGACCATTGGCTTAATATCCAATTTGAGATAAAGCGAAACCTCGGTTACCGCATCGAAGATTTCCATCGGATTCCCCGCACCTGTCGCCTCAATCACGATCAAGTCCGGCTTCTCCCCTTCGATCAGCTCTGCCATCTGCACACTTAAGTCGCCGCGAATGGTGCAGCAGATGCAGCCGCCCAGCATTTCAGCCATCGGTACTTCGCTTGAAACGAGCAGACCATCGAGGTTCACTTCCCCAATTTCATTCATGATCACGGCCGGACGAAGCCCCTGCTCCATCCAATGACGAATCAACCGCTGGAGCAGCGTCGTTTTGCCGCTTCCTAGAAAACCGGATAATATATAAACGGGTGTCACCCTGTTTCCCACCTCATCTCTGATAATCTAAAGCATAAATGCATATGAATGCGAGTTTACACCAACCTTACAGGACATGCAACTACATTTCCCGTACAACCCAAGTCCGTCAAACATGATACAATGTAAATAACATCCAAAGAAAGGAAGCGAACACGATGAGATCCGTCGATGAACACCGGATGGAAGCGCCGGACGAGGTATCATGTCTGGTCATCACCGTCTCGGATACCCGTACGGAAGAGACCGATACGAGCGGTCGGCTGATTCAAGAGCTGCTTCGAGACAACGGGTATCATGTTGCCCGCTATACTATCGTCAAAGACGATTATGACGGCATTCGCCAACTGCTGAGGGAAGCGGCCTCTGACCGAGCGATTGAAGCCGTTCTGCTGAGCGGCGGCACCGGCATCGCTCCGCGGGATACCACCTACGAGGCTGTACGCAGCCTGCTCAACAAGGAGATGCCAGGGTTTGGGGAAATTTTCCGCTACCTTAGCTTTACCGAAGATATCGGTTCGGCCGCCATCCTCAGCCGGGCGATTGCTGGAACGATCGGCGATATGGCCGTCTTCTCCATGCCCGGATCGCAGGGCGCCGTCAAGCTGGCGATGCAGCGCATCATTCTACCCGAGCTGCGTCATGTCATGCGCGAAATCTACAAGAAGTAAAAGGCGAAAAAACCAACTGCTTCCCTGTCCGGAACGAAGGGTAGCGGTTGGTTTTTTTATAGGCAGGCCATTGGCACTTACTCTGGACGATCCCTCATTTGCTCCAGTAACTGTCCGAATACTGCCTTCATTTCTTCCCGGTATTGGCTGTCCTTCTGTGCGCTTGACGCGTAGACTAAAGCGGTGTTGCCCTTGGCTGAGATCAACGAAGCTTGATTGGATACCGAATTGGCCGCGATCTCTCCTTTTCCATCCTCGCTTCCGTATATTTCGGAGATTTCGCGAATTCGATCCTGCTCATTGGGAAACACATGCACGACGATAAAATGCCGCGCATCTCCGTTAATAAAATAACTGTAGCTAATATTCCCGTCCAGCCCTTCGGCATAGGTTTCATGCGTCAATCGAATCCCCCGCTGCGCGCATTCCGCTTTCAAGGCTTGCAGCATCGCTGTGTTAAGCGTCGTGCCGCTCGTTAGTTGGCGTTCATTCCCCTGCCGGTAGCTTTGCATATTATATTTGCTCATTTCATCCTTGGCTACCCGCTGCAGGTTGCCGCATCCTGTCGTCAATGACAGCGCCACGGCCATTCCCAATCCAACCTTCCACCATCTCATTGGCATCCCATCCTTTACCCTTAGCTTGTAAGCCAGCTTCAGCCGATGGTGTTAGGTTGTCTCAACAGCCCCCAAATTATACCATATAGATGATTAGTTTAAGGAAATGACCTGACGGCCGATGGCTTTGCCGGCCAAAACTGTATTCAGAGCTTCTGGCAACTGCTCTAGCGAGTACTCGGTAATGCCCCCGGTCAGCACCTGTTCCGGCTTCCACTCGCCGGACAGAAGCTGCCAAAGGCGGTGGCGCAGCGGCTCCGGACAAAATACGGAATCGATGCCAAGCAGATTAATCCCCCTCAAAATAAACGGGTACACGGACGTTTCGATCCCACCGCCACCGGTCAGCCCCGACAAGGCTACAGATCCGCCGTAGCGTACCGATTTAAGCAGGTCAGCGGTCATCGCACCGCCCACCGGGTCGACAATTGCAGCCCAACGCTCTTTGCTGAGCACGCCTTTGGCTCCCGAAGCCGCTTCCTCGCGGGAAAGGACTTCGGCTGCACCAAACGCGACCAGCTTCTCCCGCGATTCCGGCTTTCCGGTGACCGCGGTTACGGCGAACCCGAGCCGGCTGAGGATCGCCACGGCCATGCTGCCAACACCGCCGGTGGCGCCTAGGACGAGCACGGGACCTTGTCCGGGCGCCAATCCGTTGTCCAGCAGCCGCCGTACCGACAACGCTGCCGTAAACCCGGCCGTCCCAATCGCCATCGCTTCCCGGGGCGAGAGCCCATCCGGCAGCGCCACCAACCAGTCGCCCGGTACGCGGGCGACCTCGGCGAACCCGCCCTCATGCGTGACGCCCAGCCCATAGCCGGTGCATAGCACCCGGTCACCGGGCTGGAATCGTGCATCGCGGGAGGCCATAACCTCTCCGGCCAAGTCGATGCCAGGGATAAACGGATAGGTTTTCACGATTTTTCCCTCCGGAATACTCGCCAAGCCATCTTTATAATTGACGCTGGAATAATGTACCTTGATCGTCACATCGGCATCGGGAAGCGCCGAAACGTCTAACCGCTCGACCCCCGAACGGAACCCGGAATCGTCCTGGTGTACGCGATACGCGCGAAATGGTTGATCCATTCGTATATCCTCCTAAACTCGTTCATCTTCTACTTAACGAAAAAAGCGGCCATAGCCGCTTCTTCCGGGTTGAATTTGAAAGCTTCAAATAAAGGTTTAAAAAGTCGGATTTTCAGCACCTAGAAGGTTGGATAAAGCTAGGGACTGAGTAGCGGAGCGTACATGGAGGTACGTGAGCAACAGAAATGTTTCCGTAGGAAACATACATCGGAAGCATACGCTTGGCCCGGCTGAATTCAAGATTCGAAGTCGAAACCTTTCTTGGTCCTGCTTCGTGATCAAAAGACGACTTTTTAACTACCTTACAAATAGGGGTTTTCGTGTTTGGCTTGGAGAACCTTCCAACGCCGTTCCACTTCTTGCTCGAATTCCGCCAATGCCTCGGCGTTTTCCGGTTTGGTCAAGTGGCGAGTTTTCCCCATCGTCTTCAACCAATCCGTCAGCGGAACGCGATTGTTCTTCTCTTCCGGATTGTACGTAATCGTCGTTTGCCCATGCTCCACCTCGTACAGCGGGAAGAAGCAGGAGTTGACGGCCGCGTCGATGATATTGGTGCCCTGATCGTCCGGCGAAATCCAGTTGAGCGGGCATGCTATCAGTATTTTACCATAAACCAAGCCTTCGTTCTGCGCGTACCACTGGGCTTTGGCTGCTTTTTTCACCAAATCCTGCGGATAGGCTTCACTGCCGGTAAAGACATAAGGGATATTCGTTGCGGCCATGATTTGCGGTGTGTCTTTGTGCTGGAACGCTTTCCCCTTTTGCACCTTGCCGATGTTCGAGGTGGATGTGCGATGACCGAGCGGCGTCGAATACGACAACTGCGCCCCAGTGTTCATATATCCCTCGTTATCATACTCGATAATGATCATTTTATGACCGCGCAATGCGGCGCCGATCGCCGGCCCCATACCGATGTCCATCCCGCCGTCACCGGTAACCATGACGAAGGTGAAATCTTCTTTGAGACCTAACTCGTCAAGCTCGCCGCGGCGTTTTCTCTCCCAGAACATTTCGACGACGCCGGACAAGGTGGCCGCCCCGTTCTGGAACAGGTTGTGAATGTAAGTTGCTTTATGAGACGAATACGGATAGCCGGTCGTTACCACCATCGCGCAACCCGTATGGAACAGAGCGACGATATCGCCTTCGATCCCTTTGAAGAACAGCTCCAGACCGGAGAAAATCCCGCAGCCCGGGCAAGCGCCGTGTCCCGGTGCAATTCGCTTCGGTTTCTTTGTTAACGCGCGCAGCGGCGGAATCCGTACACCCAGCTTCCCGGTTTCTTCATTCTTGGTGACCGTGATCAAGCCGGTCTTCAGGTCTTCGAATTTCAGCGGATTCATCACCCGTTTCGGTGTCTTCTCCGGATCCCCTGGCGTATGGCCGTAGTAATCGAACGGGATTTCCACCCGGCCCGCTTTCGCCGCGTCAATCGCCAATTGGAACAAGTGATGCCCGTCCTCGGCATAAAACTCCTTGCCGCCAAGGCCATAAATCCGGCCGATCACCTGAGTCGTATGATTGCCGTGGGTAAACAGAGCGGCTTTGATCTCATTGACCATGTTCCCGCCATAAGCGCCGTAGGAATCACCGCGGTCGCCAACTGTAATCGCCTTGACGTTCTTCAATGCCTCGGCGATTTGCTTCTGCGGGAACGGACGAATCATGTTTGGCGCGATCGAGCCGGCTTTGATGCCTTGGCGGCGCAAATCGTCTACAACGTCCTTGATGATCTCGGAGGCCGAGTTCATCAGGAAGACCGCGACTTCTGCATCCTCCATCCGATAGAGATCGAGCATTTGATATTCGCGTCCGGTCAATTCGGCATACTCGCCTGCGATCCGTTCGAAGACATGTTCTGCATTATACATCGCAACAGATTGCTGGTAGCAGTTATTAATGTAATCCGGTTCATTCATGTAAGGGCCAACCGTAATCGGATTGTTGCGGTCGAGCGTATGCGGGAAATTACCCGGTGGCCGATCGCCAACAAATTTCAGAACATCTTCCTGATTGGCGAAGGTGTGTACACGCCGTTTCTGGTGAGAAGTAAAGTATCCATCAGAGGCCACAAGCACAGGTAGCCGGACTTCCGGATCCTCGGCCAGCTTAATCGCCATCAGGTTCATATCGTAGACGGCTTGCGGATCGCGGCACATCAGAATCGGCCAGCCGGTGTTCAGCGCAAAATACAAGTCCGAATGGTCGCCGTGAATATCCAGCGGCCCGGAGATCGAGCGGCAGACCAGGTTCATGACCATCGGAAACCGTGTCCCCGATTGGACCGGCATCTGCTCCAGCATGTATAAATAACCTTGGGCGCTTGTCGCATTGAATACCCGGCCGCCGCCGGTGGAAGCGCCGTAGCAAATACCTGCCGAGCTGTGCTCCCCGTCCGACGGGATCAGCTTTATGTCATGCTGACCGTTCGCTTTCATCAGATCGAGGAATTGGGCTACCTCGGTAGATGGGGAAATCGGAAAATACCCCATAATATGATAATTGATCTGGCTGGCCGCATAGGCTGCCATTTCATTCCCCGACTCATAAACCACGCGCTGCTCGATCGTGCCGGAGCGGCGTTCTTTTTCCAAATCGATCGCCATTGTCAAAATACCACCTTTCCCGCTTAATTAGCGAATCGCCAAATCGAACAGATGCGGCACGCGATGCGAGTCAGCGTACCCCTCTTCTTCCCGCTCCCCGGATAAAGCGTCGGTTGGGCAGGCATGAATGCATTTCAAGCAACCTTTGCAATATTGATAGTCGATCCCTTTGAGGAACATTTGCGGACGGCCCTTCTTGTCGGGGCGTTCCTCCCAGACGAAGCAATTATCCGGGCAAACGTTGTCGCATTGGGCGCAATGAATACATGTCTCTTCTTTGAAGTGCGGCATCATCCCGGAACGGGAAATGCTCAGGTCCTTCAGAATGCTGTTCCCCGGATTGATGACGATCCCGCCGATCGGCTGGGTTTCATATCCAAGCACCGGCGTATCCGCCCGAACGTAAGCCGGCATACTGACCCCTTCCGGTAAAGCAAAGGTTTCAAATACAACTTCGTTGTAGCCCCGCTCAAATGTCGCCAAGGCCGGAGCTACCGTTTGCGGATATTTCTTCTCCAGCGATTTGCGGATGACGTCCTTCATCGTTTCCGGATCAAGGAACGGGCAAAGCCGGAACATCGCACCAAGCATCGCCATGTTCACCCGATTCTTCTCTTCCAGCGCGATGCCGGTAGCGTCGATGACCGCGATCGTGCCGCCAATCAGCTTCATTTTCTCCTTCAGTTGCTGAGGGGTTTTGCGCGAATTGACCAGCACCGTACTATCCTCGTAAATCCCGCTGATCACGTTCACCGTCTTCGCCAGCGCCTCTTGAAAAATCCCCACGATATGCGGGCGTTCCACCGGCGACGTATCACGGATCGGCGTATCTAAATCGCAGAAGCGGATATGAGCCTTTACCGGCGATCCCTTTTTCTCCGAGCCATAAGAAGAAAAGCTGACCCCATTCAGTCCGGCTCCTTCAACCCCGGCTTCGGCCAGCATTTTCCCTGCCAGGTTCGCACCCAGCCCCCCAATGGATTCCAAACGGATTTCAAAAAATCCCAGCTCGTTTAATTTCGGTAATTGTACCACGCGCTTGACTCCCTTCTTCGCAAATGCGAGTTCATCACGACGTAAATAAGTGCAAAACATCACACAAAAAGATATCTTTCTTAATTTTAAAATTTATCATAGATGCGATGTGACTTATGTAACAAAAGTCATATAGACATTCTTGTTTGGGCGAATACACCACACTGTCACGCGATGAATAGGATAGCGCAGAACTAATTTCCAGGAGGAACCTAAAGGATGATTCCAAAGTACCCTTATTACAGTTCCAAAACAGTATGCGAGGAGCAGCCGATCTCCTTCCCGCCACAGCATCAACCGAGACAACCGGGGCTCCAAACGTTGATGGCGCCGCCCCCCATTTCGGAGAATCCCGCTTATGTCGGAAGCGGCAAACTGAAGGACAAGGTCGCCATCCTGACCGGCGGCGACAGCGGGATCGGACGGGCCACGGCTATCGCCTTCGCCAAGGAAGGGGCGGATCTGGCTATCGTGTACCTCTACGAACACGAGGATGCCCAAGCCACCAAGCGGCGCGTTGAAGAGTTGGGCCGACGCTGTCTGCTGATCCCCGGCGATTTGCGTCAAGAAGCTTTCTGCAGAGCCGTTATCCATCATACCCTTCAGCAGTTCGGCAAAATCGATATCTTGGTGCTCAATCAAGCCGTTCAATATCCTCAGGGGCAAGGGATTGAGGCCATTACTACCGAACAGCTGCACCAAACCTACGCTACCAACATTTTCCCTCACTTTTATATGACCAAGGCGGCGCTTCCCTTCTTACGGTCCGGAAGCACAATCATCAGCACGGCTTCGATCACCGCTTACGCCGGCGCACCGTTGCTGATCGATTATTCCTCCACCAAGGGCGCGATCGTCTCCTTCACTCGCTCTCTGGCGCTATCGCTCGTCGATCGGGGCATTCGCGTCAATGCGGTGGCACCGGGACCGATCTGGACCCCGCTGATCCCTTCCAGCTATTCCGCGGAATACGTCTCTACATTCGGCCTCGAAACCCCGATGAAGCGAGCCGGACAGCCGTTTGAGCTGGCACCTGTGTACGTGTTCCTGGCCTCCGACGATTCCAGCTTCGTGACCGGGCAAACGATTCACGTCAATGGAGGCGCAATGATTACGAGCTAACGAATGGCGGTAAACGAAAAGCACCCTTTCCGAATGGAAAGAGTGCTTTTCGCATTTCATTTTCGATTTAATGTCCCGCCATCAAGCTGGGATCTGCTTGAGCTCCTTCGACCGCTTGGTCCTTGGCGGCTTCAGGTTGCTGCTTCGGTTTAGACAGCATCAAGGTCAGCAGGAATCCCACCGCCGCGATGCATGCCGCCAGGAAGTAAGTATCTCCAAAGCCGGATGCCGCGGCTTCCAGCGGATTTCCGCCTTGTGCTGCTTTCGTCATATGACTAGTAATCTGCGAGGTTAGATAACCCGTTAGGCCTGCCACCGCAAAGGAGACGATCACCTGTTGCGCGGCCGTCATAAGCGGGGTAACCCGGGCGACCAAATGACGTGGCGCAGAGTTAAGGATATGCGTATTGAGCGGCATCATCGTTAACCCCATGCCACTGCCCAGCAAGCCCAGCGGCACCAGTACCATCGCCAAAGAAGTGTCTGCCGTGATTCGCGACAGCAGGAACAATGCCGTGGATACGACGCCGAGGCCGATAAAAGCCAGCGGACGTGCTCCAACCCGGTCAAACAATCGTCCGCTGATCGGCATGAACAATGCCGACATGAGCGCTTGAGGCAGTAAGAAGATCCCCGTCTCCAGGGCATTGTAGCCTCTCACTTGTTGCAGGTATAACGGAGTAAGAATCATTGAACCGAACAATGCCGCTTGAGCGAACCAGACCAGGATGATCCCCCGGGTAAAATGGGATGAACCGAACACCCGTAGTTCCAGGAGTGGTTGCTTATGTCTAATTTCAACGAGAATGTAAAGAAGTAAGGCAAGGGCTCCGACGCTAAGACCGATGATTGTCGTCGCCGAAGTCCAACTCGTCCCCCCTTCGCTGACTCCATAGGTCAACATCGCAAAAGCGATCGGAGCCAGAATCATCCCTAGTTTATCAAGCTGCGGTGCTTCCCGACGTTCGGACTTAGGCAAGAATCGGAGCCCGATGAGAAAGGCCAGGATCCCGATCGGCAGATTAATCAGAAAAATCCAGTGCCAGCTTACGTTCTCCACCAGCCAACCGGACAATACCGGCCCCAACGCGGGTGCCAGCAGCATCGGAACGCCTAGTGCCCCCATCACCGCTCCCCGCTTCTCGGGTGGCGCCAATTTAAACACCATCGCAAACCCAATTGGCGATACCATCCCGCCGCCTAGGCCTTGAATGATGCGAAATACGATTAATTGCTCTGGCGTTTGCGCCATGGCGCATAACACGGACCCAACCGTAAACAACGCGATCGTCATGAGAAAAATCCGTTTCTCCCCAAATTTATCGGTCATCCAGCCCGCTAAGGGAATCACGGCAGATAATGCCAACGTATACCCGGTGATCGTCCATTGCACCGTCTTCAAGTCGGTGGCGAAGAAGTCGACCAGTTTCGGTACGGCCACGTTAACTACCGTGCTGTCCAAGATCACCATAATCATCCCGACGATCACGGCCATCAGGGGCGCGATAATCGAACGGATGGAAAATCCCTTGGTTTCGATCGAACTTTCCACAGTTTTTGGCATTCTCTCACTCAGCTTTCTCTTTAGTTTAAACACCGTTTTAAACAATGTTTAAATCAAATTTAAACGGATGCCCCGATTTTGTCAAGACACCGATCTCCGGTAGCTCCTTCAATTTCTGGTTGGCACCCCCATCGCCTTGTTCTTGACACCGCATGTGAAAGCGTATTATGTTGAATTTAAACATCTTTTAATCCTACCTTGACATTTGTTATACTTGGCAGAAGAATGGATGGCATAAAGGAGCGGTACGATGAGCAATTGCGCGGAGGGGCTATCGACCAAACAGAATATCATTCAGGCAACAATGGAGCTCATTAAGACGGAAGGGGCCGATCAGGTCACCTTGCGTAAAATTACCGCTGCTGCCAATGTCAATCTCGCCCTGGTGAATTACTACTTCGGCTCGAAAGACAATTTGATCAACGAAGCGTTAAAGCTATTGTTGACTTCTTTTCAAGCGAACTTTTCCGTTCTGGACGACACTTCGCTTCATCCCAAAGATCGATTGAAGGCGTTTCTGCTACAATATGTTGAGTTGGTGCTTCGATATCCCGGATTACTGCATGAAGTTCTGGGCAAAGGCCGGATTACCTTCGAATCTCGACAGGATTTCACCAGCTTTATGAAAACGACCGGATTCGGCAAGATCAGCGGTACTTTGGAGGAAATTACGGGCGAAACCGATACGGAAATCCTATATATTATGATGATGCAAATTAATGCAGCCGTGTTGTTCCCGCTGGTGTTGTCGAAGCAGATTAAGCACTTGGAGAACCGACCAGGTAAAGAAGCCGTCGAGCGGCAAATCGATATTTTGTTTGCGCACTATTTTGCGAAATATGAGTCCCGTCGTTAACTTGTCGAATCCGGCGGCCAAACCGCCGATTTATAGCGCTTTTTGCGCTTTCCCGAGAAATAATTTCCTAGCAAAAAAGATCGCTCCGCCGGTAAGGCGAGAAGCGATCTTTTTGTGTTGCAGGACGTATCGAACGGCTCTACTCCTCTTGATGGCCCAGATAGTCCTCGATCATCTTTTGCTTTAATTCCCATGCTTCCTGACTTAAGCTGATGCGGTAAAACTCCGGATTCAACTTACGCAGATACTCCGGCCAGAACAAATCCAACTGCTCTCGGTGATACTGACGGATTTGGTCCAGTGTCGGCAGCTCATACACGAGCTGACCATCCACGAAGATCGGTTGCAGCATGGCTACGGCTTCGTAGTTTTTCACCGACTTTTTGATGTAAGGATGTACTGGGTCGAACAACCGAAGGCTGCCGCCCGTCCGTGCTTGCTGCTCCTGCGGAAAACAGATGTAATCCGCAATCGCTTTACCGCTGTCTTTACTAACGATCCGCAGTACGTCCTTCTTGCCCGGGGTCGTGACTTTCTCCGGATTGCCCGAGATTTTGATCGTTGGCTCCATCCGTCCGTCCTTCTCCCGTTCTACAAGCTTATAGACCCCGCCCAGTGCCGGTTGGTCCGCCGCCGTAATCAACTGGGTCCCCACGCCCCAAATATCGATCTTTGCCCCTTGGGCCTTCAGGTTAAAAATCGTATTCTCGTCAAGGTCGTTGGACGCGACGATTTTGACATAAGGCAAGCCGGCATCATCCAACATTTTGCGGGCTTGGATGGAGAGGTAAGCCAAATCGCCGCTGTCTAGGCGGATGCTGCCGAGCCGCTTGCCGGCGGCTTCCAGCATTTTTCCGGTATGAATCGCATGCGGGACGCCGCTTTTCAACGTATCAAACGTATCGACCAGCAGCGAAACCTGATCCGGCAACGCCTTCGCGTATATCTCGAAGGCTTCCTGCTCCGAATCGAAAATCTGCACCCACGAATGAGCGTGCGTCCCTTTGGTTGGAATGCCGAAATTTTCACCGGCCAGCAAATTGGACGTTGCGTCAAAACCAGCTACATAGGCGGCCCGTGCCCCCCAAATAGCCGCATCGGCCTCCTGTGCCCGTCGGGTGCCGAACTCCAGCAGCACGTCGTTCTCGGCGACCCGCTTGACCCGTGATGCTTTGGTGGCGATTAAGGTCTGGAAATTCATGAAGTTTAACAGCGCCGTCTCGACCAGTTGGGTCTCCGTGATCGTCCCTTCCACGCGAATCAACGGCTCGTTCGGGAAGCAAAGTGCGCCTTCCTCCATCGACATCAATGTGCCTTTAAATTCGAACCCGCGCAGAAGGTCCAGAAATTCCGGCTTATAGTGCTCCTCCTGTTTGGCCAAATAAGCTAGATCCTCTTCGGTAAACCGGAGCTGCCGAATATAGTCCACGATCCGCTCCAAGCCTGCAAACACCGCATACCCGTTGCCGAACGGGAGCTTGCGGAAGTAGGCTTCAAACACCGTCTTTCGCAAATGCGTTCCGTTCATCCAATGCGCGTAGATCATATTGATCTGATATTTATCGGTATGCAGTGCTAAACCCGTGGTTGGCATCCCTGTTCATCCTCTCTGGGTGTTGGTTACGGCGGCTCCCAAACTGTTGCGGAAATGGCCCAACGCCCAGGTATGCCCATCCGGGTTGAAGCTGGCTACCGCATCTTCATAAACTGTAATGGCGAATCCTTTGTTGTAGGCGTCCACCGCCGTATGCAGCACGCAAATGTCCGTACACACGCCGATCAGATGCACTTCCGTAATCCCGCGCTCTCGCAGTTTCAGTTCCAGGTCCGTCCCGCAAAACGCGCTATATCTAGTTTTGTCCATCCAATAGATCCGGTCCTGGTTCAGCTTATATACTTCAGCCAAACGGCCATATAAAGCGCGCCCTTCCGTATCCCTCAAATTATGGGGCGGGAATAACTTCGTCTCCGGATGCCACTGATCTTCCCGTTCGTGCAGATCAACGGCCATGACGACAAAATCGCCTTGCGACGCAAAAGACTCCGTCAACCGGCAAATCGCCGGTTCGATGTCGATTGCCGGTTGGCCAACCGGAAGGTTGCCGTCCACAAAATCATTCGTATAATCGATGACGATCAGAGCTTTCATGATCTCACTCTCCCTTCGTACTATCCATTCACCGACAGCCGCTAGTTATGTAGTTCTTGCTTGGGATTAGGTATAGATGGACAGCTGCGGTGTGAAATCGGTAAACCGGTACAACTGGGCAGGACGCTGCGAATACTGGTTGGATAACATCGGTTTGCCCAATTCGTCATGGACTTCCTCCAGTATCCCCTGACGGCTCCGCGTCGATGTAATTTTACGGATAAAATTCAGCTCTGCAAAGTCCGGAACAACGGTTTGAATCACCTGATACAATTCGCCTAACGTAAAATGCGGAGGCAGGAACTGCTTGGCGATCGTTGTATGCAGCATTTGTTGCTGGATGCGTTTATAGGCGTTCTGCAAAATTTCGCGGTGGTCGAAGGCAAGCTGCAAATCCTCCAAGGCCTCGTGAACGGTAAAGAGACCCACTTCCTGTGCATCATCTGCCGATTGTCGTTTCTCCAGCACCCATTCTTCCACCAGCGCGAAAAAGGCATGGGAGATAATCCAACCGCGTGGATCCCGCCCCGGCTTGCTGTACACGCCTAGATACTCCAGATGGGAGCCGTCAACGCCGGTTTCTTCCTTCAGTTCGCGGCGCGCCGTTTCGTACAGCGATTCATCCTCCTGCGAGAAACCGCCCGGCAAAGCCCAGGCACCGGCAAATGGCCAGCTCCGTCGGCGGATCAGCATGACCTTCAGATCAAAGTGCGGCAGCGATTTGGTCGATGCCTTTCGTTCCTGCCTCGTCAACGTAAACATGACGATGTCGGCCGGGATTCCGTCCGGCGTCCGATATTTTTTAACCTCATTAACTACCTGCTTTTGTTCTTCGTTCATCACGTATCACCACATCGTCTAGGATAACGCCGGCCGACCAATAAGTCCGGCATTTGCGAATTCATGCGATATTAACCTGCCGACGGTTCCTTCGCTCATTTCGGCAAACGGAATGTTGCCGTCGATATGCAACCAAGGGTTCCTTCTTCGTTGCGAACCTCGGAGCGTAACGTCATGGTCCGAAAAGTTTCATGCAACGGAAATGCCGACACCACGAGTTCTCCTGTGCGCATCGGACTCAAGAAATTGACATTTAAATGGGTTGTCACGCCGAGCTTGCCCTTAACCGTGGCCACCAGTGTCCCCATCGCTTGATCCATCATGGACGACAGCACACCGCCGTGCACAATGCCCATGGAGTTGAGATGGGCTGCTTCTGCCGTCAGGCCGAGCTCCACTAGCGTTCGATCGGCTGAGATGAGGCGCAGCCCCAAAAGCCCCCAGAACGATTGCTCGTCGCGACGTAGTACTTCTTCACTCCAATTCACGTGTTGCCCCCCTATCCTTGCTTCTCTCTGTATTATAATATTCCGAAGAGATGGCGCTTCAAACAACCACCTCCATAAAAAAAGCGGAGGGATTGCCTCCGCACCGACTGTTTCGCTTTACTCTCCGTAACCGGAGGAGACGGCCGGCTCGCTACCCGACTCGACATTTACTTTGCTGGCTACCGTATCGCGAATCACGGAGACGACCAGTTGGAGCAAATAGTTGATATCGCTTTGGCTTTGCTGGAACTCCGTTACGATCGGAATCCCATCCAGTTCGTCCTGCAGTTCCTCGATTTCGCGTTCGATTTTTTGAACCATCGCTTGATTCTGGAACGTCTCGAATGCGACGATTTCTTTCTGCTTCTTCTTTATCGCACTGATCAGCGTCTGAATGCGTTCATGCTGCTGAACCAGCTTCTCCGCTTTTTGAAACTGCTGTACTTCCTCGCTGGTGCCGATCAATTCGGCCAATTCCTTAGCTTTACTCATAATATCCTCGCGAATCACAAGATCCCGCGAATCGAATTTTGGAATTCCGCAATCGGTTTGATCTTTATGCTGTTCCACCGTTTTTAACCTCCCCTGGGTTACGCCAATTTGGCGGTTTGCTCTACAAGATTGCCTTTGATGTACCAAGTCATCGGATCGGTGATCTCCACTTGAACAAATGTACCGATCAATTCCGCTCCGCCCTCGAAATGAACAAGCTTGTTGCTGCGGGTACGGCCGGACAACACATTGGTGTTGTTCTTGCTTTCGCCTTCGACCAGTACCTCAACGATCTGTCCGCGCTGCTCCTCGTTGCTGACGCGGCTGAATTCATTAATGGTATCGTTCAGCCGAGCAAGCCGTGCCTTTTTCTCTTCCATCTGAACGTTGTCTTCCATCACAGCAGCCGGCGTCCCCTCCCGCGGAGAGTAGACGAACGTATATGCCGAATCGAATCCAACCTCGCGTACAAGGGACAACGTATCCTCGAACTGCTCCTCGGTTTCACCCGGGAATCCGACGATGATATCCGTCGTCAGCACGACATTCGGAATTTTCACTTTGATTTTGCGCACGAGTTCGAGATAATGCTCGCGAGAATACTTCCGACTCATCTTCTTCAACACTTCACTGCTGCCGGATTGCACCGGCAAATGAATGTGCTCCACCAAGTTACCGCCTTTGGCCAGTACATCGATCAATGCATCGTCAAAATCGCGTGGATGCGATGTCATAAACCGGACGCGCGGAATATCGATTTGGCGGATATCGTCCATCAGATGGGCAAAAGTATAGTTAATGTCGGTAAAGTCCTTGCCATACGCATTGACATTTTGCCCGAGCAGCGTCACCTCTTTATAGCCTTGGCGCGCCAGTTCTCGCACCTCTGCAATGACGTCCTCCGGACGACGGCTGCGCTCCTTGCCGCGGGTAAACGGCACGATACAATATGTACAGAACTTGTCGCATCCGTACATGATGTTCACCCACGCCCGCATGCCTTCCCGTTTCTTCGGCAAGTTCTCGATGATGTCGCCTTCCTTGGACCAGACTTCGACCACCATCTCTTTGCTGAACAATGCCTCCTGTATCAGATGCGGCAAACGGTGAATATTATGCGTGCCAAAGATCAGATCCACGAACCCGTGTTTCTGAAGGATGCGCTTGACCACGCCTTCTTCCTGTGACATACAGCCGCAAACGCCCAGCAGCAAATTCGGCTTCTCCGTCTTCAAGCCTTTGAGATGGCCTAATTCGCCAAACACCTTATCCTCTGCATTCTCCCGAATGGCACAGGTATTCAGCAAAATGATATCCGCAACTTTACGATCTTCGGTCGCCCGGTAACCCATAAGCTCCAGCAAACCTTTAATCGTTTCGGTGTCATGCTCGTTCATCTGGCAACCAAATGTATATACGATATAATGCTTGCCGTTACCGATCCCCTTAAGCTCGTCGGGAACCGCGTTCTCGTACAGGACCTGTACGTCTTCTTTCCCCCGCTGCTTCTCCATGCGATGGTTCGGTTCGGACAAAATTTGAATATCCCGGCCTCGGATTCGGATTTTCTTCCCGTGTTCATCCTCCGAAATGACCCGGGCGTCCGAGAAGTCAAAATATTTGGAATAATCTTTCGTTTCCTTAGCCATGTTGCCCGTTCACTCCTTTACCTGATCTATCTTCGTTCCTTATGGGCATCATCATAATATCTAAAAATGCATTACACTAAATTATAACATGGGCGGGCTTGGATATCCAGATAAAGGCCCTCGCCCCGCTAAGCCGGACGCATTCCTGCGAATGATAAATGAAACGCCAAAAGGCCCGTCCGAGAGAACGGGCCTGGTTCGATTCATCGTTTAAAATCCCTTGTATTGTGGTTCTTCGCTTTCCAGCTGCGAGACGCGGCTTTCCACTTGAGTCACGATTTGTTGAGTTTGTTCCGCACATTGCGTAAACAGATCTTTCGCTTGTTGGTTTTGCGTGTTTAAAGCGAATTGCTCCAGGTTCGCTTGTGCACTTTTTAAGGACGCTAAGGTCGTTTTGACTTGAGCTGCTACTGTCATTATTTCACCACCTTTATTTTTGCTTGATGCTTTGAACAAAGCATAATTTCACCTTTCCAAAACGGATTCATACGCGTCATCTTCCTTCCACATTTTGTCTTACTAAATTTACGCACCCCCGCGCATAATTGGGTTATCTCGACTTGGATTGTCTAGAAAGGAGTATTCCCCATGCCGATGTGGTTGGAAGTCATCGTCCGAACGCTGGTGGCTATCGTCGTTTTGTTCATTCTCACCCGTCTGCTCGGAAAAAGGCAAATTTCTCAGCTTACCTTCTTCGAGTATGTTACCGGGATCACGATCGGGAGTATCACCGCCTATATTTCACTGGATATTAACACCGACTGGTATCTCGGATTGATCGCAGTTACCGTCTGGTTTCTCGTCTCCTTCGGTATCGAATTCCTGCAGCTCAAGAGCAAGAAAGCGCGGGATTGGCTCGACAGCAACAGCACGATACTCATTAAAGACGGCAAAGTTTTGGAGGATAACCTGAAGAAGGAGAAGCTGACCAACGAAGAACTCATGGAGCAGCTAAGGAAGAAGAGTATTTTCAAAGTTGCCGAAGTGGAATTTGCAGTTATCGAGCCCGATGGACAGATCAATGCGATGTTGAAGAATGAATATCAGCCTCTCACACCATCCCAATTGGGGATCAAGGTTGCTCCCGAGCCTGAGCCGCAAACGGTGATTATCGACGGTAAAATCATGGACGAGCCGCTCGCGACGCTGGGACTCAACCGGAAGTGGCTGAATACCGAGCTGGAGAAGCTTGGCGTTTCGCTGGATAACGTCAATTTGGGGCAAGTCGATGCCTATGGCCAGTTTTACGTTGACTTGTATGACGATCAAATCACCGTACCGCAACCTCAAGAAAAAGCCGTTCTGCTATCTCAGTTGAAAAAGTGCGAAGCCGATCTGGAGCTGTTTGCCCTTTCGACGGACGAAGAAGCGGCGAAGAAGCTCTATGGGGATTGCTCGGCCAACCTGCAGCAGGTCATCGATCAAGTCAAACCGTTATTAATCCAATAGGAGGATGGGGAGCATGGCCAAGAAAAAAAATAAGCAGTTGACCCCGACGCAACAGCAATATCAACGGCTGGCGAATGCTCATGAGCCGAAGCGTCCGGTGGCCGTCAATTGCCTGCGGGCCTTTTTGGTCGGCGGATTGATTTGCCTGATTGGAGAATGCATCCGACAGGCCTTTATCCATTTTGCTGGGATGAGCGAGAAAGCGGCTGCTAATCCGACGGTCGCCATCCTCGTGATCGTCTCCATCCTGCTCACGAGCTTGGGAGTTTATGATAAAATCGCGCAATGGGCTGGGGCCGGCACGGCCGTTCCTGTTACGGGGTTTGCGAACTCGATGGCTTCAACGGCGATCGAGCATCGCCCCGAGGGACTGGTGCTTGGGGTCGGTGCAGGGATGTTCCAATTAGCGGGCTCCGTGATCGTATTTGGGACGGTGGCCGCTTTTATCATCGGGTTAATTTATGCCGTGTTTGTCCCAGGGTATGCCGGAGGAGGACACTAACATGCTGAAGGGCCATCAAAGCTGGGTATTCGAAAACAAGCCAAAAATTATCAGCACGGCCACTGTCGTTGGACCGTTTGAAGGGCAAGGGCCGCTGGCCGAAGATTTCGACGTAATTCATGCGGACCTCTATATGGGCCAAGACAGCTGGGAAAAGGCCGAAAAGACGCTGTTGGAGGAGTCGGCTCAACTGGCGATCAGGCATGCCGGCTTAACCAAGGAGCAGATCCAGTTCTATTTCGGCGGTGATCTGATGAACCAGATCATCAGCAACAGCTTTGCTGCACGGACGCTCAGCATTCCCTACATCGGCATGTTCGGCGCCTGCTCTACCTCGATGGAGACGCTGGCAATGGCTGCTTATGTCGTCAATTCCGGCGGTGCGAAATACGTTGTGGCCGGGACATGCAGCCATAACGGCAGTGTGGAGAAGCAGTTCCGCTACCCGACGGAATATGGTTCACAGAAGCCGCCAACCGCCCAATTCACGGTTACCGGTTCGGGTTCCGCGGTGGTGTCTCCCGAAGGAGATGGGCCATCGATCACATCCGCCACCATCGGCAAGGTTATCGATATGGGGATCACCGATCCGTTTAATATGGGCGCGGCGATGGCTCCGGCGGCCGTCGATACGATTCAAGCCCATTTTCGCGATCTGCAAATCGAACCCTCCTACTACGACTTGATCGTCACCGGAGACTTGTCCAAGGTTGGTTATGCCATCGCCAATGACTTGTTCGTCCGCCACAACATTCCGATCAAGCAAACCACCTATCAGGATTGTGGAATGATGATCTATGATTACGAGAAGCAGCAAGTCCAGGCCGGTGCCAGTGGCTGCGCCTGCTCCGCGGTCGTCACTTACGGGCATTTGCTGAACCGGGTCAAGCGTGGTGAGTTAAAACGAATCCTCGTTGTGGCTACCGGCGCGTTGCTATCTCCCCTTTCCTTTCAACAAGGGGAGAGCATTCCTTGTATTGCCCACGCGGTATCCATTGAGGCGTAAGCTTCACGCCAAAAAGGGCTTGACCCTGGCTTAAGTAGCCTAGGTCAAGCCCTTTGTTTATTCGTTCACCTTATCCGTTCAGTCGACGATTTCAGCCGTATCGCCTGTTTTGGCACCGGCCGCATTCGCTTCGTCCGTGTCGATGTGCATATCAAGTGCAAAGTTGTCGGACACGCGGGCGATGACGTTCTCAAGCACCAAACCGCGTTCGCCGCCCAAGCGAACCTTCAGGAGCTGCTTGTCTTTGATGCCCCATTTCTCCGCATCGGAAGTGTGGAAGTGAATATGGCGCGCTGCGACGATTACGCCTTGTTCCAGTTCGATTTCACCAGCAGGTCCTACGACTTTGATGCCAGGTGTGCCTTCAATGTTACCGGACTCGCGCACCGGTGCTTTGACGCCGATGGCGAAGGAATCCGTGCGGGAAATTTCCAATTGGGAAGCCGGACGAGCTGGACCCAAGATGCGGACTTTGTCGAACTGGCCTTTCGATCCGATGACAGCCACTTGTTCATTTGCGGCAAATTGCCCCGGTTGCGACAAAGGCTTGAATTCAGTTAATTGGTAGCCTTGTCCAAACAAAATTTCAATATGCTCCTGCGTCAAGTGAATATGACGCGCGGATACGCCGACAGGTACAGTTTTGCTCATGTCTACAAACACTCCTCGTAAATTCTCTATATCGATGACGATTCACATCGCTACTCATTATACACCTAATGACGAAAAAAAGGAAAAGGCGTCCATCGGAAATGGACGCCTTTAACCCCATTATTTAAATTCTGCTACAAGATTGTCAAACTCGCTTTCGGACAACGCCAGCGATTGATATGCCAGCGGCTCTTCCTTGAAGCCGTGTACGAGATCCTCGTAGCTCTTCTTCGCTTTGTTTTGATAGATCAGCCCGGTAATCATGCTGTTTGTCTCCATCAGCTTCGCCATGGCCATCGCCCGGTTGCTTGGATCATAATCCGGAACGGTCTCTAGATTGATGATGTTCTCTTTGAACCAGTCGTACGTGTTCACCTTGTTGAAGGTAACGCATGGGCTAAACACGTTGATCAAGGAGAAGCCTTCGTGCTGGATCCCTTGCTCGATCAGCGACGTGAGCTGCTTCAAATCGCTGGAGAACGACTGGGCCACGAAAGTGGCGCCGGACGCCAAGGCGATTTCAAGCGGTGACAAGGTCGATTCCACCGAGCCTTCCGGGGTACTCTTCGTCTTGAAACCTTCGCCGCTGCGCGGGGAGGTTTGCCCTTTGGTCAACCCGTAAATCTGGTTATCCATCACGATGTAAGTGATGTTGACGTTACGACGAATCGCATGCACCGTATGGCCCATCCCGATCGCGAAGCCGTCGCCGTCGCCGCCGGAGGCGATAACCGTCAGATCGCGGTTCGCCAGCTTTACGCCTTGGGCAATCGGCAGTGCGCGGCCATGAATCCCATGCAGACCGTAGGCATTAATATATCCAGAAATCCGACCGGAGCAACCAATCCCGGAAATGACGGCGAGGTTCTCCGGTTCAAGACCTACATTCGCCGCGGCGCGTTGAATAGCGGCTTGAATGGAGAAATCGCCGCAGCCCGGACACCAGTTAGGTTTAACGTTGTTACGGAACTCTTTAAACGTTGCCATTTTTCACCAACTCCTCCTGCGCTTTATTCCCGGATGCCTTCTTGCATTCCTCGTAGACTTCCGAAGGAAGGAACGGATTGCCGTTATATTTCAGTACATTCACGATCTTGTCGTGGTAGCCGATGTTTTGTTTAATCAAATTCGCCAATTGGCCGGTAGCATTGTTCTCCAGAACGACCACTTTCTTCGCCTTCGCGATTTGCGGCAACACCTGCTCGGTTGGGAACGGATGCATCAGTCGCACGGTCATGTGGTTCGTCTTCACCCCGTCTTCGGACAGGTGTACACGGGCTTGATCAATCGTTCCTCCCGTTGAACCCATGCCGATAATGAGCAGATCCGGTTCGGCGTGTGGCGCTTGCAGGTGAACCGGGTTAGTGACTTCAAGCTGAGCAAGCTTCCGCAGACGTTTATCCATCATTTTCTTCCGGTTAACCGTACTTTCCGACGGACGTCCGGATTCATCATGCTCGACCCCGGTCACATGGTGAATGCCATTCTTCTCACCTGGCAATACCCGTGGGGAGATGCCGTTCTCCGTAAAGGCATAACGGTTAAACATGCTGGAATCTTCGCGATCCGGAATATCCTTCACAAGGTAGCCGCGATCAATCGAAACCTTGCTGTAATCCAGCATTTCGCACGACTGCTTACCAAGGGATAATTGCAAATCCGTAGCTATGATCACCGGCACTTGGTATTTTTCAGCCAGATTGAAGGCTTCCACCGTATCATAGAAGCATTCTTCGATCGAGCTTGGTGCGATGACGATCTTCGGAATTTCCCCATGCGTGCCATAGATCAGTGCATTGATATCGCTCTGTTCCTGCTTGGTCGGCAAACCTGTACTTGGACCGCCACGCTGCGTATCGACGATAACAACCGGCGTTTCGGTCATCCCGGCCAAGCCGATCGCTTCCATCATCAGGGACAGACCGGGTCCCGCCGATGCCGTCATTGTACGGACACCTGCATAACTCGAACCGATCGCCATCGTAATCGCCGCGATTTCATCCTCCGTTTGTACGACCGTTCCGCCGAATTTCGGCAATTTCTTAATCAAATATTCCATAATTTCAGAAGCCGGTGTAATCGGGTAAGCACTCATAATCCGGCAGCCTGCGGCTACAGCCCCTAAGCCGATCGCATCGTTGCCGATCATGAACAGCTTTTGCTTACCGTCAGCGGGCTCAAGCTTGAATTCCTCCAGAGGACCTCCTGCGAGTTCCAGTACGAAATCCGCTCCCCGTTTGACCGCTTCGATATTCTTCTCAACAATCGCTGGCCCTTTACGGCCGAATTCCTCTTCCACCGCTTTATTGAATACTTCTAGCGGAAGTCCGAGCAACGCCCAGGATGCACCGGAAGCTACCATGTTCTTCATCAGTGAAGTCCCAAGTTCTTCGGCAATACTGGTAATCGGCACCGGGAACAAACGAGCATCCACGCCCTCCGGTACCGTCGGGTTAAACTTGGCATCCGCCACGATCACCCCGCCGCTACGCAGCTCCTGTGCATTCAAATCGATACTTTCTTGGTCAAAAGCGACTAAAATGTCCAAGTCGTCGGAAATCGCGCGAATCGGCTTGGTACTGATCCGGATTTTGTTATTCGTATGACCGCCTTTAATACGGGAGGAGAAATGCCGATACCCGTACAAATAATATCCCAGCCGGTTCAAAGCCGTCGAAAAAATCCGATCCGTACTTTCAACGCCCTCGCCCTGCTGTCCACCGATCTTCCAAGACAATTGACTAATCAAGATCGCCCACCCCTTTAATCGTATCGCAATGGAAAAAATAGAATAATAATGAAGTTTGAATGTTAACGTGCAAGAGGTCACATTCTAACCCCTTGTTTGTGAACATTCTGTTTCAGAGTCATGTCAATTTTATGTCTCAACCTGGTAAAAAGCAAGCGTTTTCTAGCCTTTTTTCATATAGTAGTTTTCGATCAATTCGTTCTCACAATTGGATGAATTAAAGCGCTTACTTGTGAGAAGGCAACCAAGCGCGCAGGAACGCGGCTGCGTTGTCGTACAACCATCCGCGGACAAGCTCTTCCGGATAATATTTAAGCAAAGTTTCCTGCCAAACGGCGTAATGTCCCGAATGTCGGAAATCGGTTAAGTGCGATTCAATCCCATCGAAATCGGACCCGAACATTAAGTTAGACGATCCCCCTAACGAACAAATCCGCTCGATATGTGGCAGCAAATCTTTGCTGGACGCGCTTCGCCCCTCTTTAACAAACCACGGTACGGTAGTCACGCCGATTAGACCGCCCAGCTTGATGATCGCCTGGATCTGATCGTCGCGAAGATTCCGGGCATGCGGGCAAACCTGGTACGCGTTGGAATGGGAAGCGATAAACGGCTTGCCGGCTGACTCCGCGAGCTCCTGAAGCTCCCAAAATCCTTTGACCGACAAATGCGAGACATCCAGAATGATTCCGAGCTCATGGCAGAGATTGACCAGCTCCAGACCGGCTGGCGTAAACCCGCCGTTACGCGGCTCCATGACCCCGTCGGCGGCCCAGTTGGCATAATTCCAGGTCAGTCCGAGAAAGCGAACGCCTTTCTCATAACATACGCGGACATAATGCAAGTTACCCTCCAGCCCGTCCGCCCCTTCCAGCGACAGCAGCCCTCCGATGGCCTCCCCACGCTCCAAGGCATCCAGATCCTCCACAGATTGTACGGGAAGCACCCCCATAGGTTGAACGCGTTCTTGATAGACATCGATTTGTTCTAGGATATGTTCCATTTTCGGGGGGCCCAGCCGCTGAGACAGAAAAATCGCGAACGTTTGCAGCTTCACCCCGCCCTCTTTCAAACGGCGTAGATTTACATCGAGGCGGCGATCCTTCGAAAAATCCAGCTTAGGATCTAGCTGCAGTTTGCTTAAGGCGTCGCAATGAAAATCAATGATCGGTCTCGTCATGATCCTTCCTCCTTCGTTACGTATAGTTTGCCGAAAAAAACAAAAAAGCCTGTCTACGGATGTAAACAGGCGTCATCTCTATTAAAACGTTATCTCGGTTCTACGATCAATTTAATAGCGGTACGATCCTCGCCATCGATCACGATGTCGGTAAAGGCTGGAATGCAAATCAAGTCCACGCCGCTTGGCGCGACGAATCCCCGGGCGATCGCTACGGCTTTGATGGCTTGGTTTAGAGCCCCCGCCCCAATGGCCTGAAGTTCAGCAGCGCCACGTTCTCTGAGTACGCCAGCCAACGCGCCGGCAACGGAGTTGGGGTTGGATTTTGCTGAAACCTTTAATACTTCCATGGTTAGTACCTCCCTGGGAATATTCGTTGGATTCCACTACTTAGAAGATATTCGTGAGAATTCGGGATATTCCTTCTTTTTCTCGGAGGAGAAGTTTCGGGAGGCCTTGTTCCTAGGGACTTCCTGGCGTTTCACCGCATCGCAGTGGAATCGTTTTCCGGTTTCCTAATCCATCAACCATTCGTCTTCAAGCAAGCGAATTTTTTGAATTTTCTTCGCCTTCCCCGTGGAGTCATCGATATCGACGATCACGGCGTGGAAATGCCATTTTCCCTCGCAGACTTGAAACCGGACGGGAAGCTGGGTAGTGAACTTGCGCAGCACCGCGGTGCGTTCCATGCCTAGAATGCCTTCGCGTGAGCCGACCATGCCGGCGTCCGTCAAGTAAGCTGTTCCCTGCGGCAGAATCGTATCGTCGTTGCTTTGCACATGCGTATGCGTCCCCACGACAAGCGAGGCACGGCCATCCAGATGCCAGCCCATGGCTATTTTTTCTGATGTTGCTTCAGCATGGAAATCGACCAGAATACACTTGTGCTTCTTGGATAGCTGACCGACGATCTCATCGGCAGCCCGGAATGGATCGTCGATCGCCGGCAGAAAAGTACGGCCCATCAAATTCACCACAGCCAGTTCCTTACCGCCTGCTTTGATCACGGTAAATCCCTGCCCCGGCGTGCCTGGCGGATAATTAGCCGGCCGGACCATGCGCGGCTCGTCATCGATGAAATCGAAAATTTCTTTATTGTCCCATGTGTGGTTGCCCATCGTTAAGCCGTGTACGCCTTGGTCGAAAAACTCTTTGGCGATGTTGGCGTTAATGCCCCGGCCCGCCGCGGCGTTCTCCCCGTTAGCGATAATGATATGCGGGTTATATTTCGATTTTAAATGGGGCAGCGTGGCTTTCAGTGCTTTCCTCCCCGTATTTCCGACGATGTCTCCGATAAACAGAACTTTCATGGTGGTTCCCTCCTCTGACCAATGACCCTAAGATCGCATGGACTTGGGGTCGTCCAGGCAATGAAAAAGCGGCCCGCGAGGGGCCACTTTTCAGCATAACCTTTACTTGGCGTATTCAACCGCCCGCGTCTCGCGGATGACGGTAACTTTGATATGTCCCGGATAATCCAGTTCATTTTCAATCGTCTTGGTAATGTCACGCGCCAAGCGGAATGCTTCCGCATCGTCGATCTTATCCGGCTGCACCATTACGCGTACCTCGCGGCCCGCCTGAATGGCAAACGATTTCTCGACACCTTCGAACGACTCGGAAATTTCCTCGAGCTTCTCCAACCGACGAATGTAGGTTTCGAGCGTTTCCCGACGTGCACCCGGTCTTGCCGCCGACAGAGCATCGGCCGCGCCAACCAGCATGGCAATGACAGAGGTGGCTTCGCAATCGCCGTGATGAGAGGCAATGCTGTTAATAACCACCGGATGTTCCTTATACTTCTTAGCCAGTTCCACACCGATTTCGACATGAGACCCTTCCACTTCATGATCAAGCGCTTTACCGATATCGTGCAGCAATCCTGCCCGTTTGGCAAGAGCGATGTCTTCGCCCAACTCTCCAGCCATCAATCCGGTCAGATAAGCGACTTCCATCGAGTGTTTCAGTACGTTCTGACCGTAGCTTGTCCGGAACTTGAGTCGTCCCAAAATCTTGATCAAATCCGGATGCAGGGCATGCACGCCCACTTCGAACGTAGCTTGTTCGCCGTATTCGCGAATGCGTTCGTCCACTTCCCTGCGGGATTTCTCGACCATTTCTTCGATCCGGGCCGGATGAATCCGTCCGTCCGCCACCAATTTCTCCAAGGCGGTCCGAGCGATTTCACGGCGAATTGGGTCAAAGCCCGACAAGATCACCGCTTCCGGTGTATCGTCGATAATGAGATCGATCCCAGTCAAGGTTTCGAGTGCGCGGATATTCCGGCCTTCCCGGCCGATGATCCGTCCCTTCATCTCTTCGTTCGGCAGCGTTACGACAGAAACCGTCGTCTCCGCCACATGATCGGCAGCGCAACGTTGAATCGCCAGCGTAATAATCTCGCGGGATTTCTTATCCGCTTCTTCCTTCGCTTGCTGTTCAATGTCTTTAATCATCTGCGCGGTTTCATGACGTACTTCCTGCTCCACGTTGTTCAAAATGATCGAACGGGCATCTTCCATCGTAAGGTTGGAAATTCGCTCCAGTTCCTGAACCTGACTCTTGTAAATCAAGTCGATTTGCTGTTGTGTTTCTTCGATTCGTTTCTCTTTGCTGACCACTTGCTCTTCTTTACGTTCAAGCGATTCTAATTTTTTATCCAGCGACTCTTCTTTTTGCAACAATCGTCTTTCTTGTCGTTGTATTTCATTCCGACGTTCACGAATGTCTTTATCAGCTTCGGCTCTAAGCTTATGGACTTCGTCCTTAGCTTCCAGAACCGTTTCCTTTTTCAGTGCTTCTGCGTCCTTCTTGGCATTCTCCAAGATTTGACTGGCCGCGTGCTCTGCACTGGAAATTTTAGCTTCGGCAAGAGACTTGCGAATAAAATACCCGATCACGAACCCAAAGAATAAAGCGGCTGCAACGAGAACGATCCAGATTCCAGCGTTCAATCTGTTCACCTCCCCGTTGTTTCCTCCAAGGCATTCCTTGGGATGTTTGCAATTGTAGTTACTTTTCGTTTCTAGGTTCATCATTCATACAAAAAATTCATGACTTGCCCATTCAGTTCAGCAGTTCATGCTGCAATGCATGACCCTTCCGCTATTCAAGCGGCGGCACTTTGCCTTCATGATTGGAGAACATAAATCCTATCGCAGACCCATAATTTTGGAAGGAAAAAAAGGGCTTCTCACGATATGGATTCATGTTCATTTTATTATTTGACAAAAGATATTGTCAAGCTAATGACAGGAGTTCCCTCCCGTCCTCTTATTCTTCGTCCCATTCGTCCATTCCATGCATTTGTTCTCGGTTGCCGAGTTCGCGCATAACCCGGGACACAACGCCTCCACTAAATCCACGGCGCTGCAGGAAAGCCCCCGTTTTGCGTTTGCGGTCAAGCGGTTCTCCCGTCGTCCCTTGCCACTTCTTCAATCCTAGCTGAAGAGCGCTCTCAAACTCGTCATCTTCACTAACTTCGCCGAGCGCCTCCTCGATATGCGACTTAGAGACGCCTTTCTGACGTAGTTCATGCTTGACCCACAGCTTTCCCTTTCCACGCAGCTTAACGCGTTGAGAAGCCCATTCCTGAGCGTATACGGCGTCATCCACGTAACCTTCCGACTGAAGGCGGACAAGAACGTCCTGAATCGTCTCCTCACTCCAACCCTTTTCCCCTAGACGTTGCGCGATCTCGTACGTCGTTCGCGGTTTCAAGCTTAGATACTTCACAGCGTCGGCATATCCCTGCTGGCGCTCGTCAGCCGCTACGATTTCCTCTAGGTCTACTTTGGTAAATACCGCGCCTTTAATCATGCGGTATTTGATCATCACGTCCTCATGGACCTCCAACGAATAAACGCCAAATGAGATTCGATAACGATACTTCGGCCGCTTCAGCATCATCACGGACGTAATCACCAGCTCGACGTCCTCGGGGAAGGCGTCCAAACCGGCGGAGTCTTCCGTTTCCGCCCCGTCCGGATCCCGGTTGACATCTCGCGGCCGCGGTTCCCAGAACGACTCGTCGGAAATATCTACGATTTCTTCTTCGCTACGTTGGCCGGAGGAAGATCCGCCTCTTCTACTCGCGGCTTTTCCGCGCGATTGTCCCCACGTACTCACATCAAATCCCTCCGGTTCAGCCTAAGCTATTCATCGATTTCCCAAGTACTGCAAAAGCGCCCTGCCCCGGCGATTTACCGACGGTCAGAGCGCTTGATCATTACAGCTTAACGAGCTTATTCTTCTCCAAGCAGCGCTTGCTCTTCCTCAAGCTCCGCTTCCACTTCGTTGGGCGAAGCCGGAGCTACCGACGTAGTCAAATTACTGGACTCGCGGATCTTCTGCTCAATCGTATTCGCGATCTCCGGATGTTCCTTCAAGAACTGCTTTGCGTTCTCGCGACCTTGTCCAAGGCGTTCACCGGAATACGAATACCAGGCACCGCTCTTGTCCACGATATCCAGCTCCGTCCCGATATCGATGAGACTGCCTTCTTTGGAAATGCCTTCCCCGTACATGATATCGATCTCGGCCTGTTTGAAAGGAGGAGCCACCTTGTTCTTCACGACTTTGATCCGAGTCCGGTTCCCCACCATGTCGTTGCCCATCTTGATTGTTTCAATACGGCGCACATCCAAACGTACCGTGGAGTAGAACTTCAGCGCGCGTCCGCCTGGCGTCGTCTCCGGGTTGCCGAACATTACGCCAACTTTCTCGCGCAACTGGTTAATAAAGATCGCGATCGTCTTCGACTTGCTGATTGCCCCCGACAGCTTCCGCAGCGCCTGTGACATAAGGCGGGCTTGCAAACCAACGTGCGAGTCCCCCATTTCGCCTTCGATCTCCGCTTTAGGCACCAGTGCCGCAACGGAGTCGATGACGATAACGTCGACCGCGCCGCTGCGCACGAGCGCTTCGGCGATCTCCAACGCTTGTTCCCCCGTATCCGGTTGGGACAGCAGAAGTTCGTCGATGTTCACGCCCAGCTTGCTGGCATAAGACGGGTCCAATGCATGCTCGGCGTCGATGAAGGCAGCTTGTCCACCGATCTTCTGAACTTCAGCGATCGCGTGCAGCGCTACCGTCGTTTTACCGGAAGATTCCGGCCCATAGACTTCGATAATCCGTCCGCGAGGAAGTCCTCCGGTACCCAGGGCGATATCCAAGGCGATCGATCCGCTCGGGACGATCTCTACCTGCATATGCGTTGATTCTCCAAGTTTCATGATTGAACCTTTACCGAATTGCTTTTCTATTTGGCGAAGCGCCATCTCCAGCGCTGCTTTACGATCTGACAATCAGCTCACATCCTTAAATTAGATATAAATCATCGGATACTTAAATAACATAAATTCATTATAATTCATGGCCATTTGTAACTTCTCACGTATATCATTGTACCTTGTTTTGGTATGTTTGCCAAGCGTTTTTTCGAACATACATTCGTAAAAAAAATCTCAACCCCCCCAAACCTGGACTCAACCCTTCCAAACCCTCCCTTACCGTAAGGGAGGGCCCTGAAGGGCCCGCTGCCCTTGGGCATCCCGCAAACTGGACTGACGTTGGAGGGACTGAGGCGCTCCCTAGACGTTCTCCCCTTCCGAGGATTCGCTGACTTTGGCGCATGGCACGCTTTACAAGGCTCTATAGACGCCGTTCCCTTCGGAAATGCGCTCACCACGGCGATAGAGTTATGTTACATCTAGATATGTATGAAATTTCATATATAATTCGTCGAAATTGGCTGTAATTACGGATTATACTCGATTTTTCATATATATTTGCTGATGTTGTCCCACTAGGGCAGGAATATATTCGATTTTTCATACATAACAAGCAAATTAGTTCTCAGGGGGCACCATTAAATATGATTTTTCGAACAGATTCTTGTCCCCACCACTCGCACCACAACCTAGTCTGACGACAGCCGGCACTTCCTACTTACTTATCTTGCTTAGTTACCTCTCATTAGTTATCTACTTAATTGCCTCCTTAGTCACTGCTTGGTTCTCACTCTCATCCCCTCCCCATAGTTACTCCAACAACAAAAAAGAACCGCAGCACAACTGAAACAGTTTGCTACGGTTCTTCCGTGCCTTGATTATATGTCATAATCTTCCATAGTGCAAGCACCTACTTATTCACTTGCCTAGCGTGTTGCCGAAGAGCTTCCCAGCCCAGCCCTTTCGTCCCCAGCCCCTCACTCACTTCTGAATGAAAGGGATAAAGGTCAAAGGGAAGCTGACGATACGCTATTGACGTCATTATCCTGCAACGCTCTCCACAACCGATACAACAATGTCTTTGCGGCACGTAGCCGGATCGTCTCGCGGTTACCCTTGAGGTTCAATTCAAAGACTGAGGTATCCGCACCCCAGCGCGAGATCGCAATGTACACCAAACCGACAGGCTTGCGCTCGGAATGGGCCGGACCCGCCACGCCGGTGATCGACAGACCAAGATCGGTGCCTACGGTGAGGCGTACCTGTTCCGCCAATACCTTGGCGGTTTCCGCACTGACCGCGCCTGGGGCGCCGTCGCCCTCCAGCAGGTCATGCGGCACGTTCAGCAGCTTCTCCTTCATCTCATTGGAGTAGCACACGATTCCGCCGGAGAACACAGCCGAGCTGCCCGGCAGCGCTGTGAACATTTCCATAAGTAGTCCGCCGGTGCAGCTTTCGGCAGCACTTAGCGTTAATCCGCGAGTAGCCATCAAATCGAGAATCGTCTTCTCGATCGGCTCATCCACGTTAGCGTACAGATGCTCCGGCAGCCGCGAGGCAATCTCCCGCTCCATCGCATCTAGCTTTACCGTCGCATCCGACTCGCTTGCCGCTTTGGTGGATACGCGAATGGTCACTTCGCCCTCCTTCGCATACGGCGCAACCGTCGGATCACTTTGAGCCTGGATGAGGTCGAGCAAACGCGTCTCCAGCGCCGATTCTCCAATCCCGGCGAATTTCAGCATCCGCGAATAAATCGGCATCTCGCCGGTCAGCACATGCTCCAGAATCCAAGGCTTCGCCTGGCGCTCGAACATTGGCTTCATTTCCTTCGGCGGTCCAGGTAACACGATATAAAACTTTCCGTCTACAGAAAGCGCATTGCCCACAGCTAATCCCGTTTCATTCGGAAGCGGTGTGCCTCCTTCAATAGCCAGCGCCTGGCGACGGTTGTTCTCTGTCATCGGGACTCCGCGGCCTTGGAAGAATCGCTCAACGTTCGCCATCGCTTCCGAATCGATATAGAGGGTCCGTCCCAACAGCTCGGCCAGTGCTTCTTTAGTCAAATCGTCCTGCGTCGGACCGATCCCGCCGGTAAAGATCAACACATCGGCCCTCCCCGAGGCCGTTCTCACCGCCTCCGCCAGCCGTTTCATGTTATCTCCAACCACGGTCTGAAAATAAACGTCCATCCCCAACGCCGCGAGTTCTTGCGACAGATACTGCGCATTGGTATTTACAATTTGGCCGAGCAACAGCTCCGTCCCGACCGCGATAATTTCCGCTCTCACCTTCGCATGCCTCCTTCACCTTTCCGGCCGACCGAACGCCAACATCAGTTTATGCTTTGGAAAAAGAAAGCACGCTCTTATTTTTTACGAAATAATCGATGCCCGAATACAGCGTGATGACGGCCGCCAACCACATCGCAACATCGTCGAACGGGAACGAAAGCCATTCGAATGGAAAGTTGTTCAGCAACAACGCGGAAATCGCGATGATTTGCGTAATGGTCTTCGCCTTCCCCCACTTGCTGGCTGCAATCACGGAGCCCTCCAACAGTGCGACTTCACGTAGGCCGGTTACGGCGAATTCGCGGCTGATGATGACGACCGCGATCCAGGCGTCACATTTGCCCATCGCCACAAGTCCGATCAGCACGGTGCCAACAAGCAGCTTATCGGCTAGAGGATCAAGCAGCTTGCCTAGATTGGTGACCAGATTATATTTGCGGGCGATGTAGCCGTCGATCCCATCCGTACTGGCCGCGACGATAAACAGAACCGCTGCGATCAACTGATGGACCGGCAGCGAGTAAACGCCGAGCGTAATCTCATGGGACAGCCACCCGGCGTCGACCAGCAAGAAGACCAGCATCACCGGAATCATAAAAATACGGGTTAATGTGATACGGTTGGGCAAATTCACAGGACGGCCTCCCCGGATAGATCATAGTCAAAAGCATGCGTAATCCGCACCTTGGTCAGTTCCCCGAGCCCGACGGGGCAATTCGTAACGAATACCTCGCCGTCAATTTCCGGAGCATCGTATTGCGAGCGGCCCACGTAAACGTCGCTGCGGCCGTCGTAACGCTCGATCAAGACGTCCAGCACCTCGCCGACAAACTTGCCGCTGTTCGCATTAGCAACCTCTCGCTGAATCTCCATCAACGTGTTGGCTCGCCACTCCTTCACAGCCTCGTCAACTTGGTCCGGTAAACGCGACGCCGGCGTATCCTCTTCCTTGGAATAGGTAAAAACGCCAAGCCGATCGAACTTCACCTCGCGCACAAACTCACATAACCGCTCGAAATCCTCCTCGGTTTCCCCGGGGAACCCGACGATCAAGGAAGTGCGCAGCGAAACATTAGGAATCCGTGCACGAATCTTGGCAACTAGCTCACGGATATCACGGTTCCGTCCAGGGCGGCGCATACGCTTCAGAATTGCGTCTTCGCTGTGTTGCAACGGCATATCTACATATTTGCAAATTTTCGGATTCGTCGCCATCATCTCGATCAGCTCATCCGTAAAAAAGCCGGGGTAAGCGTAATGCAGACGCACCCACTCAATCCCCTCCACCTGGGTTACCCGGTCCATCAGCTCAGCCAGTTTAAACTCCCCATATAAATCGGTACCGTAATTGGTCGAGTCCTGCGCGATAAGGCTGATTTCCTTCACGCCTTGGGCGGCCATGCTTCGCACTTCCTCAAGGACGGATTCCATTGAGCGACTGCGGAACTTCCCGCGCATGATCGGAATGCTGCAGAACGTACAATTGTTGTCACAGCCTTCGGCAATTTTCACGTAAGTCGTATACCGGGCCGTGGTCAGTTTGCGTGGCAGCGCCTGTTCATAATTAAAGACAGGATTGCCAACCAGCGCCGGCTTCTTGCCCTTAAGCGCCTCGTCGACGATCCGGTTGATGTGGTGAAAATCCCCCGTACCGACGATTCCGTCGATCTCCGGCATTTCATCCATTAATGTTTGCTTATATCGCTGCGTCAAACATCCGGAAACGATCAGCGCCTTCAGCCGCCCGCTTTCCTTTAGATCGGCGAGCTCAAGAATCGTGTTGACCGACTCTTCCTTGGCTGCATCGATAAACCCGCAGGTGTTGACGATTATTACGGTTGCGTCTTCGCGATTATCCACCAAAGAGTAGCCACGCTGATCAATCAGGCCCGACATAATTTCCGAGTCAACCAGATTTTTCTCGCAGCCGAGCGTCACGATTTTTACCTTTTCTGTCATGAACCATTTCCCCCATCGCCTAAAAGCCAAAGTTCCCGTCATACGAACGATTGAACAACCTCTACAAGTATAATATTCCAGTACCGATGCTGTCAAAAATATGAAAATGGCCTCCGCAGCTCAAAACCGGCGCCGCAAGAGACCTTTAAGAGGTTGTGCACTTTACGCTCTATTTAAAGTTGGTGAACTGCAAATCCACCGTCAAATCGGCTTTGCGCAACATCTGCATGATCTCCTGCAAATCGTCTCTGCTTTTGCCGGTGACGCGAATTTGGTCACCTTGGATCTGGCTTTTGACCTTCAGCTTGGAGTCGCGGATCAAGATGTTGATTTTCTTGGCATTCTCCTGGTCGATCCCCTGCTTCAGGTTAATCCGCTGCCGTACCGTGCCGAGCGAAGCCGGTTCAATCTTGCCATAATCCAGATTCTTGATCGGCAAGCCTCGCTTGATCATTTTCGATTGCAGGATGTCGATGACGGCGCCCAGCTTATAATCATCGTCGGAAACGATCACCAGCACATCCTTCTCCAGCTTAAGCTCGCTTTTACTCCCTTTAAAATCAAACCGGTTTGCGATTTCCCGTTCGGTTTGATCGATCGCGTTGGTCAATTCCTGCATGTCCATTTTTGAAACGATGTCGAAAGAATTTTCCGAAGCCATAAGTCACATTCCTTTCTCGGTTTCCAATCTTTTCATAATTAAATTATATGTAAAAAAATTCGCAAAGTCGAGTATCCCTGTCATCGCGGTCTCAAGACAGCCAAAAAAGCGCCGTTAGACCGGACCGGTCTCAACCGCGCTCTTCGTTCTCGAACAAGCAGTTGGCCGGGTTCCCGCCTACGCTTATTCGCTCCCTGTCGTTGTTTCGTTGTTGGTAACGGTACCGTCGGTTTCGGTCCCCGTATTACCTGCGGTACTGCCGCCAGTCCCATCATCCAAACTGAGGAAGAATCGGGATGTCGTCTTGCCGTCCTCGATCGGTTGTTCCGCTACCGCAATCGCGGTCTTAGCCGAATTCCCCGACAAAATGTACAAACCTTCCGGTACAACGTCATACGTCAGCACGTCGCCGTCTTTGGTTTTTCCGAAATACAGCTTTTCCCCGCTTTTGCTTCCTTTGCGAACTTCTACCCAGCTTTCGCCGCTTGCCGTTATAACGACCTGTACCGGCTGGGTTCCGGGATTTTGAATCTTGTATTTCGTTGTGCTGCCTTCTGTTCCATCCGGGACGACGGTAATTTGATTGCCGGGTTCATTACCCGGGGTTTCATTGCCCCCATTCCCCATATTACCTGCATTGGTGCCGTTGTTCGTCCCCGGATCCGTTACAGTATCCGTCCCGTTTCCGGCGCCCTTGTTTCCGCCCACGGCATCGCCGGCCGTTCCGTTCCCCGCATTCGTGCCATTTTGATTCCCATTTGTTGGCGTTTTCCCTTGAGTCACCGGCGTAGGATCCGGCTCCTTATTCCCCTCGGCTTCATCCTTGTTGTTGCCCCAGACCGAGAAATACATATAAATAACGATTAAAATCAGCACGGCAAACGACCACATCAGCGTGGTGGACAACCATTTCGAGTTGCGCTCGTTGTGCTGCCGGCTGCGTCGTTTTTGAATGACCGGTTCCATCGTGGGTTCCGGAGCTGAAGAAGGCACATTTTGCCGATGTTCGGCAAGCAGTTCGTCCGCATCCAAGCCAACGGTTTCCGCATACGTTTTAATAAAAGCCCGAACATAGAAGCTTCCAGGCAGAACCTTATAATCACCCATTTCGATGGCTTCCAAATATCGTTTGCGAATCTTCGTCATTTCCTGTACATCATCCAGCGACAAACCTCTGGCAAGGCGGGCTTCCCTTAACTGCTGGCCCAATTCCGACACGACCATCACCTCCTGCTATGCTATGATTAATTATGCGGCAAACCCTTACAGATCGTCCGTATAAATTGTCGTGAACGTATCGTAAACGATTTGCTCCTCCGGATTGTTACGCAATTCTATAATAATGTCAAAATTGTCATAACTGTATTCAGACTCTTTAACAAATACATCCGGATGCTCTATGACTTTGGTCGAAGGCATGGACATCAACTCCTGTAAGAGCTGATGATGCTTTTCATTGGAACGTAACGTACTGATGATACCGTCTATAATAAATACATTGTGGGGATCCATTTCGTTCTCAGACAATTGGCTGCGTACCGTTTGCCGCAAGAGCGTTGAAGATACAAACGTCCATCGCTTCATGGCGCAGACGCTGCCGGCAATAATCGATTCCGTCTTGCCAACGCGAGGCATGCCTCGGAGTCCAATTACCTGATGTCCTTCCCGCTTAAACACCTCTCCGAGAAAATCAACCAAAATCCCTAGTTCATCCCGAGTAAACCGAAACGTCTTACGGTCATCGGAATCCCGGTCGATGTATCGGCCATGGCGCACAGCCAACAAGTCGACAAGCCGTGGATTGCGTAAAGCGGTCACCGTAATGCTGTCCACCTTGTTCAACAACTGGCTGACTTGATCGATTTTGCCGTCATCGTCCGTTTCCAGAAGTAGTCCTCGAGTCTTACCTTCAACGCCGTTGATCGTCAATATATTGATCTCCAGCATCCCTAACATGGAAGCGATATCCCCCAAAAGTCCCGGACGATTCTTATGTATTTTGTATTCCAGATACCATTGTTTCTCTACCATCGCAGACACCTTCTCCATATCCTCATGCATCATTCGACAAAATAGGTCTTAATTCCTGCTGTTTTGCAAAAACAATTTGCAAAACATTTCTTACCAATATTGATATTACATGTTCATATGTGTTTTATGATATATAAAATGAAAATGAAAGGCAAGCGGGTGGGAAAAATGGGGGAAAAGCTCCCGGAACGGGAGCTTTTCAAGTGCCAAACTATGCGTTTTTCTTGGCCAACTTCACCATCAAACGGGCGATGGTTTTCCGCTCTTCTTCACTACCGACATCCCAAATTTCTTTGAGGGCACGGTTGGATTCGTTTTGCGGATCGACTTTGTCGTCCAGAAAACCACCGATTTCATAAGCAAGGTTGGCGATCGCCTCTTCGCTGAAACCGGCTTTTTCCGCATGCTCGACGCGTTCACCCAGGAATTTCTTCCATGTATCAAAATTTTTGAGTACCGTTGACATGATTAAATCCTCCTTCGCTTGGCGATTTAAAATCAACAGTCGTAATATGCGAAAATCCCGTGGGTTTTATACGCGAGCCGCGGAATCATGCGGATAGCAAAACCTGCGAATCAAGGGGCGATTAGGTAATCCAGCCGCCATTCGGGCTAATGATCTGTCCCGTGATATAACCCGATTCCGGTAACGCCAAAAAATAAACAAGTGACGAAACCTCCTGCGGCGAACCCAGCCGTCCCGCCGGGATATCCTCCTCCAGCTGGCGGAGTTCTTCCTCGTCAAAGCGTTCCATCATCTCCGTCTTGACCGCGCCCGGAGCCACCGCATTCACGGTGACGCCGGAGGGGGCCAGTTCTTTGGCTAACGCTTTGGTGAACGAATTAACTCCGCCCTTTGCCGCTGAGTACACCGCTTCGCAGGAGCCTCCTGATATTCCCCAAACCGAGGACACGTTGATTATCCGCCCAAAGCGCTGACTGATCATATGCGGCATGAACATCTGGCTGCACAGAAACACGCTTTTTAAATTGACGTTCATCACGTCGTCCCATTCCTCTTCAGTTACATCGGACAGCAGCGCGTAATGCGAGATCCCCGCATTGTTAACCAAAATGTCGGGATACAGCCCGTAATTCTCGAGCCTTTCCTTCATCCGCAAAATTTGCTCCTTGCTCCGCAAATCAGCAGCGACTGTATAAGCCTTGGCTCCAAGCTCTAGGCATTTGCGAGCCACTTCATTCGCCGCCTCGTGCGAGTTCATATAGTGAATGACCACGTTCATGCCGACCGAAGCAAACCGCAGCGCCACCTCGGCGCCGATCCCTCGGCTTGCCCCGGTGATCAGTACGGTCATGTCCGCGATATTCTTTCCTAACCCATGATCAACCGCCATTTACGGACTCACCACGATCGATACGGCCAGCTGTTCCCAATCGATATGCTCGCGCAACCGTGCATTGATGTCTTCCAGAGTAAGCGATTCGTAAAGCGGCAGTACCGCGAAGAGGTCGCCGCCCCGGAAGTTGTAACGGGTGAACTCGTGAGCGATGTTCTCCGGCGAATTCAACATGCGTAAATAACCGCCGATTTTCTTCTTGCGCGCCCGTTCGAAATCTTCTTGATGGAATCCGGAAGCCAGCAGGGCTTCGGTCTCTTCTTTAATCACGGCCAACATCCGGTCCGGATCCTTGGTGTCTCCACCGATCGCTGAGAAAGCGTAATTGGGATTGCTGTTGTATTCATGGCCAAAGCTGTCGGAGATCAGATCCATGTCATACAGCTTTTGATACAGCTTCGTACTGGCCCCAAACAACAGATCGAGCGCCAGCTTCGTGGCGAGGTCTCGGCGCAGCAACTCCTCGCCGGTCAAGCCAAGCCGCGTCTCCTTAAAACCGAACAAGCATTTCGGCTGTGACACCGGCAAGCGGGATTCCCGCCGTTTCTCGGATACTCCCTGCGGCTCCGCCTCAAATAGACGATCAATCGTTCCCTGCGGCTTATATTCTTTCTTCTCCTGATTGTCCCGGACCAGCTTAAACACTTCTTCGGGATCGACCCCGCCAACGACGAACAGCAGCATATTGCTAGGGTGATAAAAGGCATTGTAGCACGTATACAGCGTCTCCTTGGTGATCGTTCCAATCGATTCCACCGTGCCGGCAATATCGATATGAACGGGGTGCACCTTGTACATCGCCTCGATCAAGCCGAAATACACCCGCCAATCCGGGTTATCCCGATACATGCCGATCTCCTGACCGATTATCCCTTTTTCCTTCTCGACGTTCTGGTCGGTAAAGTAAGGGTGCTGCACGAAATTGACCAGCGTTTCCAGGTTAGCCGGAATGTTCTCCGTCGCGGAGAACAGGTATACCGTTTGGTCGAAGCTGGTAAAGGCATTAGCGGAAGCGCCTTGAGAAGCAAAAGTGGCAAAAATGTCCCCTTCCGGCTCCTCGAACATCTTATGCTCCAGAAAATGCGCGATGCCATCTGGAACCGCGATGTCCTCCTGCCCTTCTACTCGGAAATGATTATCGATCGATCCGTATTTGGTCGAGAACGTGGCGTATGTTTTCTGGAAGCCCGGTTTGGGAAGCACGTAGACCTGCAGTCCGTTCTCCATCGTTTCGCGATACAGCGTTTCCTGCAAAGCGTCGTAACGTATCGTTTCCATCCGCCTACCCCTCCTTCTGGCCTGTCAAAAAGTATATCGTATCGAGCTGGACGGTTTCCGCGGCCGCCACAACATCCTTCGGCTGCACCTGTTCCACTTGACGGAGCAGTTCCTCCGCCGGCCGGTCTTTGCCGGATAAGACGCGGTTGAAATCATAGGCGATCATTTCAAAAGCGGAATCCTGCATCTCCAGTAAGCTGTTGCGGATCATCGCCTTGGTCTGGGACATTTCCAGCTCGCTGATTTCTCCGTCGCGCATGCTCGCCAGCTGGGCTTCGATAATGCGAAGCGCCTTTTCATAGTTGGCGATTTCAATCCCCGATTGAATGGCAACGATGCCTTTATGCCCGTCGTAACGCGAGGCTGCGTAATAGGCCAAGCTCTCTTTTTCACGGACATTGATAAACAGTTTGGAATGCGGGTAGCTACCGAGAATGCCGTTATACAGCAGCAAAGAAGCGTATCGCTCATCTCCGTAAGTGATCGGCGTGCGGAGGCCCAAGTTTAATTTGCCTTGATTAACATCAAGAACTTCCTTGACCGTCCGAACTTCACCGCCTCGGATATGGACCTGCTCCGGCTCATATTCCGGCGAGATCGATCGACTCAAGCTGAAATGCTTGGAGACCAGCTCCTCTACCTCGGCTAATGTCGTATCGCCAACCACATACAAGTCCATGTGAGCCTGCTGCAGCCAGTTCTGGTAGGAGGCGTACAAAGACTCCGGCGTAATTCCGTCCAATTGGCTCCGCTCTCCAAGCGGGTGAAGACGGTACGGATCGTCCTTAAACATCTCTTCTGTGCAGCGTTCAGCGGCGTAACGAATTTTATCGTTGATGATCCCTTCCAGCTTCTTGCGGACCGACTCCCGTTCCGAATTGACGTATGTCGAGCGGAAGGCACCGTTTTCCTTGGCCGGTTTGGTCACGACTTCGCCAAGGAAAGCGAAGCTTTGGCCGAGGAGCGAATGGTTGCTCTTCACGAAAGAATCGTTGATCGTATCCATCCGGAACTGAACCATCTGGTAGTTGCCACGTTTATATACATCAAAGCCGAAGCCCGCCCCATACATATGCTCGAGCTGCTCGCGGAACTGCGTGGTTTCCGGGTAGGATTCCGTACCTCGGCGCAGCACGAACGGAGTGAGGGCGGTAGCGGTTACCGTTTGCTCTTGCAGCGGCAATCCCGCGTAGAGGGAAATGGCAAATGTTTTGAATCGGTTGGTCGGCAGGACGTGAAGCCGGATATGGCCTACGGAGCCGCGCTCAAATCGCGTTTTGTTCAAACCCAAAACTCCTTTACTAGAAAGTCAGTTCCATTCTATACCAATTCAAAGGAAAGAAGCAACCTGACGACAAGCGGCTGCTCCTTCGATAATCAACTATTTACATACAGAAAATATGCTCTCCGATCGTCTTGACCTGCGGTCGCGACCAGATCCATTTCGAGGTCGCCGTTCTTGGGTTGAAATAGTAAATGCAGCCTCCCGACGGATCCCAGCCATTTAGCGCCTGCTGTACGGCTTTGCGGGCTTGTTCGTTAGGCTCCAGCCAGATTTGACCGTCCGCAACAGCCGTAAATGCGCCAGGCTGAAAGATGACGCCGGACACGGTGTTAGGAAAACTCGGCGACTTCACCCGGTTCAAGATCACCGCCGCTACGGCAACCTGGCCTTCAAACGGCTCGCCGCGCGACTCCCCGTAAACGGCGTTAGCCATAATCCGCAAATCGTTCTCCGACAATCCCATGGCGTTGGAGGCGGATAGATCCGCGGATTCCGCTTTCACTTTACCTGCACCGCCACCCTCTCCACCGGTTTTATTTCCCGTTCCGGTTTGAGGTTTCGCCGCCCCACCGGCATTGGCGTATTCCATGCCTGGCTTCCAGTTTTTCGTGGCGTTGTAAAGCTTTAACTTCGTTTTTGGGCCAGCGAGGCCATCCGCCTCCATCCCAAACTCCGACTGGAACCATTTGAGGGCGTCACGCGTCTTGGGACCAAAGTAGCTGTCTAACTTACCGTGGTAAAAACCAAGATAAGAAAGCCTCCCCTGCAGCTCATACACGTCTTTCCCGAATGCCCCATAATCGATAACCTGCTCACTGAACGCGGGCTGTGCTTTATAGGTATTGACTTTGCCTTCGTCAAGCGTATGCCGGAGTACGTTCGCTCCGTATCCGATTCCGAACAAAAGCAGCACTAAACCGGAGGCAAACCAGATCTTCGCTTTCTTCATATGTTTAGCTCTACCTCTCTTTTTAGAAGTTGTTCAACAAGGATGGGTGACTTTAGTATGACAAGCGTCGTCCCTTCCTATGCACCCTAAGTTTCGAGTACTCCTAAAAAAAGAAAGGGGAAGGATTCCCCTAATCCTGACAGATCAGGAGGAGATCCTTCCCATTTTGTATTGCTCCATTGACATTAATACTTCTCTTGGTTTACTGCCTTCATAAGGTCCGACGATCCCTCGCGCTTCCATGGAATCGATCAGTCGCGCAGCCCGGGTATAGCCGACGCGCATCCGCCGCTGTAACAGCGAAACGGAGGCTTGCTTCGCTTCTAGCACGATCTGGACGGCTTGATCATAAAGCTCGTCCAACACCTCTTCCGCCTCGTGCACTTCATCGTCGACCTCGGGAACCAAGCTTTCGTCATATTCGGCTTGACCTTGCCCCCGCACAAAACCTACGATGGTCTCAACTTCCTGGTCGCTCATAAACGCGCCTTGCACCCGTATCGGCTTAGAGGCGCCCATCGGCATATAGAGCATGTCCCCGCGACCTAGCAGCTTCTCGGCGCCCGCCATATCGAGGATCGTCCGTGAATCCACCTGAGAGGATACCCCAAACGCGATCCGCGACGGGATGTTGGCTTTGATGACGCCGGTAATGACGTCGACCGACGGCCGCTGCGTGGCAATAATCAGATGGATGCCGGCAGCACGGGCCATTTGTGCCAGCCGCGCGATGGCATCTTCGACATCGCTGGCCGCGACCATCATCAAGTCCGCCAGCTCGTCCACGATGACCACGATGTAAGGCAAGATGGCCTCCGGTCGATCCGCCATCATGTGATTGTAGCCTTCAATGTTCCGTGCTCCCGATTTGGAGAACAACTCATAACGTTTCTCCATCTCAACGACGATTTTCTTAAGTGCCAACGAAGCTCGCCGGGGATCCGTGACAACAGGGGTCAACAGATGAGGAATCCCGTTATAGACATTGAGCTCGACCATTTTGGGGTCGACCATCATAAATTTCACTTCATCCGGCTTTGCTTTGAACAAGATGCTGGTGATAATGCCGTTAATGCATACCGATTTCCCTGAGCCCGTCGCTCCGGCTACCAGAAGGTGAGGCATTTTCGCCAGGTTTCCGACGATCGTCTGACCGGAAATATCGCGCCCGAAAGCAATGCTCAGCTTCGATTCCGCATCCATAAACGTCGGTGTCTCCATCACCTCACGCATCGTGACCAGCGATACCTCGTTGTTCGGCACCTCGATGCCGATTGCGGATTTGCCCGGAATCGGCGCTTCCATACGGATATCTTTAGCGGCTAAGGCCAAGGCAATATCGTCCGTCAAATTGACGATTCGGCTGACCTTCACGCCGATATCCGGCTGAATTTCGTAGCGCGTCACCGCCGGTCCGCGCACAACCTCCAGCACCCGAGCTCGAACGCCAAAGCTTTCGAGCGTGGCCTCCAGCTTGCGGGCGGTCTGCATGTAATCGGCTTGATCACCGGATTTGCCCGCTCCGGCCGGTTTGGAGAGAAGCCGGAAGGAAGGCATTTTATACGGCTTCGGTGCCGGTTTAGGCGGAGGGGGCGGAGCTATTTCTTCGCTAGGGCTAACAACGCCACCCTCTCCTTCGAGTCCTGACTCGCCACGGTTCACAGCATCGGCGTTCCCTGCTAATGCGTCGTCAAACGCATCGTCAGCTTCCCGCTCTGCTAAGGAATCGTCATGGAGGTCGGGGATACCTCGCTCGGCTTCTTCTCCATCCTCATCGTGGTGCAGGCCTTCCCGTTGAATATGATCGAAGAAATCGCGGATGATCGGGCCGGTGTCGTTGCCGCGATGATCCTCCAGTTGACCTCTCTCCGTCCCTTCTTCCTTGCCGATGTAATTCAGCTCATTCCAATTGATTTCCGCTTCAGCGGTATGTTCGGCAGCCTCGACATCTCCCTGTTCATCCGGATTTGGCGGTTCTATCCCTGGTTCATCCGGTCTTCCCTTAAAATTCAGCAATTGGAAAAATACCGGCTTCTTCCGAGTTGAAGCAATTACAGCCTCGTCATTATCGTGAGGTTCCTCCTCCGGATCATCGTAAGAGGTTACCGCCGGGGTCGATTTCTCTACCCGCTTGGCTTTGCCGCGTACCGGTACAGGACGCAGCATCCGCATTTTCTTCCCAAGACTCTCGCCTAACACGGCCAATTTAGAACGCAATATTCGGAATAGATCAACGTAGGACAGTCCTGTGACCAGCATAAAGCTGATGGCCAGCAGCACGATCATAATCAGCTTGGCACCGGCCATGCCAAACAGAGAGTAAAGCAAGGCGAATTCCAGGGCGCCGACATAACCGCCGCTGATATCCAGCCCCAGCAAGCTCATCCCAGAATCGCTCACAGCGGGCTGAAACAGCGCCGCTTGCAAATCGCGATGAATCTGGCCGAGAACGTTGCCCGTAGACAAAGGGACTGCCGGAGCCAGTTTATGCTGCATGGCCGAAATCGTACTCATCAACGTCAGCGACAGCACTGCCAGCAGCACGCCGCTGCGGCGGGCGTTCCAGCGATTAGGCCATTTTCGATTAATCATGACAGCTAGTCCTATGTAAATGCCGATCACAGGGATCACAAAATAAAATTTGCCGAGGATCAACGCGGCCATTTTCGATAACGTTCTTCCTACGGCAGCCTCCCCGGACAATGCGATAATGGATAAGGTAATCAGGATGATTCCGTATATTTCGTATTTGAGCATGCTGCCAATGGCAGCCTTCTTCTTCTTCCGTTTCCGTGGCAAACGAAAACACCCCCTAGATGAATATTATACCATAATCACCGAGGGGGGACCTAGAGAAGATACCGTTGACGGCATTTATCTCATTTCAATAAAGTTGGAAAAAAAGCGATTTGCCGCCCGGGCGCCAGCTCCGGGTTCAAATAATCCTCCAGTTGGCAGCGCAGCAACCGTACGATCGTCGCCCGGTTACCGGCTTCCATCCGCACCTGCATCAGTACGCCGTTCAACTCGATTTCTCCGTACGCCTCTTGATTCTCTGCATTTTCCCAGTAGGCTTCTTCCGGAAGAATGGTGTAATGGGTCATTGTGTGATCCCTCCCGCTTGTCTCCGGGATTCGATCAACGAATTCAGCTGGGTCAACCCCTCGCCGATACCTCCGATCGCATCGATAAGCCCATACTTCACGGCATCATTGCCTCCAACTGCAGTTCCGATGTCCCGATTTAATTCTCCGGTTTTGAACATCAGCTCCTTGAACAACTCCTCTGTGATATGCGAGTGTGTCGTGACGAACCGCACGACACGCTCCTGCATTTTCTCGATATATTCGAACGTCTGGGGTACCCCGATGACAAGCCCCGTCATGCGAATGGGATGAATTGTCATCGTCGCGCTTTCGGCAATTAGCGAATAATCGGAAGCCACCGCAATCGGAACCCCGATGCTATGTCCCCCTCCGATGACGACAGTAACGGTCGGTTTGGACAAGGAAGCGATCATCTCCGCGATCGCAAGCCCCGCCTCCACATCGCCCCCTACCGTATTGAGAATAATTAACAGTCCTTCGATCCGTGGATTCTGTTCAGCCGCAACCAATTGAGGAATCAAATGCTCGTATTTGGTTGTTTTATTTTGCGGCGGCAATACCAAATGCCCTTCGATCTGACCGATGATCGTCAAGCAATAAACATTGGATTCACCTGGTGTTGGTACCGCTGTTTGTCCCAGCTGTTGAATCATTTCCGGTACCGTGGCCTCTTTCTTCTCGGCCTCGTTTGGCGGCAGCTCGGATTCGCTGCGAACGGTTGATTTGCTCAGGTCCTTGTTCATGGTCAAGCCTTCCTTTCGGTGTCGGCATATCCGACGAAGTCTCGTTACGCTACGCAGCCCTTAGTATGCCGACAACCTTCTTCACTCTATACAAAACATGAAAAAGCCTCCTCTCCTGCAAGGAACCGTCCAATTACCGGCAGGAAAAGAGGCGACTGTGTGCTATACGATTGTTATACTTCCATAATGATCGGCAAGATCATCGGTCTACGGCGCGTTTGCTCATACAAGAATCGGCCGAGCGCATCCTTGACGTTGGTTTTCAACGATGCCCACTCGTTCACGTTCTCGCTCATCAGCTTCTCGAGCGTGCTGGATACGATCCGATTCGCCTCATCCAGAAGCCCTTCCGATTCACGGACATAAACGAAGCCACGGGAAATGATATCCGGACCGGACACGATCGTACCGTCCTGCTTGCTAAGCGTAACGACGACAACCAGGATGCCGTCTTGGGACAACAGCTTGCGGTCGCGCAAAACGATATTGCCGACGTCGCCAACGCCAAGTCCATCGATCAGCACGTTGCCGGCAGGCACTTTCCCTGCTTTACGGGCTACGCCGTTCTGAATCTCGATGGTATCCCCGATATCAACCAGGAAAATGTTATCCGGCTCCACGCCAACCGACTCGCCGAGTAGCGCGTGTCTGCGCAGCATCCGGTATTCCCCGTGGATCGGAATGAAATATTTAGGCCGCATCAAATTCAGCATCAGCTTCAATTCTTCTTGGCTGCCGTGACCCGATACGTGCACGCCGGAGTTCGATCCGCTGTAAATGACTTCCGCGCCGAGGCGGAACAGCTCGTCGATCGTCCGTCCAACATACTTCTCATTGCCCGGTACTGGAGTTGCCGCGATGATAACCGTATCCCCGGGAAGGATATCGACCTTCCGGTGCGTCGAGCGAGCCATCCGCGTTAAAGCGGACATCGGTTCCCCTTGGCTGCCCGTGCACAGAATGACTACGCGGTCCGCCGCCATCTTGTTAACTTCCTCCGGCTCGATGATGATTCCGTCCGGAACGTTCAAATAACCAAGTTCTTCTGCAATCGTTACGACGTTAACCATGCTGCGTCCGATAATCGTCAGCTTCCGGTTCGTTGCGTACGCCGCGTCGATGACTTGTTGAATGCGGTGCACGTTGGAGGCGAAAGTCGCCACAACGACGCGTTGCTTCGCTTTATGAAAAATATCGCTAAGAACGATGCCGACATTCTTCTCCGAAGGCGTGAAGCCCGGTCTCTCCGCATTGGTGCTATCCGATAAAAGTGCTAAAACCCCATTTTTCCCGATTTCGCCCATCCGGTGCAAGTCCGCATATTGATCATTGACTGGGGTATGATCAAATTTGAAGTCGCCGGTATGAACCACGTTGCCTTCCGGGGTTTCGATGCATACGCCAACCGAATCCGGAATACTATGATTTGTCCGGAAGAACGAAGCTTTCATCGTCGTTCCGAGCTCGATCACGGAATCGGCGTTGATCAGCACGCGTTTCGTTTCGCCAAGCAGCCCCGCTTCCTTCAGCTTATTCTCGACAAGCCCTAAAGTCAGTTTTGTTCCGTAAACCGGAACGTTTAAGTTCTTCAACACATATGGCAAACCGCCGATATGGTCTTCGTGTCCGTGCGTCAGCACGATGCCTCTTACTTTATCGCGGTTCTCCGTCAAGTAAGTGATATCGGGAATGACGATGTCGATGCCAAGCATGTCCTCTTCCGGAAACTTAAGCCCGGAGTCGATGACCACGATGTCATTGGCATATTGAACGACATACATGTTCTTCCCAATTTCTGCGACGCCGCCCAATGCGAAAATCGTCAATTTTTCATTATTCATTTTTTTAGACAAGTGAATCTAACCCTCCTAATTATTTTGGACGTTGTATCGAAAATTCCTATGGAAATGGCTCCGACCACTGCGTTTGATTACCAATCTTTGATTGCAGGAATAAACAACCGCCTCGATCAAGACGGTCTGGTCGTGTCTCCAAATCATCATCTAAATGGTTGTTCAATCAAGCTATGGTAATGCCACATTGCTTCATCCAGCTTACAGCGATTTAGCATAACGAACTCCGCCTTCGCTTGCTGATGTAAGCCATTCTCTTGAACGAGCCATTTAATTTAAAAATTCACCGCACCCAGTCACTTGAAATCATTATACATGATTAAATTGGCAAAAAACAAGTCAGATGCTTTACCTACGTTTAACGTTACCTTGCACCATGACAAAAAAACCGATGCCTTCGTTGAAGGCATCGGTTTATGGAAATGCAGCACATTTTTGGTTAAAAAGCAAGATGGAACCGTTTAGAGCATGCTGCGAATCCGCAACGCTTCTTCTTCATTCGGCGGTACAAGCGGCAGCCGCACTGAACCAACGGGATGACCGGTCTCGTTTAACGCATATTTCACCGCAACCGGATTCGGGCACTCGAACAAAACCTTGAATAACGGCAGGAGCTCCCGATGCAAACGACTTGCTTCATCGACATGTCCGTTGAAGAATTGAACGACCATCTCTTTAATCGTGCGGCCAGCAACATGGCTGGCGACGCTGATGACGCCGTAAGCCCCCACTGCCATCGCCGGCAGTGCAGAAGCATCATCCCCCGAGTATACTCTAAAATGGTCTGGTGCCTGAGATACGATCGTGGCAATTTGATCGAGCGGCGCGCATTCCTTGGTAGCCACAATGTTAGGAATCTTCGCCAGCCGCAGCGTCGTATCTACGCTTAAACTGACCACCGTACGGCTCGGTACGTTATACAGAATGATCGGCAAGCTCGTAACGGCCGCGATCGCTTCAAAATGGCGGAAAAGGCCTTCCTGATTCGGCTTATTATAGTACGGGGCGACCAGCAGGATTCCGTCAACGCCGCATTTTTCGGCTTCACGCGTCAAATTTACGGAGTGAGCAGTATCGTTGCTGCCTGTGCCAGCGATGATTTTGCAGCGCCCGGCCACATGCTTCACCGTAAAGGCAAATAATTCAAGCTTTTCTTCGTCCGTTAGCGTAGGGGACTCTCCCGTTGTTCCGCTTACGACAAGGCTGTCGGACTGTTGCTCCTCCACCAAATAGTCGATCAGGCTTGCGGTCTGGTCCCAGTCAATTTTCCCTTGATCATTAAAAGGCGTTACCATGGCTGTAATTACTCTTCCGAAATCAATCACGCCATTTCCTCCTCCCGTCTCCCGCTTCGCTTTATTATTACTGCCCTATCAGCATTCCCTGCCTTTTCCCTATGCGATCCAACGATTTCGAGGGTTAACGACCCAGTTCGAATTTGGCATGCAACGCCCGCAGCGCTTGCACCATATCGTCCTTATGCACCAGCACCCAAATCGTGGTATTCGAATCTGCCGATTGCAGAATTTGAATCCCATGCTCGGTCAATGCTTCGACAATCTTTGCCATAATCCCCGGTACCCCGTTAATCCCGCCGCCGATGACCGAAACCTTGGCACAGCCGGTGCAGATTTGAGGTGAAAGCTCCAACGACTTCAATACCGCTTCAGCCTTGGCCGAATCTTTGTCAAACACGGTATAAACGACGCCTGTCGGGGTCACATTAATAAAATCAACGCTGATGTCATTCTCCGCCATCGTCTTAAACACTTGCAATTGCAGGTTATCCGGGCCCTTTCCAGCCGATTCCACCCGAATCTGCGTCACGTTCGCCACGTAAGCGATCCCAGTCACGTAACGGTCTACGATCCCGATCTGGACATCCTTAAACCCTTCGGGGTTAGCGACCAGCGTTCCTTCTCCCTGCGAAAAAGTCGATCGCACGCGAACAGGGATCCCTGATTGCATCGCGATTTCCACCGCACGGGGGTGAATGACCTTCGCGCCCTGATGCGCCATGTTGCAGATTTCTGCGTAGCTGACGTATTCCAGCGGCTTCGCATCCTCGACGATCCGCGGATCCGCGGTTAATATCCCATTCACGTCCGTGTATATGTCGACCATCTCAGCGTGCAACGCAGCTCCCAAGGCCGTTGCGGATGTATCGCTACCTCCGCGTCCCAACGTCGTGAAATCGCCGCCCTGATTTTGACCCTGAAATCCCGTCACGATTACGACATCCTTCTGCTGCAGTTCTTCCAGCACCCTTGTAGGGACGATATCCAGAATTCTTGCATTGCCGTACTGGCTGTCCGTTCGGAAACCGGCTTGGGCTCCGGTTAACACGACGGAGGAAATGTTCCGCTCGGTTAACAGACTGCATAGTTTGGCTGCGGAAATAATTTCACCACAAGCCATTAACAAATCTTGTTCGCGAGGCGGCAAATAGCCATCCCCCTCGGCAACCAAATCAAGCAAAGTATCTGTCGCGTAAGGATCGCCTTTGCGGCCCATGGCCGAAACCACCACGACGAGCCGGAAACCGTTATCCAGTTCCCGGCGTACGTGTGAGATGACATGGTCTCTTGCTTCCTTCGTTGAAAGAGACGTGCCACCAAATTTTTGCACCAAAATGCGCATGGATATTCCTCCAGTTAATAAGTGCGGAGTAAAGCGATGACTTCATTCCGTAAGATTTAGTAAGATTAACGAACCCAGAGCTTCGAAAACATACCCCTTCGCCGCAATGATCTCCGCGATTGTAAACGGCATTCCATGCTGCGCCTTTGAGCAAATTGTTCCGATACTTTCTACCTTTGTTGTTGAGTCCGTCCTGAGAAAATCGCGGCGTGTAACGGCCTGCATGGGTTACTTGAGCACCTGGCATGCCCTCTGCTGCCGATTACCCATGAAAGCGTTCGATAATCAGCGGTTGCAGCTGTTTGCCTTCAAGCGCAGCATAGCAAGCTTCAGGTACCAGTTCCATATTGGCTACCAGCGAATTCGGTTTACCGATCGGATTATCTTGACCGAATGGAACGAAATACACGTTTTTAGCCACGATTAATTTAGCGATGTTCGCCAAATTAAAACCTAAACCGTCATTAGTCGACACCGCGATGACGAGTGGACGCCCGTTTCGCAGTTGGGCTTTCGCCGCCATAAGCACGGGACTGTCCGTAACGGCGTTAGCCAACTTGCTCGTGCTCGTTCCCGTGCAGGGCGCGATAACCAAAACGTCGAGCAGCTTGCTTGGACCCAGCGGTTCAGCTTCGACAATTGAAGAAATAATATCATTCCCTGTAATATCTTTCAACTGTTTACGCCAATCTTCTGATTTACCGAAACGGGTGTCGGTCGTAAGCACCGACTGGGATATGATCGGCACAACCTTCGCCCCTCCGTCAACAAAACGCTGAATCTGAGGCATCACCTCAGCAAACGTACAATGCGAGCCCGTAATGGCGTAACCTACCGTTTTTCCCTGCCAATTCACTGTTCATCCCCCCGTAATAAATACTCATCCAAAATCGACTGACAAATCGTATTTGCCATAATAATTCCAGCCGTTTTGGGAGCGACGATACCGGGGATGCCAGGGGCTAAAATCGCCTTGACTCCGCGCTTCTCGGCGAAACGGAAATCCGTCCCACCAGGCGCCGAAGCAAGGTCGATGATCACCGCCGTGCGGGGCAGTTTCGAGATGATTTGCGCTGTGACTATCATAGTCGGAATCGTATTAAAAATCAAGTCAACATCCGCTACGTTAGCGGCCAAATCCCTTGTGGCAAAAGGCTTCCAGCCCATTTGCACCGCTCTGGCCACGTCGTCTTCCCGGCGTACCCCTACCCTTACATTCGCTCCCAAACCCTGCAGCGTAGCCGCCAGCGTAAAACCTGTTCGCCCAATCCCCAGCACGATGCAAGTCGAACCGTGAATGGTAATGTCCGTATTCTGGATCGCCATCATCACGGCGCCTTCCGCTGTCGGAATCGAGTTATAGATGGCGACGTCGTCACGATCGAGCACCTCGATGATCTGGAAACCGTGATCCGTGCTCATTTGCTTCAAGAAGCTTTTGGCAATCCCGGTATAGACCAGTGTGCTTTTTCGAATAGCTGCGAACCATTCGTGTTTGATGACCAGTTGTTCCGCAGAGAACGGCGCTGGGACAACGCCGTGGTCATCGCAACCGATTACCGGAAGGATGATGACGTCGGCACCGGCCAGCAATCCTGGACTTAACGTCTCCTGCGATACTCCCTTCAGCGGGGTCTCCAACCGATCAAAGCCAACAACCCGTACCGTTGCGTCTAGTTCCAGACATTTGTTGATGACCTCCACCTGCCTGGCGTCACCACCGAGGAATACAATCGTTATTCCAGTCAGCATTCTTAGACGGCACTCCTTCCAAGCAACACAGTATAGAGCATCTTATGCCGTTGCCCACGAAGTGGTGAAAAGGGAGGATCCAGGATATGTAAATCGTCATAGCAGCACGATGACTCCCGTTTATCAAGCCGCTTTTTCTTTGCTTTTGAAGAACTTATGGTGTAACTTCAAGATCCTCACACCGGTATCAGCTCTTATTTACCCTCCCTGCTATACTTGGATTTACCTTTATATTGGACGCCCCAAGGCCCGGTTGTTATAAGGACAATGGCGTCATTACAACGAGGTGATCTTGTTGTCGAGTTGGGTGGGCTTACGCCTTCACAGCTATTAATCGCGCTTTCCAAGGGAGCACCTGCTGTGAAAAATGAACATTGGTTAAAAATGATGGGGTGCAGGAGAAGAAGAACATTCGGAATGTAGCTGTAGATTTACGAGACCATACGGAGGGTTAGTTCGGCGCCAAGACATTATTGAAGAACGAGACGCCCAAATGGAGAAGTTAAAGGAGATCGCATCTGCTGCAGTTCAAGGGAATAGCCACAATAGTATAAGATCGTGCGGTGTTGGGCGGTTTCTCTCATGTACTAGTCCTGGAGAAAACAAGGGACATTTAGGTCGCTATTTCAACCAAATCCCTCTAAATCTCAATAATAGAGGACATTTAGGGCTTAATTCTGAGCTGAACTGGGCCTATTAAGCAACTTTTAAGAGCGATGAATGAAAATAAGGGTAAAAAAGTCCTTTATTTCGGCTATAACCCCTGCTTAACCGAAAATAAGAACCTTTTTTACCCTTATCCACTAGTTACCTACAGAAGAAATGCAGGTTCAAATATGCCCTTTGCTCCTACGCTTTACTTCGTTCCCGTATGGCCAAATCCACCGTCGCCGCGAACGGTCTCAGACAGCTCGTCCACTTGAACGAGATTCACCTCAGGAACGATCTGGAACACCATCTGTGCAATCCGTTCATTCCGCTGAATCACAAACGGCTCCTGCCCGAGGTTGATCAGCAGTACCTTAATTTCGCCGCGATAATCGGCATCGATCGTACCCGGCGTGTTTAGACACGTAATCCCGTGCTTAAAGGCCAGACCGCTGCGCGGACGGATTTGCGCCTCTAGGCCGCCGGGCATCGCAATGGCGATCCCGGTCGGCACGAGGGCACGTTGCCCCGGCTGGAGCGTCAGTTGCTCCGTAACGGCAGCATAGAGGTCAAAGCCGGAGGCTAGCTCCGACATTTTGCGAGGCAGTTCAATATCTTCATTTCCCGCTAAACGGTTAATTTGTACTTCAAACGACAAGTTCATCTCTCCTTACTCCCGAAATCACACGATCCGAGGAACCCACCATCGCAAGCGAAAACGGTTGGCTAAACATAGCCTTCATCACCTGATTGACATCGTCCATCGTCACCGCCTCGATCCGGGCGATCATTTCATCCAAGGTATAATGTCTGCCGAGCATCAACTCGTTCTTGCCGAGTCGATTCATCCGGCTTCCGGTGCTCTCCAGGCTCAAGATCAAGCTCCCCTTCAATTGTTCCTTGCCTTTACTCAGCTCACCGACGGTAATCCCGTTGACCGATACGTCGTGCAGGATCTCCTTGGTCAAGTCCAGCACTTCCTTGGTCTGGCGAGGCGCGGTTCCTGCGTAAACCGTAAATAATCCGCTGTCTGCATGCGAGCTATGATAGGAGTACACGGAATACGCCAAACCGCGTTTCTCGCGAATCTCCTGGAAGAGGCGCGAACTCATGCCACCGCCAATCGCATTGTTAAGCAGCACCATGGCGTACTGCTTCTCTTCGCCAACCGATAATCCCGGAAAAGATAAGCAAATATGGTTCTGCTCTGTTTTCTTGCGATGAAATCGGAGTCCACCAAGAAAATCGGGTGATTCCAACGCGCTGGAACTTCCTCGGTTCGAAAAGTCTCCGAAATATTTCTCTAGCAGATCGATCACGTGATCGTCTATGTTGCCGGCAACGCTGATGACCGTGTTCTCGATCGTGTAGTGCTCCCGCATATATTCCCGAAGATGCTCGGATTCCATTGCGCGAAGCTGCTCCTCGGTTCCTAAAATCGGCAGCGCCAGCGGATGTTCCCCGTAAGCCGCCTGTGACACGAGGTCGTGCACCATATCGTCTGGCGTATCTTCGTACATGGAGATTTCTTCGACGATCACGTTCTTCTCTTTCCGCAACTCTTCCGCATCGAACAAGGAACGGAAAAACATGTCCGACAACACGTCAACCGCGATCGGTAAATGCTCATCCAGCACTTTGGCATAATAACAGGTATATTCCTTTGACGTAAATGCGTTTACATTCCCGCCGATCGCATCAAATTGCTCTGCGATATCCTTGGCGCTGTACCGCTCCGTACCTTTAAATAACATGTGTTCGATGAAATGTGAAATTCCGCCCCGTTCAGGGCTCTCATTGCGGGAGCCGGTTTTGACCCAAATACCGAACGAGACAGAACGACAAGTCGGTATTTTCTCCATAACCACCCGAAGGCCGTTTTTCAATTGCGTTTTCTTCACGAGAGGCCCTCCTAAATGTTTTGCAAAGCATTTCTGTGCATCGTTAATAAATGCATCCCTATCCTACCAAAAAAAGGCGGCAAGCTCAACTCTGAGGAACCTCGGCTTCGATCCGGTCCGGCGACAACGTCTGCTCTACCGTGCCTAGCGTCAGCCCTTTACTTCGGATGGCCTGAATCATCCCCTCAATCGCATCCCGGCTGGATGCCGTCGGATGCATCAGAATGAGCGTTCCCGGCTCCACCTTGCTGCCGATCTTACTGATGATGCTGGATGCCGGCGGGTTTCTCCAATCCACTGTATCCAAGGTCCACAAGACCGTCTTGAGCCCTTGTTCTGCTGCCAGTTTAACGGTTTGCATATTATAATCGCCCGAAGGCGGAGCAAACCAGCGGTTCTCCACGCCCAGCTTCTCCTTCAACAGGTCTTTCGTCTTGGAGATCTCGAGACGAGCCCGGGTTACTTCCAACTCGCTCATATTCGGATGCGAGTAGGCATGATTTTCAATTTGATGACCCCGCCGCTTGATTTCAGCGGCCATCTCTTCATTCTTCTTTAACCAGCTGCCATCGAGGAAGAAGGTAGCTTTCACCTTCGACTTATCCAACGTATCAAGCATAGGCACAAGATATTCGTTGCCCCAGGCGACATTGATCATCAGCGCCGCCATCGGCTTATTCGGATTCCCCCGGTATATCGGCTGGGCACCCAGATCATCCAGATTCACCTTCGGTTTCAGCTCGCGATATACGTATTCGATTTCAGCACCTTCTGGTTGCTGCTTGGCCTTGGCGTAGGTGAGTTCAATATCCACCTCACGGCCGTTATAACCGGGAATGGCTTTCCAGACCCGGTCGACGACGGCGTCCACCGGCGCAATCCGCCGCTTTGCGGCCTCATCTCGGATTTGAGCCAGAAGTGGATCTGGAGCCTTCGTAGCCCCGCCGCTTTCTTGATCTTGCAAGCCTTTAGCGCCAGGGCCTCCGGCCAGGTCGTTAATCAGGCGGAAGGCGAAGCTGCCGCCCTCTCCCTCTGAGCTTTCCGCGACAAAAGCCCGAATGCCAGCAAACTGCCCCAGTATCATGACAAAGGCAATGCATATCGCGATGACCGCAAACTTGTTCCGACCCATGCTGAAGCTCATCCCCTCAAACGGTTTTTGTCCCCATCATATGTTGACAAGCCCGTAGATATGCTTCCTTTCCGGAAGCATTAAAAAAGAGCCAGAATTGATTCATTCTGTCTCTTTTCCCGCAAGGATGGCCTGCGTCGTCAAGCTGCGTTATTTAGTTGGAAGAGGATTTTTCCGTTTCTGCGGTTAGTACCGCTTTGCGGGAAAGATTGATCCGTCCTTGGTTGTCGATCTCGGTTACCTTGACAGTTACCGTATCACCGATCGCCACGACGTCCTCCACTTTAGCTACGCGTTCCGTGGACAACTGGGAAATATGCACCAAACCGTCTTTCCCCGGCAAAATCTCGACGAAAGCGCCGAATTTTTCAATCCGTTTGACGGTACCTACATAAATTTCACCGACCACGACTTCCTTGACGATCCCTTCGATAATCGAACGCGCTTTGCTGTTCATCTCTTCGTTCGTAGAAGCGATAAATACGCGGCCGTCTTGTTCGATATCGATTTTCACGCCGGTTTCCTCGATGATCTTGTTGATGATCTTGCCGCCTGCCCCGATGACATCGCGGATCTTGTCCGGATTGATGTGCATGATAACGATCTTCGGCGCGTAAGGGGACAAATGCTCCTTCGGCTTTTGAATGCGCTCCATCATTTTGGACAGGATAAACATCCGACCTTCTCGGGCTTGTTTCAAAGCATCGGTCAAAATCTGCCGGTCGATTCCGTCGATCTTGATATCCATTTGAATAGCCGTAACGCCTTCCGAAGTGCCTGCCACTTTGAAGTCCATGTCTCCGAGATGATCTTCCATCCCTTGAATGTCAGTCAGGATAGACACGTGCTCGCCGTCTTTAATCAGACCCATCGCCACCCCGGCAACCGGAGCTTTGATCGGAACGCCCGCATCCATCATGGCCAGCGTGCTGGCGCAGATGCTCGCTTGGGACGTCGAACCGTTGGATTCCAATACTTCCGATACAAGACGAATCGTATACGGGAATTCGGTTTCCGGCGGAATCACCTTCGACAACGCGCGTTCGCCTAGAGCGCCGTGACCGATTTCGCGGCGGCCCGGAGCCCGGAGTGGACGAGCTTCACCAACGCTGAACGGCGGGAAGTTATAATGGTGCATAAAGCGCTTGGATTCTTCCAGATCGATGCCGTCAAGAATTTGAACGTCACCCAGTGCCCCCAGCGTACATACGCTCAACGCTTGCGTTTGACCGCGGGTAAACAGACCGGAGCCATGCGTACGTGGCAACAGATTAATATCGCATTCGATCGGACGAATTTCTTCCAATTTACGACCGTCAGGGCGCACTTTATCATGGGTAATCAACCGGCGTACTTCTTCCTTAACGATGTCATGCAAGACTTCCTTCACATCGGCAAGCAATTCCGGCGATTCTATGTATTTCTCTTCGAAATGAGCCACCGTTTCGTCGTTGATGGCATCAATCGCATCCTGACGCGCATGCTTCTCGGCAATTTTCACGGCTTCAACCAGACGATTCTGGGCCAAAGCGCGAACTTCCCGGTTCACATCTTCATTCACTTTATGGAGCTTCACTTGCATCTTCTCTTTGCCGGCTACTTTCACGAGCTCTTCGATGACGGCAACGATATTCTTGATTTCATCATGGCCGAACATGATCGCCTCGAGCATCACCTCTTCAGGCACTTCGTTGGCTTCCGCCTCCACCATCATGATGGCGTCTTTGGTACCGGCTACAACCACGTAAATGTCACTGGCTTCTTGCTCAGCCACGTCCGGATTAATCACGAATTGCCCGTTAACCCGTCCAACCGCTACGCCGCCGATCGGCCCGTTAAACGGAACATCGGAAATGCTCAGCGCTGCAGAAGTCCCAATCATTGCCGCAATTTCCGGCTCGCAGTCTTGATCCACGCTCATGACCAGGTTTACGATTTGCACGTCGTTACGGAATCCTTCCGGGAACAGCGGGCGAATCGGACGGTCGGTCAAGCGGCTAGCCAAAATGGCCTTTTCGCTCGGACGTCCTTCCCGTTTAATGAAGCCACCGGGAATTTTACCGACTGCATAAAGTTTCTCTTCATAATTGACCGTCAACGGGAAAAAGTCCAAGTCCTTGGGCTCCGAAGAGGCCGTAACCGTACAAAGCACCGCCGTATCTCCGTAGCGGACCATGACGGCCGCGTTTGCTTGCTTGGCCAATCGGCCGGTTTCCAAAATGAGAGGTCTCCCCCCCAAATTCATTTTCACTTGATTCTGCATGAAATCCCTCCTTATCACCATTACAAGTTCGGTACTGAGTTCATTATTTCCTGCTTTTCGGCAATTCATAAGATGAACGGCTGTCTAGCAATAGAAAGATGTCCTCATAACAAAAGCTCCTGAAGGAGCTGATCGTGGAAGCTTATCGTAACAAGCCCCTAAATGGGTAAAAAGCAACCCGGCCGCACACGCACGCTTCGCCAGCGTCCGCCATGCAACTAGGCTGCTTTTATCAAACTTTCGAATTAACGACGCAATCCAAGTTTCTCGATCAAAGCGGAGTAACGTCTCACGTCTTTGTTCTTCAGGTAAGCCAACAACTTACGACGTTGACCAACCATCTTCAGAAGACCGCGACGGGAATGATGGTCCTTCTTGTGCGTACGCAAGTGGTCCGTCAAATTCACGATGTTCTCCGTAAGGATAGCAATTTGCACCTCAGGGGATCCGGTATCGGACTCATGAGTTTTGTGCTCTTGGATCAATTGTTGTTTACGTTCTTGAGTCAATGCCATCCTGTTCACCTCCTTTATCTCAAATCGCCGTTAGCCTCGTCGCCGGCGGTGAAACCGCGCAACCAAGCCAAGGTTCTGCTGCCGCTTGGAAAAAACATGTTCTTCCGCATGACAACGTTACATAGTATATCATAGCCGATAGGCAAAGTAAATGCCAAGTCCGGCTTGATTACGGGGAAGTCTTCAGCAGACGTTTAGCGGTATCTGCATCCCGTCCGATTTGGGCGATCAACTCATCCAGCGAAGTGAACTTGCGCTCCTCACGGATATAATGAACCAATTCCACGGACAAGCTCTCATCATAAATCTCACCGGAAAACTCAAATAGATGAGCTTCGAGCCAAAAGATCTTCCCATCCTCATGAAAGGTTGGCTTGACCCCAACGTTCATCACACCGGTGTAGGTGGTGCCGTTGTGGGTAACCCGCACGGCGTATACCCCGCTGGCCGGCACGACATAGTGTTCCGCCAGTTTAAGGTTCGCTGTCGGAAAACCGAGCTGGCGCCCACGCTTTTCACCGTGCATGACCGTCCCTCTCAGCGAGTACGTCCGACCAAACCAGCGATTGGCTAACTCGATTTCGCCCTCCTGCAGTGCCTTACGAATACCCGAGCTGCTGACCTTCTCCCCATCGATCAGGAACGGCGGCACCGTGTTCACGTCCAGAACATTGCCGCTCAACTCGCGAAGCATCCCTGCGTCTCCTTCACCCCGGTAACCATAGCGGAAGTCAAAGCCAACAACCGCCGTGTGTACCTTAAGCGGCACCAAGATCCCGGATACGAAATTTTGCGGACTCACCCGGGAGAAGGCATCGTTAAATTCAACGATATATACGAAATCCACGCCCATTTCCCGTAAAATTCGCTCCTTCTCCTCCGGGGGCGTCAAGTAGCCGTCATAATCGCCTTTCTTCATGACCTCCTTCGGATGCGGATGGAACGTCATGACGGAGGCGGGAAGGCCTAGTTCGCCAGCCAGCCTGACAGCAGAATCAATCACGCTGGCATGCCCCAGGTGAAGCCCATCAAATTGACCGATCGCCAGCACTTGCGGGCGAGCATTTTGTTCAATAAATCGTTCGGTTAGTGGATATGATAATCTTATCGTTTCCATGATCGTGTCACCTGCAATTTCCCTCGGAATGCGCATTTCATGAGTCCTATTCGGGTAAAAACACTTTGACTGCCTTCACAGCCATCGTCTCCTCTTCCACCCGGAAAATGCCTAAAAATTGATGTTCTGGGCTGTAAAGCCGTACGGTTTCACCGCGTTTGACCGCTGGAGATACGACGGTAGAAGACAGCCGTTGACCTTGCAATGCCGCTTTAACCTTATCGGCCTCGACGATATGGGCCGGCAAATGCTCCACAGCTCTATCAACCGGCAGTAAATGCTCTTGCAGCGTTCCGCCCGCGACATGCCTCGCTACCTCGTCCAGCGTCAGACAGTGCGACTCCGCGATGCCGGCCGACATTGTCCGCTTTAACTCGGTCATCGCAGCAGGGACGCCTAGAGCTCGCCCGATATCGACGCACAGTGTGCGGATGTAAGTCCCTTTGGAACATAACGCCCGGAAAGAAATCCGAGGATGAGGTCCTTCCGGATGGAAAGCCAGCAGCTCCAATTCATGAATCGTCACTTCGCGGGGCTTACGCTCCACGGTTTTACCTTCCCGCGCCAACTCATACAATCGCTTGCCGTCTTGCTTCAGTGCGGAATACATCGGCGGAATCTGTGAGATCGTTCCAATGAAACGGGACAATACCTGTCGAACTTCCTCTTCCGTGACCCGAACTTCTTCCACTTGTTCGATGATTTCGCCCGTCATGTCCTCCGTATCCGTAGCAACGCCAAGCACTAGAGTCGCCTCATATTCCTTCGGCAATTCTTGCAAATATTCAACCATTCGCGTTGCGCGACCTAGACATAACGGCAACACGCCTGTGACTGCCGGGTCTAGCGTGCCGGTATGACCGATCCGTTTCATCTTCAGAATGCCGCGGCATTTGGCGACCACATCATGAGAAGTAAACCCAGCCGGCTTGTGGATAGGCAAAATGCCTTCGTATGCATTCATAACTGCAGCCTCACTTGTTCCAGAACCCTTGGGATGATCGTCTCCAAGGTACCCTCGATGCGAGCACCAGCAGCACGGACATGTCCGCCTCCACCAAAGCTTTGGGCGACCCTTGCCACATCGACGGTCCCGGCGGATCGCATGCTCACCTTAACGGCATGTTCGTTAATGACTTTAAACAGCAGCCCTACTTCGACCCCTTGAATATTCCGCGGATAATTGACGATGCCTTCCATATCCTCGTGAACCGCACCGGTCGCTTTCAAATCTTCGTCATCTACGGATACCCAGCCAATCTTCCCGTCTTCCGTAAGCTCAAGACCATTTAGTGCCCGGGTCAGTAAGCGCAGCTGCGGCAACGTCATTTGCTCCAGCAACAGCTCGGATAATCCGGGACCGTCTACGCCGTATTCCAACAGTTTGGATGCGGCCGCCATGACCTTCGGCGACGTGTTGGAATACCGAAACCCACCGGTATCCGTCAACAAACCTGTATAAAGCGCTGTTGCAGCCGACTCGTCCAATTCGAGTCCCATATAAGCAAGAAGATCGAATAAGATCTCGGCAGTGGCTGCCGCGCTCGGTACGACGAGATTGACCGAACCGTAAAGATCATTGGTCGGATGATGATCAATATTCAGCAGCTGCGCGCCTTCGGCAAACCATTCGTGCGTGGTACCTACTCGTTTGAAATCGGCGCAATCCACGCAAATCACATGATCAAATTTACGGTCAAGCGGCGTGACCGACAAGTCGAGAATTTCCTCCGCATGCCAAAGGTAACGCATCCGCTTGGGGATCGGCCCTTCGTTGACCATCACGAATTTTTTGCCCAGACATGACAGAAGCCAGCCCACCACAAGGGTGGAACTGACTGCGTCACCGTCCGGCTGAACATGCGACACGATGAGGAAATGATCATTCTGAGTCAAAAACTCCTTGCTCTGACTCAGCTCCCGTTCATAGGTCGTCTGCATAGCCGTCTCCTTCTAGAGGACATCAAAAACTCATCTTTGGATCACGATGTATTTCATGTAGCCATTCGACATCGAATCTTGAACTCACCAGGTCCCTCCGTTGCTCACGTAGGCTTACCTACGCTCCGCTACTCGGTCCCCGGTTCATCCAACCTTCTCGGTACTGAGAAGCTGAGTTTTTGATTCCATTTGAAATATCATTCTTCATGTTACATATCATTCTTCGTGCTCGTGCGTGATTTCGCCGAGAATCTTCTCGATCCGGCTGCCGTAAGCGATGGATTCGTCGATCTTGAAGATCAACTCCGGCGTATGACGCAGCCGAATTCGTTTTCCGATTTCGGTGCGTAAGAAGCCAGTTGCTTTCTCTATCGCTTTTAAGGATTCGTTTTTCTTCTCTTCGTCGCCAAACACACTGAGATAAACTTTGGCCTGTGACAAATCGCTTGTCACATCGACCCCGGTCACCGTGACAAAACCGATGCGCGGATCTTTCAGTTCACTCTGGATGAGCACGCTAAGTTCTTTCTTAATCTGTTCGCCTACGCGGCCGGTACGATTTTTGGCCATTTTAGACACCCACCTTACTTCGGTTCAACCTTTTCCATGATGAACGCCTCAATGACGTCGCCTTCTTTAAGGTCATTGTAATTGTCCAGGGTAATCCCGCACTCGTAACCTTGGGCGACTTCCTTGGCGTCGTCCTTGAAACGTTTCAGTGAATCGATTTTTCCTTCGAATACCACAATCCCGTCGCGAACCAAACGCATTTCCGCAGAGCGGGTTATTTTGCCGGAAGTCACCATACAGCCGGCGATGGTCCCGACTTTGCTGATCTTGAACGTATTGCGGACCTCAGCGTAGCCGATAACGGTTTCCTTGTAAACCGGATCAAGCATCCCTTTCATGGCTTGCTCGATCTCTTCGATCGCATTGTAAATGACGCGATGCAGTCGGATATCGACCTTCTCTTGCTCGGCCGTCGCTTTCGTTTGGTTGTCCGGACGAACGTTGAAACCGATCACGATCGCGTTCGAAGCCGCCGCCAAGATAATGTCGGATTCGGTAATGGCACCGGCACCGCTATGGATGATCTTGACACGAACACCTTCGACTTCGATTTTCTCGAGTGAACTTTTGAGCGCTTCAACCGAACCTTGCACGTCGGCTTTGATGATAACGTTAAGATCTTTAATTTCGCCTTCCTTGATGTGGCGGAACAGATCATCCAGTGTGACGCGCGTATTCGAGCCCAGATCGGACTGACGCTGCGTAATAGCCCGCTTGTCGGCAATTGAACGAGCCTTGCGTTCGTCTTCGAATACCATAAACGGATCGCCGGCTTGAGGCACTTCGTTAAGACCGGTAATTTCCACCGGCGTTGATGGGCCAGCTTCCTTTAAACGACGTCCACGATCGTTAACCATCGCACGAACACGGCCGAAGCAATTACCTGCGACGAAGGCGTCGCCGACTTTCAGCGTCCCGTGCTGAACCAGTATGCGAGCAACCGGACCGCGGGATTTATCAAGTTCGGCTTCGATGACCGCGCCCCGAGCGCGTTTATCCGGGTTGGCTTTGTACTCATTGACTTCCGCTACGAGCAGAATCATTTCAAGTAAGCCTTCCAATCCAAGTTTTTGCTTCGCCGAGACATTGACGAAAATCGTGTCGCCGCCCCATTCTTCCGGCACTAGTCCATATTCTGTCAATTCCTGTTTCACTTTATCCGGATTGGCGTCCGGTTTGTCGATCTTGTTTACAGCAACGATGATTGGCAATCCCGCCGCCTTGGCATGGTTTACCGCTTCGACCGTCTGCGGCATCACACCGTCGTCTGCAGCAACCACAATGATCGTAATATCAGTTAACTGCGCACCGCGAGCACGCATCGCCGTAAACGCCTCGTGGCCCGGGGTATCTAGGAACGTGATCTTCTTGTTGTTGATCTCAACTTGGTAAGCACCGATATGCTGCGTAATCCCGCCGGCTTCGCCGCCGGTCACGTTCGTCGAACGGATGGCGTCAAGCAATGTGGTTTTACCATGGTCGACGTGGCCCATAATGGTCACGACAGGCGGACGTTCCTTCAAATCTGCTTCCTCGTCAACCTCTTCCAGCGTTTCGAAACGGTCTTCTTCAACCGGAATTTTCACTTCGACCTCAACGCCGAAATCTCCCGCAAGCAGCAAGATGGTATCGATGTCGAGCTCTTGGTTGATCGTTGCCATCACACCAAGCAAGATCAGTTTTTTAATAACTTCGGAAGCGTCCTTGTGCAACAATTTGGCGGCTTCGCCAACCGTCATCGTACCGCGTACGATAATCTTTTTCGGCGTATTGTCGATCTTCTCACGTGGTGGCTGCTGCGGGCCTTTGCCGCGTCCGCCCTTGCCACCGCGGTTATTTCTATAATTGCCGCCGTTTCGGTTATCGTCAAAACCTCTTTGGTTTCTGCCGCCATTATTGTTGTTATTACCTCTTCTCTGACCTTGCCCCTGGCTTTGGCCTTGACCTTGGCCTTGACCTTGGCCTTGGCGCTGGCCTCCGCCGTTCCCGCCGCCATTATTGTTATTACTTGGCGTAAAGCTGCGGTTTTGCTGCTGCGGTCCGCGATTTCCGCCACCTTGGCCTTGGCCTTGGCCTTGGCGTTGTCCGCCATCATTACGTGGCTGGCCACCTTGACCTGGTCCCCGGTTGCCTTGCGGGCTCCGGTTCGCACCGGATGAATTCGTCCCGCCTTGGCCTTGTGGACGAGAACTTTGATGATTACCGCCGTTCGGACGGCTCGATCTTTCCTGAACAGCTGTGCTGCCGCTTGTATTGTTTGGGTTTGTTTTTGGTTTATTATTCATGCTTACCTGCTTTTCCTGTTGATTTTGGTTTTTAACGGGTGCGTTTGCGCTGCTTTGTACTTGGCGTCCATGATCTCCGCGATGACCGGAAGGTTCTCCGGATGAGGCTTTCGGTGTTTGGCTTCCTCCTGCGGAAGCCGGTGCCGGCGATTTGGCAGGAGAATCGTTTCGTCCCGAGTTTTCTCGTTTCGCTGCCGCATTGCTCTTAATATCCTTGAAAAACTGTTCCACACGGCCAACGGTATCGTTCTCCATCACGCTCATGTGATTGTTGACCGGGATATTAAGACGCTTAAGAATCGTAATAATTTCTTTGCTGCTCATGTTGAGCGATTTGGCGTATTCGTACACCCTGAGCTTATCTTGTTTTTCTTGTTTACTCAATATACTCCACCTCCGATGTTTTCAAGATCGCTTTGCGTATCAACTCGGTAAACCCCTGATCGATGAGAGCCAGAACGACCCGTTCCGGCTTGCCGACACTCCCCCCGAGCGTTTCCCGGTCGAAACCAATCATGAGCGGGATCTTGTAGGTCCCGCATTTGTCGCGGAATTTCTTCTGCGTATTGGCTGAAGCATCCCCTGCTAAGATCACAAGCTTAGCTTCTCCCGATCGAATCGCTTTCAGGACGATTTCGTCACCTGTCACCAGTTTACCCGCCCGCATCGCGAGGCCAAGTCCGGACAACGGCTGGGCCTTATTCATCTTCGTCCTCTTCCTCCGCCCGCGCCTGAGCAGCGAGGAATTCGTCCTCCACAGCCAGGAAATCGCGAGCCAGCTGCTCATAAACCTCGGCCCCGACCGGAGCTTTCAAAGCACGGTCAAGCGCTCGCGACTTATGGGCAAGCTTGAAACAGGCGGTTTTGCCGCAGAGATAGGCGCCTCGACCCGATTTTTTGCCCGTCAGGTCGATGGATACTTCACCCTCTGGAGAACGCACGATGCGGATCAACGCCTTCTTGGGCATCATTTCCTGGCAAGCCACGCATTTGCGTAGCGGTACTTTTCTTTGCTTCATCCTTGCCACCCCCCGATTAGTCCACGGAGATGGAATCCTGAGGCAATTCGCCTAGATCGGTTTTTTCTCTGCCGAATTCCTCTTCCGCTTGGGTTTCGCTCTTAATGTCGATTTTCCAACCGGTCAATTTGGCTGCAAGGCGAGCGTTTTGTCCTTTAATGCCAATCGCCAGCGACAGCTGGTAATCCGGCACAATGACGCGAGCCATTTTCTCCGCCTCAAACACCTGAACTTCGAGCACTTTGGATGGGCTCAGCGCATTCGCAACATACTCCTCGACGCTCTCCGAGTAACGAACGATGTCAATCTTCTCACCGCGAAGTTCATTCACGATTGTTTGTACGCGTGTGCCTTTGGGTCCAACGCAAGAGCCCACAGGATCGACTTCGCTATTGCGCGAGAATACCGCAATCTTGGAACGGAAGCCGGCTTCGCGAGCCACGGAACGAATCTCTACCACACCGTCGAAAATTTCCGGAACCTCCAGCTCGAACAACCGCTTCAGTAAGCCCGGATGCGTACGGGACAGCAAAATTTGCGGTCCTTTCGTCGTGTTTTCCACCTTGGTAATGTACGCTTTAATCCGATCGCCGTGCTTGAACTTCTCGTTAGGCATCAATTCATTCAACGGTAAATGGGCTTCGATCTTGCCGAGATCAACGTAAATGTTGCGCAGATCCTGACGCTGCACGATCCCGGTTACAATATCCTCTTCCTTCTCTACGAACGCATTATAGATAAGTCCGCGTTCCGCTTCGCGAATGCGCTGCGTGACGACCTGTTTGGCGGTTTGTGCCGCAATCCGGCCGAAGTCGCGAGGAGTTACCTCGATTTCGGTAATGTCGTCAAGATGATAGTTGGGATTAATCTCGCGTGCCGCAGGCAGCGAAATTTCCGTGCGCGGATCGAGGACCTCCTCAACTACGAGTTTGCGGGCGTACACCTTAATCGCGCCGGTATGGCGATTCATATCCACACGCACGTTTTGCGCCGTATTAAAGTTTCGCTTGTAGCTTGAAATCAGCGCCGCTTCGATCGCTTCGAACAAGATATCCTTGCTGATCCCTTTGTCCCTTTCCAATTCATTCAAGGCTTCGATAAAATCCATGCTCATTTGCCTCGAGTTCCCCCTTTCATGATTCCCGTAGGTCACACTAGAAGTAAAATTCAATAAGTCAGGTGACTTTTTGAACTACCTCTAGAAAATAATGGCCAATCTTGCGCTGGCTACTTTGTTATATGGAATGGCGTGACCCTTCTTCCCGACTTCGACGACCAATTCGCCGTCCTCGAAGGAAAGAAGTCGGCCTTCAAATTCTTTCAGGCCGTCTACCGGTTCGTATGTAGTAACAAATACGTCTTTGCCGACCGCCTTGGATACATCCTCGGCTTTCTTCAGGGGACGTTCCGCTCCCGGCGAAGACACTTCTAGAAAATAAGCCGACGGAATCGGATCGTTCTCGTCGAGCTTCTCGCTAAGGTATTCGCTGATCCGGCCGCAGTCATCGATATCGATGCCGCCGTCTTTGTCGACGAATACGCGGAGGAACCAGTTACTTCCCTCCTTGACGTATTCCACGTCAACCAGTTCAAAGCCGTTCTCCTCCAAATAAGGCGTGACCATTTGCTCGACGGTCGCTTTGATCTTTGGTGTGCTCAAGCGTACATTACCTCCAATAATTCAATCCTATATACCAAAGATTAAAGAGTGGGTTTCCCCACTCTTTAACAACGGTTCTATCTTCATGATTGCCAAAAAAATTATAACATAGTACATACCAAGTGACAAGTAAAACACCTTTACTGTGTAAGGTTGTTTAAAAAGCCATCTTTCGATCACGAAGGGGAGGCCAGGAGTATATCCGGCGTCGAATCTTGGATTCAACCGAGCCTTCCGTTGCTCACGTACCCAATGCGTACGTTCCGCTACTCAGTCCCTAGTTTCTTCCAACCTTCTCGGTGCTCCAAACCTGTCTTTCTAAACCTTGATTGTAGTCGTTGTTTAAAAAGCCATCTTTCGATCACGAAGGGGATGCAGGAGTATATCCGGCGTCGAATCTTATAATTAAAATAATGATAACTGGTTGCTTTCCGGCAAGCCGCGGAAGCAGCCCATGGAATTCAGAAGCTCGACGATCGTTTTGCTCGCTTTGGATTTCTGCTGGAAGTCCTCGATCGAGAGAAACTCGCCTTGCTCCTTCGCGGCGGCGATATTTTTAGCCGCATTCTCCCCGATGCCGGCAAGCGCCGAGAAAGGAGGAATCAACGAATCGCCGTCCACGATGAATTTGGTAGCGTCCGAGCGATACAGGTCGATCGGTTTGAAATGGAAGCCGCGAGCCGTCATTTCGAGCGCCATCTCCAGGATTGGCAACATATTTTTCTCTTTCGGCAATGCCTGGAAACCCTTCTGCTCGATCTCTTCGATTTTGCGATAAATCGCTTCATACCCTTGACAATACAGCTCGATATCGAAGTCCTCGCCGCGGACCGAGAAATACGTCGCATAATATTCGATCGGGTGATACAGTTTGAAATAAGCGGTCCGCACCGCGGAAATAACGTATGCGGCGGCATGGGCCTTCGGGAACATGTATTGGATCTTCAGGCAAGAGTCGATGTACCATTGCGGCACTTTGCATTTCTTCATTTCCTCGATCCATTCCGGTGTCAGCCCTTTCCCCTTACGAACGCTCTCCGTAATTTTAAAGGCCAATCCTGCATCCATCCCCGCTTTATAGATCAGGAACAACATAATATCGTCCCGACAACCAATTACGGTTTTGATGTTGCAGGTTCCGTTCTTGATCAGCTCCTGCGCGTTCCCAAGCCATACCCCAGTTCCGTGTGATAGACCGGAAATTTGCAGCAAGTCCGCAAAAGAAGAAGGCTGCGATTCAACCAGCATCTGACGAACGAATTTCGTTCCCATTTCCGGAATGCCATAGGTCGCGACCGGTGTGCGGATCTGTTCCGGCGCAACTCCGAGCGATTCCGTCGAGTTGAACATGCTCATGACTTTCGGATCGTTCATCGGGATCGTTTGCGGATCAATTCCGGTTAAATCCTGCAGCATCCGCATCATCGTCGGATCGTCGTGCCCTAGAATATCGAGCTTCAATAGGTTGGCGTCAAAGGCGTGGTAATCGAAATGGGTTGTTTTCCACTCCGCCCCCGTATCATCGGCCGGATATTGCACCGGAGTGATGTCCTCGACTTCGATGTAATCCGGAACGACAACAATCCCGCCGGGATGCTGACCGGTACTGCGCTTAACGCCGGTACACCCCGTCGCCAAGCGGTTCAATTCCGCTCCGCGCCAACTCTTGTTATGTTCCTCTTCGTATTTCTTAGCGAATCCGAACGCCGTTTTCTCTGCAACCGTACCAATGGTACCCGCGCGGAAAACATTCTTCTCCCCGAATAGCACTTTGGTGTAATTGTGGGCCACCGGCTGATATTCGCCGGAGAAGTTAAGGTCAATATCCGGTACTTTATCGCCTTTAAAGCCCAGGAACGTCTCAAACGGGATGTCCTGGCCTTCGCCCTTCAGCTTGCCGCCGCATTTCGGGCAGCTCTTGTCGGGAAGGTCAAAGCCGCTGGGCACGCTGCCGTCCAGGAACCATTCGCTGTATTTGCATTCGTGGTTTAAGCAAATATAGTGGGCCGGCAACGGATTCACCTCGGAAATGCCAAGGAATAGTGCGACCACTGACGAACCAACCGACCCCCGGGAGCCGACGAGATAACCGTCTTGGTTCGACTTTTTCACCAGCCGCTCGGAGATCAGATAGTTGGCCGAGAACCCATATTTGATGATCGGCTCCAATTCCTTCTCCAACCGTTTAATGATCACTTCCGGCAAATCCTCGCCGTAAACCGATTTGGCTGTATCGTAGCAGGTTCGGCGAATTTCGTCGTCCGCCCCTTCGATAATCGGGGTAAACAGCTTGTCCGGGAACAACTCCAGCTCTTCAAACCTGTCGGCTAGCGCCGCCGTGTTTGTCACGACCACCTCGAAGGCTTTCTCTTTCCCGAGAAAAGCGAACTCCTCCAACATCTCTTCCGTCGTCCGGAAATGCGCGTCCGGCTTGCGAATATCTTTTAAAGGACTGAAGCCGGTGATCCCATGTATCGTAATGTCGCGGTACAGCTTGTCTTTCGGATCCAGGTAATGCACGTTTCCAGTAGCGACAACCGGTCTATCCAGCTTCATGCCAATCTCGACAACTTTGCGGATGGCCGTTTCCAGTTCTGCTGTGCTGCCGACCAACCCTTTTTCCACCAAATGCATGTACATTGTAAGCGGCTGGATTTCAAGCACGTCATAAAATTCAGCGACCGCTTCCGCTTCCTCAACCGACTTGTTCAACACGGCCTCGAAAAACTCGCCCTTCTCACAGCCGGACAGGATCAATAGTCCCTCGCGCATCTCCACCAGCTTAGATTTCGGGATGCACGGTACCCGCTTGAAATATTCGGTATGCGACATCGAAATGAGCTTAAACAGGTTTTTCTTACCGACCTGATTCAACGCATAAATCCCGCAGTGGAACGGACGGGAATTAGACAAGTCCTTCCCCACCTTGTCGTTCAGACGATCTAGGGATTTATACCCTTCGATTTTGGCAGCGTCTTCCAACAGACCGTTCAAAATCTCGCCAAGCGCCAATGTATCATCGATCGCCCGGTGATGGTTCTCCAGCGAAACTTTATATTTGGCGGCCAACGTATTCAGCCGGTGATTCTTCATGGAAGGGAATAGCATCCGGGCTAACTCCAGCGTATCCAGCACTGGATTTTCCATGATCGGAAGCCCCAGTTCCTTCAGCTTGGCATTAACGAAATCATAGTCAAACCGGGCGTTATGAGCGACCAGAATCGAGTCCCCCGCAAACTCGACGAACCGTTTCAACACCGGCTCCACATCGGGTGCGTCCTTCACCATATCGTCGTTAATATTCGTCAGTTGTTGGATATGGTAGGGTATCCGTTCATGCGGATTGACAAAGGTCGCATAGCGATCGATCTCCTTGCCTTCCTGCATCTTCACGGCCGCAATTTCGATGATTTTGTTCTGAGTTACCGATAAGCCGGTGGTCTCGATGTCAAATACGATGTAGGTCGCCGTCTTCAGATCATCCCCTCGCGGGTTCAGCACGACTGCAACATTGTCGTTTACCACATTGGCTTCGACGCCATAGATCATTTTGATGCCGTTTTTCTTCGCTGCCTTCGCCGCATCCGGATAGCTTTGCACGCCGCCGTGATCCGTTACGGCAATCGCCTTATGCCCCCACTTGGCAGCCATCTTCACATAATCGCCAATTGGCGTTACGGCGTCCATCGTGCTCATGGACGTATGCAGATGGAACTCGACGCGTTTCTCTGGAGCATTGTCCTTGCGTCCCGGCGGCGCAGATACTTCGCATAGATCCGACGGGATCATCACTAACTCGGGTACCGGCATAAAGCGATCCATTTCTACTTTGCCCCTCGCTTTGATCCACTTGCCGTTAGCGAGCTGGCCCATGACCTTCAAATCTTCTTTATTCTTGGCGAACAATTTCAGCTGAAGGGAATCGGAGAAATCGGTTAAGAAAAACACAAATAACGTGTTGCCGTTCCGCAACTCCTTGCGGTCCAGGCCAAAGATCGTTCCTTGAATCGTAATTTTCTTCTCTTCGTCTTGAACTTGCTGAATCGGAACGGGCTGCTCCTTGATGTCGTTTCCGAGCTGCAGCTTGATGACTTCTCCTTCAACTTCTTCCGGAGGAGCTTCGACCGCGACGCTCTCCATCATCTGTTGAATGACCTCGCGTTCTTCCTCTACAATCCGTTGTTGGAACTCTTCAAACGCTTCGACGTCAGGTTCGCCGGTTTGCAGCTTGACCCTTAACGGCAGGGCAAAATACGTTTCGTAATAAGCGGTGATCGCTTTATCGATTTGTTTCTTGCGGGCCAATTCCAGCGCCATGGCGTCCCCCAGCGTCACCGTCACCATGTCTCCGTCCACGTCAAACCCGGCTCGGGCCATCCAACCGTTTACCGATGGGATTTGGCGTTTCACCCATTCGAGAAATAGCGACCAATATTCGCCGACGATGTCATTGGCAGACAGATTGGCTCCGTAGTGAAATTCGAAAGTAATGATCGCAATATGCTCCATCCGTTCTCTCACACGAAGGCAAAATGTACGATAGGCCTGGGCCGGAACCAATGTGTCCTTCTGAATGGTGATTCTCCATTCCCGATTGCTGCGGCTGACCTCCACCTTTTCGATATGCCCGTCAAGAAAATACGGGTCGATCAGTGAAGCGGGTACGTCTGCCTGCTTCATCAACAGCTCCAGCCGGTTTCTCTTGTCTTGCGTCTCGGTCATGTCCTCTCCCCTCACCTTGCTAGCTGACTTATTCCCATGAATCGAAAAAAAGGGCCTCCAGCAATTGGCCAGCGGCGTAAAAAGCCTGCAGGCGCTGACTGCCGAAAGCCCTCTTGTGGTTGTACCGTTCGCCTCGCATCCCTAGTTCCCCGGAACTCTAGCGGGACAATAACGCGAAAGTTCTTCTTAATAGGCTCTGGCAAAAACGACGGTATGTTTCGCTTCTTCCCCGCAAACGAGACAAGTGCCTTTAACCGTTTGTGGATGGAACGGGATATTGCGGCTAGTCGCTCCCGTCTCTTCTTTTACCTGGCGTTCGCAAGCCTCCGAACCGCACCAACCGGCCAAAGTAAAGCCGCGTTTCTCTTCAATGCTCGCCTTCATTTCATCCAGCGTGTCGACGCTGTAGAAATGCTCTTCACGGAACGCTTTGGCCCGTTCGTACATTTCCTGATGAACCTGTTCCAACATAGCCTGAACCTCTTCGACCAAACGGTCCTGCTGGATGACCTTCTTCTCGCCACTGATACGAGAGACGAGAACGCAAACGCCGTTCTCCATATCCCGAGGCCCGATCTCCAGACGAACCGGAACGCCGCGCATCTCGTATTCGTTAAACTTCCAGCCTGGGCGGAAATCGGAACGATCGTCGATACCGACGCGAATACCGGCTTTCTTCAGCTCGGCGAACAGTTCGTCCGCACGACCTACGACCGCTTCCCATGTTTTTGGCGGGCCGATCGGAATGATCATGACTTGCTTCGGTGCAACCTTCGGCGGCAGTGCCAATCCGCGGTCATCCCCGTGCACCATAATCAGTGAACCGATCAACCGGGTGCTGACGCCCCAAGAGGTCGTGTGAACATATTCGCGAACGTTTTCGCGGTTCAAATATTGAATATCAAACGCCGTAGCAAAGTTGGTTCCGAGATAGTGGGAAGTCCCTGCTTGGACGGCACGTCCATCCTTCATCATCGCTTCGATGGAGTAGGTATCGACGGCTCCGGCAAATTTCTCGGATGGTGTTTTTTGGCCAACGATGACCGGAATCGCCAAGTAGTTTTCCACGAAATCGCGGTAAGTTTCCAGCATCCGCATCGTTTCTTCGCGCGCTTCCTGCTCATTTTCATGCGCGGTATGGCCTTCCTGCCATAGGAATTCGCTCGTGCGAAGGAATGGCAGCGTACGTTTCTCCCAACGGACCACGTTTGCCCACTGGTTGATCAGCACCGGCAGATCACGATAGGACTGGATCCATTTTTCGTACATATGCCCAATCATCGTCTCCGACGTCGGACGGATCGCCAGGCGCTCCTCCAGCTTCTCGCCGGCAGCTTCCGTTACCCAAGGCAGTTCCGGGTTGAAACCCTCGACATGTTCTTTCTCCTTCTGGAAGAAGCTTTCCGGAATAAACAGCGGGAAATAGGCGTTACGGTGGCCCGTTTCCTTAAAGCGGCGGTCCAACTCGGCCTGAATATGCTCCCAGATCTCGTAGCCGTCCGGCTTAAATACGATACAGCCGCGGACCGGCGAGTAATCCATGAGATCCGCTTTTTTGATGACGTCGATGTACCAGCGGGAAAAATCCACTCCCTGCGGGGTAATCTCCGTGACGAATTGTTTCTCCTCGTTTGCCATAAGAACCTTTGTCCTCCCGTTAAAACCACAAGTTTAATGTTCCAACGCGTCGATCAAAGCCACTCCTACCAGGATCAGCCATGAATCAAACGCAAAATATCATTATACGTGACCGCGATCATCAGCAGGAACAGCATCGCAAAACCGATGAAATGCACCATGCCTTCGCGGTTTGGATCAATCGGTTTGCCGCGCAGGGCCTCAACCCCCAAGAATATAAGTCGGCTTCCGTCCAGCGCCGGAATCGGCAACAGGTTGAAAATCCCCAGATAAAGGCTCAAAATCGCTGCCCAATACGTCAATTGCACGATCCCTTGCTTCGCGATTTGGCCGGTAACCTCAAACGTCCGAACCGGGCCTCCCAAATCGTCCATGTTGAAGCGATTGATCAACTGCTGGAAGCCGAGGAAAATCGCCTTGGTCGTGTTGACCATATCCTCTCCAGCGACTTGGAACGTCTCGCCAATGGAAGCGCTGCGCGTCGGGAACACGGTGACAATCGTACTCCCGATTTTGCCGTCTTCGTTCTCTGCCCCTTTCGGAGTGATCGTCAGATTCAACGTTTCTTCGCCACGTTTGATCGCCCATGTCATCGGTTTGTTTTTCGAAGCTTGAATCATTTCGATCATTTTATTCGCATCGGTTCCCACCGGAGTTCCGTTGATCGTTTCGACGATATCGCCGGTTTGGAGCCCTACTTCCTCGGCCGGCATCCCTTTCATCACCTCGCCGATTTGCAGGTGGCTGGGTTGATCGAGCGGGATTCCCGCCATTTGAATATGCAGGGCAAACAATACGAACGCCAGGATAAAGTTCATCAGCGGACCCGCAAAAATCGATAAGGCACGCTGTCCCACGGTTTTGCTTCCATACTGCCGGTCCCGTGGCGCGATTTGCGTCTCTTTGCCTTTCGTCACCATCATAGCCTGCGGATGCACTTCGTAGGTTAACGTTTCGCCATCCACGTCCAAGCGTACCGCAAGATCGTCTTCGAGGTCGATATGCTGTACCTCGCCCCGGATCACGTTCTTCCGGCTATCCAATCGGTCCAGATAAATCTTCCGGACCTGATCGTTCTCTAGTCGCAAAGCGATGGTTTGTCCGTCCGAAATCTGGATCAACTCCGGATCCTCGCCCGCCATGCGTGCATATCCGCCGAAAGGTAGCAAACGCAAAGTGAACTGGGTCTCGTCCCGTTTGAAAGACAGCAGCTTGGGGCCAAACCCGATGGCAAATTCCCGTACCAAAATCCCGGCACGCTTCGCAAAGAAGTAATGTCCCCATTCATGCACTGTAACGATGACGAAAAACATGAGCACCGTTAAAAATATGATTTTCAGCAATTCCAAGCGTAAGCATCCCCCTTCTGGCCACGGATCGTCCAACGTTACTTTAGATTAATATATTCTCCGATCAGGCACAAGAGAATACCGCCACCCTCAGCATTTGATCACGAAGTGAAACTACGCGCTGATTAGCTGACGCTATTGATCACGGAGCGATGCAACGAAGCAAGCTTGGCTCTTCCGATTTACAGCGTCTCGGCCAAGGCTCGTGCCCAGCGATCAGCCTCGCGAATCGCCTCCAGATCCGGGCGGGCCTGCACTTCATGTTTGGCTAAGGCCGTTTCAATAATGGTCTCGATCTGCAAGAAAGGAATTTCTCCCTTCAAAAATCGGGCGACCGCCGCTTCATTCGCGGCATTATAAACGCTGGTTGCCGTACCTCCTATTTTACCACACTCGAAGGCTAGTCTTAAACAAGGGAACCGGTCAAAGTCCATCTCGCGAAAATGCAACTTCCCGATCTCGGCCAGCGACAACCGTTTCGCTGCGGAAGTCCAGCGATGCGGATAGGTCAACGCATATTGGATCGGTACGCGCATATCGGGCGTTCCGAGCTGGGCGATCACGCTGCCGTCACGATACTCAACGAAGGAGTGGATGATGCTTTCCGGGTGCAACAGAACCCCGATTTGCTCAAAAGGAAGACCGAACAGCCAATGGGCTTCGATCACTTCCAATCCTTTGTTGACCATCGTGGCAGAATCGATAGTGATTTTGGCACCCATTGCCCAGTTGGGATGTTTTAAGGCGTCCTCTACTGTGACGTCCCGCAGTTGCTCTCGCGTCAGATCGCGGAACGAACCGCCGGAAGCAGTCAACGTTATTTGCCTTACTTCTTCAGGGTGTTCGCCGTTCAAACACTGAAAAATGGCGGAATGCTCGCTATCGACAGGTAGCAATGCGACGCCTTTGCGCCGGGCCAGTTCCGTTACCAAGTGCCCGGCCGATACCAGCGTTTCCTTGTTCGCCAACGCAATATGCTTGCCTTCCTCGATGGCCGCCAACGTTGCAGGCAACCCCGCGCTGCCGACAATGGCCGTCACCACCGTATCGGCATCGGTTCCCGCCGCAACTTCAATCAGCCCCTGATCGCCATAGTGTAGCTCGACACCCTCTGGGAGCTGCGGACGGATCCGATCAGCCAATTCCTTGGTGGCCACAGATGCTTTGCGGGGTCGAAACTCATGGACCTGCCGAGCAAACAACTCGATGTTGGTGCCGGCTGCCAAACCTTCCAGCCGGAATTCCTCGGGATGAGCCCGGATCACATCCAGCGTTTGCGTACCTATGGAACCCGTCGATCCGATCAACGCTATTTTCTTCATGTTGCACCTCGTGTTCACAGAGATTCAAAGAGATCTAAATATATCCATAAACCTGCAAACGGACTGTATCGCCGTTATTGATCTATTTCCCGACTATTTCCCGCTGTAACGGACTCCAGAGTCGTTATTCAGAGTAATAGTCAGCCAACTAGATGCCTTTGGCCCTAATAAGGTCTCTCAGGTCCGTTAGCTTCCAAAACCCTTCTTTGCCACACCAATAAGGTCTCTGGAGTCCGTTAGACCTGCAAAAGAGAATCTGAGCCGCGGAAGGTCCGGCTGAGTTCAAGATTCGACGCCGAATCCGCATCACCGAATCCACCTCGTGATGGGAAGCCGATTTTTAATCTACCTCTTCAATAAAGATTTAAAATCGGGTTTTCAGCACCGAGAAGGTTGAATGAAGCTAGGGACTGAGCAGCGCAGCGTAGCTGGAAGCTACGTGAGCCGCGGAAGGCCCGGCTGAGTACAAGATTCGACGCCGAATCCGCCTCATCGAATCCACCTCGTGATGGGAAGCCGATTTTAAATCTACCTTTTCAATAAAGATTTAAAATCGGGTTTTCAGCACCGAGAAGGTTGAATGAAGCTAGGGACTGAGCAGCGCAGCGTAGCTGGAAGCTACGTGAGCAGCGGAAGGCCCGGCTGAGTACAAGATTCGACGCCGAATCCGCCTCATCGAATCCACCTCGTGATGGGAAGCCGATTTTAAATCCTCCTTGTTAAGGGAGGAGGGTTAGGATATGTATGAACGGGAACACCGCAATCCAACTGTCGCACCGGTCCAGAATCCCGCCATGGCCGGGCAGCAGCTTACCCGAATCCTTAATCCCATAGACGCGTTTGTAAGCCGACTGAATCAGATCGCCAAATTGACCGACCACTGCAGCGGATATCCCGAGTAGCACGGCTCGTCCGACCGTTAGCAATCCGCCGGAAGCAAACGCGAAGATCACAGCAACAATGACGGCCAGCAAGACGCCGCCCAGCGCCCCCTCCACGGTTTTGTTCGGGCTGATTGCGGGCCACAGCTTATGCTTACCGAAGCGCCGACCGGTAAAATAAGCTCCCGCATCACTGCTCCATATCGCCGCCAGCATCAGAAACGTCCAGAACAAGCCGTGACCGTCAGCGGTATTACGCGTTTCCGCAATCGCCGCAAATCCGATGCCGACGTAAACCATGCCTAAATACAGCAGAGCAACCTGACCGATCGGCATCTCATTTTTGCTAATGACCGTAACGGCCAAGAAGAGTAGCATAAATAACCACAACACCGCGGAGTCGCCGAGCGGTCTAGCGATGTCGAACAGCCGCCACGGAAACGCAAGATAGATTACGCCTAAGTAACCTAGGATAGCGGGACCTTGGAACGCCGGGATGCGGGTCATTCGCACAAATTCGTAATATCCGATTAGAGCCATAAGCAAAATAAGTACATGATAGAGGGTTCCGCCCAACCAGCACATTCCGAGGAAAAAGCCGCCGGCGATGATGCCCGTAATCAACCGCTGTTTCACCAGTCTACACCTTCCATCGCTAGGTTAATCCGCCGTATCGCCGCGTGCGGCGCTGATACTCTGCTACCGCTTCAACCAAATGATCCTTGCCAAAATCCGGCCACAAGATATCCGTAAACCATAACTCGCTATAGGCCGTTTGCCAGAGCATGAAATTACTTAATCGCAGTTCTCCGCTCGTGCGAATCAGCAAGTCGGGTTCAGGCAAGCCAGCTGAAAGCAACCTGGATTCAATCGTGTCCGTCGTTATATCCTCCACCGACAGCTCACCAGATTGAACAGCCCGGGCTATATCCTTTACACTTTCCGTTATCTCGCGGCGGCTGCCATAATTCAAAGCAAAATTTAAGATCAAGCCGGTATTCTGTTTCGTCCGCTCAATCGCTTCCTCCATGGCGGCAATCGTGTGCTTGGGCAGTTCATCCGTATGTCCCATCATGCGAACCTGGACATTTTTTTCGATCAACTCTTCCAGTTCGATCGCCAGAAACTCCTGCGGGAGCGACATCAGATAATCCACTTCATCCTTCGGCCGTTTCCAGTTTTCCGTCGAGAAAGCATACAGGGTCAAAATGGAAATGCCAAGTTCGTCCGCCGCAATCGTGGCCCGCTTGACGGCTTTCATCCCCGATCGATGACCGACAATTCGCGGCAAACCCAGCCTGCGTGCCCATCTTCCGTTACCGTCCATAATAATCGCGACGTGTTTCGGGATATTGTCCGGGGACAGGCTGACGGATGCCCCAGGATTCTTCTTTTTCCGCCAGGGTTGAAATAACTTGATCATTCCTTTTCCTCCAGCCGATGATGAAAAAGAGACAAAACCCCACCGTAATAGGAGGGGCCGCTTTTTGTCTCTTAAACTTCCATGATCTCTTTTTCTTTCGCAGCGAGGACCTTATCCACTTCCGCGATAAACTTATCCGTCGTTTTCTGAATATCTTCTTGATGTCGGCGCGATTCATCCTCGGAAATATCGGTTTTCTCCAGCTTCTTGATGTCATCGTTCGCGTCGCGGCGGATGTTGCGGATGGCAACCTTCGCTTCTTCACCGAATTTCTTCGTCATCTTCACGAGTTCTACCCGACGTTCTTCGGTCAAGGCTGGGATCGACAAGCGAATCATCGTACCATCGTTCGCCGGGGTTAAACCGAGATCGGATTTCTGAATCGCCCGCTCGATCTCCGATAGCGACGATTTGTCCCAAGGTTGGATCATCAACGTCCGAGAATCCGGCGTGTTAATATTAGCCAATTGGTTGATCGGTGTCGGCGAACCATAGTAATCAACCTGAACCCGATCAAGCAGCGAAGGCGTAGCTCTTCCGGCACGCAGCGTCGCCAGGTCTCTCTTCAAGGCCTGGATCGCTTTGTCCATACGGTCTTCGGCATGTTTCTTAATCGTTTGCGGCATTAATCTACACTCCCTTTGACGATCGTCCCGATTTTCTCACCGAGAACGACGCGCTTAATGTTCCCTTGTTCCGTAATGGCAAAAACAATCAACGGGATATCATTGTCCATACACAGCGAGGAAGCTGTCGAGTCCATGACACCCAGGTTTTTATTCAGTACTTCCAAATAAGTGAGGGATTCATACTTCACCGCGTTTGGATCAACAAACGGATCGGCGGAATAGACGCCATCGACTTTATTCTTCGCCATCAAGATAACTTCCGCTTCGATTTCAGCGGCGCGAAGAGCTGCCGTTGTATCGGTGGAAAAGAACGGATTGCCCGTGCCGGCCGCAAAAATCACGACCCGACCTTTCTCCAAATGGCGAATCGCCCGGCGACGGATGTACGGTTCGGCGATTTGCTGCATCGCGATCGAAGTTTGCACTCGGGTCGGTACCTCGATTTGCTCGAGCGCATCCTGCAAAGCCAGGGAATTCATCACCGTGGCAAGCATCCCCATATAGTCCGCGGTAGCACGATCAATGCCTTTGGCACTGCCGGCAATCCCGCGCCAAATGTTGCCGCCGCCGCAAACGATGGCCACCTGCACGCCCAGCTCTACCACTTCCTTCACCTGCTCGGCGATGGATGCGATCGTCTCGGCGTCGATGCCGTAACCGTTTTGACCGGATAACGACTCTCCGCTGACCTTTAAGACAACTCGTTTAAACACTGGCTGTTCCAAATGTATACCTCCACATTGAACTCATTCGCGGGTTAAAAAAGAAGGAACACGGCGTGTTCCAACTTTCCTTCACATGTATGTGAGATGGTTTGCTTATTTGTTCACTTGGGACATAACTTCTTCTACGAAGTTGTCCACCTTTTTCTCCAAGCCTTCGCCGAGTTCATAACGAGCAAAACGACGGATGGTGATATTTTCACCGATCGTGCTGATTTTTTCATTCAACAGCTGAGCGATCGTTTTGTCCGGATCTTTAACGAAAGGTTGTTCCAACAAGCAGAACTCTTCGTAGTACTTGCCGATACGGCCTTCGACCATTTTTTCGACGATCTTTTCCGGCTTGCCTTCATTCAAGGCTTGAGCTTTCAAGATTTCCTTTTCTTTCTCGATTTCCTCTTGAGGAACCTCTTCCCGACGTACGTAACGTGGGCTCATAGCCGCGATATGCATCGCAACGTCGCGAGCAAACTCCTTAAATTGTTCGTTCTTGGCTACGAAGTCCGTTTCACTGTTGATCTCAACGAGAACGCCGATACGGCCCCCTGCGTGGATATAAGATTCAACTACGCCTTCCGTTGCGATACGGCCCGCTTTATTAGCAGCGGCAGCAAGTCCTTTTTCACGCAAAAATTCAATTGCTTTCGTCATATCGCCGTTTGATTCTTCCAGCGCCTTTTTACAATCCAGCATCCCCGCGCCGGTTTTTTCACGTAGTTCTTTAACCGATTTTGCATCAACAGCCATGTTTAATTCCCTCCATATCGATATATAGGGGTTTTCCCCTTCAAACTAAAGATATAAAACCATCCGCATATGTAATAACATCTTATGGGCCAGCCGATTTTATACCGTCTTCTTCACTTTAAAAAAAGGGTAGTGAGAGGTTTGACACCTACCAACCACCCTTTTCATTTAATTTATCGATTTAGCCTAAGCTATTGCAATTAAGCCGTCGTTTGCTCGCCTTGATGAGCTTCGATCACAGCATCAGCCATCTTACCAGTCAACAGTTTAACCGCGCGAATCGCGTCGTCGTTACCTGGGATGACATAGTCGATTTCGTCCGGATCGCAGTTCGTGTCGACGATACCTACAATTGGGATACCCAATTTGCGGGCTTCGGCAACCGCGATGCGTTCTTTGCGAGGATCGATAACGAACAGAGCGCTAGGCAAGCCCTTCATGTTCTTAATCCCGCCAAGGAACTTCTCAAGACGATCTTTCTCTTTGCGAAGAATGATAACCTCTTTCTTCGGCAATACGGTGAACGTGCCGTCTTCTTCCCAAGCTTCCAGCTTCTTCAAACGGTCGATCCGTTTTTGAATCGTTTGGAAGTTGGTCAGCGTACCGCCCAACCAACGTTGGTTGATGTAGAATTGACCCGCGCGTTCTGCTTCTTCTTTCACGGAGTCTTGAGCTTGTTTCTTCGTGCCTACGAACAGAATCGTACCATTCTCTTCTGCTACGCTCTTAACGAAGTTATAAGCTTCTTCCACTTTCTTGACCGTCTTTTGCAGGTCAATGATATAAATACCGTTTCTTTCAGTGAAGATATAACGATCCATTTTCGGGTTCCAGCGACGAGTCTGGTGACCGAAGTGAACGCCTGCTTCAAGCAGTTGTTTCATGGAGATTACTGCCATCTTCACGCACCTCCTAAGTTTGGTTTTTTTGATGCTTCCTCCGCAGGTTTCATTTCCCGCCAAGACTCCCTCGTTAGAGCGAGCACCCTTGGCGAAATCATCCCGCGTGCGTTATAACACCGTCAATTACTATACCATAAGTAAAAAGGGGATGCAACCGAAGTTTGGCGTAAATTGACGGCAAAAGAAAAAGGCACGCTAGGTGCCTCTCTATATGTTATTCCTTAGCTCCCGGAAGCCTTCGGGGAGATCTTTGAAATGATGGAATCGAAGTCCTCGCCTACTTGAAAACGATACGTACCCGCACGAACCTTATAGTTGATCTTCTTGGATACGGCCGTCTTCAAAAACGCGCTCTTGTCCGCGATGACCCCAGCCTGCTCCAATCCTTGCGCTACGCCTTCCAACGTCGTGCCTCCGACGATCTTGTATTCCACCGTCGCCGGCTGAGGAGATTCCGGGTCCACGGGTTGGTTCGTTTCTCCAGTCTTAGCGCCGGACAAGGCTTGTCCATCGCTGGCTCCAGGATCGTTTGGAGTATTGGGAGCCGTTGGCGAATTAGGCTTCGTTGGATCGACCGGCGTAACCGGAGAATTCCCGGTCCCGTTCTCAGACATATCCGATGCTTGACCGGATCGCTCCTGCCATTCCTCTTCCGTTAAGAGCTCTTGATCCACTTCCACGACCTTTAAACCCGCTAGCACCGCAGCGCGTTCAATCTGCTCTCTCGTATAGAGTTCTTTGTTGTTGCCTTGCCCAATCAACATCAATTGGAGAAGCAAAGCTCCTGCGATGAGTCCGCACCCCAAGCCTAGCATAAACTGGCGGTTCTTCATCATCGGGACTCCTCCTTCTTGGCCAACTGCAAAATCAGCTGAACCTCACCGCGTTGAAGACCCATCGTTTTGGCGATCATATCGATCGATTTCCCCTTGCCATATAGCTCGAACAGCTCGGGATACCGATCCCTAACCTGTTCTTGCGGCGGCTCCGCTTCCTCCGGCAATGGCGACTCAACTACGGGCAGGCTTTCGGACGTCGCGGCAGCCGCAGCTTCAAGCTGTGGCAGCATGCCGGGTAACGCGTGAGTTGTCCCCCCTGGCACCAAGTCAGTAACGACGGCCGACTTCTCCATGGCGCTTTCCAGGAGAGCTAGTCGCGTTTCGGCTTGTTTTGCGGAAGCTTCTGTATCGCCCAGACGACGTCGAAGCTCAGCGATTTGCTCCTGCCCGGCTAACTGCTTCGAGACGAAATCCTGCTTCATCTGTGCGACCATATCGATCAATTCTTGGTTTTCATTTTCGATTTCCGCCATGTACTGCTCCAAAGTGGCTTCCAGCTCTCTGGCCATATCCGCTTTAGGTGCCGCAGATTGACGCCCCGGAAGCAGCAGGGCATAGACAAGTGCCGCCGCTCCAAGCAATACGATGTAAAACCAAGGCTCTCCAAATGACAATGTAATCCTCACCTTTTGCGTTGATGTGATCTCTTCTATAAAGACAGGTCGATATGCCGGCCCTTATAAGGGTGTTCCGCTTTATGCTCCTGTCCTTGCTCATCCGACTTGTCCCCGGAGCCTCCGTGTTCCTGTTCCCGCGCGAAAGAACCATTTCCTTCCCGCCTTACGGTCGTATTATGGGCGCTCTCATCCACGCCGGCACTTCGCCGGCGCTCTATCTCGCTGTCCTTTAAGGCTTGAGCCGATAACAGACTTTGGTCGAGAAGAGGTCGATGCTGCTGATCATGCTGAACACGTCCCGCCTCACTGGTCCGAGGGACCGCGATTTGCATTTCCACGGATTTCATATTCATGGGATCACCTCATTTAAAAACGAAGGGAATGGATAATTCGAATATCGTTCCTATGAGTGCCACTACTAGATGTAAGCCGACATGGAAATATCCCCTTCGCTAAAATAAAAGGACATTCGCGAGATGGGCTCCTTAATATACTTGGTATATCTCCCGATGACGATTTTTGAACCGCCGTAAATCATTTTAAGGACGTCAACCCGAGCTTTGCCGGTATCCTCGAGCGCCTTTTCAATCGAGAGCATTCGCTCCTTCATCAGGTTCAATTCCTGCATATTGGATTTCTTGGTCATATTAAGCTTTGACCGCATCTCTACCTTATCCGGGGTCAATTTCCCCATAGAAGCGAGCTGATCCAGCAAAGTAAGCGCCTTCTCCGTCTTGTCCAAATTAGCTAGCTGATCCTTCACCTGTTGGCGAAGTTCCTGCAACTCGCCCCGCAGCTCCGGCAAAGCCCCTACTTCGATCGAGGTTGTTGTTGACATCGGGTTGCCGATGATCCGCGCGACCACCTTCTCGCCTGCCTGTATGTTTCCTCCAACGATCAAGCCTTTAGCTCCGCTGCAGATCACGTCACGTCCAGCGCGGATATTGGAGTGCATAATGCTCTGCGAAACGATCACATCTTCACCCGCTTGGACGTTACCGTCCTGGATGAACGAGCTCTTAATGTTATGTCCCGCTTTGATCAGACCTTTGTTGTAACCGATAATGCCCCCGGTAATCTCGATGGAACCGTCCGCGATCAATTCAGCCCCCTCAACCCCGCCAACGACGCGAATGTCCCCGGCAGCGCTGATACGAAAACCCGTCAGCACATTCCCGCGGACAACGACCGTTCCTACGAAATCAATATTGCCGATACTGTAATCCACGTCCCCGTTAATTTCATACACCGGGAACACATTCAGCTTGCCTTTCTCTGTTCGCGTCACCAATCCGTCAATTGCGGCATACATCGCGACTTGTTCAGGGTTCAACACGACGTTCTTACCAATTTTGAACCGGGCTTCTTTGCCTTCACGGCAAGGGATCGGTTCACCCGTCACGGCCGTGCCGGGGCGGCCCGGAACAGGAGGCACAAGCTCCGCGATCAGTTGTCCTTTACGGATATTATTGAGCCGCGTGACATCCTTCAAATCCACTTTACCGTCTTCGGATTCTACCGGTCGATGCTGATTGTCATCATCCAGAGAAATCGCGTGACGGATAAAGCCGTTCTCCCCGTGAATCGGTTCTTGACCCATGGCAATCGGGGTTTTGCTAAAAAAGTACTCTTTTGGATTCGCCGCAAAGCGCTTAACGATATCCTCTTGAATTCCAAACTTCAAGCCCTCGCTTTTCAGGAATTGAAGCAGCGCATCCGCCGTACAGGCAAAATCATCTTCCTTCTTTAAAAACTGCAAATAGGCCACCGTCTTATCATCGTTCAGCGTCACGCTCAGGATCTGCTTTAAATCATCCAGAAGCTCCACGAAGCCGTTCCTCCCTCCATCATACACTCGCTTAAAAATAACCCGTCAGTCTTCACGCATCAACAGATCGCGTTGCTTCTCCAAGCTGCCGCGCAGGCGCAATATCGCCTTGGAATGCAGCTGCGAAATCCGCGAGGGTGATAAAGACATGACCTCGGCGATTTCGCTCAGGGATAAATCCTCGTAATACAACAGGGAGACGACCGTACGTTCTTTCTCGGTCAATTTCTCGATCCCTTTCGCGAGGGAATCACGCAGATAAAACTCCCTGACTTTATAATCCGGGTTTTTTGCTTTTTCGTCAACGAGTAAAGTAAGACGAGTCTCCGATTCTTCTTCACGTATCGGATCCTCTAGGGAACAAAGCGTCATGACGGCAACATCTTGGAGCATGCTTTGAAATTCCTTCTCGCTGATATTTAAATAGGAACTCATCTCGGTATCAGTGACAGAGCGGAGATATTGCTGTTCCAAATTCTGGTATCCCTCTTCGATTTTCTTGGCTTTCTCTCTCACGGATCGGGGAACCCAGTCCCCTTGCCGCAGGCCATCCAAAATTGCGCCCCGAACCCGCCAAGAGGCATAGGTTTCGAATTGAAGTCCTCGTTTGTAATCAAACTTTTCGACCGCATCGATCAATCCCATGACACCGTTACTGGCGAGATCGTCCTTGGATACGTTTTTGGGCAAGCCGACAGCGAGACGTCCTGAAACGTAGTCGACAATTGACAGATATTTCTCGATAAGTTGTTTCTTGGCCTCTAAATCGCCGTGCTCTTTCCAACTTTCCCAAAGGTCGGCATGATTCAGAGTGGATGTCTTCCGCTCGTTCAATTGCCTTCACCCTCCTTATTGTTCTGTCAGGTGACGAACGATCTTAACCAGCTCTTCAGGATCTTTGTCGTCAGGTGTCTTTACTAATTTTGGCGGATTCAGTGGCGCAAATGGCATTTCCTCATCCGAAGCGGCCGGAGCAGGCTTTAACAGATCGCCCAGCTGCTCACTTTCATCAGGTGTCAACAAGTCGAGATTCCCGCCTATGCCCTCTTCGGCTACCAAACCTGCCTCGCGAACCGGAGCATAATCTCCCGGCATTTCCTTCAGGAAACCCAGCATCCAGCTTGCCGCAAACGCAAGCAGAAACCAGACGGCAAACGAAATGAGACCCCGGATAAAGCTGGTCATGAACAAATTATTCCCCGCCGAAACGGCAAACGTGATCAGAAATCCGATAAAGCCCGACAACAAGTAATATCTCAATTTTCCTGGCATGGCTACAATTCCTTTATCCCCATTTGTACACTTCGCACATATAAGATCCCCGTCATGCTGTCCAATTCGATGGTTCGGCCATAATTGCCGCCCGTATCTTCCGATAGCAACGGGATGCTTAGCTCGGACAGCTGTTGCTTGCAAGATTCTACATTTCGCGGACCGATTCTCATCGAGTCGCCGCTGCTGGCAAAGGTAAACATTTGTGAACCGCCGGCCATTTTAGCGACGAGCCGGCCAGGCGCCGCACCGAGCTCCAGCAACTTCCGGTAAAGCGCCGGAATTGCGGTGTCCGCATATTTAGCGATATTCAACGCCCCTTCCCGGGCGATATCTGAGGAAGGCAGCATCACATGTGCAAGACCGGCAACCTTGAGCTGCGGGTCAAACAAAGTCAGCCCTACACAAGAGCCTAGGCCGGTTGTTCGTATCAGTCCCTGCTGAGTAATGACATTCAACTCGGCCATGCCTACCTTAACGATATATTGCTCATTGATCATGATCAATCGGTACCCCAAGTGCAGCAAAGATTTTAGCGAATGAATCCGGATCAGGAATGAGGAAGAACTGGCCCTCCACCTCATGATGACCTTCGATGAATGTGGTATCAATCAGCAGGGCGGAATCTCCCATTTCACCAAACTGCAGGAGTCCGTAACTTAAGATTGCGCCCGCCATATCTAGGGCCAGGGCAGGAACGGTAGGCGACATCGACAAGGAAGTGAAATCGGCCAGCGAAGACAAATACGACCCGGCCAAAATATTCCCGATTTCCGACAGCGCCGACCACTCCATCTCCGAGAAGGTTTCTTCGTTCTCCACGGTGATGCCGGCCAAACGATGCAGCAGCTTCTTCGCCGCTTCTGGGCTTAGGATGAAGAACAGATTGCCTGGCGCGTCACCTTCCACGCGAAAGAACACCGCCAGCACCAGGTTCTCCGCACCGCCGACGCGATCCGCAATCGCTTCAAACGGTAGCATTTGGACCTTGGGAACGGCCATATCGATCGGCTTGTCCAATAGCTTGGACAGCGCGGTAGCGGCGTTTCCCGCTCCGATATTGCCTACTTCCTTTAAAATGTCCATTTTGAAGTCTTCAAACCCTTTGAACAAATCCACGGTTTAGCCCTCTAAGCTTTCCAATTGAATGATTTCCTTCCGGCTTAAGACTTCCGATAGATTCAACATGACGAGCAGGCGTTCCTCGGAAATACGGGCAACCCCATGAAGATATTTGGCTTTGATGCCCCCGACTACATCCGGTGGGGAGTCGATCAGATCGGAATCCAGATCGATAACGTCATTTGCGGAATCCACGATGAATCCCACTTCCATCTCGTTTGCCGCTACGATAATAATCCGGGTTTGATCGCTGTATTCAGCCTCCGGAAGTCCGAACCGGCCGCGCAAGTCGATCACCGGAATAACCACGCCGCGCAAATTGATAACCCCTTTGACGAACGCATACGTTTTGGGAACGCGAGTAATCGGCATCATGCGCTCAATCGTTTGGACCTTGTCCACGTCGATACCGTATTCCTCATGACCCAATTTAAATACGATGACTTTCAATTCCTCTCCCATGTGGAAACCCTCCTTAGAGTGTAAAACTGGCCTTATTTAATGAAAGCATTCGGATCGATGATGAGTGCAACTTGGCCGTCGCCCAAAATCGTTGCTCCGGCAACCCCTTGCACCGATGGCAGGTACTTACCGAGATTCTTAATAACGATTTCGCTTTGACCGATGAAATCTTCTACCGTTAAGGCAGCCAACCGATCGCCTTTGCGAATGACGACGATTTCCGTTTCCTCTTCGTCGTTCTCGGAGAAGCCTGGAATGTCAAACAACTTGGCGAGCGACATCAAAGGAATATGCGTATCGCGATAAGCCACCATCGTATAGCCGTGGACTTCCCGAACTTGGTCGCGTCGGATTAAGCCGGTTTCGACGATCGAGGACAACGGAATCGCATATTTTTCTGTCCCAACCTTGATCAGCATCGCCGAAATGATCGATAAGGTCAGCGGGAGTTGAACCGAGAACTTCGTACCTGAGCCTAACTTCGATTCGACAGAAACGACACCGCTTAAGGATTCGATTTTGGATTTGACGACGTCAAGTCCAACGCCACGACCGGAAATATCGGAGATGACCTCCGCCGTACTAAAACCCGGAGCGAACAACAACATAAACACCTGCTCGTCCGTCATCGAGGCGGCTTCGCTTTCTTTCACGACGCCATTTTTGAGCGCCTTTTGCAGAACCTTGCTACGATCGATGCCGTGTCCGTCATCTTCGATTTCGATAAACACGTGATTGCCGCTGTGGAAAGCGCGAAGCTGAACCGTTCCGGTTTCCGGCTTACCTGCTGCAATTCGTTCTTCCGTAGATTCCACCCCGTGGTCCACCGCATTCCGAAGTAAATGCACCAAGGGATCGCCGATCTCGTCGATGACCGTGCGATCCATCTCCGTTTCCGCACCAACGATCTGAAGGTCGATCTTCTTGTCGAGCGATTTTGCCAAATCGCGAACCATCCGCGGGAAGCGGTTGAACACGGTATCGACCGGCACCATCCGCAGTTTCAATACGATGTTCTGCAAATCGCTGCCGACACGACTCATATGCTCGACCGTTTCCGTCAAATCGCCGCGTTTCACTTCGTCGGCTAGCTGCTCTAATCGAGCACGGTCAATCAACAACTCACTCAGCAGGTTCATCAGTACGTCCAGGCGATCGATATCGACCCGGATCGTCCGGGAAGGAGCTGAGGATCCCCCTGCAGGGCGGGCATTATTCTTCGCCTCAGCAGACGCAGTCGGTTTGGCTGGTGCCTCTTTGCTTGGAGAAGGGGTAGGCGCAGGGGCTGCGGCCTCCGCAGTCGCGGCCGTCTCCTTCACACCGGAAGTGAGCTGCGCCAAGGTCTCATGGTCCAGCGGGGCAACCTGGGCGGAATCGATTTCCGACAGATTTAGGATCATGCTTTGGATCTCGGCAGCCTCTTTTTGCGTTATGTAATAAAGAGAGAAGCTGCGTTCGAATTTTTCTTGCTCGATATCTTGAACGGATGGCGAAGATTTCACGATTTCCCCGTATCTTTCCAGGAGGTCGAAGACGAGGTAAGCGCGTGCTGCCTTCAATTGGCAATCTTCCCGAATCGCCACATCGATGTACATCACTTTATGTCCTTCCGTAATGGACTGCTCCAATACGGAGAATTGATATTGATCCAGCTGGATGGCCGATGGGCCGGAAGCAGCTGTCCCCGTCGCTGCTGGCTTGCTCGCAGCGGAGCTTCCGCCTCCTGCGAAGTCCCCGCGCACGATCGATTGCAGCGAAGCGACGATCTCGCTTACGTCTGCTTTCCCTTCGCCGCCTTGGGTAATGTCCTGCACCATCATTTGCAAGGCATCCAGACTCTTGAACAGGGTATCGAAAATAAACTCCTGCATTTTCAGCTTTTCGTTCCGGACCAGGTCAAGCACGTTTTCCATCTGGTGCGTGAGCGATGACAAATCCTCGAAGCCCATTGTCGCCGCCATGCCTTTCAGCGTATGGGCCGACCGAAAAATCACCTGAACGATGCTGATATCGTCAGGGTTGCTCTCCAGCTCCAGCATTTTTTCGTTTAATGATTGCAAATGATCGTTCGACTCATCGATAAACATGGATAGATACTGATTCATGTCCATGGTGAGGCACCTCCTCCAAGAGATTCCGTTATTTCACAACTTGTACAAGCTTGGGGCCGATTTCGTATAGCGGTAATACATGACTGACGCATTTCTGTTCGATTGCCGAGCGCGGCATTCCGAATACGACGCAGGTCTCTTCGCTCTCGGCAATGGTGGAAGTCACGCCAGCGTCATACAGCCGCTTCATGGCTTTCGCCCCGTCGCTGCCCATCCCGGTTAGCAGTACGATATGACGTTTTAGCGCTTGCAGCGGGAGCAGCGATTCATACAAGACGTCCACCGAAGGTCGATGTCCGTTGCAGGGTTCGGTTCTCGTCAGATGGACGCGGTAACCGCCCGCAGAACCAGGCACAACGTTCAGATGGAAACCTCCCGGAGCAATGTATGCCGTACCACTCTGCAATTCCTGGCCTTCCTCAGCCTCAACGACGTTCAATTCACATAAGCTGTTGAGTCGTTGAGCGAGCGACTTGGTGAAGTTCGGCGGCATATGCTGCACGATGACGATGGGGGACGGAAAGTCGCCCGGAATTTTCTCCAAGACCGCTTTCAGCGCCTTGGGGCCGCCGGTAGATGTACCGATCGCAACCAGATCGGTGAACCCTGCCGGAGAGCGGCGGAGCTCTGGCCGCCCTCTGGCGGCAGCGCCGCCCGCCGTTTCACGGGCGGCGGCCACTTCCGCCGCCGCAGAAGCCGGCGGCGGCGTGGCCTGCCGGGCCGGCGGGGCGGCTTTCGCCCCGCCGACCGGCGATGGCGCGGGCCGCGTCGCTGGCCGCGCGCGCTCCGCCGACGCCTTCGCAGGGCGCCGGCTTGGGGCCTCCCGGCCGACGCTTGGCGCGGCCGGGTTCGCTGCGGGCAGCCTCGGCTCTGGACGAGGCTGCCCCGCGAGCGGCTGGCGCGCCGCGGCGGAGCCGCCGCTGGCAAGCGCTCGCCCAGCGGGCGGCGCCGGAGTAGCGGCCGCCGCGCTGCCAGGGCCGGAAGCCTCCGCGCCTTGTGCCGGCGGCCTCGGCTCGCCAAGGCCCACTTGCGGCAGCTTGCCTGCCGAAGGCGGCACCGGCGCGCTCGTCTGCGCCGCTGTCCAGGCGTCGCGTCGCGCTTTCGCCTGCATCGCAGCGTGGATCTGCTCGCGCAGCTCGCGTCCCACCTGCTCGATGTCATGCGAACTTGTGGTTGCCGATGGCTTGCGAATGAAGTCGAAAGCGCCTAGTTCCAGCGCCATGATCGTCTCTCGCATGCCCTGCTCGTTAATACCCGACAACATGATCACCGGCAGCGGATGCTCCTTCATAATAACCTTAAGCGCATCCAGGCCGTTCATTTCCGGCATTTCCACATCCATGGTCACCAAATCCGGCTGGATCCGCGCGATCTGTTCAATCGCTTCGCGTCCGTTTTTAGCCGTCGCCTGGACCTGAAAGGCCTCTTCTTGTTCGATGAGATCCGAGATGATCTTACGCATAAACGCCGAATCGTCTACCACCATCACTCGATAAGTCATCAACGTTCCACCCCTGTTCCTTCACGAAGAATCATTTTGCTAGTTTTAACCATTTATGCATAAATCCCTTGATTCCCGATAAAGTATCCCTCGACTTGGTTTGCGGAACATTCAGATAATCCAAAGCCAAGCGTTGAATGTCTCGCGCTGCTGAGCAACCGGGGAAAGCGATGGAGAAAGGAACCTGTTTTTTGACCGCCTGCATCACATGGGTATCATCGCTGAGATAGCCAAGCGTGGGGATATCCATGTCGAGGAAACGCCCCGCGACCAGTGAAATCTTATCGGCGACCTGTTTGGCTTCATGCTCCCCCGAGACCCGATTAATGACCAACCGAAACGGTACATCCGCCTCCATTCCGTGTACGACCTTGATTAATGCATAGGCGTCGGTGATGGAGGTCGGCTCCGGTGTCGTAACGACCAGACATTCATCGGCCGCAGTGATGAACTTTAGCGTTTCCTTAGATAATCCTGCTCCGGTATCAAAGAGGATGAAATCCATCTCCTCAGAAATCATCTCGATCTGCGAAGTGAAATAATTGAGATCCCCTTCGGAGAGGGAGAACAAATCGGCAAGTCCCGAGCCCCCCGCAATAAAAGGTAAAGCATGCGAGCCCAGTTCCACGATCTCGGTGATGTCTTTTTCCCCCTTCAGTAGGTGGTACAGGTTATACCTCGGTCTGACGCCCATCAAAACGTCGATATTCGCCATTCCGATATCCGCGTCGAAAAGCAGCACCTTACGTCCTAAAGACTTTAAGGCCAAGGCAAAATTCAACGTGAAGTTGGATTTGCCTACACCGCCCTTGCCGCTGCTCACGGTCAAAATTCGGGCTGATCCTTTGCGGAACTTTGACTCCGCTGGGCCTACATGTGACGATACCAGTTGTCTGAGTGCTTGGGCCTGGTCGCTCATGGCTTCCATTCTCCCAGCAAAATATCAACCAACTGTTTCCCATCTGCCTGAAGCAGATCATCCGGTACATTTTGACCGTTGGTCAGGAATGACAACTTCAGAGGGTACTCATTTAACAGATTATAAATCGAGCCTACCGTTTCCGTTTCATCTAGCTTCGTAAAAATCACCTTATCCAAGTTGTATTTGCTAAAATGCTCGGTGATTCGCTTCATATCCTGTGTTTTGGAGGTCAAGCTGAGAACGAGATACGTCTCGCTGGCATCCGACGGAGCAAGCAAACTATGCAGCTCTGCCACGAACAGCTCATTCAGATAATTCCTCCCTGCGGTGTCCATCAGGATGAGGTCGCAGTGTTCTAACCGTTGCATCGCGCGCTGCACATCCCCGGGAGATTGGACAATCTCAAGTGGAACGTTCAGGATGGAGGCATAGGTTCGCAACTGTTCGATTGCCGAAATTCGATAAGTATCTGCAGTGATGAACCCAACCTTCTTGTGCAATCGAAAGATTTGATCGGCTGCCAGCTTGGCGATGGTTGTCGTTTTTCCTACTCCGGTAGGTCCTGCAATGTAAACGATCCTCGTGTTATCGCCAATCCCCATCCCAATACGGTCATTCAGGAAGCTGCTGACAATGGCTCGCAGTTTGGTTCTCATCTCTTCGCCGCTTAAAGTTTTGCCGGAGCTTAGCCAATCCTCGTAGATCTCTTCGATCCATTTCTCTGTAAGCTCCGAACTCACTTCCTGGTTCATGAGCTGCTGTTGAAAGGAATGCAAGCTCGGCGGCATTTCTCGGCCATCGCCTTGCTTCTTGGCCAACTGACCGATCCACATCTTCATTTGCCGAATCTCTTCGAGCAAGCGCTCTTCCTTAGCGGAATCTTGGAAAGGTAGCGCTGAGGTGGATTCCTGATCGGCTGCACTTTGAAGCGCAGCCTCCAACCGAGCCGATGCTGAGCTCGGCGCTGTGTCTACCGATGCTTGGCGTATTTCTGGTCTAACCGTTTGCGGCTTTACGATAGGAGGAATCGGGGTGATGATTGGCTCCTCCCTTTCTTGCAAACCGATCGCCGTCAAAGCGGAGGATGCTGCCGCAACTTGCGGGGAAGCGGTCGACTGTACCAATTGCGACGTTTTGCGATAAGCCTCCGGTACGGTTTGGCGAGCGACCGGAGCAGGTCCCGGCGGCTTTGCCGGAGTCACCGGCATGGCCGGTTTTCCTCTCTGCGCAGGTGCTGCATTCCCCTCGGTAGCGGCAATCACCTCGATCTTCTTCTTCTGGAACATGCCGAGGAAACCGCCAATCTTCATCTCTTTCGTACTCAAGATGACGGCATCCGCTCCTAGTTCACTGCGGATTTTCAACATGGCGTCAGGCATTGTGTCAACGATATATCGTTTGACTCTCATAAATTCACCACCCCGACACTTTGAATTTCAACATTCGGTTCCAACTCACTGTAGGATAATACCGGAATGTCCTGCATACTCCGCTCGATAACTTGCCGCAAATACATCCGGATTGTCGGCGAGGTGAGCAGGATCGGCTGATGGCCCGTTTGCACTAAACGGTTGATTTGCTCTGTCAGCTTCTGGAATACCGTTTGCGTTGATGCCGGATCCAGCGCCAAATAGCTGCCTTGTTCCGTCTGCTGTACGCTCTCGGCGATCTTCTTCTCCAGGGTAGGTCCTACGGTAATGACCCGCATCGTTTCGCCCGGCTGGGTAAACTGTTGCGTAATTTGTCGGGAGAGTGCCTGTCTGACATATTCGGTCAGTACTTCCGGATCCTTAGTGTATGTTCCGTAATCCGCCAGCGTTTCGAAAATCGTCACCATATCGCGAATCGAAATCTTCTCTTTCAACAATTTAGCCAGTACCTTCTGCACGTCACCGATCGACAGTACCGATGGGATTAACTCGTCGACAAGCACGGCATAGTTCTCCTTGAGATTGTCGACCAGGGCTTTGGTCTCTTGACGGCCGAGCAGCTCATGCGCATGCTTCTTGATCAATTCCGTCAAATGGGTGGCCACCACGGATGGCGGATCAACCACGGTGTAACCGGACAATTCCGCCCGATCCTTGGTCGCTTCGTCGATCCATAGAGCCGGAAGACCAAACGCAGGTTCGCGGGTCTCGATACCTGTTATCGTATCGTCATCCATCCCGGGACTCATGGCCAAATAGTGATTAAGTAGTAATTCACCGCCGCCTACGACATTTCCTTTAATTTTGATGACATATTCGTTCGGTTTTAGTTGAATATTGTCGCGAATTCGGATGACGGGAACGACCAAACCTAATTCAAGCGCACATTGGCGCCGAATCATAATGATTCGGTCGAGCAAATCTCCGCCTTGCCCGGTATCGGCCAGCGGAATAAGTCCGTATCCGAATTCGAACTCGATGGGATCAACCTGCAGCAGATTGATGACGCTCTCGGGACTGCGCACCTCTTCGATTTGTTGCTCCTCCTCTTGTTGCTCCTGCTCGATTTGCCGGCGGTCCATATTTTTCTGCATCTTAAGGGCCGCAAAAACCATTAATCCGGCGAATGGATAAGTCGTCCATATCCCGATCGGCGTAAACGTCCCTAGCAGGGCGATCGTCCCGGCTACGATATAGAGCAGCTTCGGATAGGTAAACAGTTGACCCGTAATATCATCCGCCAAGTTCCCTTCAGAGGAAGCGCGCGTCACGATCAACCCGGCCGCCGTGGAAATCAGCAATGCCGGGATCTGGCTGACCAAGCCATCCCCGATCGTCAAGAGCGAGTAAGTCGAAAGCGCATCGGGAAAGCTCATGCCGTGAATCGTCATCCCGATGATAAAGCCCCCGATCAGGTTGATCAGGAGGATGATGATACTCGCGATCGCATCCCCTTTAACGAATTTACTCGCACCGTCCATGGCGCCGTAAAAATCCGCTTCCCGCTCGATCTTGCTGCGGCGCTCACGTGCTTGTTGCTCGTTAATGAGCCCTGCGTTCAAATCGGCATCGATACTCATTTGTTTCCCTGGCATCGCATCCAGTGTAAACCGCGCCGCAACCTCGGCCACGCGTTCCGAGCCTTTGGTAATGACGATAAACTGAACGACCACGAGAATCAGGAAGACGACAAAACCGACAACGGGTTCCCCGTGGGAAACCCATGAACCGAAGGTGGCCACCACGTGGCCGGCTTTGGCCTGTCCCAGAATCAACTTGGTAGTCGACACGTTTAGCGCCAAACGGAATAAAGTCGTGATGAGCAGCATTGCCGGAAAGATGGAAAACTGCAGTGCTTCCTTGGTGTTCATCGAAACAAGCAAAATGATCAGCGCTAACGAAATATTAATGATCAGCAAAATATCCAGCAGCCAAGTCGGGATCGGAACGATCATCAGCAAGACGATGCCAATTATGCCAACAAGAATAAATAGGTCCTTAAATTTCTTCACGTTAGTTCCCCTCCGATCCCATTATGATTTGGCTCTGCCTTTTATTCGGTATACATAAGCCAACACTTCGGCGACAGCTTGAAACAAATCCGCGGGGATTGTATCCCCGATTTCGGTTCGTTGAAACAACGCCCGTGCCAGCGGCTTGTTTTCCATCGTAATCACGCCATGTTCCTTGGCGATTTCTTTAATGCGGAGGGCAACGTAGTCTTGCCCTTTGGCGATGACTTGCGGGGCATCCATTTCAGACCCGTCATACTTTAGAGCGACCGCAAAGTGGGTAGGGTTGGTAATAATGACATCGGCTTTCGGCACTTCCTGCATCATCCGTTGCAGAGCCATTCGCCGTTGACGTTCCCGAATTTTCCCCTTGATAATCGGATCGCCTTCCATTTTCTTGTATTCATCTTTGATGTCTTGTTTGGACATCTTCAAGCTCTTCTCATGCTCATATCGCTGATACATGTAATCCAGGGCCGCGAGCACAATCAAGGCCGCCGCAATTTTGATCCCCAAATTCATCGTTAGCTGGGCTGCGAAATGAAAAGTATCATCCACCGGTAAATGTCCCAGCGCAGAAAGACTTCCACGATACCCCCAAATCGTCGAGTAAACGAGATAACCTATAATCAGCAATTTAAAGAGGGTCTTGAGAAACTGTACCAATGACCGCATGGAAAAAATGTTCTTAAATCCTTTGATCGGGTCCAGTTTGCTAAACTTCATTTTGAGCGGTTCTCCGATAAACAGGAAACCGATCTGTGCGTAGTTGGCAACGATCGCCACCACCACGACGACCAAGAAGATTGGAGCCAGCAACAATAGCACTTGAACCGTGTAATCCCCCATCATGGTCATCACGTTGGTTTGCGTCACTTCCATCGACAATCGGTTATAGAACACGTCGACGAACAGGCTGACCAACCGTTCCTTGATATAACCGCCGAATGCTGTCAGACATAAGAAGCCCGCCATCAATAGCAAGGCCCCGGTCAATTCCTGGCTTTTGGCCACTTGACCTTTCTTACGGGCGTCCTGACGTTTTTTCGGAGTCGCTTTTTCCGTCTTTTCACCGGCGAACAGCTGCAGATCAAGCGAATACCGATATGACATAGCGATCCTCCATCCTACTTCGGCCTTTGTCCGATCGCACCGAGCAGATCATGCAGCGCACGGAACAACACCTCGAACAAAGATTGAAACGCAACGATAAAGCCAGGTACAAGCACCAACAGAACAAGTAAACCAACAATGATCTTTACCGGAATGCCAATGACAAAAATGTTAAATTGCGGAGCCGTTCGAGCCAAAAAACCTAATGCCACGTCGGTGACGAATAAGGCGACGATAAGCGGAGCCGACATTTGGAATGCCAACAAAAACGCCTGGCTGAAGGTTTGCACGAGAAATTCGGCCAAATCCCCGTTGTAGATTTGCTGAAACAGATCATTAGACAACGGAATCCAGTTATAACTTCGTATGACCGCATCCAGCAAATAATGATGTCCGTTCATGCTGAGGAACATCAACGTAGCTATGATGTACTTCAGGTTCCCTAGAACAGGCGCCGCCGCTCCGGTCATGGGATCGATCACGTTCGCGATCCCGAAACCGATTTGTATGTCGATGAAGGATCCGGCCATTTGAATGACCGAAAAGATCAGATTCGCGACATATCCCATCAGCAGACCGACCAACACCTCACGCAAAATAAACAACACATACCCCAAATCGTTAGGTAACGCTTGATTCGGGCCAATCGTCAACAGAATGACAACCGCAATCATCCCTGAGAAGCCTACCTTAAATGTATTCGGCACCGTTCGAGAAGAAAATATCGGTGAAACTACAAAAAAGGCTGTCATTCGACAAAAAATAAGCATAAAAGTAGAAATTCCGTGCAATAAAGTATCCATCATTGCGGTAACCTAACCGATATAACTAGATAGGTTATTTAGAATCCCATAGGTGAAGTCCACCAGCGTCGTCAAAATCCAAGGACCAAACAACAGCAAAGCGACTAAAACCGCAACGATTTTGGGAACGAAGGCAAGCGTTTGCTCCTGGATTTGGGTCGTTGCCTGAAAAATACTCACCAAGAGCCCCACCACTAGACCGATCAACAGCATCGGCGCGCTGACCTTCAACACGGTATAAACGGCTTGTCCGGCCAAACCGATAATAAATTCCGAACTCATTACCGCTGTTCTCCTTCCCTGAACCCATACCCTTATTCCTAGGTATTAAAGCTGACCAACAGTGATTTGACGATCAAATACCATCCATCCACTAGCACGAACAGTAAGATCTTGAACGGCAGTGAGATCATAACCGGAGGCAGCATCATCATCCCCATCGCCATGAGCACGCTGGATACAACAATATCGATGATTAGAAACGGGATAAAAATCATAAAGCCCATTTGAAACGCCGTTTTCAGTTCGCTGATCGCAAAGGCGGGCACCATAACCGAAATTGGAATGTCCTCGTAGCTTTTGGGCTTTTCCATTTTCGTATAGCCCATAAACAGCTGAAGATCTTTGGTTCTCGTATGCGAGTACATGAACTTCTTCATAGGAACCGCTGCTTTGTCCAAAGCTTCGGATTGGGTAATTTCCCCTTTGATATAAGGCTGAACCGCGACCTCGTTGACGGTAGAGAGCGTTGGGCTCATTACAAATAACGTCAAGAACAAAGCAAGTCCAATCAGCACCTGGTTCGGAGGCATCTGCTGTGTTCCCAAGGAGGTGCGGACAAACCCCAAAACGACGACGATTCGGGTAAAGCTTGTCATTAGCACTAAGATCGCAGGTGCGATGCTCAGTACCGTGATCATTAAGATGATCGACAATGAACTCGTCCCTGACGCCCCGCCCGAGCCTGAATTCCCGATTTGAATCCCGATATTCGGAATCGGATCAACCGGTTCAGCCGATGCGATGGAGACCGCGAGTAGGCTCCATATCGTCAACATCAAGCTGACAATCAACAATTTTCTCTTCATGAATCCCTCGACCGATCTGTAGATTGTTCTTCCGGATCCTGCAATAGTTCCTCCATTTGCCGTTTCCGGTCCGGCATCTTCCGTAATTGCGATTGAAACACCTCATGGAAAGCGACTCCGTCTAGCTCTTCTTCCTCTCGAGGCGGTTCTTTGCGAAAACGGGAGATCAAGCCGGATAAGGTCGACGACAATCCGGCAAATTCCGTTCCTTCTTCTGCGAAGGCATTCACCAGCAAGGCTACCTCGTCCGGCCCGGATATTTTGTCCACCAGGGAAATATCCTCACCGACACCGACAAGATAGATACTCCCCCCGAGTTCAATCACTTGCAGGGATTTGTTCGGTCCGAGGCCAATGGCCCCCAAAGTACGAATCGCACGACTCTGGGATAAATACCGGTTCCTTTTGCCAAGAAAGCGGACCAGTAAGACGATTAAAGCAATGATTAGGCCCAGAACTACGATGACGGTAAACAAGTTCCCCCAAAGGTTGACATCCCCAGAATTAAACGGGGGAGACTCCTGCGGATTATTCATCGCTTAGCTTACACCCCAAGCGTTTTGTTGATCGCTTCGATTACTCGGTCGGATTGGAAAGGCTTCACGATAAAGTCTTTTGCTCCGGCTTGAATCGCATCGATAACCATCGCTTGTTGTCCCATCGCGGAGCACATGATCACTTTCGCGTTCGGGTCCAGCTTCTTAATCTCTTTCAACGCGGCAATACCGTCCATCTCAGGCATCGTAATGTCCATCGTGATCAGATCCGGGTGAAGCTCTTTGAATTTCTCGATGGCTTGTGCGCCGTCCTGTGCTTCACCTACGACTTCAAACCCGTTTTTTGTCAAAATATCACGGATCATCATTCTCATAAATGCTGCGTCGTCTACGATAAGAATTCGGTTAGCCATTGATATAAAATCCTCCCTAAACTTCTACTATTGTAATTTTTGAATGCGGTCCCACTGGCTTACGATATCCGTGACGCGTACGCCGAAGTTTTCATCAATGACGACAACCTCGCCCTTAGCGATCAGTTTGTTGTTCACAAGAATATCCACGGGCTCACCAGCGAGCTTGTCCAACTCGATTATGGAGCCTTGGGATAACTCCAGGATATCTTTAATTTGCCGTTGGGTCCTCCCTAATTCTACGGTGACTTTAAGGGGTATGTCCATCAGTAAGTTTAAATTATTTTCGTCCACATGACCAAAGGATGGATTTCCCAGATTAGCGAACTGTACAGGCTGTACATTCAAATTACGTCCCGGGGCTGCACCATAATGATGCGGCTCGCCGTAAGGCTGACCTTGAGGCGGATATCCATAAGGCGCCGGTTGCCCATAGCCATATCCATCTTGCATCGGCGGCTGTTGCATTGGCGGCTGCTGCATGGGTTGGGACGGCTGTTGGTAAACCGGTGCCTGCGGTGCTGGCTCAGCATGCGGCGCGGCGGCGGCAGCACTTTCCATGGCGCCTGTATTGGGTTCTGATGCCGACCCACTGATCAAGCTGTCCACCATCTCCTTAGCAAACTTAACCGTAAGCAGTTGCATGATGGTGGAATCGATCAAATCCCCGATCGTTAAACGGAAGGAGATTTTAATGAGCGGATCCGCCTCTGGCAAGCTGCTCAGCCCATGCCCGTCAGACATATTCAGGATATCGATGCCGGGCGGTGAGATATTGACAAACCGGTTGAAAATCGTTGACATCGACGTCGCCGATGAACCCATCATTTGGTTCATGGCTTCCTGTACGGCACTAATATGGATTTCGTTCAATTCTCCCTCTTCGGGATTCCCTTCTCCGCCGAGCATCAGGTCCGCAATGACCTGGGCATCTCTCGTCTTGATGACCAACGAGTTCATCCCTTCAAACCCGTCCACATATTCAACATGGATGGCCACATGCGGTTTTGGAAACTCGGCTTCAAATTGGGCCCGCGTAATGACGGAGACTTTTGGCGTCGTGATGTCCACCTTTTTATTCAACAGAGTGGAAAGCGCCGTAGCCGCACTGCCAAACGTAATGTTCCCGATTTCTCCCAGTGCGTCCTGCTCCAAAGGCGTCAGTACGTCGTTTATGGTCGGCTCTTGAGCCGTATCTTGATTGGCTTGTTTTAGTAAAGCGTCTATCTCTTCCTGGGACAAGTAATCATTGCTCGTCAAGTTCCTCAACTCCTTCGCTGACAATTTCATCAATTTGGATCGCAATCCGATCTTTGATCGTTCCGGGGCTACCGATATACTTCAACCTGTCCCCCACACGGATTTGCAGTCCATCTTGAACGGGTTTGTTCAATGAGATCACGTCACCGACGGATAATCCGAGGAACTCGCGGATGGTGATCTGAGATTCACCCAGCTCCGCAATGATCGGCAGCTTGGCTTTGTTCACCCGATTTCGCAGCGCATCGACTTCTTCAGGTGCACGCGATTTCTTCTGGGAGACAAACCAATGGTGAACCGAAAGTTTAGGCATGATCGGTTCGATCACGACATGCGGTATACATAGGTTAATCATGCCTGACGTATCTCCGATTTTGGTGCTTAGCGAAATCAATGCGATTGTCTCGTTCGGCGATACGATTTGCATAAATTGAGGATTGGTTTCCAGCCCCTCCATCCGCGGATTAATATCCACGATCGTCCTCCAGGCTTCCTGCAAGCTCTCAAAGGCACGGCTGAAAATCCGCTCCATAATGATCGTTTCGATCTCTGTTAGCGTTCCAATCTTCGAAGGTGCCGCTCCGAGGCCTCCCAATAGCCGGTCCAGCATGGCAAAAGCGACGTTGGGATGCACTTCCAGCACCATTCTTCCTTCAAGCGGCTCCGCTTCAAAAATGTTCAAGATCGTCATTTTCGGGATGGAGCGGATAAACTCGTCATAGGGTAGCTGCTCTACCTGAACGACGTTAATTTGTACAAACGTGCGCAACTGAGCTGAAAAATAGGTGGTGAGATAACGGGCAAAGTTCTCATGTATCCGGGTCAAGCTCCGAATATGATCTTTGGAAAATCTCACCGCTCTCTTAAAATCATAAGAGCGGATCTTCTTCTGCGTCTCTTCCTTTTTCAGTTCCTCGGCGTCCATTTCGCCCGACGATAACGCAGCAAGCAGCGCATCGATCTCGTTCTGCGACAACACATCAACCAAACATCTCACCCCCTTAGAAAAATCCGTATTCGTTCGATATTAATTAGATTGTCGTCATGATGAAGTCGGTAATATCGATTTGAATCAATTTCCCTTCCGGCAGTGACTTGTTGATCAGGTTGAGCAATTTGGAGCTTAGATTGTCTTTCCCCAATGCACCTGTCAATTCCTCCGGCTTGGTATCCGCCAACGTTTTTATGATAATGGGTTTGATTTTGTAGTCCTTGATTTTGTCGAAGGCTTCCTTGGAAACCTCATTATCCAATTGGAAAGCAAAATCAATGACCACAACATAATCCGGCTCGGACAAATTCGTTTTGATGTCGTCGAGCGTTGAAGTGACCTTCACGATCTCGTCCACCGACAATTTCTCCGGTTCAGCTACGCTATTGACAGCAGCATTTACCTCGGTACCAGGCGCGGGTTTATTCATTTGATTCACCAGCAGGAAGGCGGCCAATACGATTAATGTGATTGCAAGCAAAATCGTGATTAGCCAAGGCAGCATTTTTTTCATGACCATTCCTCCGTTTGTTGCACTTTAATAGTTGCTGCGTGGATGCCGATATCCCGATAATACGCTTGGATCATCGCAATAACATCGGCCGCCTTCTCCAGCACGATAATACGCTTCCCTGTGATCAGGGTGACGTAAGTATCCGGCGTTTCTTCTACGGTCTCAATCATGATGGCGTTCAGCCACATTTGAGAACCGTTCAAGCGTGTAACAGAAATCATGATTTCCCTCCTAGGCGATCAAGGAAGCGGGGGAAACAGCCGGGGAAAGGGTTCCCTCCCCCCGGCTACCCCTTCGCTTAACGTTTCAGATTAACTACTTCCTGAAGCACTTCGTCAGAGGTGGTGATGATCCGCGAATTTGCTTGGAAGCCCCGCTGCGCTACGATCATCTCGGTAAATTCTCCCGTCAGATCGACGTTGGACATTTCCAATTGTCCAGAGACGAGAGCGCCGGTCCCGGCTTCCGCATTATTCGGGTTCGTGTAGGCCAACTCGCCGTCAGCTACGGCATTCAGGGACACCCGGTAAAGGTTGCCTCCAATCTTCTCCAAGCCTTCCGGGTTGGTAACTCTGGCCACGCCGATGACGGCTCCCGCTTCCGTCCCACCTTCGGCGTTTTTCAGCATCATTGTTCCGTTAGAAGCGATCGTAAAGGCGGTTACCGCTTCAAAATCGATGGGCTCAATGACATCGCCATCGCTATTACATACTAGCAAACCGTCTGAAGTAACCAGTTGGCCAGATGCATCCAAATGAAAGTCTCCCGCACGAGTCAGGAAAGGAACCTCTTGATCCGCCGTCAGCTTAACGAGGAAAAATCCGTCCCCATCGATCCGTAGATCCAGGGGATTGTTCGTCGTCATCGCGCTGCCGCCGGTATGTAACGTATCGATGGAGCCGATGGATACCCCTAAGCCGATTTGTTTGGCGTTAACGCCACCAGATTCGCCATCAACCGGTGCGGTAACCCCGGCTACCGTCTGGCTCATGATATCCTTAAACATCACGCGTCCGGATTTGAAACCTACTGTATTTACGTTCGCAATATTGTTGCCGATAACGTCAAGCTTGGTTTGAAAGCCGCGCATCCCGGAAACGCCAGAATACATAGATCTTAACATGCGTTCTCATTCCTTCCAGTGATAAAATAACTTGCTTTGGCTGCTTCAGTCGATCCGCAGCCGATGGCTCCCGTAACCGGTCCAGCCATATTAAGAGATGATGACGGCGCTGTCGATTTGCGTGAATACGTTATCCTTCATACTGCTGCCGTCCATTGCGGTAACGACGGTACGATTATTCACATTGACGATAAGGGCCATGTCTTTCAGCAATATCAAGGAATCCTTGGCTCCCTTTGCAGCAGCACTATCTATCGCTGATTCGATCTTGTTCAACTGCTCCGGTTGCAGTTCGATTCCGCGTTGTTCCAACCGCTTCACCGCATGGTTGCTGAAATGGACCAGCCGGTCTTCCAGCATATCCTTGAAATTGGTTCCCGTCGTAGCTGTCGAATGGTTTCTGTTAGGCGTCAGCGCACTAGGTCCGATTCTTCCTGTGTACAGCTGTCCTACTCGGATCGGCCCGTTCATGATGGGTCCGCTCCTTGACCAGCTCCGCCGGTTTCCTCAGCAGGATCACCAACCTGTTCGATATCGGAGATTTTAACTTCCTTATCTCCCACCTTGACGTAGTGAACACCGTCACGAACAATAATGGAATCAACGATACCGCTTTCCTTCTCAACCACAACTTCGGATTGACCTGTCGCAACATCATAGTTACCTGTTTTGGTTGAGCTGACCCAAGTCACCTGTTTCCCAATCAGTCCGGAATCATTGCCTAATGATCGGCCTAGATTGGATAGCTGTTCAGAGATATTGGTCAGTTGCTCTACCGAGGAAAACTGAGCCATTTGAGCGACCATTTGTGTATTATCCATCGGGGATAAGGGATCTTGATTTTGCATTTGGGCCATCATCAGTTTCAGAAAAGCATCTTTGCCCATTTCGTTGGTTTTCGTGCTAGCCTTCTGAACATTGTTCTGCGAATAATTCGGCCACATCACTGAAGGTGAATACGTATCTGCCACGGAGGTACCTCCTTTCTGCTTTTTATGCTCTAGCGACAAAGGAACTGCCGTAGTTTTGCTCCTTGGCTCTGACCTCGGCAACCCACTCGTTCCATTCCTCATTCATATCATGAATGGCCAGAGTATCGTCCTCCATCAGTGGACGGCGTTTTTCACTTTGCTGCTGCCCCGCTCCGCTGCCGGACTGGCGACCATCATGGTACATATGGGACGATAGTGCCGAGTTTTGCGTGACTTCCAACTTGTTCACCTGAAGCCCCTGGGACTGTAACGCCGTTCTCAGTTGCGCCATTTGCTGCTCCAGAGATTCCTTGGCAAAAGCATGCTCTGTCATGAATTGGGCGGTTAATTGCCCGTTTTGCATCGTAATTCGTACGTCAACTTGTCCTAAATGCTCCGGATAAAGCGAGATTCTCGCTTCAGATACGCCTTTCAGATTCACGATATCCAGCTTGTTAACCAGGAAACCGCTCATTTCTTTGGCGAACTGTTCAACCGGAACCGGCTTGGCTACATGCTTGACGGAAATGATGCCGCTATCCCGGATCGCAAGTTGTCCCGCGGTCACGATTTGTCCTGTTGGAACGGAATCCTCGTGTTCTTTAGGTTCCATCGTTAGGTCGTCAACTGCCGTATCGGTTTCAAGCGCTGAGTAAATCGCGTGAACTGCTGCCGTATTGCTGCCTGTCTTTGTGCTGTGCTGAGCGGTCTGTGCATTCCCTTGATTTAGCATATCGCCGCCCGAGCTGCCTTGTGGGTTAGCTCCTGCACCTTGATTTGCCGTAAGGACTCGCGGGTGTATTCCTCCAACCGATTCGGTTCCTTTTCCGCCATTCAGCTTCGTTTCGACCGAATCAGGGAGTGTATCCAGCATCCCTTGCAGCGTATCCAGCATGACTCCGGCTTGTCCTTGCGCGCTCGATGTCAGCTTCGCGGCATCGGTATTCGATTCCATTGCAGCCAACAATTGCACCAACGCATCCTGTACCGCAAAACGCATCGTCTCTGGCTGTTGCGCCAGCGCCGGCAGTACATTAGCTTCTTCAGCCACCACTGCTCCCGACGTTGGAGTCGTGTTCGTCTGCTGTAATAAGGTCTGGACATTTTGTAGCCAGCCTTGCAATGCCGCCATCAACGATGGGTCCGCTTGAAGCGCTTCATCCAATTTCGGCAGCTGCTGCAGCAGTCCTTCGATCATGGCTGCTAGCGTACTGTCCGTTGCGTCGGATGTAGCCGCTTCTGTGGTTTTCTGAAGTCCAGCCAAGGTCAGCAGTTGGGCAGAAGTTTGTCCTTCCTGTGGCTGAGCATTGCCGAGCAGCATGGAAAGGAGCTTCTGGTCAAAAGACAATGCCGTATTAGGCGTAACTTCCGACTTGCCTGCCGATCCATACCATAACGAATTAACAGATCCCGCTTTGCTTCCATTTACTTGAGTTACGGTTTGATTCATCTTGTTCTCACCTCCTTTCAAGAGTAATTTTCAGTCCATATTCACTTGCTAACCAATTGATTCAAGATCTTCACCGACGTTTTCTCATCGGTTTTGGCCATTTCCGCCAAAATTTTCGATCGAGTGGTTCCATTGACCGACTTCATGATCTTAAGTCCCTTTTCCGGACTCAGCTTATACGTTTGAAGAATGAGTTTGGCGGCATCTGCCGCAGCCATCGATGAGAAAGTCTGACTGAGCTCGGTATCATCCAGCCCTGTTCCGGTTGTGGCGGCGGCAGCATCCGCAGCCGATTCCATTTTGAGTCTGGACTGCAGTGCGGCGATCGCCAAATCCTCGGACGTATTGACATCCTTCAGCTTGATCGAAATATCGGCTGCCTTCTGTGGATCCATCTTTTCCAAAATGGCCACTTTACTCTCATTACTCATCACACTCAGCATTTGCAGCGTCTCTTCCGTTGACAGCTTGTCGAAGATTGCCGCTGCTTTGCTTGGGCTCATCTCCGCATAGAGATTGGCCAGCTTCTTAACTTCCTTCTGGTAGGCTTCCGCTTCCGTCGATTGTTGCTGTTCATTCTCTTGCTGTTGAACAGTAGCAAGCTGATCCTGTAACTCTTTGACTTTCTCCTGCTGCTGGGACGCTTGCTGGTTCGCCGATTGCAGCTCCGCCTGCTGTTTTGCAAGCTGATCTTTGAGTTCTTTCACAGTCGCCTCGGTACTCTCCTGCTGCTTCTGTTCTTCCTCCGCAGCTTGCTTCAACTCACCCTCTGGAACTTCAGGATCCGGGACCAAATTCTTCACAACGGGAATCCGGTTTCCCCAATCGAACAGCGTATTACGGAAGTCAATGTTGAATAAGGTTAAAAGCACACCTAACAGGACAACCGTAAAAAGAATAGGGGTCATAAAGAACAGAAAACGCGAGAATCCGCCTCCCGACTCTTCTTCTAATTCTTCATCAAGTACTGTTTTTGCCATCTTGTTTCCCTCCTTCGAACAACCGTATGGGCGCCCGCTTTCTTTATCGGGCTCTCATGGCGAACCGGACCGTGGCCATTTCATCCAGCTCGTTTTGTTCCCGAAGATGCATATCGTGCTGAAATTTATCCATGGCTTTCTCTTTCGCTTTAAGCCATACCTTCTCGTCCAGCAATTTCCCCTTTAATACCGTCTTCTTGTGCTCTACCTTCTGTTCGGCTACGCGAATATCGCCTTGCTTCCTCTCGATCGCTTGATCGATGAAGCCCATATATCGTTGAAGTTCCTGCAGTTTGATCATGGAGGCTGTGTTCTCTGCTTCGGCTGCGATCACCGCAGCGATACTGGCTTTCTCCTCCAACAACTGCTCCAGCGAACGTTGCTCCGACTGCAGTTCGCCAACGGCAGCGGACAGCATCCATTCAGCCTGCGTCTTTTCGTTGGATTTCAAATCGACTACTTTTTGATAGACGTAACGGAACTTCATACTTTACGTTTCATCTCCTTGCGAATTCGGAAATTAGCCGTTCCTGCACTTCAGTGAGCTTCACTTTCTCATTGACCTTCTGTTTCGTAAAGTTCCATATCTCTTGGATCGCGCCGATCGCTTCGTCGATATCCGCGTTGGAGCCCGGCTGATACGCACCGATATTGATCAAATCCTCGGAATCCTTATACACGGCCATCAGCCGCTTCAGGTTATCGGCCGCCTCATTCTGGTCGTCCGTCACGATATCCTTCATCACCCGGCTAATGCTCGCCAGAATATCAATCGCGGGAAAATGCCCCTTATTCGCGATCCCGCGGTTCAGCACGATATGGCCGTCCAAGATTCCCCGGACTGCATCGGCAATCGGTTCATTCATATCGTCGCCGTCAACGAGTACGGTGTAGAAAGCGGTAATCGATCCGGTAGGCCCGGTTCCCGCACGCTCCATTAATTTCGGTAATGCAGCAAACACGGAAGGGGTATATCCGCGCATAGCCGGCGGTTCCCCAACTGCTAGTCCTACCTCGCGAAGTGCCATCGCATAGCGAGTAACGGAATCCATCATGAGCATGACGTTAAGGCCGCGATCCCGGAAATACTCAGCGATCGTTGTGGCAATCAAAGCCCCCTTCATCCGGATCAAAGCCGGTTGATCGGAGGTTGCCACGACGACGACGGAACGTTCCAACCCTTCGGGGCCAAGATCCCGTTCAATAAAATCTAGCACCTCACGCCCCCGTTCCCCGACAAGCGCGATCACGTTAACGTCTGCCGAAGTGTTACGAGCGATCATCCCCATCAACGTACTCTTTCCGACCCCGGAGCCGGCGAATATCCCAACCCGCTGGCCTTTGCCGATTGTTAACAGACCATCGATAGCTCGCACCCCGATGCCTATTGGCTCGGTAACTCTCGGACGATTCAGCGGATTCATTGGTTTGTTGTAGGTTGAATAATGTCCCATCCTCGATGGCAACAGGGACCCGTCCAGCGGTTGACCCAAGCCATCCAGCACCTTACCGAGCAGTTCGGATCCAACCTGAACGGTCAGCGGTTTGCCGGTCCCGACGACATCACATCCGGGACCAATCGCTTGGAGCTCGCCCAGCGGCATAAGCAACACCTTGTTATCACGAAACCCAACCACTTCGGCTTGGAGTGGTTGAGCGGCCTTGCTGGGGTAGATATAACATAAATCGCCTATGCTGGCGTCCGGGCCTTCGGATTCGACCATCAGCCCGATGACCTGTGTCACTTTCCCGTTGATTCGGATCGGATCAAGTTGCCTAAGGTGATCGATATAACGTTCAGCTCTCAACATCGTCATACGCCTGACCTCGCTCCTCCGTTTGTAGAGAAACCCGCAATAGTTCTTTTTTGATCTCCGACAACTGGGTATCGATTCTGGCGTCAACGCTGCCGAAAGAGGAGCGAATGACACAACCGCGATCCTTCACCGTTGGATCCGGTAGGATCTGAAGTTCGGCCTGCGAGTCGATAGCTAGACTCAGTTCTTCGCGGGCCGCCTGTACGAAAGCGAAGTCGCCCGGCGAAACGCATAACGTTAGAATTCCCTGCTCTCGTTTGCGAGCTAGGCTCTTCTTGATCAGGTCCATCGCGTAATCCGGCTCAAGCTCAAGCTGCTTGTCGATGATTTTCTCGGCTATCGCGCAGCTCAATTCAACCACGAACGGCTCCGCTTCCTGAATGATGCGTTCTTTCTCAACATAAGCATGTTGCAGGACCGAACCGGCTTCGTTCATCATCTCGTCGATGCGGGAGCGCATTGTTTCTTCTGCCTGTGTTTTTCCTTCTTCATAACCCTGATTGAAGCCCTCCGCCTTCAAAGCTTCAATCATATGCTCGTCCTGTTCACGGCGTTCTTGCCACCAGGCTTCGATTTGCTCGCGGGCTTCGGCTAACATAAGTTCCGCCTGCTCCGCAGCCTCCCTTACCTGTCGTTCGGCAAACTCCTTGGCATCGGCCAGCATTTGTCGTCTCGTTTCTTCTGCTGCAAGATCTTCAACAGAAGGGCTGTGAACGCTCGTTTTCTCGGTTTGTGCAGAAGGCGTGTCCTCAGCAGAGGTATGGATCTTAGCTAAATTTAGTTGTTTTAAGATTTCGACCGGTACGTATTGAGACACCTTGATCAAATTAGACAATGATGTCATCTCCTCCGCCGCGGGCGATAATAATCTCACCGGCTTCTTCCAGTCTGCGGATCGTAGCTACGATGCGGGTTTGTGCCTCTTCCACATCACGCAACCGCACCGGCCCCATGTATTCCATTTCTTCCTTGAATGTCTCGGACATCCGTTTCGACATATTGCGGAAGACGGCCTCGCGGACTTCTTCGCTGGCCACTTTGAGGGCAAGCTGCAAATCGGCGTTCTCGATATCGCGGATAATTCGTTGGATCGAACGATTGTCGATGTTGACGATATCCTCGAAGACGAACATCCGCTTTTTGATTTCTTCGGCCAACTCGGGATCCTGGATTTCCAGCGAGTCGAGGATGGTTCTTTCGGTTCCCCGGTCGACCCCATTCAGAATCTGTACGATGGACTCGATACCGCCAGCGCTGGTGTAATCCTGCGTAACCGTTGCGGAGAGCTTCTGTTCCAGCACGCGTTCGACCTGAGCAATGACCTCCGGTGAAGTACTGTCCATAACCGCGATTCTTCTCGCGACCTCTGCCTGCTTCTCCTGCGGAAGCGAAGACAGGATGGCAGCCGCTTGTTCGAATTGCAAGTAGGACAAAACCAAAGCGATTGTTTGCGCGTTTTCGTTCTGAATAAAGTTGAGAATTTGATTTGGATCTGCCTTACGGGCAAAATCGAAAGGCCGGACCTGCAAAGTTGCGGTCAGGCGGTTGATGATATCCACCGCCTTCGATTGGCCCAGCGCTTTCTCCAGAATTTCCTTGGCGTAATTAATGCCGCCCTGGGTGATATACTCCTGAGCAAGGCAGATCTGGTGAAACTCCGCCATAATCATTTCTTTTTCCGTGCCGTCGACTTTACGAACGTTGGCGATCTCCAGGGTGAGCTGCTCGATCTCATCATCCCGCAAGTGCTTGAAAATTTGCGCCGACACCTCGGGCCCTAACGTAATCAACAATATGGCTGCCTTCTGCTTCCCGCTCAAACCCGGGCTCGATGTTTTTGACAATGCGTTCACCTCTATTCATCAGCCAGCCAGGTGCGAAGCAAGTTAACGAATTCGTCAGGCTTCTTCTTGGCCAACGTTTCCAGTTGTTTGCGCACTTGGTTTTCATTCGTGACCGTATCCAGATTAATGGACGGGAATTCCGGCGTAAGCGGCAAAGCGAGATCTTCTTCCGCTTCCGTCGCTTTCTTGCGGCGGCGGAACAAGACGATTCCGAGACCTGCCAGTGCCAGCAGAGCCGCGCCCCCCACACCCCAGACCAACGGGCTCGACAAACTCAAACCGCTGGTTTGGGTCGCGTCCGAATGGAATGGCTGGGACAACACTGAAACTTTTTTCTGCAATTCTTCGTCTGTATAGGTAGTACCCGAATCTGCCAGGTAGGAACCGACGATGTTTTTTAAGATATTTTCAATCGCGGACTGCGTATTCTCATCCAAAGTATCTTGACCAACTGGTGGTTCAACAGCCACGTTAATGGTTAAATCCTTTATAACGTATGGACTAGCGATAATATCCTTCGTAATCCGATTAACTTCATAGTTGATTGTCGACGAGCTCTCTTCCGAAGACGATCCCCCGCTTGTTTCTGCTGAAGGATAATTAACGACGTCTTCTTGACCGGTACCTGGAACTCCGCTAGTCGGACTAGCCGCTCCGGTATAGCTCTTCTGCACTTTTTGTGCGCTAATTTCGATACCTTTCATATTTTCGGTATCCACCGGTGTTACAAGATTATCCTTCTGGCTAACCTGGTCAAAATTCAGCTTTGAAGCAACCAGCACTTCGATTTTGTCCGGACCGGTTAGTCTGGAAAGGAACTGCTTCACGCTTTGGCGAACATCGCTTTCGAATTTCTTCTGCAGGGCCATGTTCTCCTGAACCGCCGTGGTTAACGACCCCGTTGCTCCACCTTGTCCACTTGGCAACAATACGGTGTCATCACTCGACGAAAGCGAGATATTTTCTACCGGCAAATTCGGAACCGAAGTCTTTACCAAATTGAAATACCCGTCAATGGCTTCCTGATTCGGCCGGTACCCTGGCTTGAACGAGAGGACGATCGAAGCCGACGCCTTCTCCTGGTCTTCCGGGCTGGCGAATACATTCTCCGCTGGAAGGTTGAGAAGCACCTTAGCGTCATTGATTCCCTGCATGCGCTTCAGCAGTTTTTCAACTTCGCCATTAATGGCGGTTTTATACTTCACGTTAAATTCATTGTCGGTCATGCCGATTAAGGAAGAACTCTCATTAAAGGCATCCAAACCGATTGACCCACTCTGTACGATCCCTTGCGAACCGACATCGACCTTAACCCGTGCTGCCTCCTTGCTAGGCACCGAGATCGTGGAACCGTCCGGCCCCAGCTTGTACGGAACCCCGCTGGATTCTAGGTAATTGATGATTCCTGCCGCATCGGTTGAATCGAGGCCGGTAAATGCCACGTCATATTCCGTTTTGGAAAATTGGATCGTCAGCAGGATGATGGCAAGCAGCGCAAAAGTTACGGTTGCGATAATAAATGTTTTTTGTTTTTTACCAAATTGGTTCCAGTACCCTAGCATTCGATCTCGGTACTGTGTAATTCTCTCATTCACAATGTCACCTCATCCGAGCATGTTCAGTCCTTAAATTTGCGTACGCATAATCTCTTGATAAGCTTCTATCACTTTATTCCGGACTTGCGTAGTCAACTGCAAACTTAACAAGGCTTGCTCCGAGGCGATCATCATCTCATCGGCATTTACTTTCCCTAACAGAAACTGGCTATTCACCTGTTGTGCATTGGTTTCCTGTGCAGCAACTCCGTCCAGCGCATCGCTAAGAAAAGAACTGAATTGCTTCATGGATTCCGCAGGCGTGAGATTCTGCGCATTGCCGGACGTTTGCGTTCCTGTCACCGGCTTTAAGGAGTCAAAACTCATTCTCTCGATCAACGTGCAACACTCCTAACTACGAATTATGTTATCTTTTCTAGTCTATTTACCGATTTGCAAGGCTTTGGTAAACATCGCTTTGCTGGCGTTAAGCGCCGTAACGTTAGCTTCATAAGAGCGGGTTGCCGAAATCATGTCTACCATCTCTTTCAAAACATCGACATTCGGCATATAGACATACCCTTCACTGTCTGCATCAGGATGTGTCGGGTTGTAAACCGGTTTAAATGGCGAGGCATCTTCTTGAATTTTCGTGATTTTTACCCCTTGGCTACTCGCATCCTTACCCATAGCCGAATTCAAGGCACGATCGAAATCCATCTCCTTGGGTGCCATAACAACCGTTTTGCGCCGGTAAGGAACAGCTTTGCCGTCCTCAATCTTGGCCCGAGTCGTATCGGCATTAGCGATATTAGAGGAAATCACGTCCATACGAAGACGTTGTGCGGTTAATGCGGAAGAACTAATCCCAAAACTGTCATTGATATTCAATGCCGATTATCTCCCTTCAACGGCGGTACGCTTCATTTTAATCAAATAATTCATTTGCTCGACATAAGCGTTATATCTCAGTTGATTTTCGGCAAGTTTTGTCATTTCGCTGTCGATATCGACGTTATTCTGGTTGTTGTTCATTGCCGTACTTTGATCCGTGCCTACGACCGGTTCAGGAACCTCGTTCGTTGGACCTATAACGAAATGCCTCACGTTCGTTCTCCTTCCTTGGAGCGCAGGCATACCGTCGTTCATCTCTGCTTGCAGCATGCTTTCAAAAGACACGCTGGATCTTTTAAAGTAAGGGGTGTCCACGTTCGCAATATTATTGGAGATAACCCCTTGCCGAAGATTTGCGGCCTGAATCGCGGTATCAAGCCTGTCAAATCCCACCCCATTCAACAACTGCACATTAGTTCCCCCCTTAGTCTCATTCGATCTTAATCATTAATGATTCTACAAACAATAGACAAATCCTCTTTTTTCGACATTTTTTTTGCTAATTATTGTCTTTTAATTGTCTTTCTTACGTCCTAGACATGAATGCTGTTTAATAATGTCATATATCCTAAGTTTCAAGGAGATTCGACATTATTACAATAAGAAAAAAGCCCTATCTTTCATGACTTTGACATCGTTTTTGGTCAAAAATGCAAATTTTACATAATAATCGTCAAAAACCAACATCATCCATATCTATTAAAGTCAATCACCTTTCTGGGAATAAATAAAGACCACCCGCCTAAGATGGCGAAGTGGCCTGAGTTTTTACAATATTGTGAAAAACGGATCAGGTCCTAGCTTGCAAATATCCTTTTCTGATTCGAATCAGATGGATTTACAAAATAAATTGACTAAGGTCTCGATCCTGGGCAATATTTCCTAGTTTTTCCTTTACGTATTCCGGAGTGATCACCATTTTCTCGAGCGTCAGCTCTGGAGCTTCAAAGGACAGGTCCTCCAGTAGCTTCTCGAGGATCGTATGCAGCCGTCTGGCTCCAATGTTTTCGGTATTCGTGTTGACCGAAGCCGCAATACGAGCGATTTCATGGATCGCTGCGTCCGAAAACTCAATTTCTAGATTTTCCGTGCGCAGCAGCTCGATGTACTGTTTGGTCAAAGCGTTCTCCGGCTCGGTCAAGATCGATACAAAATCTTCCAACGATAAGCTGCTCAGCTCAACCCGAATCGGAAAACGCCCTTGCAGCTCGGGGATCAAATCAGATGGCTTAGCAATATGGAAAGCCCCCGCTGCGATAAACAAAATGTAGTCGGTTTTAATCGGTCCGTATTTAGTCATGACCGTTGAGCCTTCCACGATGGGCAGGATATCGCGCTGCACGCCTTCACGGGAAACGTCCGGCCCCGAACCTTGACCTCGACTGGCAACCTTATCGATTTCGTCAATAAAGATGATCCCGGTTTGCTCCGCTCGCGTGACGGCTTCTTGAATCAAATCGTCCTGATCGATCAGCTTAGCTGCTTCCTCCTGCGTCAGTACCTTGCGGGCTTCTTTGACCGTCAGCTTTCTCTTCTTCGTCCGTTTCGGTAGAAGGTTGCCGAACATTTCCTGCATGTTCATGCCGAGCTGGTCGTTCCCTTGACCTGCGAACATATCCATCATCGTTGGCGCATTGTCCTCTACTTCGACTTCCACGATATCATTCTCCATTTGGCCGGCCAGCAATTTGAACCGTACTTGACGGCGACGTTCCGTCAGCGTACCATCTTCTTCCGGCTGCTCCTGGTCAGGAGTGCCGTTTCCGTTGCCTCCCCCGAATAACATTTCAAAGGGATTACGCACCCCTTTGGCTTTGCTTTCGGAAGGCACCAGAATGTGAACCAGACGTTCATTCGCAAGCTCTTCGGCCTTGTCCTTCACCTTTTCGGTTCGCTCCAGCTTCACGGTACGGATCGCCGTTTCGATCAGATCGCGCACCATCGACTCGACGTCCCGGCCAACATAACCGACCTCGGTGAACTTCGTCGCTTCCACTTTAATAAATGGGGCACCGACGAGCTTGGCGAGCCGGCGGGCGATTTCCGTTTTCCCCACACCGGTCGGCCCGATCATCAGAATGTTCTTCGGCACGATCTCATCCTGAACCTCTTCCCGGAGAAGACTACGCCGGTACCGGTTACGCAGAGCGACAGAAACCGATTTTTTGGCTTGCTTTTGCCCTACGATGTATTTATCCAATTCAGCCACGATTTGTCTGGGCGTTAAATTTTTATCGGTCATGATTCGTCCCCCCTGAACACGATAGTTTCAACGGAACCTCAAAGCTCCTCAACAATAATGTTATTGTTGGTATAGACACAAATTTCCGAAGCAATCTGAAGGGATTCTCGAGCAATATCTTTGGCTTCAAGACCCTGGCCATGACGTTTGAGCGCCCGTGCAGCCGACAACGCGAAGTTGCCGCCTGACCCGATTGCCAACACATCGTCATCCGGCTCGATAATTTCCCCGCCGCCGGAAATCAGCAGCATACCGGATTTGTCCATCACGATCATCAATGCCTCCAGCTTGCGCAGCACACGATCTTGCCGCCAATCCTTGGCTAGCTCGACAGCAGCTCTCTGCAAGTTGCCTTGGTGCTCCTCCAGCTTGCCTTCGAATTTTTCGAATAACGTGATGGCATCAGCAACCGAGCCGGCAAAACCAGCCACCACTTGCCCGCGGTATAACCGGCGTACTTTCTTCGCCGTCTGCTTCATCACGACGTTCTGCCCAAACGTAACTTGCCCGTCACCGGCGATGGCCCCTTTGCCATTATGTCGTACAGCGCAAATTGTTGTGGCGTGAAAAGTTAGATCCATGAGTGTTTTGGCACTTCCTTTCTTGAATCTCAACCCTCCCCATCCCTCCCTTACCGTAAGGGAGGGCGCCCGAGGGCCTGCTGCCCTCTGGACTCCCGCAAGGGGGAGAACGTGCGATCGACTGAGGCGCTCCTGAGCCGCTGTCCCCTGCGGGGATGCGCTCTACTCGTGCACGGAACGCTTTTCCCCCTTCGGGTACGTCTCACTTTGGGTTCTCCTGGGTTACCTGGAACATCGGAAGAACGTGCGATCGACTGAGGCGCTCCTGAAACGCTGTCCCCTGCGGGGATGCGCTCTAATTCGTGCGCGGAACGCTTTTCCCCCTTCGGGTGCGTCTTACTTTTGGTTCTCCTGGGTTACCTGGAGCATTTCGAGAACGTGGGACCGACTGAGGCGCTCCTGAAACGCTGTCCCCTGCGGGGATGCGCTTAACTATGTGCGTGGAACGCTTTCCCTTCGGGATTCGCTTACGTTCTGCTTTATTGGGCTAATTCTATGTGTATGAATATCCTTGCTTTCAGCATAACCCGTTTGCCCCCTAGATTGCAAAAAAACGGTGGATTAACCCAACCGTTCTTCTGCCATAAAGGCTCGCAAGCTATTGAGCGCGCGATGAGCGAGCGCTTCGTTTTTCTCCGCTTTCTTGCGATAGCGGATGTCCAGCTTCGGAAATAAGCCGAAGTTGGCGTTCATCGGCTGGAAGTGCTCGAAGTCCGCGGTGGTAATATAACGCGCCATGCTGCCTAGCGTCGTATCCTCCGGGAAGACGATCCCTTCCGTATCGGCTGCGGCACGGGCGGCGTTGATCCCGGCAATCAAGCCGGACGCGGCGGACTCGACGTAGCCTTCAACGCCGGTCATCTGTCCGGCGAAGAACAAGGTTGGCCGAGTCTTCAATTGATACGTCGGCATCATCAGCCTCGGCGAGTTGATGAACGTGTTGCGGTGCATCACGCCATAGCGGACGAACTCGGCGTTTTCGAGACCTGGGATCATGGAGAAGACGCGTTTTTGCTCGCCCCATTTCAAGTGGGTCTGGAAGCCAACCAGGTTGTACAATGTACCGGCAGCGTTGTCCTGACGCAGCTGTACGACCGCGTGCGGCAACTTCCCGGTATGCGGGTTCACGAGACCAACCGGCTTCATCGGCCCGAACAACGCGGTTTGCTTGCCGCGGCGCATCATGATTTCAATCGGCATGCAGCCTTCAAAGTATACTTCTTTCTCGAAGTCCTTCAGCTGCGCCACTTCTGCGTTAATCAATGCCTCGTAGAAGGCGTCGAATTCCTCTTCGGTCATCGGGCAATTGAGGTAAGCCGCTTCGCCTTTGTCATACCGTGAAGCTAAGTACACTTTGTTCATATCGATCGATTCCTTCTCCACAATCGGAGCGGCGGCATCGTAGAAGTAAAAATAATCCTCACCGGTCAACTTCCGGATCTGCTCCGATAAAGCAGGAGACGTTAGTGGCCCCGTCGCAATAACGACGATCCCTTCTGTCGGAATCTCCGTGATTTCCTCATTCACCACTTCGATCAGCGGGTGCTCACTGAGCGTGCGAGTGATTTCCCCGGAGAAACCGTCCCGATCAACCGCCAGCGCTCCGCCGGCCGGCACCGCGTTACGGTCCGCAGCACCGAGCACCAGCGAGTTCAGCATTCGCATCTCTTCCTTTAGCACGCCAACCGCGTTCGTCAAACCGTTCGCCCGCAGCGAGTTGCTGCAGACCAGCTCGGCGAATTTATCGGTATGATGCGCCGGGGTTTTGACCACCGGACGCATCTCGTACAAGACCACGGGGATCCCTCGGCTCGCGATCTGCCAAGCCGCTTCACTGCCGGCCAGTCCCGCGCCAATGACCGTTACTTTGTTCGTCATTCTCTAATCCCCCCAAAATCCTTGCTGAGTTTCTAAGTTGTCAATGTCCGCAAGTACTTGCAAGACTCGTCTTAATCATCCGAACCGTCGTCGTTGTCCTCAATCGCTTCCACGTAATCGCAAGCCGTGCATTGGAGTTTCCCGCCTTGCTTGTTCCGTTTCTCCACAAGCAGTGAACCACACTTCGGACAAGGCTTAGGGGACGGTTTATCCCATGAGACGAAATCGCACTCTGGATAACGGTCACAGCCATAGAAAACCCGTCCTTTTTTGCTTCGGCGTTCGACTACATGGCCCTCCTTACATTTCGGGCAGGTGACGCCGATATCCTTAACGATCGGTTTGGTATTGCGGCAATCCGGAAATCCGGAGCATGCCAGGAACTTCCCGAACCGTCCCAATTTATACACCAACGGTTTCCCGCATTTTTCACAAATTTCATCGGAGACTTCGTCTTCGATTTCGACTTCCTTCATTTCTTCTTCTGCAACGCGAAGTCGCTTCTCGAACGATTCATAAAATTCGCCGAGCACCCGTACCCAATCCTCGGAGCCTTCCTCGACATGGTCAAGGTCCTCCTCCATATGAGCGGTAAACTCAACGTCTAGGATCTCCGGGAAGAATTGTTCTGTCTGCTCAATAAGGAGCTCGCCTAGCTCGGTAGGCATGAATTTCTTCTCTTCGATGGCGACGTAGCCGCGTTTTTGAATCGTCTCCAGTGTTGGGGCATACGTACTTGGGCGTCCGATCCCCAGCTCCTCCAGCGTTTTGACCAAACGTGCCTCGGTGTAACGCGGTGGCGGTTGGGTGAAATGCTGTTTCGGTTCGATCGATTCTTTAACCAACACTTCCCCTTTTTGCAGAGGCGGTAAGAATTTATCATCCTCATTGGCGTTCCCATCATCGTTGCCTTCCACGTACACCTTCATGAATCCAGGAAAACGGATTTTCGAGCCAACGGCACGGAAGGTCGCTTCACCTACAGCAATATCGACCGACATCGTGTCCAGCACGGCAGACGTCATTTGGCTGGCCATAAAACGGTCCCAAATCAATTTATACAACCGGTATTGGTCGCGGCTAGTGAATTCCTTCACCGATTCCGGATCGCGCATCGCCGATGTCGGACGAATCGCTTCGTGAGCATCCTGCGCGCTGGCGGCTTTTTTGGAATATTGACGCGGCGTTTCGGGTGCAAAGGCTTCACCGAATTTACCCAGAATATATTCCTTCGCTTCCTCTTGAGCCGAGGCGGCAATTCGCGTTGAGTCCGTACGCATATAGGTGATCAGACCAACGGTTCCCTCTTTGCCGAGGTCAACCCCTTCATAGAGCTGCTGAGCAACGGACATCGTCTTCGCTGCGCGGAAATTCAATTTACGGGCAGCCTCCTGTTGCAGGGAGCTTGTCGTAAACGGCGCAGCCGGATGGCGGAGGCGTTCTTTCTCCTTCACTTCGGCCACGCTAAACTTAGCTTTCTCAATCGATTTCAGGATTTCCTGAACCTGCTGTTCGCTTTGCAGCTCCAGCTTTTGGCCTTGGAACTGGTGAAACTTCGCTTCGAACGCAGAATCTCCGGTTTTCAGCTTCGCCGTAATGCTCCAGTATTCTTCCGGAACAAATTCGGAGATTTCGTTCTCCCGATCCAAGATGATTTTCAACGCAACCGATTGTACGCGGCCAAACGACATCCCTTTTTTGATCTTCTTCCACAGCAGCGGGCTGACCTTGTAACCAACCAACCGATCCAGAATCCGTCTGGCTTGCTGCGCGTTCACAAGATCCATATTGATCTGGCGTGGGGTCTTGAACGCATCTTTCACCGCTTGCTTCGTAATTTCATTAAATACGACACGGCATGTTTCCGTTTGATCCACGTCCAGAACGTGGGCCAGATGCCAGGCAATCGCTTCGCCTTCGCGATCGGGGTCAGCTGCCAGATAGATTTTTTTTACTTTTTTGCTGGCATCCTTTAATTCTTTTAATACGGAACCCTTCCCACGGATCGTAATATACTTCGGACTGAAGTCGTTCTCTACTTCAACCCCAATTTGACTCTTGGGCAAATCGCGAACATGACCCATTGAGGCTTTCACGATGTATTTGCTGCCTAAGTATTTGCCAATCGTTTTCGCCTTGGCAGGCGATTCTACGATGACGAGTGAATCCGCCACAGGTTCGTCCTCCTCTCAAACAATACGAAACTTCATTCAATTTAGTAATCGAGTTCAAAAAGTCAGATTTTCAGCACCAAGATGGTTGGATGAATTCAAGATTCGATGTCGAATAATCTTCTTGATTCTACTTCGTGATCAAAGAATGACTTTTTGAACTACCTCTCATATAGTCATATATTGGGGCCATTCTTGGTTAGGAAAGGACTATATTAACTGGTACACAGAGCCGGGGAGTTGAACCGCCGTTTTTTTCATGATTAAAGATAACAGAACTGAATGTAAAAGTCCAAAATCCCACCCCGTCTGCACGAGCAAATCATCGAAACTCGTGATGCCCTGCTCCAACATATGGTATATGCGGCGCTCCTCATCTGTCAACTTGTTTCCTGTTACCGCTTCCTTTTTGAATTCCTTCGCGGAAGGTAAAAAGGCCTCGTATTCCTCCCAGATATCCTTGGCTTCGGTGACGATTTTGGCTGCTCCCTGCTTCAGCAGCGACAACGTCCCCCGGCTTTTCGGCGAGGTGACCGGACCTGGGACGGCAAACAAGTCGCGATTGGCCTCCAGCGCCATATCCGCCGTGATCAACGAACCGCTCCGGGCATCGGCTTCCACCACCACGGTACCCCGGCTGATCCCTGCGATGATCCGGTTGCGCTGCGGAAACATCCCGGGATGCCCCGGTGTGCCGATGGGATACTCCGAAACGATGAGCCCTTGCTCGGTAATCCGGCGATACAGCGAGACATGGTCCGGAGGATAAGCGACATCGATGGCGGTACCCAATACGGCTAAGGTCGGCCCGCCGGCTTGCAACGCCGCTTCATGGCAAACCCCGTCGATCCCCCGGGCCATCCCGCTAACGACGGTAATTCCGCGAGCGCTAAGCTCCCCTGCCAAATCTGCAGCTACCTTGCGCCCATAGGCAGTTGGCAATCGCGTGCCCACCATCGCCACGGAGAGGCCGTTAAGCAGCCGTACATCTCCAAGGACATACAAAACCCATGGTGGCCGAGCGGTCTCCTTCATTAAAATAGGATACTCCGAATCCAACCTTGTAATCACCTGTATGCCTTTGAGGCAAAGTTGTTCCATTCGAGCATCAATCCAACCGGCGTTGAACTGTTCCGACAGGTGCAGCGCAAGCTCCGGATCCAGCCCCCGTTCCATCCAATCGGCTGCAGTAAACTCTAGGGCATGCTCCCAATCCTTATCGTATTCAACAATTCGCTGAAGCGATTTCCATCCCACCCCGGGGCATTCATGCAAACCTGCCAAAACCCACTTCTTCTCCACTCCCGAATCCCTCCTCTGAAATAAAAAAAAGCAACCTTCCAAGCCGCTTTGGGCTGAGAAGGTTGCTTACCTTTGCGAATGATTATATCAAAAAAAGATCAATGTGTCGTGCACAAATTCAGAATGCCGCGCTCCTCCAGTACGCTCACAAGCGTCGCGCCCATTTCGGAAGGAGTTGGCGCAACCTGAATACCGCAGGACTCCAGCTTGGCGATTTTTTCCTTCGCCGTACCTTTCCCCCCGGAAATGATCGCGCCGGCATGGCCCATCCGTTTGCCCGGAGGCGCCGTTACGCCGCCGATGAACCCAACGACAGGTTTCGTCATGTTCTTCTGGATCCACTCCGCCGCTTCCTCTTCGGCCGTACCACCGATCTCCCCAATCATGATCACGGCGTGCGTGTTATCGTCGTCATTAAACCGGCGCAGAATATCGATGAACTCCGAACCCTTCACGGGGTCCCCGCCGATGCCGACTGCCGAGGATTGGCCGATGCCGCGCGTCGTCAGCTGATGCACCGCTTCATATGTCAACGTGCCGCTGCGCGAAACGACGCCGACATGACCAGGCAAATGGATATACCCCGGCATGATTCCGATCTTGCATTCGCCCGGCGTAATCACGCCCGGACAGTTCGGACCGATCAGAACCGTCTTTTTTCCTTCCATATAACGTTTAACCTTCACCATATCAAGGACCGGAATGCCTTCCGTAATACAAATGACCAGATCCAATTCCGCTTCCACAGCTTCCAGGATCGAATCCGCGGCAAATGCCGGCGGAACATAAATGACGCTGGCGGTAGCGCCAGTCGCTTCCTTGGCTTCGCGAACCGTGTTGAACACCGGCAGGCTAACAGTTTCGCCGCTCTCTAAAGCGATGTCTACCTTCGTGCCGCCCTTGCCCGGCGACGTTCCCCCGACCATTTGCGTGCCGTAGTCGAGTGCCCCCTTGGCATGGAACAACGCGGTTTTCCCGGTGATCCCCTGGGTGATGACCTTCGTATTCTTATCGACCAAAATACTCATATTTCGAGCCTCCCCTTATGGATAGGTGATTGCGTTCTAAATGCGTCCGTTAGGATACGAGCGCTACGATTTTCTGGGCACCATCCGCCATCGAATCTGCGGAAACGATCGCAAGTCCCGATTCGGCCAAAATCCGCTTGCCCAAATCAACGTTCGTCCCCTCCAGGCGCACGACGAGCGGGCGGTCCAAACCAACCTGCTTCGCCGCTTCCACGATGCCCGAAGCAATGACGTCGCATTTCATAATACCGCCGAAAATGTTGACAAAAATGCCCTTCACCTTGGCGTCCGACAGGATGATTTTGAACGCTTCCGTTACCTTCTCCGCCGTAGCGCCGCCCCCAACGTCCAGGAAGTTAGCCGGGTCACCGCCGTAGTATTTGATGATGTCCATCGTTGCCATCGCGAGACCCGCCCCATTGACCATACAGCCGATATTGCCATCCAGCGCGATATAGCTGAGGTCAAATTTCGAGGCTTCGATTTCCTTCTCATCTTCTTCCTCCAGGTCGCGCAAAGCCAAAATATCCTTATGGCGGAACAGCGCGTTGGAATCGAAATTGAGCTTCGCGTCGAGTGCCATCACATTTCCGTCACCCGTGACAACCAGCGGATTGATCTCCGCAATGGAGCAATCTTTGTCCACAAATGCTTCATATAAAGCCAGCATAAATTGCGAGGCCTTGCCAACCAATTCGTTTGGAATGTGAATCGCATAAGCCAACCGGCGCGCCTGAAACGGCGTCAAGCCGATAGCCGGATCGATCGCCTCTTTGAAAATTTTCTCCGGAGTCGCGGCCGCAACCTCTTCGATTTCCGTGCCGCCTTCCTCGGACGCCATCATCGTCACTTGGCCCGTTCCTCGGTCCACGACAACGCCGACGTAATACTCCTTCTTGATATCGCAGCCTTGCTCGATCAAGAGGCGCTTCACTTCTTTGCCCTCCGGCCCCGTCTGATGGGTCACCAGCACCTTGCCGAGGATATCCTGAGCATAAGATCTGACCTCATCCAAATTCTTCGCCACTTTTACGCCGCCGGCTTTCCCGCGGCCTCCGGCATGGATTTGCGCCTTGACCACGACAACCGGGGTCCCCAGCGCTACCGCCGCTTCCACAGCTTCCTCGACCGTAAACGCCACTCGTCCTTCAGGAACGGCCACGCCGTACTGCTTCAGGACTTCTTTTCCTTGATATTCATGGATATTCATGCGTAAAAATCCTCCTATCAACAGGCGGTATTTAGAGGGTCCAAAAACCAGCGGCTTGTGGTCCCCCTTCTCAAATTACATCAGCTGAAACCCAGAATATTGTACCACTATTTTGAAACGCTTACCTTAAAAAGTTCATGATTTATACACAACTTTTTTATATCGTTTTCATCTCACTTTGAGATGAATAAGTGACGCAGAAAGGTAGAACAGCCGAATTTTCGTTAACCGCTTTCAAAGCTTCAAAGAGCTGGATTGAAAGGGCGAATTTTCAATGAGGCAATCTGCGAACAAATCGTATTGCGCGCGCACACATCTCACCGTGAGATGAATTTCGATAAAATTCGGCAATGCCGATACGTACCGCGTTTGTGAGGTATACGCTTGCCTTTTTACTATTAACCAGAGACATCATGATATTTAGCAAGGCCGTCCATAAATAAGAGCATTCCGGAGGGGAACAGAGATAGAACTTACCTCTATCTCGCCGCCTCTTTGGCTTTGAAAAGCTTGACAATCGTAACGGTTCGTCCTAGAATACGTGTAACTTCATTAACTAGGATAATAAGGAAGCACCTTTTTCCAATCTGGCCTTGCCCAAGCAAGGATTCGAATCGACATGGAAAGAGGTGTTTTTGTTATGTACGGAAAATTGTACAGCGCTTGCTTATATGGTATTGATGGGGTGATGATCGAGGTCGAGGTCGACTTGTCCAGCGGAATCCCGCAAACCAGCATCGTTGGTTTGCCGGACTCCGCGGTTCGTGAAGCGATTGACCGGGTAAGGGCGGCGATCAAAAATTGCGGGTATCGCTTTCCGCTTCAACGCGTCACGATCAATTTGGCGCCAGCCGATCTACGCAAGGAAGGATCCGCTTTCGATTTGGCCATCGCCCTCGCGTTATTGGCAGCCAGCGATCAGGTGAAACTACCGCCGGAGGAGCGACTGCTCATTATCGGCGAGCTGTCGCTAGACGGCACGCTGCGGCCGGTCCCCGGCGTCTTGTCCATGGTCGATCGAGCGCGGCGCGACGGCTTTACCGCTGTCCTGCTGCCGCAAGACAATGCCGCGGAAGCGTTGCTGCTGGGAGGGATTCGAGTCTACGGTCTTAGCCATCTATCGGAGCTGGCTCCCCCCTCACTCGAAGCCCAGCTTCAGACAGCCAGCGCTCTGCATCCTTTGCGTTCTATCCGGGAGCTGGATAAGCAGGAGGAGCAGGCTCCGCTCGTCCTGCAATCGTTGAATCACCTTGAGCAAAAAACCGAAGCCATCGCTACCTCGGTCGATCTTCCCCCATTGCTAGACTATAGCGATGTCTTGGGGCAACGGCAAATCAAACGAGCGCTGACGATTGCTGCCGCCGGTTTCCATAATATCGTGCTGATCGGCCCGCCAGGCACGGGCAAAACGATGCTAGTGCAAAGGCTTCCCTCCATCCTGCCGCCCTTGACGTCGGAAGAATCGCTGGAGGTTACGAAAATATATAGCTCCGCCGGCAAGCTCGGCGACTCCAGTCAAGGTCTGATCCTGCGCCGACCCTTCCGCTCGCCGCACCATACCATCTCGGCCGGAGGCTTGATCGGAGGCGGCGGAATTCCTAAGCCGGGCGAAGTCAGTCTCGCCCACCACGGCGTATTGTTTCTAGACGAGTTGCCGGAGTTTTCCAGAAACGTGCTGGAGGTGCTGCGTCAGCCGCTGGAGGATCGCATCGTCACGATCAGTCGTTCCCGGGCGTCGTTCACGTTCCCTGCTCATTTTCTGTTGGCCGGTTCGTTAAATCCGTGTCCTTGTGGATACCAGGGTGCGGAGCCTCCGCTGCCGCAGTGCACCTGTACCCCTTGGCGCATTGCACAATACCGCGAAAAAATATCCGGCCCGCTATTGGACCGGATCGATATGCAGGTAGAGGTCCCCCGTCCTCAGCGTTGGCAGGAGGACTCCCAGCCGCTCGGCTCTGGAGCGATGCGGGAACAGGTGATGGCGGCCGAACGGATCCAGCAGGAACGTTATCACGGAAGCCCAATCACCCGGAACAGCCAGTTGTACGGCAGCCTGCTGCGTCGATTCGCTCCGCTGAACCCCGATGCCGCCAAGCTGCTGCAGGTTTCCTTCGATATGCTGGGCCTTAGCATGCGGGCTTATGATCGAATCATCAAGCTATCGAGAACCATTGCCGATCTCGCTGGGGAGACCCACATCCGGGCCGAACATGTGGCGGAAGCCATCCAATACCGTCAATTGGATCGTCGGCAAGAGATTGCGGGGTGAGCCGGTTTCATTTCTTCGGAATCACAGGTAAGGGAACAAGGAGTACTCTGCCCTATCCCGGCACTTTGCATGATTATCCCGTTGGATCATGTAATTAAGCATACTAGGGCACCTTACTATCCATCTGAACGAAAGGGATAATCGTGCAATACTACAAATCGGGAACGCCAAACGTGAACCCACTTTAAAAAGCTGCTTCGATATGTTCCAGCGTGATGTCATTATTCTTGTCGAACGTTACGGCCACCACATCAAAGCGAATGTTTGCATCCGATTGCCCCGTACGATGAAGATAAACAACGGCCGTGTCACGAACCTGCTTGATTTTCCGGGCGGTGATCGATTCGGCCGGTGTGCCGAAAGCCGCAGCCTGTTGGCTGCGGCTCCGTACTTCTACGATGATAAGCGTATTCCCTCTGCGGGCGATAATGTCAATCTCCCCCGTGCGGCAGCGCCAATTTCGCTCTACCACGATAAACCCGTGCGACAGCAGGTGCTCACAGGCGGCCTGTTCCGCTTTGCGGCCGCGGTCTTTTCGACCGTCTGTTCTTCGCTCATTTACATCGAGGTTACTCAAAGAACAACCCTCTTTCCGCCATTTTATCGGATCGATAAATAAAGGTTAGAATTTCGGCCACCAGGTCAAATAATTCGGAGGGGATTTGCTGATCCAGATCCAGCTTGGACAGTACCTCAACCAAGGCGGCATCCTCCTGGATTGGAATCCCGTGCTCTAAAGCCGCGTCCAGAATCTGATCGGCGATCAAGCCCTTGCCTTTGGCTACGACGACCGGAGCTTCGCCTTGGCCGGGATCATATTTAAGCGCGACCGCTTTTTTGAAAGCCAATTCGGAAGCATGCGGGTTCTCCTTCATACGCGGTAATCCACCCCTTTATATACGCTCGGCGCATAAGACATAGGCAGACTGAAATCCGCCTCGACCCCCTCCGCGCTCGTTGGCTGAATCAAAGGTTCGGCTTTCAGCGACAATAGCCGGTACCCCGCCCCCTCTAACGCCAGGCTTACCTCCGCTTGACGAGATTCAAGAAAAGCGCCTGTCGCTTCCTTTTCACTATAAATTTTGAGCAGCACCTTCTTGTCGGCGACCTGAACATCCACCATGATCTGGCCTAGCGCTTTCATCTGTAAATCGAACCACAGCCGGCAATTGTCCGGATCCAGCTCGCCTTTGCGCCCGCGCCGCGACTCGATGTGTACCGCGGCGGTTTGTCGACCGTCCGGTCCGACAAAGGGCAGGAACATCGTGACCTGTGCAAACGGCGCGGTCCGGTCCGTGTTCAGCAGCAGTTGCTGTCCGGTCAGCTGCTGGACGAGCTGGCGTGCCGCCTCCTGAAGCGGCGCGGGCAGATCGTCTGAGGCCATCACCTGCAGGAGAAGGCCTTTCAGCGTCTCGTGCGCGGCCGTGCCCGTTGCCGATGTGCCAACGCTGCCGCCGTTGTTGCGGGCGGCTGCGGCTACGGCTTCATCGGCGATGCCTGACGGCTGCGCTGGGGATTGGCCCGCGCGCGCTTCCGCCGGCGCGGCCGGGTCTTTTCCGGGCGGGGTCAGCCCCTCGCCCGGGGTTGCGCCGCCCGCCGCTGCCGCTTGGCGCAGCGGCGATGGCGCCGCCTCCGGCGCGGCCGCAGGCCCGCTGCCGGCAGCCTGGCCGCCGGGCACCTCCGCGCCCCCGGCGGCGGCCCGCGCCGAAGCGCCTGCCGCAGGCGGCGCTTCCTGCGCCGCTCCCGCGGCCGGCGTACCCGCCGGCGCGGTCGCGCGCAGCGCCTGCTGCTCGTGCTCCGCACCGAGCAGCTTCAGCACGCGCCCCACCCACGGCTCCGCCGCGGGGGTGGGGTGCGTGCCCGCTGGCGAAGGCCCTGCGGGCCCTTCGCCTTGCGGCGGTATCGCCGCCGAGGCCGGGCCTCCGGCGGCAGCGCCAGCGCCTCCCGTCACGCTTGCAGCGACGGGAGCCCCCCCGACCGGGCCGCTAGACCCCCGGCCCGGTACCGACCCGCCGTCCATGCCCTCCTGGAGCATGGACGCCTGCAGCTCCGCCAGCACGGCCTGTAGCTTCGCGACCAGCGCCCCGCCAGTTCCACCGGCGGCTTGCCCTTGCAGGCCCGGCTGAACTGTCTGCGGCCCGCTCACGGCGTCCGCAAAAGCCCCCTGCCGGGCTAACTGGACCAACCCGGCCGCTTGGTTCGACTGAGCTCCTCCGCCGAGGGGAGTTGCCCCGGCTTGAACCGCAGCCCCTTCGGCCGTTGGGGGATTCGCCCCTGACGCTTGCGAAGCCGTACCGGCCAACGGGAATGTCGACGTTGTCTGCCCCGAGGAAGCCGTCGTCGCTTCCTGCCCCGCTTGGCGTAAGAATCCAGCCATTTGCTCCTCAAGGGAGGAAAGCAAGACGTGCAGCGGCGGCCCAAAAACCGCTTGATGCAGCCCGGCTACCGACTCACCCGTTAACGGCAATCCCCGGCCGAGAGCAATCCCTGCCGCTTGAATCCATTCTGACAAAGGCACCCCAGCCGGCTTCTGCCCATTCACTTGCAGCAGGAGCGATAAATTGTCTTTCGTTAACGGAATCCCGCTTTTTTGCATGAGCTGCAATAAATCCCGGTTCGTTGCAGTATTCTCGAGTCCCAGTGATTCGAGCGCTTTAGCCAAGGAAGCGGCCGACAATACGGCCCCAGGCGCCGACTGTACCGGCTTCAACACCGCTAGTCCGTCCTTGGAATCCGGCTGTACTTGCAAGAGCGTCGTTTCCCCTGGACGCAACGGCGTTTCCAATGCAGCGTGGAGTTTGACGCCTTGCACTTGGATGACGGCTTCTTGCCCATCTTCGGAGACGGACAATACCGTACCGCGGACCACCTGCCCCGTCTTGAGTTCCAGCGACTTGGGTTCTCCGGAACGAACGTCCCCCATCATGCTGCGCAGCAGCGGTCCGATATTCATAAGCTCCCCCCTCACTTCGTTTACGATATGGAAAACCCGCCTCTAACGAGAGCGGGTAAGAAATGCCGGTTAAAACAATGTTTGTTCCTCAACGAACAAATTGCGCATAAAGCTCTTTCGATGCATCGGCGTCGGCCCCAGCGCTTGTATCTGTTCGCGATGCAGCTTCGTCGCATAACCTTTATGTACGGCGATTCCGTATTCGGGATAACGCGCATCCCATTCGCCTTGGCATAAACGGTCTCGCGTGACCTTGGCGATAATGGACGCCGCAGCGATCGATTGGCTGGTGGCGTCTCCCTTGATCACCGAGAGCTGGGGAATTGAAAGGTCCACTTTCTCCGCATCGATCAACAGGAAGTCCGGCCGTACCTGAAGCTTCTCAACCGCCTGCTTCATCGCCCGCCGGGTCGCCTGCTTAATATTAATTTGGTCGATCGTGGCGGCGTCCACAAATCCGATTCCTACCGCAATCGCCTGTTCCATAATGATGTCAAATAGCTTATCGCGTTTCTTCGCGCTGAGTTTCTTCGAATCATCGACATCCTCTAAGATGAGGTCCTGCGGCAAAATCACCGCGGCCGCTACCACGTCTCCAAACAAGCAGCCCCTTCCGACCTCGTCAATCCCCGCGATATGCGAATAGCCCGATTGCCAGTAATCCCGCTCATACTTCAATAAATCGTTCATAGAGCCTCCTTATCCTTCGTGAAACTTCCCCCGTTGCTAGCTGTTCTATGATGATCTCATTCCCCATCCCGGAAATGAGGGAGTCACGCTTGGAGTGCACTCTTCACTCTATCATCTTCATCTATGAATATGAATCTCCCTTCTATTATCGGCTTCTCTCCCTCGATTCTACAGCCTTTCGCCAAAAAAACAAGCCGCCGGCAACCGCCGACGGCTTTAATTCACTAATAAGGCGCTTCCAACGAGTATCGGCCAAGCTTACCCGCCCTCAACTCACGAAGCAGAATGCCTGAAGCTTTCTCCAAATCCACGCGTCCGCCGCTCATGAGACAACCACGCTTACGCCCGACCGCCTCCATAACGGCAACGATTTCGTCTGGATCTTCGGAATCTCGCGGCGCCTGAGCCAGCTCGAATCGCTCCGCAAACGACTCCCAGTAATACCGGACCAAATATTTGACGGCAAAAAAAGCGATGTCTTCCACGTTAAGAATCTCTTCGCGAATCGCTCCTGTCACAGCAAGCCGATAGCCGACGTTTTGATCCTCAAACTTTGGCCACAAGATGCCCGGGGTGTCCAGCAGTTCCATCTCCGAGCCAACCTTAATCCATTGCTGTCCTTTGGTCACGCCGGGACGATCTCCGGTTGCGGCGATTTTGCGTCCTGCCAAGCCATTAATCAACGTCGATTTGCCAACATTCGGGATGCCAACGATTAGTGCACGTACCGCTCGAGGATTAATTCCTTTGGCGATTTGCTTCTCAATCTTCTCTTTCATTAATTCCTTCGCCAGCAGGGGAATTTCCTTCAAGCCTTGCCCGCTTGCTGCGTCCGCCTCAACAGCCAAATAACCTTCCTGCTTAAAAAAAGCGATCCATTGCCTTGTGACCGATGGATCCGCCAAATCGGATTTATTCAACACGATCAAACGGGGTTTCCCCTGTAAAATTTCATCGATCATCGGATTGCGGCTGGACAAGGGCAGGCGTGCATCAAGCAGTTCAATCACTACGTCAATCAGCTTGAGCTTCTCTTGAATCTGCCGGCGTGCCTTGGTCATATGGCCGGGAAACCATTGAATTGTCATTTTCCTTCACCTCATCTATCCCAAGAACGCGCCTTGACCTCACTGTATGCCCATTCGCGCAGAACTCGTCTAGTGCCGAATGAACTGGAGGTCCGAGAGCGGCCAGAACACCAGGTCCGCCCGGCCTACGATATCTCCGTAAGGAACGTAGCCGATCCTCCGGCTGTCCGTACTGTTCGAACGGTTATCCCCCAGTACGAAGACATACCCCTCCGGAACCGTTCCGTCCGGAACTAGCTCATTCGGAAAATTCGCTTCCGTATTGTACAGCTCATTATTATTATGCTTCTCAATTACAGCATCTTTAATGTAAGTTTCATCCACAACCTGACCGTTTACGGTAATCGTATCCCCTTCGACTTGAACCGTATCCCCTGGAACGCCGATAACACGTTTAATGAAATCGCGTCCCTCGGATGGAACGTGAAAGACGATGACTTCGCCATGTTTGGGGCCGCGGATATCGTAAATGATTTTGTTCACGATGATACGTTCCCCGGTATGGAAATTCGGCTGCATCGACGGGCCGTCAACGATAAACGGAGCAAAGAAAAGCCAACGAATCAGGAGAACCAGCACAACGGCGATCGCTATAGCTTTCAGCCATTCCAGTGCCTCGCTTTTTTCCTTCTTGCCCGCAGGCGGCGCCTGCACCGTTTCCGGCCCGTCAGGTAGTTGTTCCGCTCGTCCAGAAGACGGCGAAACATCCGGATAGTCCTGTTGTTCTTGCTTCTCCATGGAACGTGACCTCTCCTTATCTCAAAATATGTACTCAAGAAAAAAGTAAAGGGGCTTGATTGGATCCAAGCCCCCTGTTCGTTAACGGAAAATTAACGACGTACTTCTTTAATTCTCGCTGCTTTACCGCGAAGTTCGCGAAGATAATACAACTTCGCACGACGCACTTTACCACGGCGAGCCACTTCGATTTTATCGAGTTTTGGGGAATGAAGCGGGAAAGTTCTTTCCACGCCTACACCGTTGGAAATTTTACGAACCGTAAAAGTTTCGCTGATTCCGCCGCCACGACGCTTGATCACAACACCTTCAAACAATTGGACACGTTCACGAGATCCCTCGATAACCTTAACGAACACTTTCAAAGTGTCCCCAGGACGAAAGCTCGGAATATCCTTGCGAAGCTGTTCTTGCGTAATCGCTTGTACGATATTCATCTAGGACTCCCTCCTTCCACTCAGGTGTTCATGCCTCTTCCGGAGAACCCCTTGTTCTCCTTCATCATCCGCAGCGGACCACCGAATTCACAACAAATTGAATTGTACCATAATACCTTAACCATAGCAAGGAAAATATACTAAGTAACAGGGTTAACCGCGCAACTTCACCTGTTTTTATCCTATCCCGATTTTTCCAAAAAAATGCCTCCAATCCCTTGGAGGCTTAAGTTCTAATCTTAAATTAATGCGATCGCCAGCAGCGTAAACAAGCTGAGCGTCAGGATCTCCTCGTTAGCGCCATAAGGCCCGTAGCCGTAACCGTAAGGCGGAATAAACGCCGAGGTTTGCGCCCGGCCCTTCGCTGATCTTTTCAAATAAACGTTATCCCGGTCAACCTTCACGACCGTGCCTTCATAAACTCCGCCATCCCGGGTTAATATGCGAACCTTCTTGTTCATGCAATGCAGGCAATTATAATAGGCCTCTACCATTCCCCTTGTTCCCCTTCCTATGCAAGCTACTGCATAGTATGAGAACGATGGACGAACGGTATGGGCGACTAGCGGTTAAATGAGGCAACCAACTCGCTTTCTTTCGCGGTCATCTCGACCCAAGCCGGCCGAAATCCGCTTTTTATCGCATTGCGCACCGATTTCAGATTAGACCAGGCTGCACAGTAGAAAGGAACCTTCCCACGCTCCAGAATCTCAACGGCCAAGCGGCTTGTCAAGGCTGCGGCAATCCCCTTTCGGCGATAGGAAGGTAAGACGTCAACCCCGATTTGCCACATCGATTCACCGTCCGCAGAGCATCCAGCCAATCCAATCAGCTTGTTCCCGTCGTAAGCCGCGACCGCCAAGACATCGAGATGTTTTCGCTTTTCGCATAGGGCATTGCTCCATTCCGCCGTATACAAATCGGCAAAATCGTCAGGTCCCAACAATCGCGTCACGAAGTCACATTCTCCTGCCATTAACATCTGGATATCCGGAAGGAAGTATTCGGCCATAAAGCAAATTCGCCGATTTCTTCGCTGTAGTTCATCGTTGAGCACATGTAAATTTGGAGTCTCAAAGCAATGCTCAATGGGGTACTTGTTAATATAGGACTCTACGACCTCACGGATCTCCGGATGAACGGAAGCCACAATGTTATTTCCGTAAGAAATCAAATTGCAGTAGAAGGGTAAGGTCAAATATTTCCTGGCCTTTGGATGCTCCGTGGATAACACAACCTTGTTTTCCTGTAGATAGAAGTCTTCTTTGCGGCAGTTCGCATCGATGGCGGATTGCTGCATGGCAATATCCAATATCTCTTGATTCGTCATAGACAGAAGCCCTCGATTCGTTCTTTGGTTCTTTGATTATACTTGCCGCGCACAAAAAAGAAACAGACAAATTTCACGCCCGAATTTGCCTGTTTCATCGGTTTGCTCTGGATCGGAGTAGCGGGATTCGAACCCACGGCCTCACCCACCCCAAGGGTGCGCGCTACCTGACTGCGCCATACCCCGATATAGAAGGTGTTTCCATTATAAGCCATAGGCGCGCACCCTCGCAAGAGTCAGACACCTGCCTAAATTCAATTCAAATTGCCGACAAATCCGATGTCATTGGATAAACATCTGGGTAATATTTTTTAAAGACAATAGGTGATTGGAGGAATTATTATGAAAAAAATAGTGTTAGTCATTGCCGCCTGCGCCTTATTAGGCTCGGCATCGGTGGCGGCAGCGGCGCCTACGGCGAAGGCGGTCAAAGCCACCATTAAGTATTTCAATTTCGTGGTGAATGGCCAGACCAAGCTCACTGCCGATGCGCTGGTCTTTAACGGAGCGACTTACGTGCCGATCCGGGATGCCGCAAGCTTGTTCAATTATGAAACGACCTATCATGCAGCCACCAAGTCCATCTCCTTCAGCTCCAAGAATGACTGGATCACGCTGTCCGAGCTGGTCGCTTCGAACGCGCGACTTTCGGCATCGCAATCTGATGATACCCCCAATGTATACGTCATCAGAGCAGGGAATGAGATCGCCTTCAGTCTGAATACCTCTACCCTTAAGGACGGGGAATTCACTTCCGTGATTACGAATGGATCCCATTTGATAAGTGTCAAGAAGGAGCTGGGATCCGTTCTTTTAAGCAAAAAGGACGTCATCGCTGCCGGATATATCGTCCAATAATGGGATACAGAAAAACCCTCGGTTTGAATACCGGGGGTTTTGATTTACCTGGAATTACTCTTCTGATTTAACCGTAGCTTCCTCCTGCAACACCTTCAGCCAGCGCTTGTCCTTCTCTGTCAATTCAAGTCCCTCCAGCAAATCCGGACGGCGCTGCCAGGTCCGGCGAAGCGCCTCTTGCCGCCGCCATTCGTCAACATTGGCATGATGTCCGCTGAGCAGGATCTCCGGCACCTTCCACCCGCGAAATTCAACCGGGCGGGTGTAATGCGGATATTCCAACAAACCGGTACTGAAGGAATCCGTCACCGCACTTGTTTCGTTGCCCAACACGCCGGGTAGGAGACGCGTTACACTATCGATTACGACCATCGCGGGAAGTTCACCGCCGGTCAGCACGTAATCCCCGATGGACAACTCATCCGTAACCAAATGTTCGCGAATTCGTTCGTCATAACCTTCATAATGTCCGCAAATAAAGACGAGATGATCTTCCTGGGCTAATTCCTCCGCTTTCTTCTGGGTAAACGTCTCCCCTTGCGGACACATCAGAATAATGCGTGGTGCACGTTTAGGCGCTACTTGTATTGAGGGTTCGAAAGCTTCTTCGCTGGCTGGCTGTCCAAGCAAATCCTCAACCGCACGGAAGATCGGTTCCGGCTTGAGCACCATCCCCCCGCCTCCGCCATAAGGGGTGTCATCAACGCTGCCGTGCTTATTACCCGCGTAATCCCGAAAGTTGATGGCATTTAACGAAACGATGCCCTTTTCGCGGGCTTTTCCAAGAATGCTGCTGCCGAATACGCCGGCGAACATTTCCGGGAACAGGGTCAACACATCCACCCTCATGCTACAACAGCCCTTCCATAATATGCACCTTGATGGTTTTCTCCTTCACGTTGACGTCCAAGACGACGTCATCGATCACCGGGAGCAGCAGCTGTTTGCCGCTTGGCAGCTTGGTCACCCAAACGTCGTTGGCACCTGGCCGTAAGATTTCCACGATTTGGCCCAGATCTTCACCCTCATCGCTCACAACCTGACAGCCGATGATTTCATGGAAATAATATTCGTTCTCCGGTAACTCTACGGATTCCGTCTTGGGTACTTTCAGCTCACGGCCCTTAAGCGGTTCTACCTCATTAATATGGGAAAATTCAGCGAATTTCACGATGTACATCTGTTTGTAAGGCCGGGCCGTTTGTACGGTAACCTCGAGCCTTTCCCCGGTTTCCGGATGAATGATCAGAAGCCGATTTTTCGGAGCAAAACGCACCTCCGGAAAGTCCGTCTGCAGCAGCACTCGAAGCTCCCCGCGAATCCCGTGCGTATTCACGATTTTGCCTACCGACAATAATGAATCCGACATATTAACCTCCCAATAGATTTATCCTGTCATTCTTGCAGCTGAACCATCCGTCCGAAGGATCCTTCTGCTTCAGCATGTACGAAAAAGGGCTAGGACAAACATCCTAACCCACTTTCGTCTACCATTATGAAGTTACCGATCAAGACATGATATCCACGGTGACCCGCTTATCCATCTTGACCGCTGCCGATGCTACGACCATGCGGAGCGCCTTGGCGATTCTCCCCTGCTTGCCGATGACCTTCCCTACATCGTCGGGATGTACGGAAAGTTCATAAACGATCAGGTGATCCTTCTCCACGACCTCCACACGCACGTCGTCCGGATGATCAACAAGAGCCTTCGCGATAACGCCGACTAATTGTTCCATATACGACCCTCCGAATCAGCAATTATTTCTGCTGTCTAAGTTCATGGAATTTCTTCATAACGCCTGCTTTGCTCAGCAGATTGCGAACGGTATCAGATGCTTGCGCACCATCTTGGAGCCATTTCAATGCTTTTTCTTCATCGATGTTGACTACTGCCGGTTGTGCAACCGGGTTATAGTAACCAATCTCCTCGATAAAACGGCCGTCACGCGGGGAACGAGAATTCGATACCACGATACGGTAGAAAGGAGCTTTATGAGCACCAATACGTTTCAAACGAATACGAACTGCCACGAAATTCACCTCCTTCAAAGAATGAACATTTTAGAATTAACGGAAAGGAAAACGCATCCCTTTGCCGGCTTTACCTAACTGCTTCATCATCTTGTTGCCTTTGCCTTTCGGCCCCATCATATCGGAGAACTGCTTCATCACGCGGCGCATTTCATCAAACTGCTTGATCAAGCGATTGACATCGGCGAGCGTGGTCCCGCTGCCTGCGGCAATCCGTTTGCGCCGGCTATGATTGATCATATCGGGATGTTGCTTCTCCTCTTTGGTCATCGAATGCACGATAGCTTCCACTCGGCCCATTTGCTTCTCGTCAACCTTGACGTTCTGCATCTGTTTCATCTTGCCCATACCCGGAATCATATCCATGAGCTGATCCAGCGGCCCAAGCTTCTTGACCTGATCCATTTGTTCCAGGAAATCATCGAACGTAAACTCCGCATTGCGCATTTTCCGTTCCATTTCCTTCGCTTTTTCCGTGTCGATGTTGGCCTGGGCTTTCTCGATCAGCGACAGCATGTCGCCCATGCCGAGAATCCGGGAAGCCATCCGCTCTGGATGGAACGGCTCCAGCGCATCAATCTTCTCGCCAAGCGCGGCGAATTTGATCGGACAGCCGGTTACGGCTTTGACCGACAACGCCGCACCGCCGCGGGTGTCCCCATCAAGCTTGGTCAGCACAACCCCGGTCAGGGTTAGCTGCTGGTTAAAGCTCTCCGCCACGTTCACCGCATCCTGACCGGTCATGGCGTCCACGACCAACAGGACTTCATCCGGCTTTGTTACCTCATGGATTTGCCGCAGCTCCTCCATCAGCTCTTCGTCAATGTGCAATCGGCCAGCGGTATCGATCAATAGGTAATCGTTGCCGTTGTCCTTGGCATGCTGCAGAGCCTGACGAGCGATTTCAACCGGGCTGTTGCCTTCCGGCAGCGTAAAGACTGGCACTTTGATCTGCTCGCCGAGTACCTGCAGCTGCTTGATCGCCGCGGGACGGTAAATGTCACCCGCTACGAGCAGCGGCCGATGATTCTCTTTCAGCAGCAGTTTGGCCAGCTTGGCCGAGGTCGTCGTCTTACCGGCCCCTTGCAGGCCTGCCATCATGACGACCGTTGGCGGCCGATTACTGCGGGCTAGCTTGGCTTGGCTACCGCCCATGAGCTCAGTCAGCTCTTTGTTGACGATATCGATGATGACCATGCCCGGCGTAAAGCTGTCCATGACCTCCTTGCCGACCGCCTTCTCCTTCACCTTGGCGATGAATTCCTTGACGACTTTAAAGTTGACGTCCGCTTCCAGCAAAGCAAGCCGAACCTCGCGCATCGCTTCGTTGACATCGTCCTCCGATACCTTGCCTTTGCCTCGAAGCTTGCTGAACACACTTTGCAAGCGGCTTGTCAATCCTTCAAATGCCATATGACAGTCACCCCCATTCATTAAGGTAGTTCAGAATGCTGACTTTTTGAACTTGATTTAGCTGTATATCGTCATCTTACAATTGCTCCGCCTCGCGAAGCAAATTTCTTGCCGTTTCTTTATGTAACGGGGACATGCCGCTGTCTTCCATAAGTTGCTCCAGCCGGGACAACACGCCGCTCCGCGCTTCGTGTTTCTTCAATAAACCCAGCTTCTCCTCATATGTTTCCAGCATGCCTTCAGCCCGTTTAATATGCTCATATACCGCCTGGCGGCTAATCTCGAACTCGGCGGCGATTTCGCCCAACGAGAAATCATCGAGAAAATAATATTTTAAGAAGGTCTGCTGTTTCTCCGTAAGCAGCACTTCATAGAAGTCAAACAAAAGGTTGATCCGGTTCGTCTTCTCAAGCCTATTCTCCTGACTCATCTGGGCACCCCCTCCGTCAAGGAAAAACACTTTACAGCGCATCAACTTTTCCTATGATACCGAATGCCGTAGTGGATGTCAAGCATTTTTCCTTAACATGTATACAATTGCCTACCTACTCCATCACTTTGGCAAAAAAGCCGCTTTCCGAATCCTCGGAAAGCGGCTTGAACGTCAATATCAATCCATTAATGATGGGGCAGCAGATAAAGCAAAATCGCAAAGAAGTGTGTCACACTGCCGCCAAGCACGAACAAATGCCAGATCGCGTGGTGGTACGGAAATCCTCGCCATACGTAGAAAACCGTGCCAAGCGTATACGCTAGCCCACCCGCAACCAGCAGGACGATCCCTTGATGTGGCATTGCCACGGTCAGCGGCCCCCAGGCGATGACGATCAACCAACCCATGATTAAGTAGAAGATCGTCGACATGAACAGGAATCTTTTGACGAAGAACGCTTTGAATACGACGCCCAGTAAAGCAATCCCCCAAACGGTTCCGAACAGGCTCCAGCCGAGCGGCCCTCGAACGGCCACCAGCATGAACGGCGTGTACGTTCCCGCGATGTAAATGTAAATGGAGGAATGGTCAAAAAACTCGAACAGGTCTTTCAATTTCCCTTCTTTGAAGCTGTGTACGAGGGTGGAACACAGGTACAGCAGCAGCATGCTCGCTCCGTATATAGTAAAGCTGACGACATGCCAAGCCGTGCCCTTCATGCTGGAAAAAACGATCAGCAATACTAATCCCGCCAAGCTGAGCAAGGCGCCGATCCCGTGAGTGATCGCATTGGCGATTTCCTCGCGACGGTCGTAAGTATGCGTATTGGCCATCCTGTCACCTCCTAAAATCTCTATATAGTCTGTCTTGCCGGGCGTCTGCCTAGGATCATCATACGATGGAGCACCGCCACATGTTACTACTACCGGTTTAAGCCTCTTCCGCCTCTTCCTCATCCGCGATCAAGCCGGCAAACAAGCCATGTACGAACTGCTGGGAATCGAAGGGTTGGAGGTCGTCCATCTTTTCGCCGAGTCCAACGAATTTTACCGGAAGGCTCAGCTCCTGGCGGATGGCAATGACGATCCCGCCTTTAGCGGTGCCGTCCAGCTTTGTGAGCACCAGACCGGTCACGCCGCTCTTCTCGCCAAACAGTTTGGCTTGACTCAGCGCGTTTTGTCCGGTGGTCGCGTCCAGCACCATCAAAACCTCATGCGGAGCGCCTGGAATTTCCCGCTGAATGACGCGGTAAATCTTGTTCAGCTCCTCCATCAAGTTGGACTTATTCTGCAAACGTCCTGCCGTATCGCACAGCAGGATGTCTGCCCCGCGCTGCTTGGCGGCCTGAACCGCGTCGAACATGACCGCCGCCGGATCGGAACCGGCCTGCTGCTTGATCACGTCAACCTGGGCCCGTTTGCCCCAGACCTCCAACTGCTCGATCGCGCCTGCGCGGAACGTGTCCCCAGCGGCCAGAATGACCTTCTTACCCTGTCGCTTATAATAATGGGCCAACTTGCCGATCGTTGTCGTTTTGCCAACGCCGTTGACGCCGACGAACAAAATGACGCTGATCCCGTCCGTATTCAAATGCATTTCGCTGTCTTCATCACCGCGTAGCAGCTCAGTCAGCTTCTCCGACAGCAACGGCTGCAGCTCCGAAGCTTCCTCGATGCGGCGTTGCTTCACTTCCGCCCGCAGATCGTCGATCAGCTTCAGCACGGTGTTCACGCCGACATCGGCTCCGATTAAAATTTCCTCCAGCTCTTCGAAAAATTCCTCATCGATCTTTTTGCGTCGAGTGACGAGCTCCGTCACTTTTTCAACAAAGCCCTTACGGCTTTTTTCGAGCCCGTCCCGGAATTGTTTGGTTACGGATTCCGTTTTGGATGCAATGCTTTCTTTCAGTTTCTTAAAGAAACTCATAGGGATTATTTCCTCCTTCATCACTTCGAACTCATTATCGCATACCGCGAAGATCCAAGCAATTTCCTGCAACCTCGGCGCGAAAAATAAAAACGTGGCAGGAGAGCCAAGCCATTACCTTGACTCCCAAGCCACCGTAATTTGAATTTGCCTTACGCCTTGCTTAAGCAATTTCGACCGTCTCTTCGTCCTCCAGCTTCACGGAGACGAGCTTGGACACGCCGCCTTCCTCCATGGTCACGCCGTATAGCACATCGGCTTCCTCCATCGTCCCTTTGCGGTGGGTAACCACGATAAACTGCGTCTGTTCGGAGAATTCGCGCAAATACTGGGCGAAACGAGCCACGTTGGCCTCGTCCAACGCGGCTTCGACTTCGTCGAGCACGCAGAAAGGGACGGGTTTCACCTGTAGAATGGCGAACAGCAGGGCCATTGCCGTCAAAGCCCGCTCTCCACCGGAGAGCAGCTGTAAGTTCTGCAGCTTCTTGCCCGGCGGTTGGGCGACCACATCGATCCCCGTATCGAGCAGATTGTCCGGATCAACCAGAATCAGGTCCGCCCGTCCACCGCCAAACAGCTTCGAGAAGACGATCACAAATTCGCGGCGAATGGCATCAAACGTCGTTTTAAAGCGTTTGGACATCTCCTCGTCCATCTCGCGGATGACCTGATACAAGGTGGTTTTCGCTTCAACGAGGTCATCTTTCTGTTCACTGAGGAACTGGTAACGCTCGGATACGCGGTTGTATTCCTCAATCGCACCGAGATTCACATCCCCAAGCAAGGTAATTTGCCGCTTCAGCTCCTTGACTTCCGTTTGGGTTTGCGGCACATCCTCCGGTACGGCATAACGCTGCTTAGCCAATTCATAGCTAAGCTCATAATCCTCAGACAACTTACGCAGGATATTGTCCAGCTCCACGTCGAGACGGTTCGCCTGGATTTCCGTCTGGCGCAGTTGCTCCTCCACGGCCTTCAGCCCAAGCCGCTGCTCCTTCGTTTCGCTTTCGCCTTCCTCCAGCTTCTTCACGAGCACGGCGCGCGAAGCCCGTTCCAGTTCGAGCTGCTCGCTAGCGCGTTCCTTCTTCAGCTTGAAATCGTTGAGCTCTTCCCGTTGCTTGACGGTCTGTTCCTCATTTTGCTGCAAGTCCACTTCGATCGATTGCAAAATCGTGCGATTTTGCCCCAACTCACGCTCCTGAACCTTGAACTCGTTCTCCGCGCGGCGCAGCTGCTCGCGCAGCGACTGGCACTCCTGATCCAGCTTGCCTTCCCGAACCTTCAGATCGGTCAGTAAATCCTGGAGTTCCTCCTTGGCCGACTCGCTTGCTTTACGTGCGAATTCGGCCGCCCGGATCGATTGCTGGACGGTTTGCTCTTCTTTCTCCAGCTCTACGAGACGTTCTTCCGCAGCTTTCTTCGTTGCCTCAAGCTCCTCGAGCTCCTTCAGGTAGTGGCCCTTCTCTTGACCATACAGCTCAAATTGCTCGGAAACGTGACGCCATTCATGATCAACCTGCTTCAGGTCACCAGCGCAAGATTGCTCCTCAACCCGCTTGGCATCGCCGGCTTCGCGCAGTCGCGTCAGCTCGCTTTCCGCCTTAGCCAGTTGGCTGCGAACGTCGGTTATCCCTTTGCGCAGCTTATCCAGCATCTCCTCGCTCTCGCGAATGTCGCTGGCAAGCTGGTCGAGCTGACGTTTACGTCCCAGCAGGTTGCTGTTCTTACGATGCTGAGAGCCCCCGGTCATCGAACCGCCGGCATTCACAACGTCGCCTTCCAACGTCACGATTCGGAAGCGATATTGCAGCCTTGCCGCCATCTTGTTCGCTCGTTCCAAATCGCTGGCAAAGACGACGTTGCCGAGCAGGCTGCCGACGATATCCGCATACCGCGGCTCATAACCGACCAGTTCTGCGCCGATTCCGACGAATCCGTCCGCCTCTTCCAACTGGCGCTTGTCCGCCGCGGAAATTTGGCGCGGACGGATGACGTCCAGTGGCAGAAATGTTGCACGGCCCAGTTGCCGCTGCTTCAGGAAAGCGATCGCCTGCCGCGATACGGCTTCGTTCTCCATGACGATATGCTGCATAGCGGCGCCCAGCGCCGTTTCTACGGCCAGCTCAAGCTTTTCCGGAACTCGGATCAATTCGGCGACCGCGCCATGCACTCCGGATAATGCCGATTTTTTCGACGCCTTCAGGACTTCCTTAACGCCAAGGACAAACCCGTCGTAGTCGTCCTCCATCTCCTTCATCGTATCGCGCCGGGAAACCAAACCCTCGCGTTTCTGCTCCCATTTGCGGATATTGCTTTGGCTCTCTTCAACGAGCTTCTGCAGCGAATTCACGCGCTCGCTTTCCTGGATGTACTGTCCCCGCACTTCGGCAATTTCCTTGCCCAGCTTATCCAGCACCTTCTCCAACTCGGCCTTGCTGCCCTTGAGTCTTTCCAGTTCATCCGTCCATTTGACGCCTTCCTCTTCGGCACGTTCCATCCGGCGTTTGACGCTGTCTTTCTGCTGTTCGGCATAATGGATCTCGTTGCGGGATTGCGCCATCCGATTCATGATGTCGAGAAGTTGGCCTTTCAAGCCTTCCTCCTGCACTTGGCTGATGCCGCCGGTCACGCCGATCAGCTTCGCCTCTTCGGCCGCCAGTTCATTGCGCAGCTCGCTAAGCTGCTGTTCTGCTGCGGCGAACTTGGCAGCCATCTGCTCCATTTCTTGCTGCCGCTGGGCGAACCGCTCTTCACTAACCTCCAGAGATTGGCGAAGCTGCTCGCGATTTTGAGTCAGGTTCTTGGCGCGTTCCTTCAAAACCTCGCCATAACCTTCGCTTTTTTCATAGCTTTCGCTATATTCAAGCAACTGTCCTTGCAACAGCTCAATTTGGTCCTCCACCTGTCGAAGCGCCAGACGATCGCTCTCCAGTTTGGCATCGTGCGCGGAGACGACGGTTGACAAGGCCAACTGCTCCTCCTGGAGTTTGGCTAGCTTGGCATTGGCCTCGCTCCACGAAGCGTGGATTTGCTCAATCTGATGCACATATAACGAAATCTCTTTATTTTTCAATTGCTCGCGCAATTCCTTGTATATGATCGCTTTCTCCGACTGCTCCTTCAGCGGTTCGATCTGATCCTCCAGCTCAACCACTAAATCATTGATGCGCAGCAGATTTTGCTCGGTTTCATCTAACTTGCGGCGGGCGTCACGCTTACGGCTCTTGTATTTCACGATCCCCGAAGCCTCTTCGAAAATACCGCGGCGATCCTCCGAGCGCGTACTCAGAATCTCTTCGATCCGGCCCTGCCCAATGATAGAGTAAGCTTCCTTCCCGATCCCCGTATCCATGAACAGCTCGGTAATATCCTTCAGCCGACAGGACTGTTTGTTGATGAAATATTCACTGTCCCCGCTGCGATGGACCCGCCGGGTGACCGTCACTTCACTGAAATCGAGCGGTAACGCCTGATCGGTGTTGTCCAGCGTTAGCGACACCTCGCTGAAATTTACCGCCTTGCGCGCGTCGCTGCCGGCAAAAATGATATCTTCCATTTTCCCGCCGCGCAAAGATTTGGCGCTTTGTTCCCCGAGCACCCAGCGGATGCCGTCGGAGATGTTGCTCTTACCGCTACCGTTCGGTCCAACCACGGCGGTAATGCCGCGGACGAATTCCATCTCCGTCTTATCGGCGAACGATTTGAAGCCCGCTAACTCTATCCGTTTCAAAAACATACGTTCACTATCACCTCTACCGACTATTGTAACATACCCAAAGCTCCGGCGGACAGGCAATCCGTCTCGTGCAGAAGCCCGGGATGACGCATCCTTTGCTCGCTTGAAATTCGATTTCTTTTTTGCTAGTGTGATAGAAAATCCAAACTCTTATATCGGTAAAAGGAGCGCCCTTGATGAGCACGAAGAAACATTCTCGCCTGCCCGGACTGCTCTTCTTCTTATGCCTTGGCCTCGGATCCCTGCTCTCGCCAGCACTGCCGTTGGCTGCCGCCCAGCAGACGCAAGTGCTGGCCTCCGCGAAAGTGACCCTCGACGGGCAGGAAATGGCCTGGACGACTTCGCCGCTGATCCATCGCGGCGTAACCTTTGTACCGCTGCGCGAAGCAGCCGAGCGCCTGGGCGCAGAAGTGAAGTGGAATTCCGCCAAGCACGCTGCCGAGTTGCGAGCTCACGGAGACACGATCTTGCACCGCTCCGGCACGAATCTGTTCACCGTCAACGGGGATCCCCTCCGGACGGGCGGCATATCGATCACTCGCGGTGGCGCTACCCTCGTACCGCTGCGCGCTTTAGCTGAGGTATTAAAGACAGACGTCGGTGTCGTTACAACGGATGGAACGATGCACGTTAACTTGACACCGGACCCTGCGTCGATCACCTCTCCCGAGGCGGAGGTGGCCGACCGCTATTTCATCGCTCAGCGGTATTCCGGCATCGCTCTGATTGCCAAAGGAGATCGGATCCTGCTGCGCAAAGGTTACGGACATGACGGCGAGAACCATCTCGTTCGCGCTGACCGCAAATCGCGAATCGCTTCCCTAACCAAATCGTTTACGGCGGCGGCTGTGATGAAGCTGGTGGAAGAAGGACGACTCCGCTTGGACGACACGTTGGCATCGTACTATCCCGATTTTCCTTCCGGAGACCGGATTACCATTCACCTCTTGTTGTCGCACCTATCCGGCATCAACCCCAACTTTCCGCGAGAACCGGGCCTATCCTTGCAGGAAACGATTGAGGCCATCCGGGCCAAACCATTGCGTGTTGAACCGAACAGCAAGTTTATATACAGCAACAGCGGTTACGTCTTGTTGGCTGGGATCATCGAGAAAGCGTCAGGGATGCGTTACGGGGACTATCTGAACCAAAACATTTGGGAGCCTCTGGGCCTGTCCGATACCGGGGAAGCGAAGCCCTCCGTGCCGGTCATCCAAGGATACGTCAGCGCTGGAGATCAGCTGTGGGCACCAGCTGGCCCTTATCTCTCCCAATCCGGCACCGGCACGCTGTATTCTACTGTCGACGACATGCTGACCTGGATCGCCTCATTCGAAACGGAGCAAGTGCTCCGCCAAGCGTCCATCGCGCAAATGTTTACCCCGTATTCAGAAAAAAACTACGGGTATGGCTGGATGATCCGCCAGGAAAACGGAATTACGCGTGTCTTTCACAATGGCAGCGGCACCGGTTACGCCACCGGGATGTCCCGGGAACTTGGCGGCGGGTACACCATCATCTTGCTTGGCAATCACTCTGGCATGGACACACTGACCCATATGACGGAAATCCGCAAGCGATTGCCTTAGTGGAAGAACTAGATTGCCCTAAGGTATGAATTGTTGAGTTAAGTTGAATTGAATTAATCTGCGGCGATTTTCCGCTAACGCTTGCCAGGATGCTTATTGAGTCAAAAAGAACGGTGTTTTGTAGTTAACGCTGGCTAGCAAGCTTATGGACACCCAATAACCCCTTTTCGGGTAAAAAACTTGCGGATAAGCTTTCCCCTCAGCGTTACAGATTGCTATCCTGAATAAATGGATCACTAGCAACGCGGATCAGCGTTAGAGCCCGCAGGAATCCCCTCTTTCAAAAAAAAGGTCGTCCCGCAAGGTCAGCAAGACCTTGGGGACGACCTTCTTATTTGAGCTATGACTACATGATTAACCCTCAGGCTGAGCGTCCTTGAGCAGATCCAACGCCACGGCAGCCGCCTGTTGCTCGGCTTCCTTCTTAGATCTTCCCGTTCCCTGACCAAGCGAACGACCTTCCATGCAAACCTCCGCAACGAATTCGCGTTCATGCGCCGGTCCCCGTTCTTCAACGATCCGGTATTCCAACGCGCCCATGCCGTGATGCTGCGTCAGCTCCTGCAACTCCGTCTTGAAGTCGCTGGTTGCCAGCTTGCCGTCCAGGGTCAATTTAGGAAATACGTGGCGATGAAGAAACGCAGTGACGGCTTCCAGGCCCTGGTCCAGGTATAAAGCACCGATAAAGGATTCAAATACGTCCGCAAGCAGCGCCGGACGGGTCCGTCCTCCCGTGAGCTCCTCGCCTTTGCCCAGCAGGACGTATTGCCCAAATTCCAAACTTTCGGCAAATTTGACGAGCGACGGCTCGCAGACGATGGCAGCGCGCAGCTTGGTTAACTCGCCTTCAGGACGATCCGGAAATAACCGATATAAATGCTCCGAAACGGTTAACTCGAGAACGGCGTCACCCAGAAATTCCAGGCGCTCGTTATCCTCATATTGACTGAAGCGATGCTCGTTCACGTATGACGCATGGGTGAAGGCTTGTTTCAGAAGCTGCCGATTTTGGAATGCCAGTTCAAGTTTATTCTGTAACTGCTTCAGATCTCCATTCACCAGACTTAACCCCTTACGCTTCGTATTTCTTCATAATGATCGTGGCGTTATGTCCACCGAATCCAAACGAATTGGACATCGCTACACGCACGTCCGCTCGTCTGGCTTCGTTCGGAACGTAATCCAGATCGCATTCCGGGTCCGGATGCTCCAAATTGATCGTCGGCGGAATGACGCCATGCCCCAGCGTAAGCCCGCAAATGACGCCTTCTACGCCGCCTGCAGCCCCAAGCAAATGGCCGGTCATCGATTTCGTCGAGCTGATGGCCACCTTATAGGCATGGTCGCCAAGCGCACGCTTGATCGCAATCGTCTCTGAGCGGTCCCCCACCGGTGTCGAAGTACCGTGGGCGTTGATATAATCCACTTCCTCCGGCGCGATGCCGGCATCGCGGATCGCCATCTTCATGCAACGCTCCGGACCGTTAGGGTCTGGCTCCGTCATATGATGGGCATCCCCGCTCAAACCGTAGCCAATAATTTCACCGTAAATTTTGGAACCGCGCTTCAGCGCATGCTCCAGCGATTCCAAGATCAGTACGCCGGCGCCTTCGCCCATGACGAAGCCGTCGCGTTCCATATCAAACGGCCGGCTGGCTTTTTCCGGTTCATCGTTGCGAGTCGACATCGCCCGCATCGAGCAAAATCCCGCCATGCCGGTCGGACGGATCGTTGCTTCCGCGCCGCCGCAAATCATCACATCGGCATCACCCCGCTGGATGAGCTTGTACGAATCGCCAATGGAATGAGTTCCGGTCGCGCACGCAGTCACCGCCGTCGTGTTCGGGCCCTTTGCCCCGAACAAGATGGATACATGGCCTGAGGCCATATTGGCAATCATCATAGGAATAAAAAATGGGCTGACGCGTTTCGGACCTTTCTCCAGCAAGATATTGTGCTGGTCTTCCCAAGTTCCGAGACCACCGATCCCCGAACCGATCATGACGCCTACCCGCTCCGGGTCGGCCTGCTCGGCGATATTGAGTCCGCTGTCCTTCATTGCGTTAACCGCCGCAGCGGCTGCAAATTGGACGAAGCGGTCCATTTTCCGCGCTTCCTTACGATCAACATAATCCTCAGGATTAAAATCCTTCACGGAAGCGGCTATTTGCGTAGGGTAATCACTGACGTCGAACGCTTCGACTCTCGATACACCGGATTTCCCCTGAATCAGGTTATTCCACAGCGTATCAAGGTCATGGCCAAGCGCCGTCACGACCCCCATTCCCGTAACTACTACTCTATGCTTCAAACACACTCACCTCGTATGGACTTCATGTGTACATCATTCTTGGACTTAAGCACGAATGCTTATAGAGGGTAAAGATGAGGAGAAGTCCCGCCTGCTATGTAGGAGGTACGGGACTTTGGGATGACAATTAGGTATGAGATTGTATGTAGTTTACAACTTCACCTACAGTCGTAATCTTCTCTGCATCTTCGTCGGAAATTTCCAGATCGAATTCATCTTCCAATTCCATCACTAATTCAACTACGTCAAGCGAATCCGCACCCAAGTCGTCTTTGAAAGACGCTTCTAGCGTCACTTCGGCTTCATCAGCGCCGAGGCGATCGACCACAATGCGTTTTACGCGATCTAATACATCGGACATCCGGTTCACCTCCTCTTTGGTATTATAAGAGATTTGAAGTTAAAATGCCATAGAAGCGAAAGGCGCGATTTACATATACATTCCGCCGTCCACGTGCAGCGTCTGTCCGGTCATATAGGCCGCGCTGTCCGAGGCGAGGAATAGTACCGCGCTTGCGATTTCCTCCGGCTGTCCCAAACGGGCCAACGGGATGTCCCCCAGCAATTTCTGGCGATATTCCTCCGGAAGCTCCCCCGTCATATCGGTTTCGATAAATCCGGGAGCGACGCAGTTCACGGTGATTCCGCGCGAAGCCAATTCACGGGCCGATGCTTTTGTCAGACCAATGACTCCGGCCTTAGCGGCGACGTAGTTCGCCTGACCCGCGTTGCCGAGCACGCCAACCACCGAAGAAATGTTGATAATCCGTCCCGAGCGTTGCTTCATCATCGGACGGGTCACGGCTTTGATCCCGTTAAATACGCCCTTCAGGTTCGTCTCGATGACTTGATCAAACTCTTCTTCCTTCATACGCATAATTAAATTATCTCTTGTAATTCCTGCGTTATTCACCAGAATATCGATCCGGCCCCACGCTTCGAGTACGGACTTCACCATTCCCTCGAATTGCTCACTGTTGCCTACATGCGCTTTGGCAGCGTAAGATTTCACACCCAGCGCCTCGATTTCGGAAACGACGCGGGCGGCGGCTTCTTCATTCCCCGCATAGTTCACGACGACGTCGGCTCCTGCCTCGGCCAAAGCCAGCGCAATACTGCGGCCGATCCCGCGGGAGGCCCCCGTCACCAAAGCGGTTTTGCCTTGAAGAGGTTTGCTCATCGGTTCATCTCCTTTCGCCTTGTTTATGAGACGCATCCAAATCAAAACTCCGTCTTGCGGTAACAAAATCTCATCGCCATTCCTTGAGCCCAAACGGCACCTTTGCGGCGAAGGTAAATCCAGGCCCTCTCGGCCAATATTAATTCAGGGCTGCAGCCGTCTGTTCCAAACTCTCCAAGCTGCTGACATTAAAGAGCCGTACGGATTTATCGATTTTCTTAATCAATCCCGTCAAGACGCTGCCGGGGCCGATCTCCACGAAAGTATCCACTCCCTGTGAGAGAAGCCAGCCCACGCTATCCTCCCATAGGACGGGAGAATAAACCTGGCGCACCAGCAAGTCCTTGATCTCCGCCCCATTTTGCACCGGCCGAGCCGTTACATTTGCCACGACCGGAACCTCAGCGTCTCGGAAAGAGGCAGCGGACAACCGATCGCCCAGCCGCTCGGCTGCCGTCTTCATGAGAGAGGAATGGAACGGTCCGCTCACTTCGAGCAGAATCGCCCGCTTGGCGCCGATCTCCTTCACTCGTTCAACCACAAGGTTAACCCCTTCTTGGCTTCCCGAAACAACGATCTGTCCCGGGCAATTGACATTAGCCAGCTCTACCAGAGCGCCGCCAGCGGTTATGTCTTCACACAGCTGTGCGAGCGCTTCGCGTTCGCCGCCGAGCACCGCAGCCATTGCACCTTGTCCGCCCGGCACGGCTTGTTCCATGTATTCACCGCGAGCCCGTACGAGCTTGACAGCATCCTCGAAGCTAAGCACGCCAGCGGCCGTCAGGGCGCTGTACTCGCCTAAGCTGTGGCCGGCGACATAGTCCGGTTTGAAGCCCTTCGCCGTAAACGCCTCGTACAGCGCGACGCTGGTCGTCAACAGAGCCGGTTGTGTATTGGCCGTTTGCTTCAGCTCGGTGTCTGGCCCTTCGAAGATCAAGCCGCTGAGCGAAAAACCAAGCTGCTCATCAGCCTTTTCGAAACGAGCCCGAGCAGCTGGCAATGCATCATATATATCCTTGCCCATTCCTACGCTTTGGGAACCCTGTCCCGGAAAAACAAAAGCGATTTTGCCCATCCTGTGCACTCCCTATCGAAAAAAATCAGGTTTATCGCTTACAAACGGTCGCGAGTGGCAACCCGTTGAAGATGTGTCTTACCACACCAGCACAGACGCTCCCCAGGTTAATCCACCCCCGAAGCCAACCAGCAGGATGGTGTCGCCTTCCTTCATCCGGCCATCCTCCGCCGCTTCCACCAGTGCCAGCGGAATAGAAGCTGCCGATGTATTCGCGTATTTATCCACGTTGATGACGCATTTATCCTCCGGCAGGTTTAAGCGTTGCATGGCCGATTGGATAATACGGATGTTCGCCTGATGAGGGACAAACAGGTCGATGTCTTCTTTGCTCTTCCCGGCTTTGCGGAGCACTTCCTCGGTTGCCGAGCCCATCACGCGAACGGCAAACTTGAATACTTCACGCCCGTTCATGTAGATATAATGCTTTCGGTCGGCTACGGTAGCTTCCGACGCTGGCAAACGTGAACCGCCCGCCTCCAGTTTCAGCAATTCGCCGCCGGCGCCTTCCGCGCCCAGATCGAAGGACAAGAATCCACGGCCCTCCGATACTTCTCCAATAATGACGGCCCCAGCTCCATCCCCGAACAAAACGCAGGTGTTCCGGTCCGAATAATCCGTGATCCGGGATAGCGTATCCGCTCCAATCACCAGCGCGTTCCGGTACATCCCCGTCTGGATAAACCCATTCGCCGTCGCCATTCCATACACGAACCCCGAGCAGGCGGCGGACAAATCGAAGGCTGCTGCTTTTTTCGCGCCAAGCTTATCCTGCAAAATGCAAGCCGTCGACGGAAACGCCGAATCCGGCGTTACGGTGGCTACAATAATCAGATCCAGCTCATCCGCCGTAAGGCCAGCGGACTTCAAGGCACGAACAGCCGCTTCATAAGCCAGATCGGAGGTTGCTTGCTCCGGCGCGGCAATATGCCGTTCTTTGATCCCCGTACGAGAAACGATCCACTCGTCGTTCGTATCCACTATTTTCTCCAAATCGGCATTCGTCAACACTTTCTCCGGCACGTATTTCCCGGTACCGATAATCCCTACCGAACGTAAATTATTCACTCTCGTCACTCACTTCCCGCTGATTTCCCGTGCTATGCTCTCCGTCAGTTGGCTTTGCAACGCTGTCCGCGCTTGGCGAACGGCATTCTTGATCGCGCCGCCGTCCGAGGACCCGTGTCCTTTTACGACCAGACCGCTAAGGCCAAGAAGGGGGGCGCCGCCATGTTCTTTATAATCCAGCGTCTTCTTCAAACCGCGCAGCGACGGCATCAGTACAGCCGCGGCCAGCTTGTTCTTCAGAGATTTCGAAAATTCCTTTTTTAGAATCGAAAACATTGTGCCCGCCGTACCTTCCAGCGATTTCAGCAAGATGTTACCGGCAAAGCCGTCGCACACGAGTACATCGCAAGCGCCGGTCAAGATATCCCGTGCCTCCACGTTTCCGACGAAATGAATCGGCAATGCCTCAAGGAGCGGATAAGCCGCTTTGGTCAGCTCATTTCCCTTCATCGCTTCCGTGCCGACATTAAGCAACCCCACTCGTGGCTTGGCGATTCCGTGAACCTTTTCCCGGTAAATGCTGCCCATTAACGCATATTGCGCAAGATGCTCCGGCTTGGCATCCATATTAGCGCCTAGATCAAGCGCCAGCACTCCGCGTTCGTCGACCGTCGGAATCATCGGCGCCAACGCCGGCCGTTCGATTCCTTCCATCCGTCCGACCACCAGCAAGCCCGTTGTCATCAGTGCCCCGGTGTTCCCGGCGGAGATCATCGCCTCGGCTTCCCCTTCGCGAACGAGCCGCCCGGCTACGACCATGGACGCGTCCTTTTTGCGGCGTACGGCTTTAACCGGCTCATCCTCCGCATCGATCACCTCGGAAGCGTGTTGTATCCGCAAATTCGCCGGAGCGTCTTGCAGCATCGGCGCAAGCACCTGCTCGTCGCCGACCAGAATGATTTCAGTGTCGCCCCATTCCTTGGCTGCGGCCAACGCGCCTTCGACCGTGCTTTTCGGCGCGTGGTCCCCGCCCATGGCATCAATGGCGATTCTCATGCTGACTTCCTCCTTCTGGATTGTCGTCTCCGGTGGACCGGTAGATGACGAAATTCCCCTGGAATACCATTTCTTCGCCTACGTAGGTAAACACCTCGACCTTAGCTTTGCCTTTGTGGCCGGAACTTGGCCTTACGTAAGCTTTCGCAATGCATTTCTCCCCCAGATGAACCGATCGAACAAACCGGATATCCGCAGAGAACGTCAAAGCGATTTCATCGTTAATTACGGCCACGGCCAAAGAATTGGCCTGCGCAAACACATGATGTCCCCGGGCGATTCCCGTCCGGGAGAACACGTGCTCCTCGCGGATTTCAAAGATGGAGATCCCGCTCTTGTCCAATTGCAGATCGACGATTTCCCCGATGACTTCATGCAGCGGCAAGGAACGAACCTGATCGTACGACCGTTCGGCCATCAGCTTCATCCGTTCCCGGAGTTCGGGGATGCCCAGCTCCATCCGGTCAAGCCGGATCGTCTGGATGCTGACCTTCAGCTGACGGGTGAGCTCTTGGTCCGTAATAAACGGATTCGTTTCTATCATTTGGACGAGTTGCTGCTGCCTCGCCCGCTTTGGCAAACGTTCGATGGGTATCTCCCCCCTGATGATTAACCAAACCATTATGAGTTATCTATAGATCAACGATTCATATATGTAAAATTTGGCGAAGTTCTTTAGAACCTGGTACTAAAATGTAGTATAAAGCATCCCGACCCAAAAGAAAAGCGAAATTGCCATAAACCTTGCGTGAAGCGAGACCACAGAAGGCAAAAAAAATAGCACCTCACCGAAATGAAGTACTACTTTGAGTTGAGTGCCTAAAGCTTATTGGCCAATAATTTCTCTCGATTTGTATGTTCCGCAAACTTTGCATACGTGGTGAGCAAGCTTCAATTCTCCGCATTGTTCACATTTTACCATGCCCGGCACAGCCAATTTGAAATGCGTGCGGCGTTTGTCGCGGCGCGTTTTGGACGTTCTCCGTTGAGGTACTGCCATGGTTCCCACCTCCTTATTCAAGTCAACCCTAACCGGGGCTTTATTCCTTGTTTACTTGCTTATTTTTGAAAAAATCGCCGAGCGCTGCGAGCCGCGGATCGATCACGTCCGTATTGCAGCCGCATTCCTGTTCGTTCAGAACGGTCCCGCAATTCGGGCAAAGCCCTTTGCAGGATTCCTGGCACAAAGCAGCATACGGAAGATGAAGCAACAGCGTTTCTTCCACATACGGCACCAAATCGACTTTGTCGTCGGCGACATATTGCAAGTCTTCGTCTTCTTCCTGCGTCTGCATGTCCGTCTCAGGAGCCTCGCCTTGTTTGAAGCTTTCTGCAAACTCCGCTTGTACGACCTGCTTCAGCGGCTTCAAGCACCGAGAACAAGTCATATCGAGCTCCGCCGTCAGCCTGCCCTTGACATCGACTACGTCTCCGCCAGCGGGTTCCGCCTGCAAATCGACTTGCAGCGGACTCATCGCGAGAATATCCCTGCGACCTTTGACAACACGGCTTACGTCCAAAGTCTGATGAATCTTCACCGGAGCTTCGGACGAGGTCACCTGACGCAAATTAATAAACATCAGCATCACTCCAAACAAACAAAAATTATTATACCGATTTTAAGTAAGTTTTGTCAACAATAAAGCTGTTCTTTCGGTGAAAATGCCGCTGACGGCTCCATCCTTTTAGCTCCGCTATCTTTTCATGGTATATTCATAGGTGAAGAATCCACCCAAATCCCTGGAAAATAAGGAGTAGAACCCTTTGAATATCGTTGGTATCATTGTCGAATATAATCCGCTGCATAACGGTCACGCCCATCATTTCGCTGAAGCCAAGCGGCTTACCGGCGCCGACGCGGTGATCGCCGTGATGAGCGGCGATTTCCTGCAGCGCGGCGAGCCGGCACTCGTCGACAAGTGGGCACGGGCGGAGATGGCTCTCCGCCTCGGAGTCGACGTCGTGCTGGAGCTGCCGGTCGCTTATGCGGCCCAGCCGGCCGAGTGGTTCGCATACGGCGCAGTGGCCTTATTGGATGCGACGGGGGTCACGACGCATCTATGCTTCGGCAGCGAAGCCGGCGCGCTTACGGCGCTGCGGCCGCTGGCCGAGCGGCTGGCCGCCGAGCCGCAGGCGCTGCAGGCGGCCATCGCGGAGGAGCTCGCCACCGGGGCGAGCTACCCCGCGGCCTACGCCGCCGCGGCCGCGCGCACGCTCGGCGGCGATGCCGCCGCAGCGCGATCGCTATTGGAGCAGCCCAACAACAGTTTGGGACTGCACTACCTGATCGCGCTGCGGCGGCTGGGCAGCGGCATCGCGCCGGCCACCGTCGGGCGCCGGGCCGCAGGGCACGGCGATGTCGCGCCGAAGGACGCGAACATCGCCAGCGCCACCGCCGTGCGGCGGCTGATCGCCGGCGGCGGCCTCGCCGCAGCCGCGCCGTATCTCCCGCCGTACACGGCGGAGATCCTCGCCCGCGAGTTCGCGGCGAGCCGCGGGCCCGTGACGTGGGAGAGCTTGGCCGCGCCGCTCTTCCACCAGCTGCTCCTGGCCGCGCCGGAGCAGCTTGCCGCCCTTCACGAGGTGACGGAAGGGCTGGAGTACCGGATCAAAAAAACGCTGCCCCGCCTATCCCAGCCAACGGTTGCCGAGCTGCTTACGCAGCTTAAAACCAAACGCTATACCCATACGAAGCTGCAGCGCATGCTTTTGCATATTCTCCTGCAGCATTCCCGCGAGCTGTTGGCACCCGAGGCGCTCGCTCAAGGCCCGGGTTATCTGCGAGTGCTTGGCTTCAGCGAAGCCGGACAACAGTTGCTAAAGCGGATGAAGCAAACGGCACGGCTGCCGATCATCACAAGAGCCGCCGAGCTCGATCACCCACAGTTGACCCTTGACATCCGGGCGGCTGCCGCCTATGCCAACGCGATGCCGCAGCGCCAGATGGACGAGCTGCTGCGCGAATATCGCCAGGCACCTCTACGTATAGAGGCGGATTGCCCTGGATTAGGAAGCCTTCGGCTCCAATGAAGCTAAATAATTCAGGGCGTCGTCCAGCTTTTTCACCGGTACCAGCTTCATCTTCGAGCCGATTTCCTCCGCTTTCGCTTTGGCGTCTTTATAGTTTGCCTCCGGCACGAAAAATATTTCCGCCTTCTCCCGGTCCGAAGCCACGATTTTGAACTGGACTCCGCCGATGGCCCCAACCGTCCCGTCTTCGGCAATCGTTCCGGTGCCGGCCACCCGGTAGCCATGACTCAAATCGCCTGGAGTCAGCTGATTGTAAATCTCAAGCGTGAACATCAGACCCGCGGAGGGACCGCCGATCCGCGTGTCTGCAAACTGCACTTCCTTGGCTTGATCGGCCGCCTGTACCTTGCGGAGCTCACCTACCGTCACGCCCAATCCGGCTTTACGTCCTCCGTCGGCCGCTTTGATCTCCACGAGTTCCACCTGCTGATCCAGGGATTTGCCTCCACGCTCCAGCTGGAGTTTCACCTGATCCCCGGGCTGATCGTCTTGCAGCAAGGCGCCGAGATCCTCAAATTGCTTCACCGGCTGACCGTTCACTTTCCGAATGATGTCCCCGGGATGGAAATCCCCTTTCGGCTGGCTTTCCTTAGATAAGCCGACGATAAATACGTACTCCGAGACGACGTCGTATTTAACGCCTGCCTTGTTGTAAGCGGCCAAGATCGCGTTCGACTGTGAGCTGCTCATATAATAGCGCTGCTGAGTTTCGTACTCCTCATCATTTCGGTCCGGTTCCTTGCGGACGATTTCGGCATGCTTGTTGAAGCGCGCAGTCGCCAGCATCCACACATTGGCGTAGCTGACCGAAACAGTCGTCAGCATAAACGTCCCTTTTTCCTCCGAATCCCCCGACTTAATCGAGACCATCGGTTTGATTTCCTCCGCCGTCCCCGGTTGATTGATCATGTACGGGGTTGACATGTACACGACGACATATACGATCACCGCGATCGTTAGGACGTACAGCCCCGATTTGATCGCTTTGGCTCTGGATTGCCGCATTCGGTTCTCCTCCCTTCCTGTACAGCGGCGGAAGAACCTTGTCTTCCGTCCGCATTCGTCTTTATGCGAGGCTTCGCTCCATGAAACGGGGTAGTCTGTCCTTAGCGGTTGATGCATAGCATGTACTATGCGCTGATTTGCTATCGGTCTTTATCTAATGACAAAGAAGGTGAATCTATACATATGAATTTCCGACGTTTGGCCACCAGCCCGTTGTCTACGTTGTTGACCGGATTTTTGGCCGTTTTAGTCGTTATTTGCGTCGTTTATGCCCCCGGAGAAGCGTTTAAAGCTTCCGGCGATGGCTTGGCGATCTGGTGGCGGATCGTCTTTCCGGCCCTGCTGCCGTTTGTCGTTCTCTCGCAAATGCTGCTAGCCGCCGGGTTCGCCCACGGATTGGGCACGCTGCTCGACCCTTTCACCCGCCGTGTCCTGGGACTGCCCGGATCTTTCGGCTGGGTGCTGCCGCTTGGGATGACCGCTGGCTTCCCCGCCGCGGCCGAAGCGGCCGTCACGCTGCATAAGCAAGGCAAGGTGACCGCGAGGGAAGCCGAGCGGCTCGCGGCTGCAGCCCATTTTTGCAGCCCGATGCTGCTCGTCGTGGTGATCGGCGCAGGCTTCGTAGGCAGGCCCGAATTCGGTCTGCTCCTGTTGGCAGTGCACTGGGCTGCGGGTCTGGCTGCGGGCCTTACGCTGCATTTGGTGTTTCCGGACCGCTCCGCGTCCACTGCGCCTACGGAAGCACACTCTGCAGCCAAGCCGCGCGTTCCCTTACTGCGCTTGGCCCTACGCCACATGGAGGAGGCTCGCCGCGAGGACGGCCGCAGCTTTGGCAAGCTGCTTGGCGACTCGGTAGCCTCCGGCGTCCAGACGCTGATGATCACCGGAGGATATATGCTTATTTTCGCAGTCGTCATCCACGTTATTCTGTTGGCACTCCCCGACCAAGCATTTGCGGTTGCCGTAAAGGGTGCACTGGAGGTCCATTTGGGTTCCTATTCGATTTCCGGATTGGCCCCGTCTCTTCCCCCGGCCCTTCTCGCTTCCCTGCTAGGAGCGGCGCTTGGGTGGAGCGGTTTGTGCGCTTATTTGCAGGTGCGAGCCATCCTTGGACCGGCTGGCATCGGCGAGCGAACGTTTCTACTGAATCGCCTTCTGCATGCGGCCTATGCTTATGTCCTTACCTTGCTGCTATGGAAACCGTTCACGCGCTGGGTCCCAGGTGTGCTCCCGGTTTTTGGCGGCAGCGAAAGGGTTCCCTCAGGAAGCGACACCCCGGCCGCCCTGCCTAACTGGCAGCAAGCGTTCGGGGTGATGGAATGGCAGCTATGGATGCTGACTTTGCTCACGTTTGGATTGTTGTCCATCGCGCTTCTATGGCGGCGTCAAGACGAGACCTAAGATCAGGCTCCTAACTTGGCCCTAGCTTCTCCTTGAACTTCTCACGCATCGCCCTCTCCACCTCTGGCGGAACGAGATCGCTGACATCCCCATGGAAGCTAGCGATCTCTTTAACGACACTGGAGCTTAAATAGGAATATTTCGGATGCGTCATCATAAAGATCGTCTCGACTTCACTGTTCAACTTATGATTGGTAGACGCCAACTGCAGTTCATATTCAAAATCGGTAACGGAGCGGATGCCCCGGACGATGACATGGGCCTTTTTATAATCCATGTAATTAACCAGCAGATCCCGAAAGCTGTCGATTTCCACGTTCGGCAAATGGCCGGTAACCTGTGTGAGCAGTTCTTTCCGCTCCTCGACCGTAAATAACGGCTTCTTGCTCAAATTGTTCAACACCGCCACAATCAGCCGATCAAACTGGCGCGAGGCCCGTTGGATAATATCCATATGCCCTTTCGTCACGGGATCAAAGCTGCCTGGATAAACCGCTACCCGCGGTTGCCGCTGTTCGTTCATGTTGTTGCTCCTCCTTGATCGTCGGTTTGAACCGCGTCCGTCTCGGAATCGTAGGTATAAATGGAAACGGCCGTTTCTCCGTATTCCGCTTTGCGTATCTGGTTAAAATGCCCAAACCGCTCAGGATAAGCATACGACGATTCGTATTCGAGCACGATCGTTGCCTGCGGTGCGAGCACCTGCAGCTCGTCCATTTGCTCCATCAGCGCATCCCCATTCTTCATGCGGTAAGGCGGATCCAGGAACACCAGATCGAACACCACATCTCGTTTCGCCAGGGCTTTAAGCGCCCTCTCGGCATCGTTTTTGTACACTTCGGCTATCGCTTCGAATCCAGTTGTCTTCAGGTTTTGACGGACCGTCTCCAAGCTCTTGAAGTCTTTATCGATGAAAACAGCCTTGTCCATGCCGCGGCTTAGGGCTTCGATCCCGAGACCTCCGGTACCCGCAAACAAGTCTAACGCTAGTCCCCCGTCAAAATAGGGCCCAATCATGCTGAATATCGCTTCTTTGACTTTGTCCGTCGTCGGCCTTGTCCCCATGCCGGGAACGGCCTTTAACGCTCTGCCCCGGGCAGTGCCCGAAATCACTCTCATTGGGTTTGTTCACACACCTTTATTATGCCTGGAAAATTCCTGTCGATATCGTACCATAATCCGCCTGGGATTGAAAAACGAAAAAAATCATACGAAATTTTGCGCACCTGAGGTATAAAACCCCACGTCCCGGACAAACTTAGATTATCGACATCACCAAATGTCGTAGACAACCGCGGAGAAGACTTACGTTTCCCCATAAGCTCTTCGTCCGGTTTCTCCTCTCCCATGATGGGCGTCCCGCAAGGGATGCCCGGACAAAAGCCCTTGTAGCTGTTATTTCTACGAGGGCTTTTGTCCTTTTTTTAGTTTCGCTAGAAGTTCCAGCGCTTCTTCTCCGGACGTGGCGGGCGCTGCCAGAAGTACTTCTGCTTCGGAGTATTGCGGGTTTGTAAGCTCAGGTGGAAGATCGGATTGCGGCATAAGCCAGACGAGGCGACCCATCCCTTCATCGTAATAGATCTGCCCGAGACGAATCAGGGTTTCCCCCTCATAACGACTAACCAGGAAACCACTTGCAAGATAGCAATCGGGATATACCTGTCCGTTGATCCGTATGGTACCTCTAAATAGATCGTCTCCCTGGTCATAGTAACCGTCCAGAGAAATTTGAATCGGCGGGCTGTACGTCGGGTCTTCCTCCAACCAAGCCACTCCCTCAAGGGTTTTCGTCATTTTAACCGGAGATACGTTTTCGATATACCACCACGTATACATCGCCGCCAGCAGTGCTAGCCCGGCAGTCGCAGGAATCCATAAACTCTTCCGAATCGAAATCCCTCCTTGACGCAGTCCCTTAATCTTCCAACCCATCGTACCACCGCAGCCGCTTGAAAACAACAGAATGGGGTATGCCGCGCCCCCAAATCCAGCTCACTAACTCTTCTTATCGAACAACCCCCGACGGTGCATCACGGTGATGATCCGGTAGAAGTCAACGCTGCCCTGCTCCGGGTTTTGCAGCAACGGCTCCTCCTTGCTGTAATTCACGGCCGCATTCACCGCCTCCTTAGCCCAAGCAGGAATGCCTGGACGAGTCCATTTCTCCAGATCGGCGATCTGTTTCGCCTGGGCAAGAACCGTTTCCTGAAGCGCGTCAAATTGCTTCCTCTCCTCCGCCGTCATCGGTTCATCTCCTTTCGCTTCATCATATTGAGTCAAGTTATAGGAATCCATGAAACGGATCAGTTTGTTCGCATACTGCGGGTCTGAGGCGTATCCCGCTGCGGCAACTGCCCGCGCCGCTTCAGCCCCAATCTTTCGAAGCACCCCGGTATACCGTTTAGCCGATAATAATCGGGCGTGGTCCGCAATGGATTCCGCCCAGGACGGGTACTTACGAAAAGCCGCGTTTACCGTTACCGCTCTTCCACCTCGGTATTCGGTTGTGGGCAGAATCAAGCTCCCTCCCGGACCGCTGCCCTTAATACCAAACAGATTATGAGCTTCGGTGGCTAATCGACTGGCTCCAAAGTTCGATTCCAAAGCCGCCTGGGCAATCGTCAGCGAGGCCGGAATGCCGCTTTCCTCCGCGCTGGCGACGGCAAGCGGAGCGATTTTCTCGATAAACTCGTTTTTGTCCATTCGCTTATCACCTCCACCTATAGTTTATGAACCCGTTCGGACGAGGGATTGGACCTTTACCTTCTCATCATCCGAAAGATGCATAGCCGAAAGTCCGGAGGGTACCCTAACCATGGTTTCACAACCTAACCTATCTTGAGGAGGTTTTTCATCTTATGTACAACAATGTCAGTCAACAAGTCCGTGAAATTGAACAAACGATGCGCCAATTGGAACAGCAAACCCGCCAAGCTACAATGATGTACCAACAAATGCTGCAGCAGGAGCAGCAAAACGCGATGCAGCTGGAGGAACTAGCTCAGCGCGAGCGCAGAGCGGTTCAAACGATTCAAACCGCCCTGCACGGGCATCAAACCGCAATGCAGCAGTTCCAACGTGTAGCGCAAATTGCCGGGCAACTGGAACATAGCGTGAACTCGATGTCCGGAATCGGAACCAGCTATACTCAGCCTAACGTCGGACAAACCTCCTATAGCACCCAAGGCATTGGTCAAAGCAGCTACAGCGGTGGCAGCATCGGAAGCTTTGGATCGGCCATGAACACCCACATTCCAAGCTCGCCAAGCCCGGGATCGTATAGCCCTATCGGCTCCGGCTCCACAGGCGCTATGAGCTCGATGAGCTCACAAGCCACAGGTTCGCTTGGCTCCGCAAGTTCAATGCGAAGCTTCCAATAACAAGCATCATTACACGGCCGCCTCCAGGGCGGCTGTTCTCTTGTTCCCTCGTCCTCCTTACATTGTGATATAATTGGAAATTATGATGTCATGGGTGGAGGATTTGAATGAGTAAGGTATTCCTGTTTCTGTTCTTATCATGGCTGCTGGGCAATCCTTTTCTCGCCATTATTGTCTTGCTTTTCATCGTTTACTTCATCGATCGGCGTTATGTTGGTTTATTCCCGAGCCTGAGCAAGCCATTGAAACGCGGCCGCAGCATTTCACGGCTTCGCCAGCAACTGGCCGCAAGCCCTTTCGACGTTTCCGCCAAACGCGAGCTTGCTCGGCTGCTGCTGGAGCGCAAGAAGTATGCCGAGGCCCATCGGCTACTGGAGGAGGCTAAGGAGGCTTCCGAGACGTCGGCGGAGTTTTGGGACGATCTAGGGACGGCCTGTCTGGGACTCGGACGGATCGAGGAAGGCGAGGCCCATATGTTGCACGCCTTAAGCTTGAACGAACGCGTCAAGTACGGACAACCTTATCTGCGGTTAGCTTCCGCCTTCCGTGAGCGCGACCCGCAGAAAGCCCTGCAATACGCTGCCCGTTTCGGCGAGATCCAATCCTCTTCCAGCGAAGCTTATTATTTGCTGGGCAGCCTTTATCAATTGTTGGGCAGCAAAGAGGAGGCCAAGCAGGCTTTTGACGAATCGATCGCGATCTATCGCTCCTTGCCGAAATATAAGAAACGTCAAGAGCGGAGATGGGCGCTACGCAGCTACCTCAAGCGAGGGACGTTGGGTTAAAATCTGTTAAACACAAAGAACGCCGGCTTCTCTCCTGTTGGAGAAGAAGCCGGCGTTTTTTGATATGCAATTTACAGATTTACGCTGTTTCCTTGTTCGGAGTTCTTGCCGATACGGCGATGGAACGGCCACCAGTTGCCTTGCCCGAACATCTTCACCATGACCGGGATCAGGAACGGCAGGACGATCACCGAGTACAAAGCCAAACCGGAAAGCACAAGCGTGGCGATTTGCAGCATCGACATGACGCCGGACGGATACATCGAAGCCATCGTGCCGCCAAGAATAATCGCAGCGGACAAAATGACCGTTCCCATGTTGCGCATCGAATGCAGAATCGCATCGCCGACGTTCCACTCCTTATTTTCGTTAAAGCGGTCCATCAGGAAGATACTGTAGTCGACGCCCAACGCGACCAGCATGACGAACCCGAAGAACGGTGTCGCCCAGCTTACGCCCGAGTAACCGAAGATGTCAACGAAGACCCATTCCGTAAATCCGATCGAAGCGTAGAACGTCAACACCAACGACAGGATAATGTATACCGGCATGACCAGCGAACGAAGCAGCAGCACCAGGATAATGAAGATCCCGGCCAGCATCAGGATCACCGTGCGTGTATAGTCATTGCCCGAAATGTTTTTGAGGTCATTAAACGTACTGGATACGCCGCCGATCGCAACTTTGGCGTTTTCCAGCTGCGTCCCTTTGACTGCGGTCTGTACGGCGGATTCTACCTCACCGATCCGGTCGATGGCTTCCCGACCGTAAGGATTGCTGGAGAAGACCACTTCCAGTTTCATGACTTTGCGGTCTTCGGACAGGTACGTATCAAACACCTGAGTGATCTGTTCGTTCTCAAGCGCTTGCTGCGGAACGTACCAGCCATCCAGCCCATTATCTGTGCTGCCTACCTCCGTCAGGTAATCCTTTGCGGTGTTTAAACCGCCGGACACCTGCTCCAACCCGTCTACGCTCTGGTCCAAACCATCGGTTAATTGCGTGATTTGACCGGAGAACTGGCTGAACCCGGTTTGAATCTGTTCTTGCCCGTTTTGAATTTGCGCCAAGCCCGATTCGACCTCCGGCAATTGACCCACGATCTTTCCTTGCCCGTCAGCCGCCTGTACGAGGCCCGATTGCAGCTTCGCCAAACCGGCGACGATCTGGTTCAGACCGCCGGCTAACTGTTTCCCACCGGCCGCCGCTTGAGCATATCCTTGGTTGGCTTGGTTCAGTCCAGCAGCCACTTGCCCGAGCTGTTGTTCCGCTTGCTGCAATCCGGCAGTCAATTGGCCTAAGCCTTTGCCGGTTTCAGTAACCGTACCGCGAATCGTTAAATAATCTTGATCCGCGGCCAATTCAGGGAACTTGCCCTCCAGGCTTGCGAACCGCGCGGTCAATGCGGTTAACCCCTGCGAGGCCGCGCCCAAAGGTTCACGGATCTGTGTGAGACCACCGCTCAGGCCGGAGACGCCTTGAGCCAATTGCTGATACGATCCAAGCAATTGCTCATGGGCGTTCGCCAGGTCCTCGGCGCTTTTTTGCGCCTGCTGCAGCCCCTGCTTCAGCTCGCCTGCACCAACAGAACCCTCACGGATCCCTTTCTCGATCGCGGTTAAACCGCCGGAAAGCTGAGAAATCCCGTCCTTCAGCTTGGCGGTACCGTCTACCAGCTTGCCGGTGCTATCCGCGGCTTCCTTGAGCTTTGGTGCGTTTTCGGACAGCGCCTGACTAGCATCGGACAATCCGTTTTGGATTTTTCCTAAGCCTTCTCCGCCTTCACCTAGCCCTTCACCAACCGTCTTCACCTGATTACTCAGAGCGAAATCCTTGAGGACCTCGCCCGTCGGACGGCTCATGCCGCGAATGCTTGCCACCCCGTCCGTCTTCTCCACCTCACGGCTGATCTTTTCGGATAACGCCATATACTCTGCATTATCCATACGTTCGTCATTTTTGATGACGATAGTGGACGGCAACGACTCGCCAGGCTCGAAGCTCTCGGAGATAATGTTGTAGGCCTTGACCGATTCGTATTCATCGCCGATTTCCTCCATGCTGTTGAAGGAAACGTTGCCGCTATAGGAAATCAGAAACGGCACCGTCACTGCCGCAACGATCAATAACGCCGCCCATGGACGTTTCAAGGAGAAACTTCCAATCGCGCCCCAGAATCGATTTTCCTTATGCTCCAGCGAACCACGCACCGGCCAGAACAGTTTCGTCCCCAGCACTGCCATGAAGAAAGGAACTACAGTTACCAAAGCCAAGAGCATGACCGCAATGCCGACAGCGACAGCGACCGCCGAGCGGTACAGCATAAATTGCGATAAGCCGATCGTCGAGAAGCCGACCAAGACCGCCAGTCCGGAGAAGAACACCGTTTTCCCCGCCTTGCGGTACGTCTGGATAATCGCTTCCCATTTGTCGTCCGTATGCTGCAGCTCTTCCTTAAAGCGGCTGATCAGCAGAATACAATAGTCGGTCCCAATCCCGAACATGACCGCGACCATAAAGATCTGCGTATACGTCGAAATCGGGAAATTGACCGAATCCACCAGAAACGCGACGATGGATTGCGACACCAGATAACTCAGTCCGACGGTTAGCAGCGGAATGAACGGCGCTACCATCGAACGGAAGACCACGAATAGGATCAAGAGAATAAAGATGACCGTAAAATATTCCGATTTCTTCAAGCCCTGCTCCGAGCTGACCACCATATCCTCGTTGATCTGCTTTTGCCCGGTCAGATAATGCTCCACCTTGACTGAATCCAGGCTTTGGTGAATATCCTGTTCGATCTCCTTGAGCGGACGCTGCTCGTCGAGCACTGACAAGGAGGTCAACACTGTATTTCCGTCCTTCGAAATCAGCTTATCCTTCGCTTCCGGCGTGCCAAACGGATCGGTAATCGAAGCGATGCCGATGTCCTCCATATGGTCACGCAGTGTAGTAATTCCTTGTTCAATCTCTTTCTGGTCGGCATCGTCGATGCCTTGTTTGTCATGAAAAACAAGGGCGATTTGTGTCTCTTTCGCTCCGCCTTTCATCTCGGCCACTTCCTTCAAAATAGCGGAGGCTTCGGAAGAGGAATACCCCTCCGGAACGGTAATTTCCCCATTCTCCCGCACCAAATCCCCCATGGGAGGTGCCGTTAACATCAATGTGGCCGCTAAAGCGATCCACAGCAGCAAGATCCACCATCTTGCCTTCAGTATGAATCTCATTTCCCTGTACTCCCTTCGCCGATCAGTCTGGCTAATTTCTCAAAAGCGCTGATAAACCCTTCCACCTCATCCGCATCGAAATGGACTAGATACGTCGAGACCGTGTTCATGATTTGCTCCTGAACAACGTCGTAATTGCGTCTTCCCTGCTCCGTCATGGTCAAGTAAACGACACGCCGATCCTCTTCATCCCGAGTCCGGTGCAAAAAACCTTTATCGACCATCCGCGTGATCATCGCGGTGATGGAACTTTTTCCGACGGCAAACGTATCAGCCAGTTCCGTTGAGGTGCACCTGCCACGGGGGGCGATATACTTCAAAATTTGAAATTGCTCCATGGTGATATCCTCTTGAATAATATCGCGGATTTGCCCGTTTAGTCGTTTGGTAACCTCGAAATAAGCCGCCATATAACGCTCGATCAGCTGCTTCGACTCCAGATTCACCTCCCGAATCCCCCCTGTCTTGGAACAAGAAACTCGTCCTGTTAGTTCTATAGTAAAATAGTTCGACAATGAAACTATAGGCGATTGCCCACCGAAAGTCAAATATCTTTTGGATTGAATTGTCCCCGCAATAAAGAAAGGCTACAGGGTATAACCCCGCAGCCTTTCGAGTCTATTCCTCGTCGTCTTCGTCCACTTCATAAAAGCAACGAAATCGTTCTTCCCCGGATGTTTCATCTTGAAAGCCGGTAATCTGAAATCCGATGCTGCGAAAAAAATCCGCCCCTGCTTCATCGGTAACGGCCTCCATCCGCTCCGGCCCGGCTTCCGTAAGGGCAAGCAGAACTAAGGCACGTCCAAATCCTTTCATCCGCTGTTCCGGATGGACGGCGAGATGCTCGATTTCTAGCGTTCCAGAAGCGTTTACGCGAAATCCGATGATGCCGGCAATCCCGCCTTCTTCTTCATAACCGTATAGCTTATAGGTATCGCCTTCCCGGTACAAACGGGCCGCCGTTTCCGGCGCATCCGGATCGAACACGACCGCGCATTCCAACAACTCCCGAATCGCCGGTTCGTCGACCCTCGCGTTTATGGGTTTAAACATGGAGCCTCCTTAATTTCCGTACGACCGTCTTCATACCCGATCACGACCGTTTGTGCGATTCCGACAAACAATCCATGCTCGACTATTCCCGTCATCGCTTTCAACTCCTCGCTCAAGCGGGCGGGGTCGGCGATTTGGCCAAAAGCCGCATCCACGATGTAGTTCCCGTTATCGGTGACGTACAGCTGATCTCCTTGCATCCTCAATTCGAACGGCACGTCATAGCGACTCTTCAGCTCCCGCAGCGTCCATTCATAGCAAAAAGGGACCAACTCGATCGGCAGCTTGAAACGCCCTAGGTTAGATACCATCTTCCCCTGGTCGGCTATAACGATAAATCGATCGCTATTGATGGCTACCAGCTTCTCCCGAAGCAAAGCTCCGCCGCCGCCTTTAATCAAGGCCATCTGCGGATCAACCTCATCGGCCCCGTCAATCGCCAGATCCAGCCTGTCCACATCCCCTGCTTGAATCAGTGGAATCTGATATTTCTTGGCAAGCTCTTCCGAAGCATTGGAGGTTGCAATCGCACGGATCCGCAAACCGTTCCTTACCCTCTCGCCGATTTTCTCAATCGCATAATAAGCGGTTGACCCCGTACCGAGGCCTACTGTCATTCCGTCCTTGACCCATTCTGCTGCGCGGTAACCCGCCGCCTGTTTGGCATTCATGTCTACCCCTCCAAAATCATGACGATTCGTTCCTTTATCCGCTGAGCTACTCATCTGTCCAGCGACACTCAGCTCCTATCATACCAAAAAAGCCCGGACAATAGAACAGCAGCGTGCCCCTGAAGGGACCGCTGCCGCGAAGGTGCGAGAGTCGGGTTCTGCTCAGCCTTGATGCAAGGGTCTCGCCACTTTGGGACGTCTCCGGGGCTCCTTCGGCTTGATTGCCCCACCGCGCCCTGATTCCGGTTTGACCAGGGTCAAGAGCAGTATGACCGCCACCAACGATACGCCAGCGATGACGAAGAACATCGTCATATGACCGGCCTTCATCAGCAGCGACATCACGGGCGGTCCCGCAGATACGCCAATAAACCGCATGCTGCTGTATAACGAAGTAATCGTACCGCGCATCTCCTTATCGATTCCCTCGGTGATCAAGGCATCCGAGCTGGGCAGTACGATGCCGATGCCGGATCCGCAGACGATCAGACAAGCGATTACAAAATAGATATTACTGAAAAAACCGATACCGAACAAAGCGCCTGTGGACAAAATCAACCCGGCAACGCCGGACCATTTCATCAGCTTTTTGTCTTTGCCTATCTTTTTTCCAGTAATAAAGGAGGCTAGACATAAAGCTGCCAGTGGAATCGCCAGCACCAGTCCCTTGATCACTCCGTTCAGACCGTGCTTCGTCTCCAATTGCTCGGAGAGATAAAACAGGACGCCAAACAGCAGAAACATGGAGATACAGCCAATTGAAAATATGGCATACAACCAGCGTCCCTTCTGCTTTAAGACCTCTTTGACGGCGGAAACGAACTCACGCAACGGTTTGGCTTGCTCCCGTTTCTTGGGTTCATGCACCAGAAAGAGCACAAGCAGTACCGAAATGAGGCAGAGTGCCGGAATGGACAAAAGCGGCGCGTACCAAATCCAAGCGCCAAGCAGGGCGCCTAAAATGGGGCTCAATACTTTACCGAATGTGTTGGAAGTTTCAATCACACCCAGATTGTGGCTGACTTCTTCTTCGCTTTCAAACAGGTCGCCGACAAGCGGCAACACGATTGGAAAGGCGCCGGCCGCACCGATGCCCTGAAGGAAACGCCCCCCCAGTATCAGCCAATACACAGCTAGCCCATCCGCGAACCAATCCGCTACCCCCGATACGCAGCCTCCGATTCCGGCGATAATCAGGCTGGGTACGATGATTGCTTTACGGCCGAATTTATCGGAGAGATAGCCGGCTATCGGAATCAGCAAGATGGCTACAACGGCATATACGGTGATAAGCATGCTTACTTGAAAGGAGGTAACGTGAAGCTCGCGGGCAATTTGGGGTAAAATCGGAATCAGCATGGAGTTCCCCAGCGTCATAATAAGCGGTATGGATGCCAATGCAATCAAATCGCCACGTTTGCCGACCATCTAACCATCAGGCCACCCTTCACGAAAGAAGTTTAAAACAGACCCGGTTAGTGTGATTCATTTTGCCGAAATTATACCGCTCGTTACGGAAGCAAAGTATAGGTCGATTTTGCCGCTTCCCGGATAAATCGGCTGGGTTCACCGATCGAATAGACTCGCAGCAGGTGCATCGCTCTCGTGCAGGCCGTGTAAAACAGCTTTCTTTCGGCTTCCCTCGTGTATTTACGATCGGACCCGTCATAAATCAGCACCGCGTCGAATTCTACGCCTTTGGCCAGATATGCCGGAATCACATGGACACCCTTCTCGAAGGATAAGGTCGTTTTCTTGATCAGCTTAGCCGGCAGCTTGGCGCTCAGCCGCTCATACGCGTCTAGGCTTTCCTCCGCCGTTTTACAAATGACAGCAATCGATTCGTACCCGTCCGCGCGCAGTTGACCGATGGTTTCCTCCAGTGAAGCATGAAGCTCGGTAACATCGCCAACGAGACGAACCTCCGGCTTCGCCCCCTCCCGGTTGAACGGAAGAATCGCTTCCCCGCCGGGAATCATTTCTCGAGTGAACTCGACGATTTGACGCGTGGAACGGTAGCTTTGCTCCAGCGTAATCAGTTCGCTCTCGTCCGCTCCATATAAGTCGCTGAGCACGGAGGATTGCTGAAGCACGGAGGCATGGGCATATATGGCCTGATTCAAATCGCCAAGCGCCGTCATTTTGGCCCTCGGGAACAATCGCTTCAGGAAGAACAGCTGGAACGGCGAATAATCCTGCGCCTCGTCGATGATCACATGACGCATCGAGGTGTTGGATCGGAAACCGAGCAGCAACTCTTTTAAATAGAGGAATGGCGTAATGTCTTCATAAAAAAGCTCGCCGTCCGCAATTTTTCGCAGCGTTTGTTCGCAGATTTCTTCCCAATGCTCGGGCAGTCCTTCCGGATTGACCTCGCGAATCATGGACATGTCGCTAAACAGCTGCGTATACAGCCGCGTCACGTCTACGAACCGCAACGATTTGACCCATTTGCGAAGTGGCTTGAGACGGTCGCTGACCACCATTTTGGCAAGGATGGTCTTCTCATCCTCATAGTCACTAAACGAGGTACCTTTCCCTTGCTGCTGCCGCCGCATGCGTTGGTAAGCCCGCTGATAATCCTCCGTATCCAGCAACTGAATTTGTTCTTCCACCCAAGGCTGATCCAGCTCGGATTTCCCGAAGGCAGCAATTTCCTTCAGCAACGACTCCTTCAGCAGCTCGCAACGGTTCGCCAGCCGGATCGCCGGATCAAAGGCATAAAATTGCCGGGCAATTTGTTCCGCGCCAACGATTTCCCTTCCCTGGAAGCGCAGCGGTTTGAAGATCATACCTTTCTGCTCCAGCAGCTCCTTATACCGCGTGATCGCATGCAGAAACTGCACCGACGATTTAAATCGGATGCCGTTGACCCGCGCTCGATAAGCTTCATCCTCCGGCGCGGAAAGCACGTATTCAATCTGAACGAAAGGATCCTCGAGCTGGAACTCTCTTCCCAGCCGGTGTTCCAGATATTCCTGGAACGTCGTTTGCTGCATGTTTTCCTCGCCTAGTTCAGGAAGCACCGTCGATACGTAACTATTGAACATCGGATTGGGCGAGAACAAAATCATCTGGTCGGCTTGCAGCACCTCCCGGTGCTTGTAGAGCAAGTAGGCGACCCGCTGCAGGGCGGCTGACGTCTTGCCGCTCCCGGCCGCCCCTTGTACGATCAGCATCCGGCTGCGATCGTTGCGGATGATCTTGTTCTGCTCGCGTTGAATCGTTGCCACGATGCTCTTCATTTGCGCATCGGAGCTGCGGCTTAATACTTGCTGCAACAGCTCGTCTCCAATCGTGACGCCGGTGTCGAACATCAGCTTGATGTTGCGACCGTGAATCACGAACTGACGTTTCAGCGACATCGTCCCCGTGATCGTGCCGGAGGGCGTTTCATAGGAAGCCGGCCCAGGTACACTGTCATAATAGAGGTTTGAGATGGGCGCACGCCAATCATAAACGAGGAACGTTTCATCCCCCTCCTCGAGCAACGAAGCGATCCCAAGATAGATGGCCTCTTCCGGTTCGCCATCTTCAGCGAAATCAATCCGTCCGAAATAAGGGGATTGCTTCAGCCGTTTCATCTTTCCCAATGCGATGGATGCATGCTGATGGCTTTTCTCCCGCTCCGCAAGCACCTGGGACTGCTGCCGCAAACTGGTGGACGTTTCGCCAACATCGTCCGCTTCACTGAAGTTCACCGTTACCTCGTCCCAGAAATCTTTCCGCATCTCTACAACGTCTCCGCGAACACTGCCAACCTCCCGCTCGAGCTTACGGATCCGGGCATCGATTTGATCGGCCACGTACTCCACGCGACGTTGTTCTTCCTGCCAAGCCTGATCTGTATGATCCAATTGAATCGCTCCCTTGAATGGCATCTATAACATCCACATACGATATATTGACAATCAACAAGAAATGTGGTAACATTGACTCAGGTTGATTGTATCTACGAATAAGTAGAATGCAGTCTATTTTTTATTGTATCAAGAAGATCATTACTTATCAATCTATGTTTGCACGATAGGTGACATGAAAGTCCTGCCCAAAAGGCAGGACTTTTTCTTTTGTATCGATTAATCGCCTGCCCCTGCCGCGGAATGGTCGGCTAGCCGGTTAAGACGCTCCAATTGGTGACCATATTCGTACATCTCGGCCGACACGATGGATAAGCGCAGGACGCCTGTCCGCTCTGCCGCATACCGGTCCAGCATCCGCCGCAGGAACTCGTCGTTTTCTGTTTCAAATTGCATAGATTCGCTGTAGCCTGGCTTCAGTTTGTCATCGAACTTCAGCATGACATGCTCGTGAAACTTGGTCAGCTTCTCCAGATGCTCGTCGAATTCCTGGTTTAACTCCGGCGTACGGGCTGCTTGGAAATAATGTTGCTCCACCGCATCCAGCACTTCGAACCCTTTGCGAAGCGTGCGCAGCATCTGCTTGTACACGACCAGTAAACGATGATCGCTAAATTTCGGAGCCTTGATTTTTTTCTGATCTTCCTCCATCAGTTTGTATTTCTCTGCCAGTTGGGCAATCGTATCCTCCAGATCTCGCTTATCGGAACGAAAGACCGCTTCTTTGATCTCGTCGGAAATGGCCGTTCGCAACAACAGTGACAGCCGATCGAAGGTTTGCCGGACTTGCTGCTCGAATTGCACCTTCGGTTTAGGCGGAAACAGAACAATATTGATAATAAAAGCGGAAAAAATACCAATCAAGCTAAGCAAAAATCGGTTCAAAGCAAATTCCCACTGGCCTGATGCCTCCATAACGGAAACGACCGTAACCAGCGTAATGCCGATCGTATCCCCCATCTTCAACTGCAGACAGATCATGATAACCAGAATGCAAACCAGACCAACGGCGATCGGTTCGTTGGAGAACACCATGCCCCCAAGCATAGCCAGGATGGCCCCTAACGTATTCGTCTGCAATTGATCGATCAAGTAACGCCAAGAACGATAAATCGTTGGCTGCATGGCAAAAATCGCGGCGATCGCCGCGATGACCGGCGAAGATAACCCCAGTAGAACGCCAGCGTAAAGAGCCAGTGTAACCGCGACCCCCGTTTTCAGCATTCTTGCACCAAATGTCACTTCCATTCCCCCTACGTTCCACGACACATTCCATTATTTTAAGCGAATTTTTAAGAAATATTAAGGTTCGTTTCAGATATCCTGCGATTTTTTGGTCAAGACTGAAGAAGGCAAGGACCAAATTATTCTAAACGAAGAGGTGAAAAATGTCCATGTTTATGGAGAACTTGAAACCAATAGCCGGCAAATTGACCCTTGCTCTCCTGATTGCTGCCGGATCAACTGCCACGGCAGGCTCCGTGTATGCGGAAACGGGCGTACCGGCGGATCAACCACCGCAGGCGAATCCAACTCCGTCTCAGATGGAAGCGAATCATCGTCACCCGCACGGTCATTTCCGCGGCGGTCATATCGTGAAAGATACGGCCGAAATGCTAGGTATTGAACCGAAGGCGCTGGTAGGGCAATTGAAGCAGGGCAAAACGCTGCTTCAAATTGTACAAGTCCAAAAAGGCTGGAGCGAAGCCGAATACTTGAAGAAGCTGACCGAAACGGCGAACCGCAATATCGACCAAGCGCTTGCAGAGGGGAAAATCGACAAGGAGAAGGCGGACAGAATCAAGTCCAAGCTCCCTGACAAGCTGAAGAAAGTCATTAACCGCTCTTGGAAGGACCGCGAACCGGGACAGCCTACAGCGGATTACCAGAACAATCAGGTTAATTGGAGCCACCTGCCCCATTGACCCAAAGCATAAACTACGGTTGATCCGCAAAAAAACCGCTGGGCTACCTATACGGTCAGCTCAGCGGCTTTTACGTTTATCAAATCGTTTGATCTTCGCTATTTATTTCTCTGCCGGCGGTTCCGGTTCTGCCCCAATCTTCACCACCGCAGGGGGATGGACCCCAACAGGAACCTCGACGATATCCAGCATAAAGATAAAGATCGGAACGCCGACTATTAATCCCCAGATCCCAAGGAAATGCTCGGAGACCAACAGGATAAGGAAGGTGAAGAAAATCGGCAAATGGGTTTTGTTGGACATGAATTTCGGATTCAGGAAATACGTTTCGACCGCATGAACAACGGCGACCATAATCAGCACATATACGATTTTGATCAATCCGCCGATTTTAAAGGCGATCGCGCAGAGCGGGATCAATGAAATGATGACGCCCATGACTGGGACCAGCCCCAACAGAAAGATCATGATCGCCAAGGCAATCAGGTTTGGAAATCCTAATATCCATAAGAAGATCGTCGATAATGAAGCATTGACCAGAGCAATTAAGAATTGAACCTCAATGACTTTACCGAAGGATTGAACAAACTTCCGTCCAAAGTATTCCAGCTCCTTGAACAGTCCGCCGATCCGACTTTCGCGGAACAGAACGGTAAAATTGGTCACCTTCTCTTTTTCCAGCAACAAGAACAAGCTGAGCACAATGGCGATAAACAAATTCAAACTCCATTCGCCGATATCGGTCAGCGTACTGAGCAAGAAGTCAAAACCGTTGTTGATATAAGCCGATAGATCGATATCTTTCAAATATTCAACAATGTAGTTCAGAATCGGGTTATCCATCAGCACCGGAGGATTAGAATAAAAGGATATCACCTGGTTAACCAAATCGGTTAGTTCGGTGAGCAGCACCGGCATATAGTAGTAGATTGCATAGCCAAGCAGTGCGATCAACACGACGTAGATAAACAGGACGGTTACGGTTCGGTTGACGCGAATCACCTTGGCCACATTCCGGCTGATGAAATTGTGCAGCCGATTAATTAAATACGTCAGAATAAATGTGATTAGCAGCATATTGAGCATACTTCGAACGAAATACAGGACGATCACGACAAACAGCAGGGCTAACACCCTACGGAATCCCGCCATTTGAAACAATTCCCTAAAAAACGTCATGAGTCACAACCGGCTCCTTCATGTTTACTGAATAAAAATCCCCTGCGTTAATCTTATGCGAGCCTCTGGTACATTGCAAATGAATCCTTTTAGAACCACACCGGCTTCACGCATACCGGCTTGGATACAGATACGGTCCTGTCGGTAAACGTCAATCGTCCGCTCTCCGGCTCTACCGAAAAAACCGCCAGCAGATTGTCATCCCGGTTCGCTGCAATCAGATACATACCGTCCGGCGTAAGCGCAAAATGCCGCGGATGCCCACCTTCGCTGGAGACATGTTCAACGAGCGTAAGCCGTCCGTTCACCGGGTCGATCGTGAAATGCACCAAGCTGTCATGGCCTCGGTTGGAGCCATAGAGATGATGGCCGTCCGCTGAAATAGCTACCTCCGCCGTCGTATTTTCCCCTGTGTATTCAGCCGGCAAAGTTGGCACCGTGTCCTGTAGTGCCAATTTACCGGTCGCCGCATCGTAATGAAAAAACGAAATCGATGAATTCACTTCATTGATGGAATACAACCATTGCCCGTTTGGATGAAAGGCCAGATGGCGCGGACCCGCCCCCGGTGGAGTAGAAGCTTCGCTCTGGTAAACCAGCCGTCCGGTTTCCGGTTCAAACGAATACACCACAAGGCGATCCAATCCCAAATCAGCAACCAACGCGAACCGATTGTCCGGGCTGAATGCCACCGAGTGGGGATGCGGACGATCCTGACGCACCGGGTCGGCACCTTGGCCTTCGTGCTGACGCTCGTCGACCAAGCGGCCCACCGATCCGTCTGCTTGAAGCTCCACAAGGCCGACATTACCGCCGTGATATCCCGACACAACGGCAAAGCGACAGCTTCGGTCGAGCTGGATATGCGAAGAAGAAGGGCGAATTGTAACCTCACGATTCAATTCGCGCAGCTTGCCCACGGCGTCGACATCAAATGCGATGACCTCGCCGATTCGCTCCCCTTCCTTGGTCGTTTCGGAAATGGCGTAAACCTTGCGGTGCTCTGCATCTACGCCAAGAAAGGTAGGGTTCTTCAACCCGGTGGCTTGATCCAGAAGACGAATCTCCCCATTGACCGAATCCATTTCATATACATAAACTCCAGGATCGCTTGTTTCGGCGTACGATCCTACAAATAACAGCAATCGAGGTTGTGAAGCTGACAATTGAATATCCTCCTTCAGGAAAGCTCGTTTGGAATAACATCCTTTATATTTTTTCGTAAATGGACTTAAAAGTCCAGTCTCAACCGAAAAAAGATAAAATTTTTAACATGAATCGGTCACCTACCCAAATTGGTTAAAATATGATATACTGTAAGCGCTTCCGAAAGCATCTTCTAAAGGGGGATTTGGAATGATGAACGTCGGACTCGAAGAAAGGGGTGTCTATGAGGACCTCAATCCTTACGAGACGTATTTCTTCAAGATCGGAGCTCACGGACTGGTTTGCTTTCATGGACGGAATTACAGTATTAAACAGAGATTATCCGCCGAACAGACCTCGAAGCTGATCTCAGACCCTCGCTTTTACCGCATCAGCACGAACTGCTATGTCAACCTGTCCCAGGTCTCCGAAATTCGCGACAATGTCGTATGGTTCCGGGATGAACGGCACGGCATCAAAACGATTCATGTGCCCAGACGCAATCTGGAGCAAATGAAGCGGCTGATCCCGTCACTGCGCGGCAAGGTAACTGCCGGGGTCAATTAACTCTCCGCCCAATGGGATCAGGCCTAACGGCCAAAGAAAAAGCAGCTGACTCGCGTCGTCTCAGACGGCCGGTCGGCTGCTTTTTTCATTGGACTAAGTTATTTCACGTACAGACGGGAGCGTTCCTCCCAAATCTCGCCTGGAAGCAGGCTGAACAATCCGATTTCTTCTGCCGGCAATTCCGCCTTTGGCGCATTCACCAGATTGATTTGCGGCTCTGGGCAGAAGAAGCCTTCCGTTGCGCCGTTATTCCAAATCATCCATTGCTTGTAGGAGGTTCCCACGTCATAAACGAGGGTTTTTCCTAGTTTCGTGTCGGTCAGCTCCATCCGATTTCTGCCGTTTTGCGGCACGGCCGTATAGTGATTATCCATAGAAGCGAAGAACGGAAACACACCCTCCCCCTGCATCTGCAGCTCTTCAGCCGTAAGAGGTTGATAGGATCCAGTTGGGAGCATCCGCTCGCTCATTTGCCAACGCTGTCCGATCGTCAGCTTCACCCGGTAATCCTTCGCTGTACTCTCCGGCGCAAACGGCGCATTCACCGCCGTATGGAAAGCCAACAAGCAAGGCATCTCCTTGTCGCCGTCATTGCGAACGAACACCTGCTGGGCTAAGCCATCGTCGCTTAAAGTGTACTTTAAACGGGCCGTAAATTTGAATGGCAGGTAACGGTACACCTCATGGCTCTCGTTAACGGTTACCTTAACCGTGACATAGCTTTCAAACGGCGTTTGGCCGAAATCCTCGACCTCCCAGGCCGTCGTATGTAAAAATCCATGCAAATGGTTGTGAGTTGCCGCCTCGTTTACCGGAAACTTCAGAACCTCGCCTTTCCATGGAAACAATCCGTCCTCATAGCGGTTTGGGGGAAACAGCACCGGAATGCCGTGTACACCCGGGTTGCTCTTGAAAGCTTCCATCTCGCTCTCGCCAGGTTCGCGCAAAAAGCGGTAACCGCTTTCGACATCGCGGAAAGCGATCAAATTGCCGCCGATTTCCGGGAGCATGATCGCCTCATACCGCCCGGATTTAAGCCATACTGCTTTTTCACCTTGATAGGTACCTTCGTAAGCCGTTCTTTGTGCCATGTATGATAATCTCCCTTCATTGCTTAGCTACTCAACTTGTAATATACCTTAAAGCGCCTCCAAAAGTCACCCCTGTCCGTCACAACGATGCCCCATTCCGCTGGAATCGTCGCCCTCACACATCGCGCAAAATTCGCCGGCCCAAACTCGCGGCCAACACAATCATCGCCGCCCCGACGACCAACTGCATACCGAACACTTGCGTCCAGGTCGGCCAACCTTCGATCCATTCCAGCACCTGACCGCCTACTAGCGGGCCAAAGAAAGAAGCGACGCCGGTAATGGCCGAGTACATCGCCATGTACATCGGACGTTCTGATTTGGGGGTGTCGCCGATCATAAAGTTAAAGGCCAATTGGTTAAAGCCGCCGACCCCTACCCCAAATATCATATGAGCGAGGAAGAGCACGGGCAGCATCGGCAAGAAGGACAAGCCGCCCCAGCAGAGAATCGCTAGCGCAATGATCGGCAGCGTCCAGAACAGCAGGCGGCGATTGCTGTAACGCGCGTTCAGGTTCCCCCAAACGTAAAAGCTCGCCATCATAAATACCGTCTGCGTCACATTCAGGAGCGAGATGGTCTGGTAATTGATGTGCAGCAATTCCAGCATCACATACGAATAAAGCGGAACGACGAGGTTCTGCAGGAGCAGGAAACCGGCCAGGAACAACGTCGCCTTCATGAAGGCTCCATCGCGCAGAGGTTTACGCAGCATCGGGAGAAACTTGCTTTCCGCTGAACGCTCGAAGGCCATGTCCGGATAAAACGAAAACACGACGATATTGGCTATAGCACTGATCCAGATCACGATATACAAATAGAAGAACCCTTGTGCCGCCGGATAATGATCCAATACCATCCCGCCCAAAAACATGACCAGTGTGCTAAGTGCATTGAGGAACGTATTCCGGATCCCGAAATATCTCCCTCTGACCCGTGCCGGTACAATATCGCTTATCAGCGAGTTCCACAGTATCGCGCCAACCGTATTGAACATAAACGCGACGATATACAGTCCGATAAATCCGGCAACCCAATAACGATGCGGAAAAACAAACGGAACCAAGCCCGTCGCTCCCCACAGAATTCGGTGCATCCCAACGAACAGCACCAGCGCCCATTTGCGGCTGGTTAATCGTTGAATCAGGAAGGCGACCGCGATTTGGGCAATATTCACAAAGGTCGTAATCGCGAGGACGAAGCCGATTTGGGCGGAGTTCGCCCCCAAATATAGCAGAAATCCGGTCAGGAACTGACCGCCAAGCAAGGTTTGAAAGATCGTGGAAGGGACGCCCTCCCAGGTCGCGATCGCCAGGTTGCGGCGCTGGCGTGACGGCTTGCGCTGCACTTGCGTTCTTTGCATGAGGCTGCTCTTCATGATGATGGTAGCTCCTTTAGCTCCTGCCCGAATAGTTCTATCTCTTTTTTTACATACTTCAAGTGTCTCGCTAATCTGAATGAATGGAGTGCTTCTCACCCTATGCGCTATACCTTGAAGTTTGGATTGTTCCTTGCTTGTATGGCCCTGTCGCTCATGCTTGTCACCTCATGCGGCCAGCCGGACCGGCTCCGCTCGAATTCCGTCCCTCCTTCCGATGGATCGCCAGTTAGAACGGAAGCGGTTACGGACGCGGGCGGCACGAGCTGGGTTCCGCTGACGCAAGTGGCTCAAAGCCTGGGCCTGCGGTTGCAAGAAACGGGCGACACGGCCAACCTCGGTTTTTCCGATGTGATGTTTACCGTTCAGCCCAGTCAAAGACATGCCATTTCCTTTGGACAGCCGATTTCCCTGCCCCAGGCGCCAGTGCGCGAAAACGGCCAATTGTATATGACGATGGATGCCGTATCGGCCTTGCTGCAAACGAAAGCCCAAATCGATACGCGTACGGGGGCTTTGACGTTTGACCGCATTTCCCCGGCGGGCGGCCGCATTCCGCCGCAAACCGGGACCAGCCGCTACGGGATTCTCGGAGTCGCCGATCATCGCGATGAGATGGTCGCCTATGCCAAGCAGTATTTGGGCGTTCCTTATGAATTTGGCGCTTCTCCTTACGAGCAGTCCAAAACGTTCGATTGTTCGTCCTTTACCCGCCATGTCTTCAAAAAATTCGGCCAAGACCTGCCGCGGTTGGCCCGCGATCAAGCCCAAGAAGGCATATCGGTGACGCGCGACCATCTTCAAGTCGGAGACTTGATCTTCTTCACCGTCCCGGGCCGGTTTAAATCCGACAATGTCGCGGGTCATGTCGGCATCTATATCGGCGACGGCAAGTTCATTCACACTTGGGGCGCCCCGGGCGTTCAAATCAGCCCACTAGATAGCGGCTATTGGAGCGACGTCATCATTTCCATGCGCCGGATTCGTTAGCAGAAGGGCTTGGGCCCTCCTAATCATAGGCCGGGGAACTGCTGGGTTCACCCGGCTTTTTTTATTGTCGACAAGCGATTTCCCTTCGTTACAAATACAAAGTATAATAAATGTATGCATCACTTTCCATATAATATTTATACATCAAAACCCGATGGATTCAGAGGAGAAAGACGATGGACAAGGACAATTTAAAACAGGATTATGAACTGCTGGGGTTACCCGAAAACGCTTCCCGCGAAGAATTGGAGAAGGTATTTGACATTTTGCTCCGTAAATCCCGCTCCCGCCATCCGAGCCCTGGCGAAGCCGAGGAAATCGAACGAAAAATCCAAGCCTACAAGCGGATCGTGGAGACGGAGGAACAGCGAAAAATCGCGGAGTTAAACCAGAAGCGCTATGCGAAGTGGGGCAAATTGGCCGGAACTGCCGAGAAAGTCGACGATTTTTTCCGACTTTACCGAGCTTACGTGATCATTGGACTTATCGCTGTTGTCGCCATTATCTTCGGTACGAACGCTTATCTTGATCACCGCGAAGAACAAAAACGGCTAGCCGCCCTGCCCCCCATCGACCTATCGATCATGATGGTTGGCAATTTTATGACCGACGACCAAAATGGCGGTGTCGACGCCCTAGAGCAAGCCATGACGGCACAAATCACTGGCTTCAAGCGGGTGGAGATTGAGAATGTGTATTTGCCGCCTCAAGGGGAAGCCGGCGCGAGTTCGGCGGATATGGCCTACCAGCAAAAAGCGATGGCTGTTATAGCTACATCCAGTCCGGATATTTATATTACCGATGCCCCGACCTTCGATTGGCTGTCGAATGGCGGCGCTTTTCTCAGCCTCGACGACGTGGCGAGCGGCGAGCTTAAAGATCTCCTGACCGATGACAACCTCGTCAAGGATGTATCCGACGAAGACAATACCGAGCACGTGTACGGGATTAAGGTCACCGACAGCACCCTGGTGAAGGAACTTCCGCTCGGGATGACGGACATGATCATCTCCCTCCGTTCCGACACGAAGAACAAAGACAAAGCGATTCAAATGATGAAGGAGTACTTGGAGAACATCCCTAAGGCGGCGAAATAGCCGTCTTATTTTCGTGCATTTTTCGGAATTGATTAATTTCAGAGGATGCTATAAAATAACCCTATAAACGCGCGTTTACGAAAGTGGGGACCAACCTTATGCGCAGCGAAGACATAGCTAAACTGGCCGGGGTGTCCCGCAGCACCGTTTCACGGGTAATCAACAATTATCCGAACGTTCCGGAAGCAACACGGGCCAGAGTGCTCCGCGTCATCGAGCAGCACCACTATGAACCTAACAGCTTTGCCCGGGCTCTGGCCGGTAAACGGACGGATACGATCGGCCTGTTCGCCATCAGCATGACCGAGAAGGAAGACACCAGCCGCATCTATCAGAACAGCTACTTTGCCCCGATCGTCGACATGGTCGTCGATACAGCCAATGCCCGCGGATTTTATGTTCTGATTCATACCGTCTATTCGCCGGGTGATTTTCAGAAGGTAAAGCAAGCCTTCCAACAGAAGCGGATCGACGGCGGGATTCTGGTCGGCACCCAAAAGGACATCGAGCTGGTTCGGGAAATGGTGGACCAGGAAGCGCCGCTGGTGCTCGTTGATTACGACATCGCGGAGATCATGGCGGAGCGGCTGAACAAGAACCACTTGGCCGTCATAAACTCCAATGACTACGAGGGCACGGTCCAGGCGATCGAATACTTGATCGAGCTGGGGCACCGGGAAATCGGCATCTTGAAAGGCAGCATGAATACGTTTTCGGGGCGTGAGCGATACTTAGCCTATGAGCACACATTACAGAAGCACAATTTGCCGTTGCCCGAGGCTTTTGTCCTTGAAGGCGAGTTCCTGAAGGAGAGCGCTTATCGCGAAACCCGCAAGCTCATTGAGCAAGGAACCTTACCGACAGCGCTGTTTTGCGCCAACGACGACATGGCTTTTGCGGCGATGGAAGCGTTTGCGGAAAGCGGGGTTCGTGTGCCTGAGCAGTTATCCGTCATCGGCTTTGACGATGTCCAACTAGCCTCTCGGATCACGCCCAAGCTGACCACTGTTCGCCTGCCCGTCGACGAGATGGCAAAGGCCGCCGTATTAAAGGTGCTCGAGCTTTGCGAAACGGAGCAGCCCACGTTCAGCACGGTCAGCTTTCCAACCCGCCTGGTGATCCGGGATTCCTGCCAGCCCCCGACGGAATAAGCCGGCGCACCTCCTCCTACAATACGATCAACGATTGTTGGGAGGAATCTTTTTTCAACGAAATAAACGCGCGTTCACAAACGAAGGGAGAGTTCCTATTCATGAAATTCGGAGCATTTGACGATCAACGCAAAGAGTATGTGATCAATACGCCGCAAACCCCTTACCCATGGATTAACTACCTTGGCAATGAGCAATTTTTCGGATTAATTTCCAATACCGCCGGCGGCTACACGTTCTACCGGGATGCACGCCTGCGTCGGTTGACCCGGTACCGCTACAACAACATTCCTCTCGATACCGGCGGACGTTATTACTACCTCCGCGACCATGACAACGGCGATTTCTGGACACCGGGCTGGATGCCGGTGAAGCGCGAGCTGGATTTTTACGAATGCCGTCACGGTTTGGGGTATACCTCGATTACCGGGGAACGCGGCGGGATTTCGGTAACGCAGCTGGCGTTTATTCCGCTTGGCTATAACGGCGAAGTGCATCGCCTGACGGTAAAAAATACGAGCAACGAGACGAAGAAGGTCTCCCTCTTCTCTTTTGCCGAGTTCTGCCTTTGGAACGCCCAGGACGACATGACAAATTTCCAGCGCAACCTGAGCACCGGCGAAGTGGAAGTGCTGGATTCGGTCATTTACCACAAAACCGAATACCGTGAACGCCGGAATCATTATGCGTTCTATTCCGTCAACCGTGACATCGACGGCTTCGACACGGATCGCGAATCCTTCGTCGGACTATATAACGGCTTACACGAGCCGCAGGTCGTCGTGGCTGGCAGAGCCTCCAACTCCGTGGCCAGCGGCTGGTCGCCGATCGGCTCGCACGAAGTGACGATGAAGCTTGCTCCGGGTGAAGAACAAAGCCTGATCTTTGTTCTCGGTTACGTTGAATTGCCGGAAGAAGAGAAATGGGAAGCCCCAAGCGTGGTCAACAAAAAACCTGCGCTTGAGATGATCGACAAATTCGCCACGGACGCTGACGTCGACCGGGCCTTGGCCGAACTGGCTACGTATTGGGACGGCCTGCTGTCCAAATACCAAATCCAAAGCGGCGACGACAAGCTGAACCGCATGGTCAACATCTGGAATCCGTATCAATGTATGGTAACCTTCAACATGTCGCGTTCCGCTTCCTATTTCGAATCCGGAATCGGCCGCGGTATGGGCTTCCGCGACTCCAACCAGGATTTGCTCGGTTTTGTGCATCAAATTCCGGAACGTGCCAGAGAGCGGATTCTCGACATCGCCGCGACCCAGTTTGAAGACGGCAGCGCGTATCACCAATATCAACCGCTGACCAAAAAAGGCAACAACGAGGTCGGCAGCGGCTTCAACGACGATCCGTTGTGGCTGGTGTCCGGAACCGCCGCTTATATTAAGGAAACCGGCGATCTCAGCATTCTCGACGAGCAAGTGCCATTCGACAGCAACCCGGATAACACCGCAACGCTGTTTGAGCATTTGAGACGTTCCTTCTACCATGTCGTACACAACCTGGGACCGCATGGTTTACCGCTGATTGGCCGCGCGGACTGGAACGACTGCCTGAACCTGAACTGCTTCTCCAAGGAGCCGGGTGAATCGTTCCAAACGACCGCGAACATCGAAGGCCGCGTCGCCGAATCCGTATTTATTGCCGGCTTGTTCGTCTTCGTAGGCCCGGACTTCGCTGAAATTTGCCGTATGCGCGGGTTGGACGCCGATGCGACAGATGCGCTCGACTGGATCGAAAAAATGCGCAAAACAACGCTGGAGCACGGCTTTGACGGCGACTGGTTCCTGCGCGCTTACGATCATTATGGCGAAAAAATCGGCAGCAAGGAAAACGCGGAGGGTCAAATCTTCATCGAGCCGCAAGGGATGTGCGTCATGGCTGGCATCGGCGTTGAAGAAGGTTTGGCAGCTAAAGCGCTCACTTCCGTTGAAGAGCGTCTCGATACGAAATACGGTATCGTGCTGCAGCAACCGCCGTATTCGAAGTATTATCTGAACCTGGGCGAAATCTCCAGTTACCCGCCAGGGTACAAAGAAAACGCCGGGATCTTCTGTCACAACAACCCGTGGATTATGATCGCTGAAACCGTATTGGGCCATGGCGATCGGGCGTTTGAGGTCTATTCGAAAATCGCTCCGGCGTACCTCGAAGAGATCAGCGAAGTCCATCGGATGGAGCCATACGTCTATTCGCAAATGATCGCCGGTAAAGACGCGGTACGTCACGGCGAAGCGAAGAACTCCTGGCTCACCGGCACGGCAGCCTGGAACTACGTGGCGATCACGCAGGCGATTCTCGGTATTCAAGCCGACTTCGGCGGCCTGAAGGTTGATCCTTGCATTCCATCCGCTTGGGATGGATACGAAATCACCCGCGTCTTCCGTGGCGACACGTACGTGATCCGCGTGAGCAACCCGAACCATGTGGAAAAAGGCGTAGCCCGCATCACGGTTGACGGCCAGCCGATTCAGGGTAACGTTATCGCCCCGGTTGGCGATGGCGGCGTGCATCAAGTTGAAGTTGTTCTCGGATAAAAAACTTACTACTTTTTCCGACCCAAAAAAGGTACAACCGCTCAGAAATCCTGAGCGATTGTACCTTTTTGATTACAATGAGAAATCTAAGCCTTGGCAGGCTTCATGCCGTTTTCCTCATTCCCCGAGTCCTGACCTTCTATATTTACCTGGACTTTGCGAATAAAGAACGCCAAAACGAAGGCGACCAGCGTAATTCCCGTCGCCACGACAAAGGCAAAATCGATTCCGTTAATCGTCGCGTCTCGGGTGATCAGAGCCACTTGCTGCGCATTAGAGGGATCCTTAGGATTGATCCCGGCCGTGAGGATCATCTCCGTCGCCTTCTCCTTGGCGCGAGAGGACATGATTGTCACCAGGAGCGCGGTGCCCAGCGCTCCTGCAATCGTCCGGAGCGTATTTGACATCGCCGTACCATGTGCGTTAAGCCGCGCCGGCAGCTGATTGAGGCCAGCTGTCTGGATCGGCATCATCAGCATGGACATCCCGAACATTCGGGCCGTATACATCAAAATGAGATGCGTATAGGTCGTGCTGTCGGTCAAATTGCTGAATTCCCATGTCGTCACCGCCGTAATCCCCAGCCCAACCACCGCCAGCCAGCGCGCGCCGATTCGGTCGAAGATCATCCCGGTAATCGGGGACATGATCCCCATTAGAATCGCCCCAGGCATAAGTAAAAGACCCGATTCGAGCGGCGAGAAGCCGCGAATCTTCTGCAGGTAAATCGGCAGCAGAATCATTGCCGCGTACATCGCCATCGTAACCACAACGTTAATTATCGTAGTTAACGAAAACATATCGTATCTAAACACGCGAAATTCCAGCAGCGGTTTATCCGATCTCATTTGGCGCCACAGGAATACCCCGAGGGAGACGACGCCGACAATCAGGCTGACGACAACTTCCGTCTCGCCCCAACTGGTGCTGCCGGCTTCGCTAAAGCCATACAAGACGCCGCCAAACCCAATCGTCGATAAAATGATCGACAGAACATCCAGCTTCGGTCGGCCGACTTGGGTTACATTTTTCATAAAGATAAAGCCTAGAAAAATGGACAAAATCGCAAACGGAAAAATGATCCAGAACAAGACGTTCCACGGATGATGTTCAATCACCCATCCGGAAAGCGTTGGACCAACCGCCGGGGCGAAGATCATGGCGATCCCCATCATCCCCATCGCCTGACCGCGTTTCTCAATTGGAAAAATCGTCAGGAATACGACGGTCATCAACGGCATCAGTACGCCGGCTCCGGCAGCCTGGACCAACCGTCCGGCGAGCACTAGCTCGAAGCTGGAACCGATTCCGCAAATAAATGTACCGGCCGAAAACAAAATCATCGCGGAGATAAACAGCATCCGCGTCGTGAAACGTTCCATCAAAAAGGCGCTGATTGGGATCAAGACGCCATTCACCAGCATAAATCCGGTCGACAGCCATTGGATGGTAGTTGCTCCCACACCCAAGTCGTCCATCATCTGTGGTAGGGCAACGTTCATTAAGGTTTGGTTCAAAATCGACACAAACGCCCCGATCAGGAGCGCCATGACGATGGGCCATCTCTTGAAATTCACGTCCTGTACAGCCGCTTCATGGTTCATGGGTTTCTTCTCTCACTTTCTCTAATGACTCTATAATTTTGTGATGCGTTTGCAGCATATGGTCGATGTCTCTCCCGGATGTCTCCAGAACGGTTGTGATTGCCTTCGTATATTCAAGGTCCGTCAGCTGATAAACCTCCATCCCTTTGTCCGTAATCTGCAAGGCAACCGATCTTCGGTCGCTATCCAAACGTGCGCGCACCACCAGTCCTGCTTTCACCAGACGATCGATCACTCCGCTGACCGTACTGTTCCCCATCCGCATCTGATCGGCAAGCTCGGTAACACCGATTTGCGGGTTGTTCTGAATCCTTTTCAACACCATGAATTGGATACCAGTAATGCCGAAGGGCTCGGCCTGTTTGGATAACAGTTGGTAAAACGCTCTTTTCACCTCGCGAAAGGATTCCACGATCTCATGCATGCGTTGCTTTTGATCCAAGCAGCTCTCATCCTTTAAATTTTTGTTTTATAATTTAATATTTCGTATACGAAATATTTCATGACTATATTTAACAAAGGTTCAAGTTTATTGTCAATAAGAAAATTACAAGCCCCAAGGTTCGGCATAATAAGAACTTTTTCAACTTTGGGTTAGCATTTCTCGGAATATTTCGTCCTATACCCCTGACGTCATGGATGATATAATTATGGTAGAATTCACCTATTACTTAAGGAGGACATGAATCTCATGACATGGTTCAACAGACTTCCCTTATCCGGAAAGATCTCCGCCGCGTGTTATCTCGTGGCTGCGCTCTTTGCCGTCCCATCGCTGATCGTCTTCATCCTGCTGGGACACATCGTCATCGGCATCTTAATGATCGCCGTATTGGCAGCGCTTACTTTCCCGCTTTCGCGCTATCTCCAGAAAGCGCTTACGGGTTCGTTCGATGATATCACCAGCGCTTCCGCAAAAATCGCCAAAGGCGATTTTACCAGCCGAATCTCGGAATCCGGAGGCATGGACGATCTCAGTCGCTCCTTCAACAGCATGGTGGACAAGCTGCGCAAAATCCTGCAGGAGACCTCGGATATCACTCGCAAGGTAATGGACTCCAGCCGGAGCATTTCCGACCGCAACCAAGAGCTGATCGAAGTCATGACCCAAGTCACCCACTCCTCCAGCGAGCTGGCGCTTGGCGCGAACGCCATCTCCGAAGACGTCAGCGGCATGAAAGACGCGATCGGCGAGATTGAACAGAAGGTAAGCAATTACACCGATTCTACCCGTGAAATGAATCAACGGTCCGACGAAATGATTCAACTGGTGGAGCGCGGACGCGAATCCGTCTCGCGGCAAGCGAATGGCATGCGCAAGAACATTGAAGCGACCGAGAAAGTTGCCGATTCCATCGAAGCTTTGGCCAAAAACGCGCAAGGCATTACCAAAATTACCGCGACCATCTCGGAAATAGCCGAACAGACCAACTTGTTGTCATTGAACGCCTCCATTGAGGCTGCACGGGCAGGCGAGCACGGAGCCGGATTTGCAGTGGTTGCCCACGAGGTTCGTAAGCTGGCCGAGGAATCGACCGCATCGACCAAGGAGGTATTCAATCTGGTCCGCAGCATCGAGCTGGATGTGAAGCAGGCGGGGCAAAACATCAAAATCAATGAAGAGGTCGTCCGGCAACAAAGCGAAATGATCCGCGAAGCCGAGCAAATTTTCCAAGAGATCGTCCAAAGTGTACAATACATCAGCGGGGAAATTGCTGCGTTCTCCAAAGAAAGCGAAGCGATGCTGGAAAGCGCACAGAATATCTCCTCTTCCATTCAGAACATTTCCGCCATTACCGAAGAATCCGCGGCGGGCACTGAACAGGTATCGGCATCCATGAACGAGCAAATCACTTCGATCCGGGCCATGGCCGAGGAATCCGAAGCGATGAAAAATGCGGTGTTCCAGCTGCAAAAGACGATACATATCTTCAAGTTCTAACCGATCACTGCCAAAGCCCAGCCCTTCACTCAAAAGGGGCTGGGTTTTTTTCATTTTTTCGGTAAGATAATAGATAGCGAATCGCAAAGAACGGAGGATAGGCAACCATGTCGACGTCTGCCCAATTGGCTCAGTATTATCAAGAATACCGCCACTCGATGACCGCCCTCTCATACCGACTGACCGGATCTTGGTCAGAAGCAGAGGATATCGTGCAGGAAGTGTTCACCGACCTGCAGCAAAACATACAAGCCGACCGTATTCGTCAACCAAAATCCTATTTGATGCGTTCCGTCGTGAATCGTAGTCTAAACGCATTAAAGTCACCTCGTTTGTCTCGAGAGCTTTACACCGGACCCTGGTTACCCGAACCCGTCTTTGATCCGCTTCCGGAGACGCACCTCGACCGCTTGTTGCGGGAGGAGCAAATTTCTTACGCGTTTATGGTGTTGCTGGAACGCCTGACCCCCGACGAAAGAACCGTGTTTGTTCTAAGGGAATCTTTTGCCATGGAGTACGAGGAAATCGCCGAGATTCTGGGGAAAAGTGCGGTAGCCTGCCGGAAGCTGCTGAGCCGAGCTCGGAACAAGATCAAAACCGACCGGGATGCGGCTCCGACTCCTGCTGATGAAAAAACCGTAGCGAAATGGACCGGCGAATTTTTGAAAGCGGCAAAGACCGGAGAGTTTGGCCCGCTCCTCCATTTGATTCGGGAAGATGCGGTACTGATTTCAGACGGAGGCGGCAAAGTACGGGCAGCCATCAATCCCATCCTGTCCAAGGAGCGCGTTATTGCATTCTGGCAAGGGATTCAGGCCAAAGGTTCACTGCAGGGTGAACTGGTTCCTACGCGGATCAACGGGGAAATCGGACTGGTCCATTACCGCGATGGACACGTTATTCACGTGATTCTGTTCGAAGGCGATGCGCACGGACGTATCCTTCGTTTCTACTTGATCAGCAATCCCGATAAAATCTTCAGAGCTCCGTCGGTTTAGTTGTCACAACTCGCTCCCTCCCCTTGTCTTACCTACGTAAGAACAAACAACATCCAATGGAGGGATTCGATATGAAAGTCAGAATGGACCACTATCAAGCCAACCCGAACGTTTACCAGGCGATGAGTCGGTTGGAACGGCAAGTGACCGAGAGCGGACTTGACCGGGTTTTGTACGAGCTGATCAAAATACGCGCGTCGCAAATCAACGGCTGCGCTTATTGTCTTGATATGCACACGACGGAAATGCGCCAGCTCGGTGAGAGCGAACAGCGGATTGCCCTGGTCAGCGTTTGGCGGGAAGCTCCTTGCTATACCGATCAAGAGAAAGCGGTGCTGGAGTTGACCGAAGCCGTAACCCGAATCGCCGATGGCGGCGTGCCGCAGGTGGTTTATGACCGGGTCCGCAGCTTTTTCAACGAGAAGGAAACGATGGATCTCATCTTCGCGATCAATGTCATTAACTGCTGGAACCGCATCGCCATCACTACCGGCATGTTTCCCGGCTGCCGCGATGAAGGTTAAACAGTTAAACGCAAAATGCCGATTGGCGAACAAAAAAGACCTGAAGGAGTGAAGCCTCCTTCAGGTCTTTGCTTATGTTATCGCTTCGCTTTCAGTCGAACCATCTTGCTGCTAAAGTCGCCGCGCACCGAGGCCATGGACAAGCCGGCACTCATCAAGCGGTCACCGCCGTATACCTCACCGCTTCCGGCCAACTCATAATCTTTAGCCGGGTCAAGCCCTTGCAGTTTGACGCCGCGCAGTGGGCCGTTGGGTTCTGCGAGCACCCGGAAATAGAACAAGAGCGCTTCCTCTTGATCTGGGCTGACGAACATCCAAGCCGTTTCGTTGCCTTCGAACGGGCTTTGTAGACGATACAAATCACCTTGTTGAACCAATCCGCGAATTTCTTTGTACATCGCGATCTGGCGCTTGGCTGTTTCCTTCTCTTCGTCCGTAAACCGAGTGAGATCCAATTCGTAGCCGAAATTGCCGGACATCGCCACGTCCCCTCGGAACGTCAGCGGAGTCGTTCTCTCCACTTGATGATTCGGCACGGCGGAGATATGCGCCCCCATTGTGGATACCGGATAGACGATACTGGTGCCGTATTGGATTTTCAAGCGCTCCGCCGCATCCGTATCGTCGCTTGTCCAAGTTTGCGGCATGTAATACAGCATACCTGGGTCAAATCGGCCTCCGCCTCCGGAGCAGCTCTCGAACAGGATATGCGAAAATTCGCTCGTCAAGCGTCCCAACAGTTCGTACAGACCCAACATGTATCGGTGAGCTACCTCTCCCTGCCGTTCGGCCGAACTAGCTGCTGATCCGATCTCCGTCATGTTCCGGTTCATATCCCACTTGACGTACGTGATCGGCACCGTGGAGAAGATATCGCTCAGTCGGTCGTACAAGTACTGGCGCACATCGCTGCGCGACATATCCAACACCAACTGATCGCGCGCTTCCGTGCGTCGCCGCCCCGGGACGTGTAAGCACCAGTCGGGATGGGCCCGGTACAGATCGCTGTCCGGAGAGACCATTTCGGGCTCGAACCAAAGGCCAAACTGCAGTCCGTTGTCCTTGACACGATGGGCTAAGTCCGCCAACCCGTCGGGCAGCTTGCGGCGATCCTCGAACCAGTCGCCCAGCGAGCTGTTATCGCGATCGCGCCGGCCAAACCAGCCGTCATCCAGTACAAAGAGCTCAATGCCCAGCTTGCTGCCTGCTTTGGCGATGGCTTCAATTTTGTCCGCATTGAAATCGAAATACGTCGCTTCCCAGTTGTTGACGAGGATCGGTCGTTCCTGATCGCGGAATTGCCCGCGGCACAACCGGGTCCGATACAGCCGATGATAGGTGCGCGACATCCCTCCAAGCCCTTCGGCGGAATACACAAGCACCGCCTCCGGCGTTTGGAAACTCTCCCCCGGCGCCAGCTTCCAAGTGAAATCAAACGGATTGATCCCGATCGAAACCCGGGTTGTCCCAAACTGCTCGACTTCCGCTTCGGCGGTAAAGTTCCCGCTATAAACCAGGCTGAAGCCGTAAACCTCGCCTTGCTGCTCTGTGGCATCCGGCCGCAGCAACGCCAGGAACGGATTCTGTTGGTGGGAGCTTGAACCGCGGCGGCTGCTGATTCCGGTCACCCCCGGAGCCAGCCGTCTGCGCTGCACATGGCGTTCGCGTGCCCAGGCACCGGACAGGTATAATGCATCATAAGAAGCGTCCGGGAAATCAACTGAGGCGCTAAGTGCACGCTCCAATTGGATCGGTTCACCGCTCTCATTGCGGAGCCGGGCCGATCTGGCGATGGCGTCAAAATCCGCAAACACCGTGTAGCTTAACACGACGGTCAGGCCGGAGATGCGATCCTCCAGCTCCAGCTCCAGCGTTTCCGCCTCGCGATCCTGCTCGACGTAAACGGCAGGAAGCCCCTCAAGAAGCGGCTTCCCCGGGACGATTCGATGGGAGCGATACGTCAACTCCGTCGCCCGGGTGCCATTGGCGAGCCGCACTTGGTAAGCCGGGCTCCGGAAGTCGCTTGTCCCGTATTGCGGATATTCCTGCGGTAGGGAGTCCAGCGAGATCGATTTATCCTCCGGGATGGGATTCGGGCTGAATGATGCACGTTCCTGGAAGGTTAACAAACCTTCCAGGTTGCTGTCATGACGAAGCTTGGCACCGAAATACGCATGCGCGGGATACCCGTGTACCAACTGAATCACATAACTCGTATTGCGGGATTGCAAATGGAAAAGGCCTTTCGCTTCATCGAAAATGATAGACATTTCGCGATCCTCCTGGTAGGTTCTTATCTGACTTTATTTGCATTCATCTTACTCCATTCTACTATCATACCCAGGAGGAGTAACGAGAATAAAGTGATCTTCTATATGGATTTTTGTGATTTAATCACGTTTAACTCAATGAGGCCTGTCGCTCATCAAAGTCTCCGTGGCACGTTGAGTTTGGCGATGATAATAACGGTACGACAGCAGAATGCCGATATGCAGCAACGCCAAAACGAAATAAATATTGGCGAACACGGCGGAGCCCTCAAATGGATTCAGCGGGTTCCAATGGGATACGGAGCCGTGGTCTACCGCCTTGCCGTAGAGGCTGGTCGAGACCGCGCCGGACAAAAAGCCCAGCATGGACAACAACCCCATGCCCACACCGGTCTGCTCCTTGGGCAGGGTGCGGGAAATCGTGTTGGACAACGCCAGTTGCATGAACATTTGCCCCACATTGCCCAAGATCAGAATTGCCGCTATCCAGCCTGCTGCCGCCCCGGACCCCACCGAAATCAGAGCAAAGCAGCTGATCAGCAGTAGGGACGCTACATAAACAACGAAGGAATTGCCCTTGGCGTCTGCGAGCTTCCCCCCTTTACGGCCGACGATCGCCGATGCAACAGCCCCTGGCACCATGGCAAACCCGATCCAACCGGGAGGAAGCCCGTTCACTTCCGCCAGCAGCTGGGGCGTCAGGAATGGCAGCGCATAACCGATCCCCAAGACGAGCACCGACAGCACTAGCCCGTACGAATAGCTTTTATTCCGAAATAACCGCGGATTCACGAACGGCTGCGAGGCCCCTCGGATTCGCCAAAGAAATAAGAGAAACAGGATCAAACTGCCTAAGTACAGCTCCCACCGCCCATAGGTAACACCGAGCAATAACAACGTGACTGTACTGCCAAGCAGCCCCCCGCCAAGCCAGTCGATCCGAACGGTCTGAATCGGCTCGTCGCTGAGGTACTTACGGTAGAACGGCAAGGTGAACAGCATGAGCATAGGAATACAAAACAACCATCGCCAATCGACCAAACTGACCAGCAGCGCAGACACGACCGGACCCATCGCGCCACCGATCGCGAGTCCCGTGGCTGTAATCCCCAGCGCATACCCGCGGCGCTCGGCAGGGAAATGCCGTACCGGAATGATCATCGCGGCCGCGGGCACCACTGACGCTCCGGCTGACTGCAGCACGCGGCCTAGCAAGACCATCCAATACGCCTGAGCCGACAGTCCGGTTAATGAACCTACACAAAACAAGATTAACCCGAATGTCAGCAGCTTCCTCAACTGAAAAGCATCCGCCAGCTTCCCGTAAATCACGGCCCCGATGGCGTAAATCAAAGCATATGCCGTTGAAACCCAGCTGACCTGGGTCACGGACAAACCGAATTCGCCTTTGATTTCGGGGAGCACGATATTAAACATCGTTGCCCCCATGGATGACAAGATCATCGTAAAAGCCAAAACGCGGATCAGTTTCTCGCTCGCCTCGGATGAAACGGCATTTTTCATCATGATCGTCCCCCTGTCGATTTCCTCACAAGTTATTGTATGATTGAATATTAATAATGAAAAATATATATTAATTTATATATTCATAACCTTGAGGATATCGATTGATCGAATTCAAAATAGAGGGGAGTAATCATGCGCATGGAATTACTGCAATTGGAGTATTTCCGCACGGTCGCTCATATGGAGCATATGACCCGAGCCGCCCAAGAGCTGCACATCGCCCAGCCGGCGCTCAGTAAGACGATTGCCAGGCTCGAGGAAGACTTGGGAGTACCGCTGTTCGATCGGCAAAATCGTCAGATTCGGTTAAACGCCTTCGGCAAAGCCTTTTTGAAAAAGGTCGAGACCGCGCTTGACGTCCTCGATGAGGGGCGGCAGGAGGTGGCGGATCTGGCTGGGTTGGAGCGCGGCAGCATCCACTTGGCCACAAATACGCTGGGGCGTATTACGACCGCGCTTGGGGCCTTTCGCGAAACTTACCCAGAGGTAAGCTTCCGCATCCTTCAGACTTCGCCGGCATCCGTCGAGGAAATGATCGAGCTGCTGGAAAAAGGCGAGGTCGATCTCTGCTTCACCGCTTCCTCGCTTGATCATCCGGGAGTGTGCGAGCAGCCGGTGTTGGATGCCGAGGTGTTTCTCGCCGTCCCGCCCGGCCACCGCCTGGAGGCAAACAAAAGCGTCCGCCTCGAAGACGTGGCGGACGAACCTTTTATCGAATATAAAGCAGGCCACCCGTTTCGCAAAATGAACGAATCGTTCTGCCTGACTGCGGGCATTCGCCCACGCATCGTCTGCGAGGTGGACGAACCGAACGCGCTTGGCAGCCTCGTCCAGGCCGGATTAGGCGTCGCCTTCGTACCGGCATGCCGGAAGGACGAACGCCCTCCCTACCCGATGCTGCGGATTGAAAGCCCGGAGTGTCGGCGCGTTTTCTCGGTCGCTTGGCTGGAACGCCGATATTTATCCGAAGCCGCACGTCGGTTTCGGCAGTTTCTCGGCGAATATTATAGTGAGGCGTAAAATCGCTTATTGCTTACTTCTGCGCAGCGGTCGCTTAAGAACGCCCCACCCTGCCAACGCCGCGGTCACGAGCGGCAAATACTTGATGCCTCTCAGCCAGGAGAGATCGCCTCTAAACCAAGTGACCGCGGAGATCGCGATGATTTCGCTGAGGACCAATCCGCCAATCAATCCGCCAATCAACGCAGCGATAAACCAAAGTGCTTTTTTCATCGTAAATTCCTCCTAAGAATAGAAAATGACTAATCTTCCGTTTAGTCTGGCAGATTACCGGATTTGGTTCCCACGCGATACGGTGTGGTCAAACCCTCGTAGTTCACCATCATCGTCATCCCGTTGGCCGCATGGCCCAGATTGTGGCAGTGCTCCATCCACAAGCCGGGATTATCCGCTTTGAAGGCCACTTCATATTCCTCTCCGTTGAACAGAAGAACACTGTCCGCATATACGGGACTTCCCGTCAACGGTTTGCCGTTCTTTGTCAAGATCTTAAAGAGATGTCCGTGCAGATGCATCGGATGCGGGCCTCCGAAGGTATGCTTGAACCGGATTTTGATCCACTCTCCTTCCTTCACAAGAAGCGGAGGAATTTCGTGAAATTTCTTACCGTTAATGTCGAGGAGTCCGAGCTTCAGATCATAAACTCGATTGAATTTCATATCAGCGGTGATTCCATCCGCGAGCGGAGTTCCATAATCCGTAAAGTCGAATTGCGGCGCGTCTTTACTCAGCGGCATTGGAAGCGGACCGCTCCCCAACCTAACATTCCAGGCTTTGTGCTCTTTACTGTATACTTCGACCTGTCCGCTTGACGGCATTGTAAACAGCACGTCGTAGCGCTGGCCTCCGCCGATCGGAATCCATTGTTCCCGGAGCATCCCCGGGCCGTGTAAGTCCTGTCCGTCGATTGAGATCACCCGGAAGTCCACACCGGCCACCCCCATCCACTGCACCTCACTAGAGGCGTTGATCAGTCGCAGCCTAACCGTTTCTCCAGGAGCTGCGTCGAGATGCAAGCCACCGGTGAGCCCGTTGGTCAGCTTCAACTTCTCGTTCAGCAATTGCAGCGTAACAGCGTAATCTTGATCGTATTGAAAATCCGACAGCTTCGGCTCGACGATCAGCCGGCCGATCAGCCCTTTACCCGCCTGTTCCGAACTTTGCTGATGGGAATGATACCAGTAAGTCCCCGGATGTCGGGCGATGAATTCATAAGTAAAATGCTCCCCCGGCCAAACGGCATCTTGCGTAACGCCGGCCACACCGTCCTGAGAGCAAGGCAGAATCACCCCATGCCAATGGATCGTGACCCCCTTGTCAATGTCCCGATTGGTTAAAGTTACTTTCACCCGCTCTCCTACCTTGACCCGCAGTTCCGGACCGGGCGAAGTTCCGTTGAACGTCCAGGCCCCCGTCTTTTTCCCGTTTTCCAGGTTTAGAACGGTCTTTGCCGCGGTCAGATCAAAGCTTCTCACCTGATCCTGCTCCCCTTCGGTGGATTCAACCTCCTTCAACTCGGTGCAGGAGATCGCCGCGGCCGATTCGCCGGCTCCAGAGGTTTCGTGACCTTCGCGGCTTTCATGGCCGATAGGATTCGGGGCATCGCCAATTTCGGCTCCATGATGCATTTGGCTCATATCCACTTCCTCCGGATAACGAAGCTCATTGTAGCCGCATGAAGTTAAGAGTAGCAGGGCGCCGAAGCACACACTCCAATGTTTCAACTTATTCAATTTCAAGCCGATTCCGGCCATCTTGTTTTCCTCCTCCTTGTTGGTACGCCCTCATCATATCCGTCAAATGTTGAGAACTTATGACGATCCGTTACGGTTTCAGTGAAATTTCCCGGGTGGGATGGAAAGTGGGTAGAAAGCGGATATAATGAAAAAAACAAGCATGGGAGGACGAACCACAATGCCACATACCTTACTGCTTGTCGACGATGAGCGTCAAGTCATTGAATTTATGGAACCCTTTTTGCAGCAGGAAGGATTTCTAACCCTCACGGCCGCGACAGGGCGTGAGGCGCTGCACAAAGCCGCTTTGCATAAACCATCGTTAGTTGTGCTCGACTGGATGTTGCCGGAAATGAGCGGAATTGAGGTTTGTCGGGAGCTGCGAAAAACGGGGACGGCCGGAATTATCATGGTAACCGCACGTGTAGAGGAAACCGACAAATTAATAGGACTTGAGGTGGGCGCCGACGACTACATGACCAAGCCGTTTTCTTTGCGCGAGTTGGCCGCCCGTATCCGCTCCGTGTTACGACGGATCGAAGGAAACTCGGGGGTTGAGCAGTTGCTGAACTACGGAGAACTGACGATTTCCGAAGCGCAATGCCGCGTGTGGAAGCGGGACATGGAGATTGCCTTGACACCAACGGAATTCAAGCTACTGCTGACACTCGCCGCAAGACCGGGTATCGTCTACAGCAGGCTACAATTGCTGGCCGCGATGGAAGATGACTTCGCCAATGACGAGCGCACGGCAGACGCCCATATCAGCCGCATCCGCAAAAAAATCGAGGATGATCCGGCCCACCCCGTTTACATCAAAACTGTATACGGGTTTGGTTACCGGTTTGAAGCCCCGCAGCCATGACCGTTTCCCGCAAACTTTTTCTCGTCATCGCCGCTTTTATTTTCGGGGTCAGTTTGATGTTTATGTTTTTCACTTATTTCACGATCCGGGACTCTTTAGAGGTCATGTTGCAATCGTCTAGGACGGAGGAACTGAATCAACTGGAGGAGGAAATCGAGGCTTATTATGAGAAACACGGAAGCTCATGGACCTCGCTGACACCCGCGGATTTGGCACGCCTTGTGCCGGAAGGGAGACTCGCGCCCAGCATCGGCTTGATGGATGCCGAGCGTCGGATGCTGGCGGTCAGCGACGACTTGCCGGTTCGATTGCTCGAGCGACTAGGAATCCACAGAGAGCTCTCCATGGAGGGAAAAACCATCGGTTGGGTTTACTACTACGATTCCGATGTGGCTAATTTGTCCAAGCTGCGAATCGGCACTCCCATCTCGGTCGTTTTCCTTGTTGGAGGCGGGGCGGTTGTTTTTATGCTACTCTCGCTAGGGGCCGCCTTTTTCGTCTCGCGATGGCTCACTTCCCCGTTGCGCCGGCTGGTACCGATCATCGATCGGCTGGGCCGCGGCGAATTCGGGATTCAAGCACCGGTGAACTCCAAAGACGAATACGGCAAGGTTGCGCAAGCGATCAACGGCATGTCTGCGCAGTTGGCGCGAGCCGAAGAAGTTCGCCGGAATCTAGTCGCCGACGTCGCCCATGAGCTGCGTACGCCGCTCACGATCATCCGCGGGAAGCTGGACCTCCTGCAGCAAGGCGGCGGCCAAATTCAGCCGGAGCATCTGCTTCCGATCCAGGACGAAATGATCCGACTCACGCGACTCGTCGGCGACCTGCACCAGCTGTCGTTGGCGGAGGCGGGCAAGCTGCCGCTGGATCTTCGGCCAACGGATATGGGTAAACTGCTGCGAGAAGTCGTGGAGCGAGTAAGCTGGGAAGCGGAGGCCAAGAACATCACGTTGTCCATGAAGGTTATGGGCAACCGCTCGATCGTCTCGGCTGATGCGGAGAGGATGATGCAGGTTTTTCTTAACCTGCTGCACAATGCGATCCGATATACGCCGGAAGACGGACGGGTCATGTTAACGCTGCGGGATGTGGACGTCGCTTCGACGGTCAACCCTAGCCCGAGACCGATGCTGCAGATTCGCGTTCAAGACACAGGCCCCGGCGTCTCCCCCGAACACTTGCCTTATTTGTTCAATCGCTTTTACCGTACGGATGAAGCGCGTTCTCGCCACGCCGGAGGGATGGGGCTGGGACTGGCCATCGCCAAGGAGTTCGTCGCAAACCACCTAGGCACCCTGGAAGCAGAAAGCCGCCCCGGAGAAGGAACGGCTTTTATCGTCACTTTGCCTATTATTGAACGGGAGCACGCCTAATTGTTGGAAGGTTCCATGAATCCGTATATTAGCGTTTTACACGAACCCTCCCATCACGAGTCGGCTCCTTCAACATGATAGCATGACCGGTACGGCTGATTTTTTCGTAGAACAACAGCGGCTCCTTCCGAAAGAAACGTTTAGCGACATGGATGAAGAAGCTCATGTTCACGCCTAGAACGAGGACGGCCAACAGCACCCGGAACAAGCTCGGCATGTCGGCCGGCGGGAAAACTAACAGGCGGTTGAGGCCAAACACTCCCCAATAGAGCAGCCCATAGCGGACGATCAGGGGAAGCAGGCCTACGGTTTGCCGCCCCGCCTTTGTGGCGGACAAATATCGCTGTACGGTTGCGACCAAGCTGCCGGTTGGCTTCTGCTCCCCCTCGTCCGCCGGAAGTCCGACCAGTTGGATCCTTACCATCCACTTGCCAGGCGTCTTCCCGCCGGTCAAATAAGGCATCAACATGAAATATAATCCCGTGGACACGAAATAAGCTTCCTTAACCCCTAACCGATAAATGACGGTCATCAAGGCACCCCAAATCAGATAGTCGAAAAATAAGGCCAGCCCGCGCCGGGTATAGGTCACCCGTTTTGTCGCCAGATTCACCCCCCGGTCCAGATGTTCGATCCGCGGCAAATACCGGGACAGCCATACGGCCAGCAAGAAACCGATCATCCCCCCGAGCGTATTGGTCATCAAGTCGTCGACGTCGAAGACGCGGTACGGATGATCATATATTCCATAGATTCCGGTCAGCTGTGTCACTTCAATCAACAAGGAGAGCAGGAACGACAGGATCAAACTCGTGATCGGGCCTGAGCGAAAATAATACCGAATCAGTATTCCGAAGGGTACGGTCAAGGCTACGTTAAAGATCACCTGCAGGAAAGCCCGCTCCTGAAGAACCCGCCAATAGGTTGACGGCTCCCCAGGAACGATCGCGGTTTCTTTGACAATGTCCTGGAAAAAGTGAAATGGAATCAACTGCAACGCTCCGTCGCTAAGCGGCAGGTTATGGCGACTCGCGGGCAACGGCAGCATAACAAGGAATAGAGCATTCAGCAAGTAAAGCAGAAACAAGTACAACACGAACGCTCTAACCTTATTGACATAACCGTGCCGCCGGTATTGCACGACCAGGAACGGTAAGGTGAACAATAACGCCACAATCGGAAACGCACCGAAAGCATACGTAATGGGAAATAAATAATTGTCTAACATCAAAAGTCAACCCTTTCAATCTGGGTAGTTTGGTTCATTCATCTTAACATAGAACGGAATGCATCCCGTTTAAGTTTAGTTTAAGAATTGGGAAGGATTATCCTATTTCCTTACACGCAAAAAAAGCAAGCCCTAAGGGCATTCCCTTGGGCTTGCTTTTACATTCATCCGGGACCTAATTTTCTTCCGTTGAGTCCCCATTCTCTTCCACCGTGTCCGGCTTCGTCGGCGTCACGGAACCGGCCATCGGTCCTACCGCCTGGTCCGCCTGAAGCTGTGCACGGCGTCGCTCCCGCTCCGCCCGGTTCTTCCGGCGCGCCATCCAGATCGGGATCACGATCAAGGCTGCGATGATGAGCAGCGGCAACGCGCCGGCTGCAAATACGACCAGCCACTGGAAGAAGAGTGACAACACGTCGATGCTGCCTGTCAAAGCCTTTTTCATCCGCTCCAACAGCGGAGTATCGCCGCTTGCCGCCGCTGACAGCTGCGAAACATCGGGCTGGTACACGCGAATCTCAATCGTCGAGAAGGACACATTGCTGTCGATATACCGCATTCTCCCTTTAATCTGCTCGATCTCCGTTTGAATTCGCTCCAGCTCATTCACGAATTCAACCAGTTGCTTGGTTTGGGTCGCTTGCTCGACGAATTTCAAGTACCTCGCTTCCATGGCCTGCTTGACCTTTAAACGGGATTCCAGATCGACATACTCCTCCGAGACATCCTGTCCTTGAATGCTCCGCTGCAACGATTCCGGCTTCAGTCCCTCCAAACGGTCCAGGAACGAGGAGAAGCCTGCCGCCGGGACCTTCAGCACGAAGTTGCCGCCTTGTTCATGCTGCGATTGGTTCTCGGAAAATTCGACGATGTACCCGCCCGCCAGCATCACCAAATTGCGGATCTCCGATTGCGTTTTGGCGTAATCCTTCACTTCCATGACAACGCTCGCCCGATAAATGAGTTTACTGCTAATCCCTGCATCTGAGGCAACTTGTTGAAATCCTGGGGTGGGATTCACCGCCGTATTGCTGCTCCCGCTGCCACCGTCCGCTTTCAGATCCTGTGCAGCGGGCGCTTCAGCCGTATCGGCAGCGACCGCCGCGGTGCTTCCCCCATCCATTTCGCTTTCGGCCGAGCTGGTTGCCTTATTCGCCGCCCCGCTATAGGCTAACGAATTCGAGGCCGCATCATTGCTAGCGCTTCCACAGCCGCCCAGCAACAGCAGAATCACTACGACGATACTCCAAACGGCAACCTGTTTCCCCCTCTTGCCCATAGGTATGACCCCCTACTATTTCAGGTTTCAAGACTCCCGCACGATGCCGGCTTTGTCGGTTCGCTTTATCTGTTCACCGTGTAAAGTCGTCTCTTACCATCTTAACGCTTCAAGAGTCAAGAAAGTTGCCCGTCTTGCAAAATAAATAACCGTCCCGAAGGACGGTTCGTTTTCCAGCTTATTCCTGATATTTACGCAGTACGATCACGGCGTTATGACCGCCGAATCCAAACGAGTTGGACAACCCGATCTCAAGATCGGCCCGGCGGGATTCATGGGGGACGTAGTCCAGATCACATTCCGGGTCAGGATTTACCAGGTTGATGGTCGGCGGGATAAGCCCTTCCTTCAGCGATTGAACCAAGGCGATCGCTTCCGCACCGCCGGCCGCGCCGAACATATGGCCAATCATCGATTTGTTCGCCGTAACTGGAATACGATAGGCGTGTTCTCCAAACGCCTTCTTAATCCCTTTCGTCTCCCCAAGGTCGCCGACATGGGTGCTTGTCGCATGGGCGCTGATCACGTCCACCTGATCCGGCGTAATCCCCGCCGAAGCAAGCGCCCGCTTCATCGCCTGGTAAGCTCCGACGCCTTCGGGATGCGATGCGACAACGTGGTAAGCATCTGAGCTTGCGCCGTAGCCGATCACTTCGCCGTGGATACGTGCTCCCCTCCGCAACGCGTGCGTCAGCGACTCCAGCACGACGATCCCCGCGCCCTCGCTCATCACGAAGCCATCGCGATCGGCGTCAAACGGCCGGCTAGCCTGCTCAGGAGAGTCGTTCCGCTTCGATAACGCGGTCGCATTCCCGAAGCTGGCCAGCGCGAGGGGATGCACCGCCGCTTCCGTACCGCCGGCGATCATCACGTCGGCTTCGCCGCTGCGGATTAACCGGAACGCTTCGCCGATCGACGAGTTGCCGATCGAGCAAGCCGTAACCGGTGATAGCGTTTCGCCCAATGCGCCGAAGCGGATGCTGATCTGCGCAGCGGCCATATTGGAGATCATCATCGGCACCAGGCTGGGACTGACCCGGTTCGGTCCGCGCTCATCCAAGACTCTAACATTGTCCGCCAGCGTTTCGATCCCGCCGATGCCTGAACCAACGTATACGCCAAATCGCTCGCGATCCAGTAGTTCCGGTTGCAAGCCGGCATCCTGAACGGCTTGTTCGGCGGCATACAGTGCGTATTGGCAGAAGAGATCCATCTTGCGTGCTTCCTTCCGCCCGAACACCGCCTCGCCGTCAAACCCGCGGACTTGCCCCGCAATCTTGGTGCCAAACGCCGTAACGTCAAAACGATCGATCGGTGAAATCCCGGACCGTCCCTCTTTTAATCCTTGCCAAAATGTATCGACATCATTTCCCAGCGGAGACAAGATCCCCATCCCGGTAATTACAACCCGTTCCATTCGTCATCCTCCTTCAGGTATCGCGACCAGATGCTGCGTGTCGCCAATAAACCTCTAATGTTTTCTATTGTAGCCCCAAAGTATCCTATTACAAGTTTTTAGTTATCCTAGTATAATAGATAACACACTAACGATGTATCCAAGGAGGAGGACATGAGCGGATGAGCACAGAACCGAGATTAGAAGCCTTATCCGAATTTTTAAAAACACAACGCGCCAAACTGCATCCCCATACGGTAGGTTTACCGGCAGGTTCGCGCCGACGGACACCGGGTTTGCGGCGCGAGGAAGTCGCCCAGCTCGCTGGGGTAAGTACGACGTGGTATACCTGGTTGGAGCAAGGCCGGGATATCAAGGTGTCTCCCTCCGTCCTCGATGCGATTGCCGGAGCGCTTCGACTGAACGCAGACGAGCGTAAGTACCTGTTTGACCTGGCGTCTGACAGCGGTTTTCACCCGGATTGGGTTGAAGAGAAGGATCCCGTGATCAACCCGTCGCTCCATAAAATTTTGCAAGAGTTGAAATATTGCCCGACAATTATCTCCGACCGTCACTGCCATATTGTCGGATGGAATCCCGCCGCCACCCACGTATTCGTAGATTTCGAGCAGATCCCGGATGAGGAACGCAACTTGATCTCCCTCCCTTTTGCCAAGAAGGAACTGCGCAGTCTGGCCGTCAATTGGCCGCATTTCGTCAAGGGCTTCTTGGCCATCTTTCGCGCTTACTATGGACAATACGTCGCAGACCCCTGGTATTCGCAGTTCATCGAAAGAATGTCGCAGCGTTATCCGGATTTCCAGGAGTTGTGGAACCAGAGCGAAGTCAGCGCCGCTCCGGAAGTCATGATTGAATTCCGCCATGCAAAAGCCGGCAAAATGCTATTTAACTTGACCTCGCTTCAAGTACAGGGCGATGCGGATCTACGCTGCAGCATTTATACCCCAATCGAAGGAACGGCGACGGAAGCCAAGCTCAAGAAATTACTAGAGGGAACATGAAAGGATTAGTATTGACAAACCGCGAAGAAATTCGTATTGTGATTCATAGTGATACTGATAATCATTATCATATAAATCAGTGACAAGGAGAATCACGTATGAAGAAGCTGTTTATCCCTTTTATTTTGGCCTTCGCCGTCCTGGCTGGAGCCTGCGGTAACGAATCGGCAAGGCAGGATTCTGCGGCCAATACCCAGACCGAGAACGCCGCAGGTGGCACGAACGGAAACGACTCCGCGGCAACGGATTCGGCTTCCGATACGGTTACATATCCATCGGAGAACGGTCCCATCGAAATTCCCGCCAATCCGAAACGGATCGTAGCATTGACGAACGCTCCGAACATTGTGGCGTTGGGTGGCTCGCTGGTCGGTGTGGACACCTGGACGATGAAAAACCCGCTCTTCACCGACAAATTAAAAGACATCGCTGTCGTATCGGAAGAGAATCCGGAGCAAATCTTCGCCTTGGAACCCGACCTCATCATTGCCGGGTCGCATATGAAAAATCTCGATAAACTAAGCGAAATTGCGCCGACGATCATTTATACCTGGGGTAAGCTGGACTATTTGGCGCAGCAGGTGGAAATCGGGAAAGTGCTGAACAAGGAAGCGGAAGCTAAAGCCTGGGTCGAGGATTTCACGACCCGTGCCAAAGCAGCAGGCGAAGAGATCAAAGCCAAGATCGGCAAGGACGCCACCGTCTCCGTTTTCGAATATGACACGAAGAACTTCTATGTATTCGGGAACAATTGGGCCCGCGGTACGGAGTTGTTATATCAAATGATGGAACTTAACATGCCGGAAAAAGCGAAGAAGGATGCCTTGGGCCCCGGCTACTACACATTATCGAATGAAATCCTGCCTGAATATGCCGGAGATTACATCGTGCTGAGCCAGAACAAAGAAGCCCAAAACGAGTTTTTGCAATCCAATACGTGGAAGAACATTCCGGCCGTCAAAAACGGCCATGTCATCGAGATCGACACCGCCGCTTCGACATACAGCGATCCGGTCACGCTGGAGTATTTGTTGAAGATCTTTAAGGACGGATTCCTCTCTCTGCCTTAATGCCTCACGCTAAATAAATCAAAAGGGATGAGCCCTTGCTTCCGAACGGAAGGGCTCATCCCTTTTTCATTTATTAAATGAACTCGATCCAGCCGATTTCCAGACCCGGCTTGATATAATCAAACTTCAGCTCGTAATCGCCTTCTGTAAGCTCGATGCGGAGCTGCTTCTGAGTGACCCATTTTCCAAAGGTGCCATTCGTCTGCACGGTGGTCAATAGCTCGCCATTCAACAGAAGATTGCAGGCGGATTGCGACAGGTTCATGGCTTCGTATCGAATATGCGCTGTCACCGTGTACACCCCGGCTTCCCGCACCTTCACCACCACGGTCTGTGCACTGGCCAGAACTTTGGCGCTTTCCGAGCGGGACAACGAATAGACTTCTGTGCCTTCCCCGACAACGAACTTACCGTCTTGTACAGCCTGGATCGAGCGGACCTCGTCAGCCGATTTCGGTTCACGGGCAAATACCGGTGCATTCATCAAAAACCGGCAAATATTCATGGCGCACCGCTGCAATTCGCCGACCGTCAACGATCCATTAGCCAGAGCTTCTAGCGTATTATCCCCCAGCGAATTGATCTCCGCGCCATTGTTGTTCACGACCATATACAGATCGTTTTGGGCACGTACCATGAAGGATGTATTCTTCGCATCGGCCGGTCCGCCTTCTACGCAGTCGTTCATGACTGCCCACCAGTCCGTCATGACGATGCCCTCGTAACCCCATTCGTTTCGGAGAATGGTCGTGTTGAGATCATAGTTGGAAGCCGCCCAATGACCGTTGACCGGATTATAGGAGGTCATGATCGAAGTCGCTTCTCCTTCTTTCACCGTCATTTCGAAGCCTTTCAGGTAGATTTCGCGCAAAGCCCGTTCAGAGACAACCGTGTCCACTTTCGAACGCGCCTGCTCCTGGTTATTGCCGGCAAAATGCTTCACCGTCGCGGACGAGCCGCCTTTCTTAATCCCACGCGTCATGGCCGCCGCGAAACAACCGGTCAAATACGGGTCTTCGGAGAAATATTCGAAATTCCGTCCATTTAATGGGTGCCGATGGATGTTGATTCCCGGGCCCAGCAGGGTGTCGATTTCATTCTGCAGAAGCTCTTGTCCCTCCAGCACGTATAACGATTCTACCAGTCCAACATCCCAACTGGAAGCGAGCAACGTGCCGATTGGCAGTTGAGTTGCCTTCAAACCGCTGTCCATGCGAATGCCGGAAGGGCCGTCGGCAGCACTAGCCACCGGGATCCCGTACTCCAGCAGATTGTCCCCTACCCCGCCAAAAGCGGAAGCCGTTCCCGGCGTGACCTTCGGGCTGCTCATGCCTTCGCCGCGCACGATTGTGGCCAGATCCGCGTCGCTCAGTTGAGCGACGAATTCCTCTAGGCTGGAATTACCGGCTTGAACGTCCTTCAGCATGATGCCACGATGGCCTGTTTGCGGATACGCTTCCGGTAATCTGCTTTCGATGCGTTCTCTGAGCGAAATCGTTCGCTGCGGGACTTCCTCGCGCACGATTTCATACGTACCGTTCGCCTTGCGGATTCCCGGCTTCATCCGGGAAAAACGTTCAACCGGAGCCGCAGCTTCCTCCAGCCGTTCAACAACGGCCAGTTCAGCAAGATGGAACGCCGCTTTCCCGCTCACGGCAACCCGTTCCGTGTTTCGGATGCTATTGCCGACATAAAGCTCGTAATCGCCGGCTTCCAATACATAACAGGATTTATTCCCCGTAAAGCCGCCGTCGTCATAGGAGGCCATCCGCCACACCGGTAATTGCAGCGTCAGCACCTCGGATTCGCCAGGCTGGAGCAACTTGGTTTTCGCAAAAGCTCCGAGCGCCCGGGCCGGTTTGCCCAATTGACCTTGCGGCGCTTCATAGTACAGCTGAATAACTTCTTTTCCGGCAAAATCCGCTCCGGTATTCGTCACCGCAACTTTAACTTCAAGCCGGGCATCGATGCCCGCTCCTTCGAGCTTCACCCCTTGCACGCTCCAGGTGAAGGATGTGTAGGAGAGTCCATAACCGAAAGGAAATAGGACCTTATCCGGACAGAATGTTTCAAAATAACGGTAACCTACATAAATATCTTCCTCATAGAAGTTCCGCACTTCACTGCCAAAGTTGGCTGTGGACGGGTAATCCTCGATGTGATAAGCGACCGTATCCGGTAGCTTGCCGCTTGGCGTGACATCTCCCGACAGCAGGTCGGCCACCGCATGACCGCCGATCATTCCGCCTTGCCATACGAACATGACCGCCTGGATTCGGCCGTCGTGTACCGGATCGTTAATCCAGCTCATGTCGATGACATTAGCAACGTTCATGAGTACCGCGACCTGTTCAAAATGCCGGGTGACCGTTTCGAGATTCAGCCGTTCCTGCTCGGTTAAGCGATAGCTTCCCTCGGTATCGGCATTATCCTTATCCTCGCCGGCCGTCCGGCCGATGACGACCACCGCCTTGTTCGTCACCTTCTTAGCCTCCGCTACGATTTCGTCCGTCAGCGGCATTTCCTGCTGGCACCAAGGCTCTGCAGCCCAACCGCCGCCGCCGTTATCAAACGGGTTCTCGGCAATCCATTGCTCATATTGCCCGGCCAGCTGCTCATTGACCTGAATGCGTGGATTGGCCCGGAGCCCGTCCAAAATGCTGACGACATAAGGAACGTTCACGGCGCCGCCAGACCCCGTGCCGCTTCGGTAGTAATCGATTTGACTTCTTCCGAAAACGGATACAATTTCATTTTCACGAATCGGAAGCATAGCGTTTTCATTTTTCAACAAAACGCCGCCTTCGGCTGCCGCGATTCGGCTGTACTCGGCGAAACCTTCCAAAGGAACGCCCAACATCGATTTGCTCATTATCTCTGCTCTCTCCTATCCGTTAGTAGATCCCGTTACGGGATGCCTCATAAGTAGTAGACCTAGCTATAACTATACCAAAACCAACGTGAAGTTGGATAGAATAACCTGCTTCCTGCAAGGGGAATTCATGCGAAGATATTGGCGTAGATGATGATCCCTATAAACGGCACCACCCAAAGCAAAGGGAGCAGATTCCACCATACGGCTTGTTTGTATTTGCCTTTAGCGAAGAAGGTCCATCCCAAAATCAAGCCTAGCAGTAGCCCCCCGGGATAAGCCTGGAGGTAGGCAAACAACCCTCTGATCCCTGGATTCACATCGCCGGAATCTCGAAACAAATACGCAGAAATGCCCAGCACGACAAGCCACGAGATAGAAAACATCAAATACACGAGCTGCGACAGGATCAAGAAAATCAAAGTTTTGCGTTTGGATAACATAAGGATGACCTGCCTTCCTTCATCGGGTTAAGTGTGCCTAGTCAAGCCATACTTCAGTTTCGTGACGAAGGTCGAATAAACGTTCAATCTGTTTCGAGGTGTTTCTCCCCGTGGACAATGGCGGTAATTCGTCCCGGCCGAAGAATCCGACCTCCAGCGTCTCCATCCCGGCTTCCGCTTGCCCTCCGGCGATCTCGCACAAAATGAACAATTTGTAGATATGGTAAGCTTCGGGAGGATGCTCGTGGAATTTCTTGTCCAACACGGCAAGCAATCGCACGGGGACAACAGTAAGACCGGCTTCTTCCTTCACTTCCTTGACAACGACTTCTTTCGGCGAAAGACCGATGTCCGCCCAACCGCCGGGAAGCGCCCAAGCCACGTCAATTCGTTCTCTGACGAGCAAAATCCGGTCTTCTTGGAATACCGCGCCGCGAACGTCAACTTTTGGGGTGGCATACCCGCTTTCTCCGGCAAACAGGGACTTAATTTTCTCCGTCTCAACCTCCGTGTAACGGGCCAGAATGTCCACGCTGAGCTCGCGAAGCATTTCAAAACGCTCAAGGTCGTACATATCTTTAGAATAGGCCAACCCGGCCTGACTAATCGACTGGATTTGCTTCGCCCATTCCAGCCATAACCGCCGTGGAATCGAGTCCGACATCGTATCGCAACCTTTCGTGTAGAAATGCTCTAGATCCATTGAACCGCTACCGAGATCAAATAGGCTGCTGGCAGAATGATTGCTTGTGCCGCAAGCGTCCCCAGAAATCTGGCACCCATCAATAAAATATAGATCTTCCCGAGTTGTTGCCGGGATTCTTCCTGATGTAGCGCCCGTTCCGTAATCAGCCCGAGCTTTGGATCGATAAAGATCGTCAGCAGGATGGTAGCGACGCCGTTAATGATGCCGGACGCTTGTGAGGCCGTCGTGGCCAGTTCCGGCACCAGATAAGCAGCGTATAAAGAAGCCAACACGCCAACCGTATAGAAAGCGGTCACCGCGATATTCAGCAATATAAAGCGCTTCGGAACTCCCATGAGGCGAAAGGAACGAAGACGCAGGTTGGGCTTGCGAAAATAATGCCGGACGTTTTTGAGCTGCGGGATCGATACGCTCGTGACCAGCTTGGGCAGCGATCCTGCCACCTCCAGCTTGGCGATCACGCGTTCAAAGAGATTTACACAGGTAGGAAATAGAAGCATCGCCAGCAGCGTTCCGGCAGAACCGGCCAACAGGATGATCCGCAGCGTGTCCATCACCTGAAAATCGGGATACTTCCTGGCGTGATCGATAAATGTGGCCGTCATCGGTGCCTGAAGCATATTCGCTGTTCTAGATACAAGCACGACGATCCCGGTCAGAGACAACGCAACAACGATTTTGTTCAATTTCACACCGGCATAACGGATTGAATACGATAGGGTCTCTGCTGCATGAATAATCATCGTTAGGATACATACAATGGCCAGATTGGTGGTCAATTTATTCCCATCTCCACTTAACTTCCCTTAGATTCATGGCCTTGCCTAAATGCGTTTCACGTATTTGGCCATCATCGTTCGATAATCGAACAATACTTCTTCCTTCTCTTCGGTATACACGAACCCGTTCGATTTATAAAAAAGCGTACCGATGCCGTTCTCGCGTTCACACCAGGCATAAATTTCCTTAATCAAGGGGTTCTGGCGAATCAGCTCGTTCAGCAATTGCTTGCCGATGCGCTTACGCTGATGCTCTTTTAATATATATAGTCGAGTCAGTTCGCTAACTCCCTCATCCGGCTCCGACAATTGGCCGAAACCAACGATTTCCCCTTCCCATTCCGAAACCAAAAACTTGCGCGACGATTGCGCCTCATCCAACGTAATGCTTTGTTCCAGGCTGCTCTTGGCATAGGCATGGGTCAAATACGTCGCAATGAAATGCTCCGGATAAATCGTTTCGTACGTGCTGTTCCAGGTTTCCACGGCCACCTCGCGAATGCCGTCGATATCGTTCAGACTTGCCGGACGGATCAGCAGTGAATCCATCAACTTCAATCCTTTCTCTGTCTAAAATAACTGAACCCAGCCTTGGATATGGGCGATCTCCAGCCGGGTCGTATGTTCAAAAGTGATATAAAGGACATTTTACAAATCTATGATACACTGTTCGCAACGGGGAATGCTACCCCTAATCATGAAATCGCTTTCTTTCTAACAATGTAATCAACGAACCCTTGTCTGATGCGTTCTCCTTCATAAATTCTTTCAAGCACCCTGTCCTCTTTATACAAAATCTCCATATCGCTCAGGAGAGCATCTGGCTCCCCCGGCTCGTAATAGGAATGAATCACCGGTTGGTCATCATCAAATTGCTCGTGTTCATGATTCCCCACGTCGGGACCTTGCCCGCATCGGAAGTCATTTGTCGTCAGAAAATTAACGAACATCAGCCCGCCCGGCATTAAGACGCGCTTTAACTCCACAAGCGATTGTAGGACCTCTTGTTTACGCATATGAAATATCGAATTGTACGAGTACACAAACCCCATCGATTGATCTGGAAAGTCTAATTTGCGCATATCCCCTTCACGGATGTTCAAGGATTGGTCTTTTTGCCGGCCATACGCATTAGCTCGGTGGCATTGCTCCGGATCCGCATCGATGCCATAGGTAGTAAAGCCGTAAGCGCTAAACAGGCTCAAGGGAGGCATGTCCCCGCCAGCCCCGCAATCGAGAATCCGTCTTGGAAGGTTCGTTTCCATACAATAGGCCAGAAAACGGTACAACGGTACTTGCTTGAATATTTCTTGCAAGATCCTCACACTCCAATAGGTATGTATTTTCGTTCACAAACATTATATTAGAGAACTGATGATAGATATAGGAAAAACCTTATTCTGAGGTTAACACTGGGATGAAAAACACGTGCTAAGCTTGTCATGGGATCAAATGAGATAAGAGGAGGCAATCAACATGCTGGACAACAGTGCCAACTGGCGGGAGTTGGCCTTTCATCATATCCCGCGCATGCTCATCGATGAACATGAGCCGTTCCGTCCCATCCGGGTCGGCGTGACGGTGCTTACGGAAACCGGGCCATCCCCTTCGTTCAAACGAATGCTGGAGGTTGATCACAAGCGCGTTGGCGCCGTGATCGAATATGCGGTCTATTGGGACTACGATATTACGCATCTCTACGATCTGGAACATATGTGGATCTTCCTGTCGCCGCAAGGGGCTGTCGTCGATTGCGAGGCCAGCTTCCACGGGACGTACTTGAAAGGCATCGCCCCCAGTAAAACGAACGTCGGATCTGATGGAAGCATCAGCTTATATTGTCAGCCGGGAAAACACGCCTACTCCCCGCTTCGCGAGCTGTTCGATCTACTGCCGAACTTGCATCTGGCAACCGGCGAGCATGCGGGAAAAGACGGCGTACTGGAGCCCGACATGCTACGCGGTACGTATAAGACACTACCCGATGCCGATGAGCTCGCGGCCAAGCATCTCCGCAGCTTCCGGTTTGACATCGCCGGCACTTATATGCCGTTCGATTGGACGCCCGACATGCTGGTAACCTGGGAGGAACTGAAGCGAGAAATCCCGGCCCGCATGAAGGATTTGCTGAACCAGCTGCGCGAACAAAGGCCGACCAGTGCCTTGAGCCAAGAATCGATCTTATAGCCATTTCAAAAGCCTTCCAGCGGCATCAGTGCGCGACCGGAAGGCTTTTATTTTTCTCTGATTTAGGGATAAGTCAGCAGTAAGGGTTAAAGAACGTAATGGCGGGGTTTGTGATTTAAGACCTGCAGATAGTCCCAAAATTCACTGCGTCGTTGTCCGCTAAGACTTCACCCAACGTTTGCCCAGCTCATGGCCGACCATCACCAGCGGTACGACGAGCAACCCAACCGGAACGCTGAGCAGAATCTCGCCCCAGGTTACCAGGTTATCCGAAAGCAGACGGTCAAACAAAACCAACGAATAAGGAAGTACAATCAGAACGGCGGTGACGACGCCCGGCGTGTACATTTTCAAATAGAGCGACTGGGCCACATGAGTAAACACATGCAAGAAGAACAATGAGTTAATGGATAAGAAGATAAAGAACCTTCCTTGCTCCGCCGCCATCAGCGTAAACGGAACAAAGACGATAAATTCCAGCAGAACGGCCACGGCGAATTGGCTGCTGTTGATGGTAAGCATCTGCGTTAACGAACGCCTCATACGAGCCGGGACCGCAGCCACCGCCTTCTGACGATTTCGCTTCGCCCATGGCCCGACCCAGATCATCTCCTCCATGTCATGGATGACAAACGCTACGAGAAACAGCCAGACCAGAGATGAAATACTTAAGTCGTCCATCTACTACCCCCCTCTCGAACAGATCCAATCACAACAACCTCAGTCTTCCCCTCATTCTCCACATTGGCTTACCCTGTCACAACGCCAATGATCGTCCACACGCCGGAAACCATGATCAGCCATAGGGCTACTCGTTTAAACCGCTGCTCATCCAGCTTCTTCAGCGCACGAATGCCGACGAACACGCCGATCAGCATGCTCGGGACGAACCAGCCTGTGTAGTGAAGTGTCTCTCGAGTCAACAATCCCCCGTACAGGTAGGTCAAGATCGTCACGATGTTAAGGAAGATCCCGTATACCGAAATATTGGCACGAAACGTCTCCTTGCCCACTCCCTGGTTGGATAGAAACAAAGCGACCGGCGGACCGCTCATCGAGATGCTTCCATTCAGCAGCCCGCTCAATGCGCCGATCGGCAGGTACGCCAGCTTGTCCCGCTTGACCGGAAACGATTTGCCCACCAGTTGAAGCGCAGCCACAAGGATAATGAGGGTGCCAGTAGCCAGCTTTAGGACATCCCCGCTTAAAAAGAGCAAAAGATAGGTCCCCAGCGGAGCAGCCAACAAGCTAGAGAGGATCAGGAGCCAGATCTTACGAATATCGGCGTGTTTGTAGCAGCCAGCGAATACAATCACATTCGTGCATAGGCTCAACATGACGATGATCGGAACCGTTTCCTGCAACGAAATGATCTGACCTAGGATCGGCGTCGCGATCAGCGCAAAACCAAAACTGGTTAGTCCCTGTGTGAATCCGGCTGCCAAAATAACGATGATACCAAGCAAGATAAGGACGGACGACTCCATGAGAACGGGCTCCTTCTGGGGTGATTTTCCTGTAGATATACTCCGTCTACTTTACCACCATCGGCCGGTTCCTTCTATGCCCAATCTCTCGAACCGGCCGAAGAGCCGAAGGAGGAATTCTAGCTACATCGTCGGTTGTAAATAGAGATGAAACCACGCCGAAATTTCCTTCAGTCGGCGAATCCGGTGCACCGGTTTGCCCGAACGGGACAACTCGTGGTTTTCGCCTTTGAACAGACATAACCGCGACGCCACGCCATGCATTTTCAAAGCGGTAAACATCTGCAGTGCCTCCACCTGCCAGCAGCGGAAATCTTCGTCGGAATGAAGAAACAGGGTCGGGGTTTGCACGCGGTCCGCATACTTTAGCGGGGACTGCTCCCACATGTGCTCCGCCCCGTCCCACGGCGTAGAAGCGGTTTGATCTACGGCGAAATAGTAGCCGATATCGGTGGTACAGCACATTGAAATCCAATTGGAGATGGACCGCTGAGAGACGGCGGCGGCAAAACGCTCGGTATGCCCAATGATCCAGTTCGTCATAAACCCGCCGTAGCTTCCCCCGGTGACGCCCAGCCGCTGCGAGTCGATCGCGGGATAAGCTGCCAAGGCCCGATCCGTGAATTCCATCAAATCCTCATAATCGATCGTGCCATAGCGCCCCCGGATATCAGCAAAATCGTCCCCGCGTCCGTCCCCTCCTCGCGGATTGCTGTATAACACGAAATAACCATCATTGGCCCACAGCTGCATTTCATGGAAAAATACCGTTCCGTATACGGTTTTCGGACCGCCGTGAATGTTCAGGATGGCCGGATATGTTCGGCTAGCATCATAATCCTTCGGCAGCAGCACCCAGCCGTCGATCTCCACGCTGTCCTTGTTTACGAAGCTCAGCGGCTGCGGGACCGCAACGTATTTTCCATGCAGGACCTGATCGTTGAAATTTGTAAGTTGAATTTCCTCCCCGGAGGACAGTTCTAGCTGGTAGAGCTCTTGCAGCCGTTGCTCCCGCATCCCAATGAACACAACTGTTCCCCCGCTCTTGGCGAACACATCCATAGAGCCTTCGGCTTGGCTGAGAAACTCGGTATGTCCATCATAGGTGATTTTACACAACCGGGAGCATGCCCGGTCGGTTACAAGACAGTAAATGCCGTCCTTCTCCGCCTTAAACCATCGTCCTTCGCCCAAGCGGCAGTCGCTACCTACCGTGTTGCCCACGGAGAAGTCCGGATCGGCAAACCGGACGATCCGCCCTTCCGGGTCCAAGCGCGAAAACGTCGGGTTTTCGTTGATCGTATATTTTCTGTGCTCCGAAGCGGCGAATACGATATCTTGCCCTAGAAACTCAGCCGAACGGAACTGATAAGTGCCGGCCGGAATCCGTTCGCGCGCTTGGGCTGTGCCAAGATCCAAAGTCCAGAGCGAATCGGTCAGTTCCATTTTGTCAGAATAATCTACCCCTATGTACATGAGCTGCGTTCGAGTATCGTTCACTTTCATCAGGGATACGTCAAAAGACGGAGCGCTTACCGGCGTCAAGCTTCCGTTTGCCGCATCATACAAATAAATTCGATTCCGCTTCTTATTGGTGATTCCCGCACCGTTTTGCCAAAACGGAATTTCGTCCAAGACCGTGTAATCCTGCTCTTCATCGTAAGCCTTCCGAGCTTTGGCCTTGTCTTCCTCCGTCTGTCCCGTGATTGTCGGATTGGCGTTGTCGTAAGAGGCACGTACCGCCCATCGGCTGTCGTTCAGCGGCAAGATTTCCGTTACTCGCAGCGGAAGGGTAAAAGCTTTGAGCGCTTCGCCTCCATCCAGGCGCAAGGTATAGAAATGGGTTTGGGGCTCAAGCGGATGCGGCTCCTTGTCCAGATGCTCCCGGTCTGCCTGAATGAACAGAGTATCGTCATCCAGCCAACGAAACGACCCTACATCTCCCATTCCCGTATACTGACGGGTTTGCCCGTCTCGAACTGAAGTGATCCATAAATCGGAGAGATACCCCTGCTTCTCTGGATTGCTGATTTTCACGCCATAGGCGGCATAACTTCCGTTTGGTGAAAGCTGTACGGCCGACAGGAAACGATACCCGGTAAAATCCTCAAGCTGCAACGCTTCCATTCCTGACCCACTCCTTTTCCGGCATTTTATCCCATTCTACTACGCCGAGATCCGCAACAGAAGAAGAAGTCGCTATGAAATCCATAAAAAAAGACCTTCCCCGATCAAGTTCGGAGTAGGTCTCTAGAAATTGGAGGAAGTCACGCGAGATCAGCATTATTCTTTCGACTCAGATGTGGGGCTTTGCGCTTCGCCATCAGCCTCCCGGATTCCCCTGCCGCCGGTCATCTCCTCCGCCGCTTCCATCAGCGGCGTTGTGACCCGCGTTGGCAGGGTCCGAACAGGTTCACGGGATCTTCTCTGTTTCACCCAGTAGATCCCGGCAAGCAGGGCGACCAAGCTCAAACCAACCACCAGCCCGGCGCCTTGTCCGGAAATAAACGGCATACTCGCGATAATCCCGACCATGCCGATAAGGCCAGCCCAAGACGTGTAAGGATATCCCGGAAGCTGGCAGGCGGCTTCGGGAGAGCAAGGCGTCGTTCGCCGCCAGCGATAGTGCGATGCCAGAATCATAAAATAAGAGAACAGCAGCGAAAACCCGCCGCAGCTGACCAGGAAGAGGTAAACCTGCTGAGGAAGCAGGTAACCCATGGCCAAGCCAAACAGCATGGCGGCTCCAGAGAACAAGATCCCCTTATAGGGGATATCCTGCCGGTCTTTCAGCCAAGCGGGGGCATGACCTTCCGCTGCTAGGGAACGCAGCATCCGGGCAAGGCCAAACGTGGAGGCCAGCATGGTAGACAAAATTGCCGTTATCATCACGATATTGATCAACATCCCGGCCCACCCCATTCCCCAACGGGTTAAGGCCAATACCAGCGGACTTTGATCCGCAATCATGCCTTGCGTCGGATACAGCATAAGGACCACGGCGATGGCGGCAATATATAACGCCACCAAGCTAATCAAGGTCATGTTGATGGCCCGGGGAATCGTCTTCTTGGGATTCTCAACCTCGGAAGCGGCCAAGCCGATGACCTCAAATCCAGCGTAGGTGAAAATCACAATCAGCATGCTGCCGGCAATTCCCGTGAATCCGCCCGGAAACCATGCTGTTCCCCGCAATTCACCCACGCCTGCGGCCGGGGTTCCGGGTACCCAGCCTGCGATCAGGGCTAGCCCAATCACGATGAACCCGACGATCGCCAGCAACTTGACTGCGGCAAGACCACTTTCCAGCTTGCTTAGGTAGTTGGCCCCGAGCAAATTAAGCAAAGTGATCCCCACAATGATGATCATACCCATGGCGACCTCCGGGAATCTCGGGAACCACTCCCTCAAAAATGTTGACGCGGCAATCGATTCGCTGGACATCGCCAGAATCAAGCCGATCCAATATACCCAGCCAGTTACAAATCCGGCGCCCCGCCCAAAGCTGCGTTCGGCATACGTGCGAAAAGAGCCCGGCACCGGGTCGGCTGCCGTCATTTCCGAAAGAGCATAGAGGATGACGTAGACCAGCAAACCACCGAGAATATATGAAAACAAGATGCTGGGACCCGCCGCTTTAATCGCTACGCCCGAACCGAGAAAGAACGAGCCTCCGACCACTGTGCCAAGCGCCAGCATCGTTAAATGAAACGTGGAGATTCCTTTTTCCCTTGCCTTGCCGTTACTCACATCGCCCGCCTCCCTATTCGCTTTAGTAACTATAGGGAGTATTGGCGTATTATAACGAAAATATGTTACATAAATGCGATGCAAAGGCCTACAAAGCCGCTTCTTCGCGCCACCGCTCCGCTTGTTCCCGTACCATAGAGACGAATTGCTCCAAAGCCGGAGATCTCCATTTCTTGCGGTGTAAGGCTAACTGGGTTGCAACCCGCTGAGATTCGTCGTTCCAGTTCAGCTTCACCAGCTTGCCTTCCGTAAGTTCGCTGCGCACGGTGATCAGGGGCAAGAAGGACAGGCCTAAGCCGGTTATCACGCACTGTTTGATCGCTTCAACGCTCCAGAACTCTAAGTTCGGATCGGGGAAAACGCCATGACTGTTCAAATAGTGCTCAAACAAGGTACGATAGGAACAGCCGCTTTCGGTGTGCAGGATCGTTTGATCCTTCAACTGGGCCGGAACGACTTCCGGCTCCTGGCTTAAGGGATGGTCAGCCGGAGCGACCAGTGCCATCGGCTCATGAACAAGCGTTTCAATGTGCAAGTCCCGATCCTCCACCTCCGGCTGTAGTAGAAAAGCCACATCCAGTTCCCCTGAACGAACCAGATCCCTTAATTCCCAGCACTGTCCGGGCTTCAGCACGATCTGCACTTGAGGATAACGCTGCCTGTAATGACGGATGACCTCCGGCAAACGGAACGCAGCCAGCGATTCCGGTGCACCGATCTTTAGGGATCCGGCCATATCCGCTTCCGGACGCAGGGCGTTTTTGGCCATCTCGTGGATCTTGGAGATCTCTTGGGCGAAGGGGAGCAATCGTCGACCCGCATCGGTTAAGACGATCCTTCTGCCGATCCGGTCGAACAGCGGCAACCCGACTTCTGCCTCCAATGCCTGAATTTGTGCCGTAACGCTGGACTGCGCATAATCGAGCTGCTGCGCGGCCCGAGTAAAGCTGCCAGCCTCGACCACAACCAGAAACGTAAATAAATGACGGGACTCCATTAGTTCACCTACTTCCATCGGAAATTCGAATGGATAAAATTCGATAATTCTGTTTTTCCTATGGATCTATTATCTGATACGCTAGAAAAAAACACAATGAAAGCAGGAAACCTCCATGAAAGAAACAAGCACCAAACTCCAAAAAGGGATTGGCCTGCCGCAGGCTATCGCATTATACATCGGCGCCGTGTTGGGCTCCGGCGTCTTGATCGTACCCGGACTGGCGGCGGAGACGGCCGGCCCGGCTTCCTTGCTCGCGTGGGGATTCATGACTTTGCTTATTTTGCCGATGGCGTTGTCGATGGGACTGCTTTCAGCTAAATATCCAAATGCCGGCGGGGTATCTCACTTCGTAACCTTAGCTTATGGGAAGAAAACCGGAACGCTCGTCGGCTGGTTTTTCCTGATGTCGGTGCCGATCGGTGGACCTGTGGCCGCTTTGACCGGTGCCGGGTACTTATCCGCGGCGCTGGGCTGGGGAGAAGGTGCCAAGCTGACGGTTGCCGCAGTGATGTTGGCCGTCGGCCTGCTGACGAACTGGGTCGGCATGCAGCTCGCCGGCAAAATCCAGATTGCCGTAGTTATTGCCATCGCCTCCGTGTTAATCTTCGCTTTCGGGGCGGCATTACCGCGAATGGAAAGCGTTCATTTTACCCCGTTTATGCCGCATGGCTGGCTCAGCGTCGGCCAGGCCGCTTCCATGCTGTTCTGGTGCTTCATCGGCTGGGAGGCGGTATCGCACATGTCCGAGGAGTTTAAGGATCCGCAAAAGGCGGCAATCAAAGGGGTGACCGCCGCCGCAATTATCGTAGGGACTTTATACTTTTTGTCGGCATTAGCCACGGTTGGCACGCAAAGCTACCTGAAGGGCGGCTCAGAGTCTTCCATGGTCTGGATTATCAGTCAGCCGCTGGGTTCATGGGGCGGTATCGTCGCCGGGGTTACGGGGCTGTTCATTTGCATGGCCGCGATCATCGCCTATACCGGAGCTGCCGCTCGGGTCGCATACGCCATGGCTCGCGAAGGCAGTGCCCCGAAATGGTGGAAGGGGTTGTCTCCACGGTTTCACACCCCCACCGGCTCGCTTTTATTCCTCATGTTCTGCTTTGCGGCAGTGATGATGCTTTACGGAACCGGGACGGTATCCCTAAGTACGCTGATCCAGTTTCCGAACGCGACCTTTATTCTGACGTATATGGGCGGCTGCGCCGCGGGGATTCGGCTTCTGAAAGGCAGCCGCACCGGAGTTGTCCTTAGCTGGATTTCTTTCGCCGCCACGGCCGTCGTGTTTCCGTTCACCGGCTGGGCCATGCTGTACCCGCTGCTAATCACCCTGTTGTTTCTCGCGATCCAGTTACGCATCAGTCGGCGGAAGGCGGCTTCACTGGAATCCTAAACCAATATCGGAAAAGCCTGCCGAGAGTTCGGCAGGCCTTATTGATGTTCAAATCTCAGATTCGGCCTTCGTCAAAATACGTGACCTCCACACCCTTCGTCACGATAGAACTAATTCCTTCGAGATAATAGGGCATCCGTTCATCGGCATGCTGCACATCCACCCACTCGATAGCCAGAATTTCGTCCGGCCGGGTAATCTCCAGGTCACCGCTGACGATTTCCGCCCGGAATGTCAGTAATACCACATGTTCATCTCTATCCGTATGTACGAATTCGTTCACGGCCACGATCCCGAACACCTTAACATCCAGTCCCGTCTCCTCCTTGCCTTCGCGGATCGCCGCCATCTGCAGCGTCTCTCCAGGCTCTACCGCACCTCCCGGCAACGTCCAGGCTTCATTTTCATTCTGCACCATGAGCACTTTAGTTCTAGTCTCATCGGTAATCAATAGATACACGACATCCGTTCGTTTCATCGTTAACCTCCAAACAATAAATCCAGAATGGTCGAGAATTTGCCAGACGGGTGTCCTCGAAGTACGTCCGGGTCATAGATTTCCACATGACCGCAATGCAGGCAGGAGACAAAGAGGTAATGGTTGTGCTGGATGTCCATCAGTTGACTCAGTCCGGTGCCGGTCATCGCCACCTCTTTCACCGTTGCCTCCCGGTTCCCACACTTGCCACATTTGAACCGGCGCTGCAGCACTTCTTCCAAATTGAAGTAATCCATGACCCGAGGGGGTTCGGTGGGATCGCCAGGTTCCGGGCCGGGCAATCCCTCCAGATGCTCCGGAAGCACCTCATGTCTGCATTCGGGACAAACGTCTTGGACCAAAACGACCCGCTCTCCGCACCAAGGACATTGAATCATGGCCTCCGCCTCCTTAGAGATCAAGCTTAGAAAATTTTCCCCATATAGTACTCGTCGACGTACATCCCATCCATCCGAATGGAATCTCGTTTAACCCCTTCGATTTCAAAACCCATTTTCTTATTAAGCGCAGCGGCCCGTTCATTCGGTACCATCACCGTTAATTCGAACTTGGTGAGCTCGCTCTCTTCGCGCCACTTTTCGGCCGCATGAAACAGCGAAGTCCCCAAGCCACTTCCTGTATAAGCTTCAATAATACCTATGACGATGTGACCGATGTGTTTCGTTTTGTTCGCATTCCCGCCGAAGATAGCCAGATAACCAACGAGCTCGCCTATCTCCTCCGCTACTAGGATCGTGGAGCGTCCATCCGCCAGAATCGCTTGAATCCGATCCCGCTGAAGCTCTACTGTCGTGGTTCGTTCTCCCGGTTCATAAAGCATAAATTTCGTTTCCTGATCCAATCGCAGGCAAAGGCGCAAGAACCGCTCGGCGTCGTCCTCTCGAATCTCTCTAATTAGAGTCATCCCGTTCTCTCCATCTTGAAATGATAGATATGTTGCAATCCCACCGGACCTAATCGCGTTAAACCGCGGTCTTCAAACCCGACCTGGAGGTATAGCCGCTGGGCGGTAAGATTCCGTGCGTTTACGGCAAGCACGATTTCATCGACTTCGGGGAAGTGTTCCCTTACGAAAGCGGGAAGCTGCAGCATTGCCGCTTTGGCATACCCTTTACCCTGTTGCCGGAAGTCAACCGATAAGGCCCGTAAGAGGATGGCCCGCGGGTTATCGACCAACAAATCCGAACCCGCATTCAGGTGCAACACGAAGAATCCGACCGTCTCCCCTTCCGCCGATTGGATGACCACCGGATACCGGTTTGGATCCTGGGCAGCCACTTCCAAAGCCTCGCCAGGCAGCGCAGTAAATTCGACTTGCTCGGAGAGGAGCTCAAACCCTTGAAGCGTTTCAAAATCCTCCTCCTTAGCATAAAAGCGAAGTTGCGATGGACTACTATTCATTTTCTATCCCGCGCTCCTTGGCCGCCCATTTATCTGCAACCTGATCCTCGCCCTTAAAATAGTCCACTTGGTCAGCGCTATCGTAAATTTCCTGATAAGGCAAAATATTAATTTTCCCCGAATCCGGATATTCGCAGACATCCAGCCCCACATTCGTGCGAATATCCAGATACTTGCACGGCTTTTCCGTATGATTAAGCAGCTGGTGTGCTCCTGAAGGACCCGTCTCGAAGAAGACGACATCCCCGGTTTGTAATTCCTGTTTCCCTTCCGGCGTACGGAGCAACGCGCTTCCCTCCAGAATAACGAAGAGTTCCTCGGCATTGCGGTGAAAATGATACGGATATGAGTATTTCCCCGGATCCAACGAGCGGATATCGAACGTCAAGTGTTTGGAGCCGGACAGCTCCGCCAAGCGTTCGCTGGTGTGCCAAGCAAACTCCGGAATCGGTGATTGCTTCAGATGGTACGTAACGCGGTCCGCGTGATAAAGATGTGCCATACCTCTCCCCCCTAGATAAAAAAATGCCCGGCCGCCGATCATCTTTTCCTGGGGCCGGGTCATGCGTTGGTCTCTCCATTATACCTAATTTCGGACCGTTCGGATGGTTCTTGTTCTCTTATAACGAAAAGGTTTGGGCCAGAACCTCGTGGAGACCAGGCAGCCCCTCGATTTCCACGCTTTCGATCGACTCGACGAATGTGATTCCGTGCTGCCGGTAAATCTTCTTCCAGAAAGCAACGGCAATGGCGTTATTCTGCAACTGTTCCACCCGAATCCGGCCCGACAAGCGCCGCAGGATTTCGGATACGGCCTTCTCTGCCGTTTTCTGCCCGCGATATTTATGTAGAATAAACATCTCCTGTACCGTAAAATCGATCTCTTCAGGTACAAAAGGCGGTGCGCAAACCAGTAGGAAACCAGCCACCTTCCCCGAACAATAAATAAAATAAGGATGCAGTTCCTCCCGCTCCAAATAGAGGTACGTGTTCGCTAGGTCGAATCTCCCGTCATCACCCGGTTCCTCGCCGGTGAAAGCCGACAAATCATGCAAATACAAATTAAACAAATTAAAGAACAGCGCCTTCTGAGACGGTAAAATGGTTGCGATTCGAACGTCCATGTAGAGCCCTCCTTGGTTTCGCGAGTTACCGTCCTCTTTGGTCACGGAGATAAATATCCAGAGCTTCAATGCCCCGGCGGGCAAGAGCTACCCGTCAGTGGTCGACTCCGGCCAGCATTATGAGTTCCGCCAGGCTGCGAATCTCGTAAGTCGGCTTCAGGCCCAGCGTATTCGGGCGATGGAACGGGTTAAACCAGCAGGTGTCGATGCCGTAGTTTTGGCCGCCCCTCATGTCAGAAGTCAGCGAATCTCCAACGATCAACACTCGGCTTTTGTCCGCCTGCCGAAGCCCCAGTTGCTCAAAAGCATAATCGAAAATACCCGGATGCGGCTTCTGATATCCCGTATCCTCGGACACAATGATTGCCTCAAACATCCCCGACAATTCCGAACCGGCGATCCGGTTTGTCTGCACCTTCTTAATCCCGTTGGTGATGATTGCCAGGTGAACACCGGCTTCGTTCAAACCACGGCAGATGTCGTAAGCGCCGTCGATTAGATATATACCTTCTCCGAGCAACTCCAGATAACGCTCGCTGATCTCTGCCACCTCGAAACGGGGAGTCAGACCCAGCTCCTGCACCAGCCGAGCAAACCGCTCCGTCCGAAGCGCAGCCTGCGTAACAAGCCCTTGTTCAAGGTCGCGCCACAGCTGCTGATTAATCGCTTGATAGGCTTCCATCACCTCATCGGTGCAAGCAATGCCTGCCTCCGTAAGCGTCCGGGTTAAGGCATGGCTCTCCGCCTTCGGATAATCGTATAACGTATCGTCCGCGTCGAATAAAATATGCGTATAAGTCAATGGTGCTCCTCCTGTTGCCTTCTAAGTTATCGTAAAGCATCGCCTAGCATTGGCAGACCATCAGCAGATTCCCGTCGGGATCCTTGAAATTAAACCAATGATTATTCTCGATCCCCGTAACCAATTCCACGTTCCGCTCCTTCATATAAGCGTAAGCTTCCGTAATGTCATGCGTGTTGAAATGAAACGCAGGAACGCGAAACGTCTTGTCTTTGGCATAGATTTTGCTGTCCAGCACCAAGCCAGCCCCCTGCATCGGCAGCACGTATAAATGGCCGTGCAGAACTTCTCCGTCGACCGGCAGCCCTAGTAAGCCGCAATACCAGTCCCGGGCCTGTTCAATGTCGCTGACCGGAAGAAACACCGCCCCGATTTGATTGCTGATCGGATTCAAATAAACCTCTCCCTTCACGCCCTTGTTTTGATCGGAATGTATAAGTCCACCTTGGCCTTGCCTTCGGGATCCTGAGCCGGATCGTTCATGCTGAACTCCAGGCAGTACCGGTCGTCCGGGTCGTATTCGCTGTCCGGCAGCCAGTTACCGAAAATGCTCTGGTACAGAAGCGCAAGCTTATCCGTTGTATCATAGAAATAAAACTTGGCATAAAGTCCTCCCGGCAGCGTCTGAAACTGAATCTCCGGCGGCGTATCCGTTTGGCTTAACCCTTCTGGAACGGTCACACAGGCATCGTACCGGCATTCCTCTTCCTCAGTCACTGCGGGATCGTCCAGTGAAATGCCGATATAAGATTGCCCCGGCGGAAACAGACGATGTTCCGCGGCCCACATGCCTAATTTCGCCCAAGCGCGATAGGTTTCCAGATAACTGCCCACATGCCTTACGTACGCTACTTCCATCAAGGGAAGCTCTTCAATGGTTGCTTGCATTTGCCAAACCCTCCTCAATAAACTGTGTTTTACAGTTTGATCATAAGGGCTCGGCGCCGGACCGGCCTCCTCGGGATTGCGGTCTGATAGCGAAATATTGCGATCCTGCCGTGCTTGTTCGCGCATCTCGGTTGGTGTTTGGCCGTAGTACTTCTTAAATGCCGCATTGAAGTTTGAGGCCGACTCAAATCCGCATCGCAGGGAAATCTCCAGCACAGGGAGGGGAGATTCCCGCAGATAAGTGGCAGCTTGGGCTAATCGCTGCTGAGCGATATACGCAAACGGCGTACGCCCTGTAACTGATGCAAATATCCTCGAGAAATGATATTTGGAAAAATGGGAGACTTCGGCCAATTGATCCAGACTGAGCTTCTGATCCAAGTGCGCATCGATGTGTGCGCAGACCTGGTTAACTCTTTCCTGATAATCGTTCATCCCGCTTCAATCCTCCCCGGAGCCCCCTCCCAATGGGAGGGCCGTTGGAGGAGAGGCGGTAGCTTCGTAGCCGAGTCCCCTTTAGCCGCGTTGATTTGAGCTTGGGTAAGGAAGAAGCTCTGAGACAGATTGGCACCTCTTAAATCGGCATCCCGCAGATCTGCACCGATCAAGTCGGCACCGCAGAGGTCCGTTCCCCGCAAATCGGCGGCGATCAGATAGGCGCCTCGCAGGAGGGCACCACGTAAGTCGGCCCCCCGAAGCTTCGCGCCGATCAAGTCAGCGCCGCGTCCAAAGTTTCTGCGGCGTCCAGGTGACGACTTGGCCTGTCGGAGCGCTTCGGAACGGACGCGCTCGCTCACCTCCAGCAGCAGCTCGTTGACTTTGGCACGATGAGCTGCCGGATCACAGGCGAGCAGATCGTCCGCACCGGCGTAAGCGAGCCGTTCAGTCTCGTCATAGGCGAAGCGCAACTGATCATGCAAATCATTTACCTGGGATAGACTTAACGCTTCGTCCAGGTACCAGAGCAATTCGTGCAGCTGCCACATCACCGGGAACACTTCGAACATCGGCTTAGTAGATCCCGCCGCTTGACGCCAACTCACCCCAGCGAAAGTCACCTGTGAGACCTGTTGCCCTGCGCCAAAGCAGTCATAGACTGTACAGCCTCGATAGCCCTGCTCCCGCAGTCTGCCATGAATCCCGCAGCGAAAATCCTCCCGCAAATGTCCGCAAGGCTGTCCTGCCGCCTTATCCGCAGCGAAGTCCACCGATGCGGCGAAGGGCAAGGCGGCACAACACAAGCCAAAGCAATTGTCGCAATCGGCTCGCAGCGATAATCGGCGTTGCCCGTAAGCTGTTTCCCCGGTCGTTAAGTTCTCAGGCATAACGAAATTCCTCTCTTTTCTTCTTCAAGGTTGTGTATCTAATATAAACAAGGAACCGGGAAAATCAAAGGAATTTCCTAGTTTTATTCCCTTAACGAATATCGTGAATTTGTCCGAGATGATGCTCCGCATGCCGGATATAATCTTCAAATAATTCGTCAAGTGTTAGCGAGGTACCGTCGGTGAGCACACATCGTTTCGCTCCATCCGATTCGGTGGCACTACGCAGCGCATTCAGGATCAACCCGTTAAGTTGATTCCACAACAGGAGAAGCTCCTCACGGTGATAGTAATGCTGATAGCCGTGGCGTTTCACCCAATCATCCTGCGCGTACCCATCAATTGTGATCGGCTCATCCGTCGTCAGAATCCGCATAAACCGCACATGGTTATTTGCCGCCGAATCGCACAAATGCCCGAGGATCTCCATCTTCGACCACTTCTCCGGCGACGGTTTATTCACAAAGCTTGCCTCGTCCATGGCGCTCACGACTCTCGAAAACTCCGCCAACAAAAGCTCCAATTGATCAAACGATTTGATCATCCCGCTCCCCCTCCTCGATTCGATAACGTAACCAATAACTCCATATTAGGCCAGAATACAGCTGGAAGTAAATGCCGATTTGCTAACCTTTGCCTAATCAAAAGAGGCCTGTCGTAACAGGATGAACTCCTGCTCCGACAGACCTTCCGAGATCCCTAAAGAGTTTATTTCAACTTCGCAACAGTGACGGCTACCTTCTCCATCTGGGTTTGGCTTATTTTGCCATCCGGCGAGCTTAGCGTCACGAAACGGTCATCCAACTTGAAGGAAAGCATCGGCGTTTCAGACGGAGTGTACCATTTCGCTTGAACACCGTTCGACAAGGTGATCGTTTTTCCCTCGTATTCGTAAGCATAATCCCGCGGGGATATCGAAACCGTCATATGAATAAAAATCAAGTTCACGCCATCATCCGAGGCGCTCACCAGCTTAAAGCCATCCCCTTTAGCCATTTGTTGGGGCGCATATGGCGTTTCGAAGGATTCGAATTTGGCGAACGCTTTGATGATCTCCTCCAACTGGGCTTTTGTATAGTTTACAGTGATCAAATCTGTATTGGATTCAGGGATTTCCGGGGTTTCCGGAGCTTTGCTCCCGATTTGCACCTGATGGCGGGTAGCGTCATAATTCACCGGAACCTTCAGCACATCCGCCAATGCCCGTACCGGCAAATACGTCGTTCCGTCGTAAGTGATTGGCGCCAACTGACGCCCTTGCCCGTCAACCGGGGCGTAGGTTTGACCGTTAACCTGGATGCCGATTTGGTGATTTAAATAAGCGGTGATTTTCTGCAATTGCGTTCCTGCGAAGACTCCTGCGGCTCCGGTAAAGGTCATGCCCACTACAGCGAAAGCCAAGATCGATTTTTTCATGTTGTTGTTCATATGGTTATTCCTCTCCTCACAATGTTCTTTTCAATTACTTAAACTCGATGACTTGAGTGACAAGCAGCGTTGTAGGATCATCCACCGTAATACCCAGCTGTTTACCCGATGGACTCCAGCTTAATGGGTATACCGGATGGGGGAGCGGCTCCGTGGACGCGTAATAGGGAGCGAGCGGCGACACTTGCCCTGAACCCGTGTCGAACAGATACACCCCGTTCATACCCGGTTTCTTCTCGGTATACACGTCGAACGCCAGTTTGTCGGACTCCGGAGTCCAAGATACGTAGGAGATCAGGTCACCTTTGCCGATAAGCGTACCCTGGAGGGTGCCGGCCGAGTCGTAGATCAGCAGTTCGCTGCCTTGAAACGCTCCCGATTGGGTAACCGTAGACACGGATATATATTGGCTGTTCGGTGAGAGTTGGAAATCCCATACGTCGCGAATTAAGCTGACCGGCTTCGTCTGCCCCGGATCAAACACCTTCAATACCTGGTGGTTGTCGGTATAGTAGATTCGGCCGTGACTGACGCCAAACTGCGTAAATACCTCAACGTCAGGATCCTCCAGCGGAAGCTTCGTCACTTTCCCATCCGCCGCAGAGATTTGCCGGATCTCTCCGCGCCCACTCATAGAACCGGCGGCCAAAACATACGTATTCTCGTTAAGCCAGCCACCCAGTTCCAAGTAGTTGTCCCCGGGGATTTGAATCGTTTCGCCCGTCCCGCGATCTTTCACGAAATTGTCGGCAGTATATTTGTCCTTCCATTTTTGAATAAAGCTGTACCCCCCGTTTGGTGACAAGGTCTCTTTCACGAGCATATAGCCGTCCATTTGCTGTCCCTCCTCTCCCGCGGGTTTGCGCGTATGGCCATTCACCAGGTTCAGGATTGAAGTCGCGTACTCGTATTGAGGTTCCTCAGTCGCCGTCCCGGCTTTGACGAGTCGGATCGTTTCGATTGCCACCTCGTCTTCTGAAATCCAGGATTGAATGCTCGCGGCTTCAATCTTATGCGTTCCAGCAACGGTTACCTCTCGGCTAGCCGGTTGCCCCGGCGTGTGAACTATCGTTAACTGTCGCTTGGCTTTGGCTTCATTCGCTCCACCTCGGACGGGCGTCTGCTGCCCGGATTGGCGAGTGGCACCAGGGTCCACGACCGTCAGCCGGTCTCCGGTTGCTTGACATGCCGTTAAGGCGATGGACAACAGCGTTGCAGCCAACAGCGTGAACCCGTACTTCCCAGCGTGATGCTTCATCACAGGTACCTCCCGCGTTAGTGCCACAGGAGCTCCGAAGCGTTTCGGTTTCCCCTGTTGACCTAAGTATAGAAAAGAGTTATCACATAAAAATATCCGACTTGTAACGTTCTTGTAACGTCTTTGCTAAATGTGAAAGTGCAGGCGATATGCACACGAATTTCGGTAAGTGGCCTTCAGATGCAAAAGTGCAGGCAATTTGCCCGCGGATGTCGATAAATCGTCTTTCAGATGTAAAAGTGCAGTTTATTTTTGCCCAAAACGTCCTTAAAGTTAGAATCAGCTCCTACCGGATGCACTTTTACATTTGACTAGCTCGAAACTGGCACTGGGGCTAGAAATCAAATGCACTTTTGCAGTTGCTCCTTTCACCTTGCCGCCGGACCCGACGACATGCCAAACAGCCCGGACCTCGATTAAGTCTGGGCTGAAACCGGCTGAATTAGCCGCCATCCTGAGGATCAGGACGCTCAAGCGGCAATTCGATGACAAACGTCGATCCCTCGGGGCCGGATGCGGTTAGTTTCACCGAACCCCGTTGCTTCTCTGCGAGGCTGCGAACTAGCGGCAGGCCAAGGCCTGTCCCTCCATGAACTCTGGCTCTGTCGCTGCTGACGGTAAAGAACGGATCAAAGATGCGAGGCCACGCTTTCGGTGGGATGCCGATGCCGGTATCTTTCACCGTAATTTGCATCCGCCCCGGACCGCCCGGTTCTGAGATCGCTTTATTGGATAGAAATACTTTGCCGCCGGGTTGATTGTATTTCACGCCGTTATCCAAAAGATTCATCACCATATGCATCACGTTATCCGAATCGGCCCAGACCTTGCCATCCTGCAAGGTTGTGACCAGTTCGATGCCTTGCTTCTCCGCTTTCGCTTGCAAGCGTAACGCCGCTTCCGTAAGCAATGGCTTCAGGTCGACCGAGGAGGCATGTGTTTCAAACTCGTAGACGTCCATGGAAGACAGCTTCAACGATTTCTCAACAAGCGCGTATAATCGCTCGGCTTCCATCCCGATATGCCGAGCCGCCTCCTCCAGGAGCGCCGGGTCGTCCCGATACATATCCAACAGATCGGCGTAAGCGAGAATTGAGGTCAGCGGGGTTTTCAGTTCGTGACTGATGTTCCCGATGAACAGTTTCTGTTGCTGCTCCAGCTCCTGCAAACGGGTAACCGCCTCAAGCAGCTTGCTTTTCTCATCGGTCAATTGGGTGTGGGTGGTCGCGATTTTTCCGCTCATTTCATAGATCCCCTGCGCGAGTTCCCCAAGCTCATCTTTCCGTTGGACAGTAGGCTCACGTAGGTACTCCCCTTCTCCTATCCGCGTTGCGGCGCGGTTTAACCGCGTGATTACATGAGCTTGTCGCCAGACAAAGAGGTAGCCGAGCAGAAATCCCCCAACCAGCACCGTCACACCCGCGAGCCAGAACAACCGCCGAATCCGCTCGTAAAAAGCCTGTTGTTCCGTGAGGGACACATGAAATTGCACCGTTCCCACCGATTGCTGTTCGAATGCATAAAGAGGCGCTAAATACAATAGCTGATCGCCTTCCGTGATATAGGCAGATCGCCCTTTTGCTGTATAACTTAGCGCATCCTGGACATCCACCTTGGGCTGAAACGGCAACGAGGTGCCCGCAAGCGACCCGTCGGTTTTATAGAGTGTGACCGGCAAGCCGCTTTCGGCACCCAAATCGACGGCAAGACCTTGGCCGCTTTGCTCCATGAACGCATCCGGAGCGGGCGAACCGCTCGTCAGCACTTCCTGGCGAACCCGGAGATTCGCGGACTCTGCCTCTGCGGCCAACGTTTGTTCCAGGCGCTCGCGCTGGTCCTCCCGGATGCCTGCCAACACCAGGACGCTAAGGACGGCGATGACGGCAGCCAGCAGAATAGCGAGAAGCGCCGCTGCCTTCCCTTTGAGGCCAAATCGCCAAGTCCGTCGTTTCATGGCTGTTGCTCCGCACTTTTATAGCCAATGCCGTACACGGTTTGAATCACATTGTTCCACTGACCCAGCTTCTTGCGCAGTCGTTGCACATGCATATCGACCGTTCGCGTGCCTCCGGCGAAATCCATGTCCCACACTTGCTCCAACAGCGCTTCCCGAGAATACACCCGCCCGGGATGTTCGGCGAAGAGCGCCAGCAAATCAAATTCTTTTGGCGTCAGGTCAATTAGGGTACCGCCAGCATAAACCGTCCGATTGAGTAAGTGAATCGTAAGTTCACCTAATCGAACGAGCTCCCGATCCTCATTGGGAGTCCCGGGGATTGTCTGTAAGCCGCGTCGCGCAAGCGCTTTAACTCGGGCGACAAGCTCTCGCATATCAAACGGCTTGGTCATATAATCGTCCGCCCCAAGCTCCAGGCCCAGCACTTTGTCGACGATGTCGTTCTTAACCGTCAACAAAAGAATCGCCGGCCGCTGCGGCCGGCCTTCCAGTCTGCGGCATACCTCGTATCCGCTTAGCTTGGGCATCATGACATCAAGTACCATGACCTCCGGTCGGAACGAATCGACCCGGTCTAGCGCCTCTTCCCCATCCGCCGCCGTCTCCACCGTGTACCCTTCGCGTCGCAGTGCGTAGGACACTGCTCCGGAGATGCCCGCTTCGTCATCCACTACAAGCACTTTGGTCATGCGACAACTCCTTTTTGTACTACAAGCTTAGAAAGTAATGGTAAAACTCCGTATCCCGCTCGTATCCACTTTTTTCATACAATCGCTGAGCCCGGGCGTTGGTCATAGCCGTCGACAGCTCCAAGCCTTTGGCATCCGTATCCCGGGCATGGGATTTTGCTGCTTCCAGCAACAGCTTCGCCGCGCCTTGGTTCCGATATTCCTCCTGTACGTACAAATCGTTTAAAATCCAAATTCGTTTCATCGAAATGGACGAAAAGGAAGGATATAGCTGCGTAAACCCAACTGCCTTCCCACTGAGCGGCTCGACCGCCAAGAAAACGACGGATTCGCTCCGGCTTAGCCGGCTCTCCAAAAACAGCCGGGCTCCTTCCAGGTCCGAGGCTTGTTCATAAAATAAGCGATATTCGTCAAACAGCCGGGCTAATTGCTCCAGATGTCCAAGTTCCGCTTCATAAACGCTGACGGGTGTATGATTCATTGGTGCATCTCCTTGTTAGATGATGAATTCAATAGTCTAGCAGCCGGCGGAGCTGCCACTGCCGCTCCAGCTCAATCCTTGCCTTGGCGGTGTCCGCATCGTCCGCGGCAAGAGCCAATGCCTTGGCGGCATAGGTGGCGCTATGCGGCGCATGCTCCGCCACATGCGCGGTCGCCGCCGCATGACCGGCGGCTCGGGCCGCTGCACTGGCGGAGGCATGGCTGGCTTCGCGGGCCGCGTTATGCGCCGCAAACGCTGCCGCACGCGCCGCGGCCATGCTCACTTCGCCGCGCACCCAGGCGCGGGCCGCTTGGATCGCCTTGCGTGGCCGCAAATCCCCTGGCCGCTCCGCCTCGAAGCAGGTCAGCACGCGCTCCGCGCATTCCGCTGCCCATAACGCCAACGTCCGCTGATCCGTTTGCTCCGCATGATCCGCGATGGACCGCTTGATTTTCGCGTCGACAAACTTCCTGGATTTCAACGTGGCTTTTCTCCTTTCCCCAAACACAGCTAGTTGAACAACCCCCAATAGAAAATAAAAACGAGCGCCAAAATCACTGCAGCGGAGATGACCAGCGTTTGGATGAGATTGCCGTATATTTTTTTGAGATGAAGATAGGATTCCGTTAGGATAAAGAAACCGGCAAAGATCGTTACGACCATACCCAAACAACGAACAAAACCGAAAATGAAACGAAACAGAAAAAAATCCGAGGCCGCAAAAGGAACCAGGCAAAATCCAATGCCAACCAAAAAGGCGTAAAGCAGGCTTTTTCCTTATTCAACCATATCACGTCCTTCGCTTATTCGGCTTGCTTAGCATCCTGTCATATAGTTTATATATGCCGAAGCCCAGTAGAAAACCCGCCGTGTTCAAAATCATATCGTCGACGTCGAAGCTGCCTCTCTTCAGTACCAGCTGCAAGATTTCAAGGATCACGATTCCCAGCAGAAAAAGAGAAATCTCTTTCCGCAGCTTCCCTCCGAACACCATGGGCATCAGGAGACCAAAAGGGATAAACACGCCGATGTTCCCGATCATATTCACGAGCCATCGGGCTGACATAAAATCACCTGCACGAAGAAATTGGCGGATCGTAAATAAAGGCTTCAAGTTGTACCTATAGGTATCATGCGGTTCTCGGCCGAAACCGAACAACATCCAGTAAATCAGCAGCAAGGAATATCCGACCAGCGCGAAGGCAACCCACCGCCTATCCTGAGGTTTCACCATGCGCTACCTCTTTCCGATCTGGTCAAATAACAATTGATAGTACTCGTCCGAATTGGGCGTAAAATCCGTTAGACGCCATGTGGCCTGTTCTTCCATCAGGGTCCTGCTGGGGTCATCCACGTAAACTCCGGTTGACGTCAGTTGGTCGCGATCCCCACAGCGCAACTCCTGAAAGTCTCGCAAGCTAACCCAATAAAGCCCCGTCAGTTCCTCGGCCTGGATGCGGTAATCGACCAAAGGCTGTTCGCTTTCGTAGAGAAATACATGGTTAAACTCACGGTCGATCAAATGGGGGGAAATTAGATGCTCCTGAGCTACCTTGCCGATATAGGTCAGATCCTCAACCGGTACCGCTAGTCCGAGCTCCTCTTCCAGTTCGCGGACTCCGTCCCTTGCTTCTTCTCCAGCTTGGAGATGTCCTGCGCAGGAAGTATCCAGGAGCGAAGGGAACACGTCTTTATTCACATGACGCCGTTGAAACAAGAGATCGATTTCGCCCTTGGTATCCCGTTTCATAATCCAGCAATGAAAGGTTTGATGCCACAAACCTTTTGTATGTACCTCTTGTCTGGAGGCGGTGCCCAGCTTCCTCATCTCTATGGTGTAGAAGTCAAAAATTTCGGTTTCGCTCATGTTGTCCTCCAAGTCGATTCGTTCTCATGCCCCTGTTCTCATGGCCGATATTCCGCCTCGAGAAGAATATCCTTATATAACACGGTGAGCTCGCGCAAAATCTCCAAGCTTTCCTCCGCCCGCTCCATCTCCAGGCCATGATTGGCTCCTGGAATGGCCACAACCTGAAGCCGGCTTGATGCCTTCATGCGGCTTGCCATTTCAGCAGGAAACAAGTCGTCCTTTGTGCCGTAAACCACAACCGCTCGAGTTTCATGGATATACGGCAACGTATCGGGAATCGGCGTCAAGTAAATATGCCGGATTTCCGCTCCAGCGCCCAGTTTGCGATGGACTTCCCCGGCCACGACCGTGCCCAGACTTTTGCTGATGAACACCATCTCTTCATAATTGCCGTTCAGTTGACGCACCGCGTGTTCGCATTCCTCGACGACCTTCGGAATCTCCCGATATTCCAGCTCCTTTCGGGCTGCCTGATAACCGTACTCCAGCGCCAGGATATCATATCCGCACTCCCAGGCAGCAAGACCGGCATAGTGTAGCGTCGGCTTCTCGCAAGAGTAATTCTTCCCGGGGAACAAGACGACCAACTTCCGATTGGAATCTGCAACCTGAACGTATCTTACGTTGATCTCTGCATTCCAATGGGAGGGAAATTTCAGAAGGGTTGCTTTCATGCTTGCCGCTCCTCTCGACTATAGGGGAATTTCAACACGATTACAGCTGAAACCGCTCCTGGATGATTCTTGCCACCTCGTCCGGGGAACAGGCGGTATTGTTGATTTTGATGTAATTAGCTTCTCCTATCTCACCGTCCAAGGAGTTCAATCGATGTTTCTCCATGGTTTGAAGTAGATCCCTTTCGGAGCGCGCCAGATTTCTTTTACTTGCCTTATGCAGCAGACGATGCGGATCGCGGTTGCGGATCAGCCGTTCCTCCAGATCGGCCTCCAATTCAACGTAGAACACTTCACCGCCCTGGGATTCAAAAATCCGGCGGATATGTTCAACATATTCCCGGTCAGACGGGAGGTCAAACGCCCAGACATAGGTAAAAATCAGCCCGGGCAAGTCACTTTTCGCTACCTCTTCAAAGATTTCCTCCCGAAACAAACCAACCAGCCGTTTGCCGGCGGGAGACCCATAATCAAAAAAATGCGAGACCAGCTCAATCGTCATATGATTATGAAATAACTTCAGTCCAGTAAGCTTCTCCAGCTCCTGGCCTACCGTCATCTTTCCTACCGCCTGCGGGCCAAATATAATCACAAGCTTCATCTGCACCATCTTCCCCTCCGTATAGAGTTCGACCCGGCTCGTCGCACACAGGAAGGCCGGGTCGTCTTGAAGTACTATGGGATGTTAGTTGCGTCGGGGCAGCTTGGCATCCAGATAGGTGGTCTTGCAATCGCTCCGCAGCATTTCCATATAAATCTCATCGAAGTACGTATCATTCATATAATAGCTTTGCGATCGGCGGCCGAAAACGCGGAACCCAGCTTTTTCGTAACATCGGATGGCCGGTTGATTGAACTCAAATACGCGCAGCATGATATTGTTGAGATTCAAGACTTTGAACCCGTATTCGCAAATGAGCTGCAACGCCTCGGTTCCATAACCCTGCCCCCGTTGGTCCTCATCTCCCAAGAAGATCCCGACCTCCGCGACCCGGCGAATCGAGTCCATAGCAAACAAGGAACAATTTCCCAGCAGTTGGTCATCGTCCATCCTAACGATCGCAAAATTTTGGCCCTCTTTGACCATGTCCTCCAGCAAGCCTTGTTCTCGTTGCAGCCCAAACACTTCTCTGGAATTCCCCAGTCTGACAGACACGGAAAGATCATTGATCCACCGGGTATAGGTCTCTACGTCTTCTGGATTCACGGGGGACAGATACAACCTGGATCCCTCCAGTTTCTTGAAATACTTCATCGGTTATCTCTCCTTCTCTCCGCTCTTTCGATCACTTTCGTGCCGGCGACAACGTCGTGGCAAGTCTGGTTTCCCTTAGTGGAAAATAATATCACAAGATAAATCAACAGGATACCGTTAGGCAGGTAAATCCAGCCCGGGTGGGCCGGTATTTCCACACTCCACCAGGGTTCGGGCACCAGGATGATCCCATGGGTCATTTCCCAGGGAAACAGACGCACCGCCGTTCTGACCAAAGCCTGCCCAACATGGATCGGCTTGCCTTGATCGTCCGTGACGCGCAAACCCAGACATTTTTTGCCGAGCGTCTGTCCATAACGTCGCTCCATCAGGATGAAGTAACCCCATACGGGCAAAGACATCGTACCCAGCACCCAGAGCTCAACTTCGATCCCCTTGTCGAAATAGGCAAAGGGAAAGCCGGAAAACACAGCGTTCACCAGCCCCTGCAAAGCGACCAAAACGGCAGCCAGCATCATGAAATCAATCCAGTAAGCCAATAATCTCTTTAAGGCGAGTTTCATGTCTCACCTTCCGATTCATTTTTTATACAAGATACGCTTTACGTTCTTCGATTTGACTCCGATGATGCTGATCATGCCAAATAAAATCGCGCAGATAGGATTCAAACGTAAACTCCCCGTAGGTTCGGTTAAGCATCGCCTCATCCATGCCCTCAATCGCCTCGAGGATCAAGCAGCGATAATACACGGCAAGCTCGATTAATTCCGATTTTGATTTCGCGTGCCCAAACTCCACGGCCTCACGGTTAAATTCGTCAAAATCCAGCTCCTGCAACGAAAGGGGCTGATCCTGCGAGATGGGCTGGATAGCCCTCTCCCAGAAATATTTGTCCCACATCATCAAATGGCTGACCAACCCGTGGACAGACCACTTCCCTTCGTTAACGGGCTTCGCCCAATCCAATGGCTCGATGTCCCGGACATAACTTGTCCACGCGCGGAATTGGCTCAAAAGGTCATCTTTGACTGCTTGCATTGACATCCCCGATCCCCCTAATCAAACTCTCTTGATAAAATGGAATACTGATACGAATCCCGCCAACTTCCCTTGTGCCAGCGATGTTCCCGAAAATGCCCTTCATACTGCATCCCGAGCTTTTGCATCACTTTAGCGGAACCCACATTATCCGGCCGACAGGTCGCATAGATCCGGTGCAGTCCCAGCTCGCGGAAGCCCATGCGTACCATGAACTTGGCCGCCTCCGTCGCGTACCCTTCCCCCCAAAATGTCCGATTGAAGCAATACCCGAGCTCGGCTTGCCTGTACCCCTCCAGGAACAAGCCGCACCCCCCAATCAATTGACCGGTCTCACGGATGACCACTGCCAGTTCATACGCTACCCGCGGCAGTTGCTCCTGCTTTTGGATCACTTGTCTCAAATAATCCTGCGTATCTTCCTCCGAATTCGGTCCCCAGAGCATATGCTCCACCACCAATGGATCAGAAGCATAAGCATGAACCGCCTGCTCGTCCTCCCACATAAATTCCCTGATCTGCAGACGTTCCGTGTTCATTAGCATCCTCCGTCCCCCATTCAGTTCAGTTTTAACGCCATATCATCCTCGTCATAATACTTGCCGTCCCATTTCAAGGCTCTTCGCTCGGTTCCGTAGGTCCGAAACCCTATCGATTCGTAGAGTTTGAGAGCCCTCCCGTTTGTAGATACGACCGCTAGATTGAGCTGTTCCAGCCCATCCAACTGCTTAGCTCTCGATAGGAGCTCCTGCATCAGCACCTGACCTATTCCTTGGCCCCGCATTCCGGGCGTGACGTACAAACCGAATACAGTTCCTTTATGCCGTGTTTTGGGGGAGCTTTCCCGAACAAAGGTAACGATGCCCGTTAACGTCCCATCTTCGTCGAACGCGCCCAGCACGAATCGGTCTTCGCTGGGTTTGATGCGATCCGCCACCGTGTCAGTCGAAAAAGCCGCTTCCCGCTCGTAAGTTGATCCGAAGGCTTCCGGATGATCCTGCAAACCTCTCAAACGAAGGGTCTGATAGATCACAGCATCTGACGCCTCCAATATCCGCAGCTCCATACGATTCCTCCCGTTCTTTCATGGGTTGATACAAGAATACCAGAACCGTATCCATTTGAAAAACCTTCCAAAATAGGTGTTGTAAAACTAACCTTTAAATGGTAATCTATGTAATGATAGCGCTATCATAATAATCGAAACCGGTTTAGTATGAACATCGCACGTGGCAGGTTAGCCCAACCCATTCAATTTTTGAAAGGAGCGAATTCATGATGCTAAAACGCGGTAAACCGATTCTCCTCTTTCTGCTGCTCACCCTCTTGGTCGTCTTTGTGCCTGCACCCCAAATCTCAAGCGCGGCTCCAAACTGGAAACTGGTCTGGAGCGACGAATTTAATGGTTCCTCTCTCAATCGTGCTTACTGGACACCCGAAATGGGCACCGGTACGAACGGTTGGGGAAATAACGAACTCCAGTATTACACCGACCGTCCGCAAAACCTGCAAGTTACCGGCGACAATCTGGTGATCACCGCCCAGAAGGAAAATTACGGAGGCAGAAACTACACATCCGCGCGAATCAAAACCCAAGGCTTAAAGAGCTTCACTTACGGCAAAATCGAAGCCCGAATCAAGCTTCCGACCGGACAAGGCCTTTGGCCGGCGTTCTGGATGCTGGGCGAGAACATCACTTCCGTTAACTGGCCTTATTGCGGCGAAATCGACATTATGGAACGCGTAAACCATAACGCGGTTGTTAACGGCACCGTGCATTGGGACGCGAACGGATACGCCTCTTACGGCCGGACTTCAGGCAATTTAGATTTTTCTCAATACCATACGTACACCGTTGAATGGGACTCGAGTTATATTCGCTGGTTCGTGGACGGTATCCAATATAATGAGTTCTATATCGCAAACGGAACCGGGAACACGGAAGAATTTCAGAAGCCGTTCTTCCTGCTGCTGAATCTTGCAGTCGGCGGCAACTGGCCGGGTAGCCCGGACGGGTCCACGCCATTCCCCGCGCAAATGCTGGTGGATTATGTACGCGTCTATCAGGACCAGGTCGGTACTTCGCCTACCCTTGAGAACGGCGCAGTCTATACCCTCGCTTCTAAAGCTAGCGGTAAGGTGATGGATGTGGTTGATGTCTCCACTGCAGACGGGGCCAAAATACAGCAATGGACCAACTATAGTGCCAGCAATCAGCGTTTCCGTCTGGATAGCACAGGCGATGGATATTACAAGCTGACAGCCATCCACAGCGGCAAGGTGCTGGATGTCCCAAGCGCAAGCACAGCCACCGGCGTGCAGCTGCAGCAGTGGACGGATAATGGTACGGATGCTCAGCGTTGGCGTATCGTTGATGCGGGCGGCGGATATTTCAAGCTGGTATCCAAAGCCAGCGGTTTGGTGGTGGATGTGTCCGGCGCTTCGACGGCGGACGGAGCAGCGGTGCAACAGTGGACGGATAACGGCACGGACGCGCAGAAGTGGATGTTTACGAAGGTGAATTAAACAGAAGCTTTAAAGGGGCGGCCGAGCTTCCGCCCCTTTTCAGGTTAGTTTATTTTCGGGAGGGAACGTTGGCTTCGGATGCTGGCTGGTATATGTCCGATCCCGAAAATTAGGCTGCAAGCCATAAGAGGATAAGAATGCAGCAGAAGTGAGGCACTCATGAAATACAGGACCGGCATGACCGCCATCGGCACCGGAATCCCCAACATCGACGTGTATAAGTAACGATACTCCCGTTCATTCCGAAGGTAGCGAATCCAGCCGCTGGCGTAAAACCCTAAGCTCAGGAGCATCATCACGAGAGCGATCCATTCAAGGCTCCCTTCCAAGCGTATCGCCGAGAACAAAGGGAGAACCACGACACCCACTCGTCCGATGCCTTCAGCGATTTGATAAATGTGGCTTTGTTTGGTTTCTTTCAATCCGGGTATGGGCTGCGGAGGCCAAACCACAAACAACAAATTTGGGAGTAACACCGCTGCCGGGATGAGTAAACTGGACATATGCACCATAGGATAAGCCTACCTTCTCTCCCCTTGCTTTTCACCCAGCATAGCAAAAAAAGATTTCCGGCGATGTGACTTGCCTCCCTTCGCTCAAGGGCTATCCACAATTTGAATGGAGTGATTTCGCCGAATCAGCTCTTCGATGAATCGCTTTTGATCCGCCGGTGAGATAACGACGCTGCCAAGGACACCGGTTCGGTAGTGGATTTCAATCGCATCACGCGAGGAGATGAGTCGATACCCTAACCAGATATTCGGATGGTACGTAATCCGAGTAATCTCCTCGAATCGAATTTTGGAACGGAGCATGCCTCCCTTAACGAGCAGCACATCCTCTTTGATCTCGTAGGAGATACCGATCGCGAGCCACCCCAGCAAGGCGGTCACGAGCACATCGGGTACGATTAGCCCCACAAGTCCTCCCGACGTTAATGCTTGCGGATCGAGAAGCAACGGCCATAGAATCACCAGATTTGCAACCAAAATCAATGCCGTCCAAAGGACAGTGAACAAAGGATCTCGTTTCGTTTTGAATCGCATAGCAACCCTCCTGCAATACAGGTTGAATTTCAGGAATTTCTATTTATATCCAAACCTTACCCTCCTCATAACCGATTGCCATGAGATAATGGCAGAAGAACCGATTACATAGGAGGTTATGGATTGATAACGTACACGATTCGTCAAATGCGAAAACCGGACGATTATGATGCGGTCGCCGAACTAATTAACTTTATAGCATCAGAGCCGACGTCCGGGAAGTTGTTAGAGGAAGATGACGCCAAAATTCCGCCAGGCCAGTTGGACTATAACGAAGAGGGGAAGCTTACGGGCTGGGATCATCCCAAATGGGTTGCCGAAGATACGCAGGGTCAGATCGCCGCTTATGCCCATGTTTGGCGCGCTCCTTGGACGGAGCCGGGCGAGCTCATGTTCACCTTGGTGGTGCGGCCGGAAGTGCGAATGAACGGCGTTGGCCGTGCCATTTACAATGAAGTTGAACGTTGGTCTACCGAAGTCAAAGCCAGTCGCCTGACTAATTATATGAGGGATAACGATGCCGCTTCCTTGGCTTTTGCGGAACGCAGAGGTTACGTCCGGGAACGCCACACGTTCGAGTCTGTACTGGAGCTGGCGACATTCGATGGCGGTAATCTGCTGGGCGCGATTTCAGCAGCCCAGAACACCGGGATTGAATTCGTTACATTGGCGGATGAGCCCGGTGAAGCTAACGAACGAAAACTGCATGAGCTGTACCGGTCAACGCACCTGGATATCCCCGGATTCTCCGGAAGTTTTCCTTGGTTCGAAGAGTGGAAAAAATGGAGTATCGACCAACCCGGCGTTCGTCCCGAATGGATCCATATCGCCAAAGACGGGGAACGGTACGTTGGCGTCGTGACGCTGCAGCAAAACGAGCAAACGCAGGCGATGTACCACGAGTTCACCGGCGTGCTGCGGGAATACCGCGGTCGCCATATCGCTCTAGCCTTGAAGCTGCTGGCGATCCAGACGGCGGTAAGCTGCCGAGTGCCTTACTTGCGGACACATAACGATTCCATGAACGGTCCGATGCTGCGCATCAATCGTGATCTGCTTGGTTTCCGTGCCGAGCCTGGGAGTTATAAGATGGTACTGGAACGAAGTTACTAGTCGAGGAACTCTAAACCCGAGCAAAACGCCCCAACCTATGGATAGCTCTATCAAGGTGGGGCGTTTTGCAATTGAGTTTGTTACTTTCTATTTTACGATCAAGCCAAGCAGTTTGGCAAAGCCGATGGCTTGCTCTGGTGAAACCGTACAGCCTGCTAAAGCATAGGTGGGAATATCCGCACGTTCAAACGTGCACGTACTGATATCCATACCCTTCAGAGTGGTTTCATTAAAATCGGTCTCATTCAGATCACAGCTCAGCAGCTCGACCTCCTTGAACTTGGAGCCGTAGAAATTCGCATTTTGGAGAGAACAGTCCTCAAATCTGACCTGTTTTAAGGAGGCCTCCACCAGGTCACTCAAATTCATGATGCAATGTTCGAACGTCACCGAGCCCGTATTGGCCTTGGATAGATTCAGTCCCGTCAACTTGCAGTCCTTGAAATGTACCCGATGGATAATCGCCTTCTCCAGCACCGCATTGGACAAATCGCAATTTTCCAGCACGACATCGGTCATGTCCATCCGCTCGAATACGGTGCCGGCAAAAGAACAACCACGGAGCACCACTTTGGATAGGATGCATTTTTCCAATACCTCATGTTCGTAAGACGCACCCACCACCGTTGCTCCAACCAATTCATGGTCCTCATCTTTCAACACTTCATTCCAATTGGCTTCCGTTAAATCAGCCGTGAGTTGCGGGGCGCTCATTTTCGACTTTGCGGTCATCAAGATTCCTCCCCGGTTGACGTCTTCGCTAATTCATTTACCTCATCCAACAAGGTTCGGAGTTCGTGGATGCTTTCGCGGATTCCCTTCGGGTCTGGTCCTAGCTTTCCGTACATCAGATCCAATCGATCTTTGTAACTTTCCGGTCGGATGTCAAACGATTGGATGTTACGCACCGCCTTTTTCTCGTTCAAGCAATAACGGCCATTTAACGCATAAAGTGCTTGATTGAGGCTCGACACGCTTCGAAAAGCATGCCCGGTTACGTATGAGATATCGTCACGATCGGCACTTGATTCCATAAGCATCAGGGAAAAACCCGCTTCAAACAGAAACTGCCGCAACATGCCCTCTCGTAATAGAGGCGGGTACGGATGGGTCTGATTTTTCAGCCGGGTCAACCGGTCTTCCCGCTCCCACAAAATCCGGCATACGGCTACCTCCCCCATATAAATGCTGTTCAAGAAAGCATGGGGATGCCCCGTTTGGTACATCATTTGGACAATTCCTTCACAGCAATCCTCAACTGCCTTTCGGACTACGGTCATATCCCGATACAGGAAATCTACGTGATAACCGCCGATGACGAGCCAACCGCCACCGTTAACCCCCGGGCCCCATTCGCCGATCCCCGTTAACAGATCGTTTCGGTGCTGATCGTCGAGTTCCGTCGCGATTTGACCCAACCCGGTGATATCCAAACCGTTTTCGCCTTCATAGTACAGGCCGATGTCGATATCCGAATCGGGACGATGGGTGTTCGTCGCCCGCGATCCTCCCAATACGATGGCCTGAAGGCCTTCCGTTCCCTGCAGGCGGTTAACGATCCGCTCTAGGATGTGTTCAATACTCATGGTCGCCCTCCTCTATTCGTCTGAACTGCCCAAAGGTCATTCACTTGGCTTCCCTGCCGCTTCCAAAGCCTCGGCCAAGCCCTTTACATCGAGACCGTCCACGGCAAAAGCTCGCCGTACCAGCTCAGGCGGCATAAACTCATCGTACTTGCCTAGATAAGGAGCCTCCGATGCCGCCAGCAGCGCCTCCGGATGGTCGACGGATGCGAGTTCTGCCCGAATGGCGGACAATAGTTCCTTGGCGCCCGATCTCCCTGCCACAACCATATAATAGGGTTCCATCGGCACCACCTGACGCAGCCCCATTGGGTCTGTCAGATTATGCTTCAGCAAACGTTCCAGCGTGCGGAATTGCTTGCTTCCTGCCCAAGGCAAAATAAACAGCGAGTCGCCCCCCGCCGGAATCACCGGGCTGTTCAAAAGCCCGCTTTCCCGAGCTAACCGCCGCGCCCGCTCCAAGCGGTTGGCTGCGCCCGGAGCGAGGTACGGGTACAACGTATGCTCCTCCAACACCTGGCGCATTTTCTGCATGACCCGGCTATGAACATCTCCTCCGGCGCCGAGCCAGAGCGTATCCACCTTGCCGCGGGAGGATTTCACGTACACCGCTTTATGCTTGCTGTCCACTTCCTCGACCTTCCACATCTTCCCGGCCAGCGAGAAGCAATAGCCGGGCGGCGGCACGGTGGTGATGCTGCCGATTTCCTCGGAGCCGTTGTAGACGACATGCTCCTCATCGTCCTTAAAGACGGCATAGAAGCGGAAGTTGTTCACGACCTTCTCCCCGCCAAGTCCGATGATCAACGTACCTTCTTCGGTCTGCTGGATGTGGTCGGTCTGCAGCAAATACTGCAGCATCCCTTTGTACTCCTCTGGCTCGACGCCGCGAAACGCCGGCAACGTCAGCACGGCCCGGGCCAAATCGGCCGGTTCCGCTTCGCCGATGCTCTTCAGCGTGCTCATCGTCTGATGGTATAACACGCCTATCGGCTTCTTGCGGAGAGCTACGGGTTCTACCCAGCGCTCACGGACGTAAAGCTCGATGACGGCGATGGCCCGCAGCAGCATCCATGGCATCCGGGCAGGCAATTGGGCGTCCTCGTCCTCCTCCTCCGCACAGAGGAACATCATCTCCGACGCCTGATCTCCGCGCCGACCGGAGCGGCCCAGCCGCTGCACGAAGCTGGAGCAGCTATATGGCGCGCCCAGCTGGATAACCCGCTCGAGCTCACCGAGGTCGATGCCGAGTTCCAGCGTCACCGTCGCCGCGGCGACCGCCGGGCCGGGACCGGAGCGAAGCGCGGCCTCGGTCTCCTCCCGCAGCATCGCGGAGATGCTGCCGTGGTGGATATGAAACACGTCGCGCTCCTCCCGCTTCGCCGCAATCCGGCGCAGCTCCAGTGTGGTCAGCTCGGCGTCAGTGCGGCTATTGGTAAAGACGAGCGCTTTTTTGCGATGGGTGTTGTCATAGATGAAGTTGTAATAGTTCTGCTTGGCCAGCTCCAAATGCTCCGCTTCCCGTTCGTCCCGGGCATCCGGGAAGGAGAAGTGCTCGACCGACAGCTTCAGCTTCCGACCGCCCTGCGGAGAGACGACTTCTACCGGCTGCGGCGTACCCGCCCCAAGCCAACGAGCGGCGATATCGTAATCCCCAAGCGTAGCCGACAAGCCGATTCGCCTTGGCGAGCAGGAAGCCATTCGCTCTAATCGGGTCAACTGGCTGATCACCTGAATCCCCCGGTCGGCCCCCATAAAAGCGTGCACCTCGTCGATCATGATATACCGCAAATCATGGAACAATGCCGGGATCGCATTCGGGCGGTTCATCAGCAGCCCTTCCAGCGATTCAGGAGTAATTTGCAGCACGCCGCAAGGGCGCTGCATCAGCTTGGTTTTCTCCGCTTGCGCCACATCGCCGTGCCAATGCCAGACGGGGACCTCCCCGTCCCGCAGCAGTTCCTTGATCCGCTCGAACTGATCGTTAATCAGCGCCTTCAACGGTCCGATGTATAGAATGCCGACGGATTCCGAAGGCCGATGATAGAGCTCTGTAAGCGCAGGGAAAAAGGCCGCTTCCGTCTTCCCCGACGCGGTCCCCGACGCGATCAGGAGATGATTAGGCGTGTCGAACAACACCCGGCAGGCTTCTACTTGAGCATCGCGCAGCGAATCCCAATGTTTGCGGTAAATGTATTCCTGAATGAACGGAGCCAGCCTAGCAAACGGATTCCCCCCGCTCATAGCTCAAACTCCGCCAAGAAATCGTCCAACTCGTCGGTGCCGCCCTTGTTCTTGGAACCCTGGTTCCCGGATGCCGCATACTCCTGCTCCCGTTCGCCCATCAGCTCCTCGAAAGACAATGACGGCTGCTGATGCAGCAGGTGCAGCACATCCATGAAATCGCGCACGACCTCGCGTGTCGTCAGCAGCTCCTCGGCCCCAAGCCGATTCACCGCCGCCTGCATGAAGGCGATCAACTGTTCATCGGCCAAACGCATTTCATAACCGAAATGCAGCGCGTGAATCTCCCGCAGCTTCTGCAGCAAAAGCAGGATCTCTTCATGAGACAGCATGTCCAGCTTCAGAATGGGCGAGGTATACGAACGGCGCGTCCCGCTGCTGTAACGCCCGTCCATCAGCCGCGTGCGAAGTGCATCGTAGCTAAACAACCCGCGGCGTTCGTCCTCGACGAACTGCGGTGTCCCGCCTAAGTAGATGCCCAGGTACTGTGCTTTCCCTTGCATCGTGTCGTTAAACATCGTCAGAAGCTTCTCGTAATTGCTTTGACGGGAGACGCTGTTCGTGATTTTGTACAGGTTTACGCCTTCGTCGATAAAGAGCAGCAGCCCGCGATACCCGATGCGCACCGCAAACTCCGCCCATAATTTCATATAGTCGTACCAATTGTCGTCATCGATGATGACGCCGACGCCCAACTCTTGGCGTGCCTCCGTCTTGGTTGGGACCTCTCCCCGCAGCCAACGCAGGGCGGCTGCTTTCCGATCATCATCGCCAAGCTTATACCCCGACCAGTAGGCGGCCAGGACTTTGGCGAAGTCGAATCCATGCACCAGACTTTGCATCTCGTTCGTCACCGCATATATCCGCAGTTCTACTGCATCATGCAACTGCGGATCGCCGGGACGCAGGCCGGTGGCCTGCATTTGCTCCTGCTGGAGGGCGGCGATCCACTTCTGCAGCATCGTCTCCAGTGCGCCGCCGTCCGGCCGCGTTCGGGTCGACAAATGCATCATCAGTTCCCTGTAAGTCGCCAGGCCCTGCCCCTTCGTTCCAACCAGCCGGCGTTCCGGCGACAGATCGGCGTCGGCCACCACGAAGTCGCGGTCCATGGCATAATTGCGAATCATCTGGAGCAGGAAGCTCTTGCCGCTCCCATAACGTCCGGAAATGAGGCGAAAAGCCGCTCCGCCCTCCGCAATATTGTCCATATCCTGCAGAATCGACGCTACCTCCGGTTTACGCCCGACCGCAATATGCTCCAGTCCCACCCGCGGCACGACCCCGGCCGTCAAGGAATTGACGAGCGCCGTGGTCAACCGCTTCGGAATTTGCATCTGTTTCATCCACCATCACCTCATCGTTCAAAACTTATCCTCTATGTGATCAGCGCTGGATTAACGCCCTGTTATCAGCCACTTGCCAAGCTCCACACGGTAATCCTCCAAGATTTCGTCCCCATCGACCAAGAGATCCCCGATCCGCTCCATCGCGAGTTCGTTGATTTCATCGACCAGCAGCTCAGGCATAGAACCGATTTGCTCGGCGATCATTTGGCGTTCCGCAGCGCTCTGCCCCTGGAACAAAGCGGCCAGCATTTGCGCCTGAGGCGCGGTGAGACTCGCGAACAGATCCTGCCATTCCTCCGACAGGGTTACAGACGCCTCTCCTTTGGTCTCTAGGGTCTCGCGCCGTTCCTCGATCGGCGACAGAAGTACCTCTTCCGGCACCTGCTCATACCCCCGCTCAAAATCAAAGGTCGGCTGCAGCGGTTCGGCGACTGATATCCTCGGAGAACTTGCGACCTTCTCCGGCGGCAGACCCGGTGCTTCCGGCGCAAACGCCAGCGTCTGCTCTTCGCTCAGCAGCATGTCCCGCACTTCGTTGGATTCCTGCTGAAGCTTGCGCAATTTGGTCGCGTTGATTTTCACCTTAGGGATCCGGGCCTTCGCTTCTTCCGCCTTGCGACGATCGAACTCCTTGCTCAGGAATCGGTCGACCAAATGTTCAATCTCTGGCCCCACGTCGATTCCTCGAAGCTTCCCCTTATAACCCAACTGCTCTCGCAGCTTGTTCTCCGTCAGACGAACGAGTTGGGTCAAGAATGCGCGCAGCGGCGGATGCCCGCTGTAAGGCAGAATGGAGACCGGCTTGGTTCGACCGTATAGATCATGGTCGTACACGGCGCTGCGGAACAGGAAACGGGATACTTTCTGTTCCATCGGCTTATGCAGCTCCAGAATTCGGCTTCCCTTGCTCTTTAAGAGATAGCCGTCCACCAATGAAACCACCTTCGGCACATAGTTTCGCAGTTCCTTACGTCCCTGCTCCAAATAAAAACGGCTCTTCTCCACGTCATAATCAATCAACGTGAGGAGCAGCTCCCAGCTCACATCCAGCGGATCCGCGGTGAATCTTCTGCGCCATTCTAGCTCCCTCAGCTCCGTCGACAAATTGCGCGGGAGCTTGGCCATCGGCTCCGCAGGCGGCATCTCTAAATCGAACACCAAAGCCAGATCATACAACCATTCCCGCACATAAAGATCCAGCTTGGGATAACGCTGTCGATACCCTTGCCAGACCCGTTCCATTAACGTGTATCCCTCGGCGGGTTCCGACCAGCCGACCCCATGGATCAGCTCGTACAGGTAGATAAATAGATACGACAGGTCGGTGTCCGGATAACGTCCGGAGCGGACTTCATTCCGCCAGTACAAATACCATTTCAGCTGCCTTGGCTGCATTTCTTCATAAGTCGGCCAATACGTCTGAAAAGGGACAAACTCCGCCGTTTCCGCTACAGCCGTCTCCAGTTCCTTCGCTTTCTGGACGAACAGCTGCTCCCGCGAAACATAACGAAAATCCTGACGCCAATCCATATCGCGCTCCCACAGATCCGGCGCTACAACTCGGCTCACGGGCTCCGCCTTGCCGTTCGCCTGCTTCGTGATGTCATCCACTTCCAATTCGGCGAACGTCCATCGAGGTTCCGTTCCTAACCGCCGCTCTCGATCTCTATGTACATGTAGGCCGAAAAAGCCGTGTTTTTCGTCCGTTCCATCCTTCATCGTCCCAAAACCTCCGTCACGACCAGTCTATCATCGAACCGAAAATTTGTTCGCCTTTTGAATACTATTTTGCCCTCCCTTATAATGAAAAGCAACAGCAAGTTGCCAGGGAGGGCGAAAGTTTGATGAATAAATGGCTGAAGGCCTTATTATTTTTGATCGGGGCGGCCGTTTTGACCCGATTGATCCCATTCTCCGATTGGTTCCGCATGCTAGATACAATGGTTCATGAGTTAGGCCATGCCATCGTCACATTGTTTGCGTCCGGACAGGTGCTCCGTATCGAATTGCATCCTGATCACAGCGGCGTTACCTATTCGGTACTGGCTTCAGGCTGGAGCCAATTGGCGGTATCCTTGGCCGGTTATATCTCAGCTTCGCTGTTTGCGGTAGCGATGTTCTTCGGTTATTCTCGGCAAAATCAAGCTGCCGGCCTTGTCCTCATCAGTATCTTGGCTTTGGCATCGTTGCTGTTGTTCGTACGATCGGGATACGGCCGGGGGTGGTTGATCCTGTTTGTGCTGATCAATGGGGCGTTCTTTCTACTAGGGGGGCGAATACGCAATTTCTATTACTTGCTGCTCGCTTTCTTATGCCTGGAGGAGTCGGTGATGGGGCCCGTCACGCTGCTGTTGAATTCCATCGTTTCTCCTAGCCAAGCGGGTGACGCGACCAATCTGGCCCAGCTTACGGGAGTTCCCCCTCTGGTCTGGTCGTTGATATTTCTAGCTATCTCATTGATTTGCGCCTTGTCCGCCTTGCAATTGTATTGGAATGACCGCAAACGGAGTCGGGAGAAGAAAAGAATGAGCGGGTCAAGCTCGATAAGCCCTTGAAATCGGCATCACTTTTCCTTCACAATCGTACATCTCAGCACATGGACTTCCTGATTCTCACGAATCATAGCATCGACATCGTCGCTGGATTCCATATGGTCCTGCACCTCACATACTGCTGATGTTAAAACGATTCCCGTCCGGATCATAGAAATGAAAACTGACCAACCCTTGAGTCAGAAACCCGCCTATGCCGGAGGTTTCGATCCCGCGTTGTTTTAAATATTGATGATATTTGAACAAGTCCTGACGTTCTTGAATCCAACATACCGGCTGGACTTGACCGTCCACTTTCCCCACATAAGCCTCTTTGTTTTTTTGTTCGAGCACCCAAAGCGACTTGTTCTCCGAATGATTTAGCTTTAGCTCCATCACCGCGTAGCCGCCGGCTGGATGATGCTCAACGCACTTCATTCCCAAATGCTGCCCGTACCATTGAATCGACTCGTTTAACCGGCTGACCCCCAGCCTGACCCAGGAGGGCGCCAAATCGGAGGAAGGCAGCGATCGATCCTCTTGGAGCGTTAACCGGATCCCTTCGGCGGTAGCCCAGACATCGAAGTACCTGGTTTTGGGGCCCAAATACACGGTGGATACCCGCACTCCATCGGTCACAAAAGCGCGCCGCAAGCGATCCAATTCCCGGGTTCGAAAACACAATCGAAGATCGGGATCCACGGTCCCGCGTTCGGCATAATGATGAGGGAGCCGGGTTCCCGTAAGATAAGTAACCAGCCAGGTCCCAAAGTCCATCTGAGTCATTTTGCCCTCTGAACAACGGGGATCGACCTTCCCATTTTCTTGCCGAAGCACCTTCCACCCGAAATACTTCTCGAACCACTCCACGACCTGATCATGATTATCCCACAACACATCGATCGTTTGACCGTCAAAATAAAGCTCGGGGATCTCCTTGCCCGTTGCCATAGGGGAACCTCCTTATATCCAGCTGTTTTCAACCCTATTATCCCTGAACCCGTCCGAATGATAAAGGAAAATATTTGCAAGATGCGCCGCTTCCATCTGAAACTTTTGTTCATATAATGCGACTGGATATAACAAAACAAGTTTAAAGAATGCCGATTTTGAGGTAAGATGGTATTCGATGTTTCTATGAACTAGGGATTGGAAAGGAACGGTGAGATGGATCGGCAGCAGCAAATCATTAAACAAGCCGAACAATTCGTGCAAGAAGTGCACAGCGGTGATGGGAGCGGACACGACTGGTGGCATATCCACCGCGTTCGGAATACGGCTCTTGCCATCGCTCGCAAGGAGCAGGCGGATGTATTTGTTTGCGAGCTTGCGGCTTTGCTGCACGACGTGGCGGACGAAAAGCTGAATCCGTCCAAGGAAGCCGGGATACTGCGTGTCCGCAGCTGGCTGGATGAACATGTGAGCAATTTGTCCGTTAATCAAGAAGTCATGGAGATCATCTCCACGATGTCTTATAATGGCGGCAAAAATCCTCCGATGTCTACGCTCGCCGGACAAATCGTTCAGGATGCGGATCGGCTTGACGCCATCGGGGCGATCGGGATAGCCCGAACGTTTGCTTTTGGCGGATCCAGAGGCAGATCCATGCATGAACCAGGCCAAGATTTCTCGGATCATGACTATCGCAGCCGCGGAAAAACGACGATCTATCATTTCTACGAAAAGCTGCTCAAACTGAAAGATTTGATGAATACCCGGCATGCCCAAAAGCTGGCCGAATCGCGGCATGAATATATGCTGCGTTTTTTGGAGCAGTTTTACCGGGAATGGGATGCCACCGATGAACATCAGGACGAACAAAACACAACAAATTCAGGTGATATGAGTGAGAATCGCATTTTTTGATTCAGGCATCGGCGGCTTAACCGTGTTAACGGAGGCCATGAAGAAGTTGCCGAAGGAAGATTTTCTTTATTTTGCCGATACGCTCCACGTGCCTTACGGGACCAAAACGCTGCCCGAAGTGAAGCGATACGTTCAGGAATCGGTTAGTGTCATCATGCGAAATGACATTAAGGCTTTGGTCGTAGCCTGTAATACAGCAACCAGTGCCGCCATTGAAGAACTTCGGCGCATGTACCCTATTCCGATCATTGGCATGGAGCCGGCCGTCAAACCGGCCGTCAAGCGAAGTCAAGCTGCCGGCAAACGAGTGCTGGTGTTTGCGACCTCTTTGACGTTAAGCCTATCTAAATATACCGACCTGGTAGCTCGGGTGGACGACCACAAGGTGGTGGATTCCATGCCTCTGCCGGAGTTGGTGCAATATTGCGAACAACTCCAGTTCGATCGGGAAGAGATCGAGCGTTATTTCAGCCGCAAGCTGTCCGGCATTGATCTTGGGCAATACAGCACCATCGTACTCGGCTGCACGCATTTTCCTTATTACAAGACGATTCTGCAGCAAATTTTGCCGCCTCATATCGAGCTGATTGACGGCAGTCACGGCACGGTAGAGCGGTTGTGCTCTTTGATCGGCGGTTCGACCCTCTCCACTCAGGGGTATACGGGACATATCGAGTTCAGATGCTCGGACGAAAACCCGGCTTATCTGGACAAAATGGCGCGAGCACTGGATTACCTGCAAACGCAATATGCACGATAAATGAAGAGGCTGCTTATGTAAAAGTCTTGTCCAGGCGATGAATCGCTCGGGGCAGGACTTTTTTCGCGGGGGCATAGGGGTTGGTTTACTCCATCTCCTCATTCAATAGAACCATATGGATATGATCTTCCCACTGCCCGTTGATCTTCAAATACCTTCTGGATGTCCCCTCATTCTGAAAACCCAGCTTCTGGACCACGCGAAGCGAGGCCTGATTCCTCGGCATGATGTTCGCTTCAATCCGGTGCAAGCGCATTTCGTGAAACGCATGGTTTACCATCGCTTCGACGGCTTCGGTCATCAATCCTTTTCCTTGTTCCTGCTCATCGATCTTATAGCCCAGATGGCAGGATTGGAACACGCCTCTAACGATATTGCTCAAAGCCACCGCCCCAATGATTCTACCATCAAGGAATAACCAAAATTTACAGAGCGATCCTTCGTGGTTCTTAGCCGCCTCGTCCCGCAGCAATTCCTGTTGAACCGAGGAAGTGTAGAAGTCCTCCGTTCTTAGCGGTTCCCACTCCTCAAGATAGGTTTTATTCCGAACGGCAAACGCTAAGACCTGATCCGCATAGGTATCATCGATCATTTGGAGCGTCATGCGTTTCGTAGTGATTTTGTTTTTCATGGGTAACCTCTCTCTATTCGTTAGTCGTCATTCTTAATTTGGAACTCGATATTATATCGTTGCCTTAGAGAAGTGAATATCTTGCTTTACCCTGACGCTGGCTTTATACGCTTCGCTGAATCCTAGGGTTTCGATCTTTTGCTTCAAGACATATCTCTGTTCCAGGGTTGTCATTAGTTCCTTGGCCAAAAGAGACGGGGTTAACCGGATTTCTCTAGCATTGATCCACCTGGCTTCACATCGTTCCCCTAGTAACGTAGCTTCAAAGCCTTCCCTAAACCAAGGATGTTCCTCTTCTTTGGAAACGCCGGGTTCATTCAGGCAAACGTAAAGCGAGATGTCATCACATAGTTGCAACAGCATGAAATGCCGTTGGATGACCTCTTGAGGAACGCTTAGTTTGTCGGTGATCCGACGCTGCCTTTCTAGCTCATGTTGGTAGAATCGAACGCACGCCTCGTCTAGCGAATCCCTGATATGCATAAAAGAAGCATAGTGGAGACTGCACAACAAAGCCGCGTATTCATTCATGTTCTCCACTTCGTCGATGCCTTGCTGATATTTTTCAATTTTCGGGGTTAGCGGATAGTCCATGAAGGAATACGGCGCCCGGCTCTCCGTATTCCAAATTGGCGAGGCATCAAGCGGGATCCAGCCTCGGTCATGCTGATCTATGGCTAGCAAAGCACTTGATAGAAACTCGTCATTCAGAAATAACTCCTTCTCCAAATGGCTGGCGATTTCACCCGCCAAGCGCGCATGGTCATGCTGGGTGATCATCACAAATTCCCGCTCCGTCTCTCGAATAATCATAGTTCCACCGCCTTTTCGTTGTGCATCTATCATTTATTCCGATATCTTGGTACTGATAGTCTGATGATCCGCTTCGAACCCCAACGTACCTAAAATCAATGCAAGAATAGTTAGCTTTTTCATAGATCCTCCAGAAAATGATCTCTTGCTTCATTATAACGGAACGTAGGGCCGCTATTCGAACATTTCCCGATTATTTCCCATGCTAACGGAACCATAAGCCGCTATTCGGCTAAAAATGGAGCTGACGGGGCCTATTTCGACCCAATAAAGTCTTCACGTTCCGTTAGAGTTCACAGTCTCGTGTTTGCAGCCAAATAGCGTCACTTAGTTCCGTTAACACTCGACCCACCTTCCTGCGAAGGTGGGTCGAGTTAAAACAAGATGATTAGAAAGACGGCAACTCCACCCAAACCCCGGGCGTTTCCGCCGCTTTCATCCCATACTCGATCACGGCGATCACGGCGACGGTTTCGGCAGGGTCGACCATAGGCTGGCCGGTTTCGAAGAACGTCACCATATTCCTGATGAACGGCTCGAAGAAATTGGAGATCGCGGAGGCTTGCGTAAAGGTTTCGTTGCCGTATTTGATACCCAGCGTAAATGGGCAATTGTCCCCTAAATGGTGGATCGTGGCACGGCGACCTTCCCCGAAATCGATGAGAAGCGCGGGAGAATCTGCCGTTCCAGTATACATGACCCGCTGCGGATCGGCTCCCATCAGCCGAACGATGGGCTCAATTTGATGGATCGAATAGTTGTCAAATGCGCCCGGCCCCCAGCTGCTGATCGTTTGGATTCCGGCCGGGTCGATCTCCGCATATTCGCTGGCAAAGCGGAGCGCAGACGTTGAATACATCGGTGTATCGTGATGTGCGGCCAGCTCGAATAAGCGAACCGCTGTCTCCCGATCCGGAGCAAACGTCTTGTCGATGTAAGTCGGCTTGCCTGACTGGAGCGGCAGCTGGGACAGTTCTTCATGAAATTCCGGGTTATCGGGAGACAACACGATCAAGTAATCGCTTCGCTCGACGACGTCTTGGATGGTCGTCAGCAATTCGATCCCGTTCTCCTTACACCAGGCTTCGTTCGTGCGTCCGTTCTCCTTGTCTCTTTTCCCATACGCATACGTCACCTTCATAGCGCCATCTGTAGCCTGCTCGATCCACCCGGGATATTTGTTGGCGTGGAACTGGTCGAGGTGAAGGTCGATAAATCCGATTTTTTTCATGGGATGGCGATTTCCTCCCCTTTGTCGGATGAATCATAGATAGCCTGGATAATCCGGGAAGACAGAATAACGGTATCAATATGCGAGGGCTGCTTCTCCCCCGTTTGGATACATTCCAGAAAGCTATCGATTTCCTGCTGATACATATTGCCTGAGGTGAATTTCGGCGTCGTTTCGGTCAAAGCGCCGTCTGTTGCCGTATAGAAGGTAAAATCCCCTCCGTAGTTCAGTCGAATGCCGCCCTTATCGCCCAAAAAGTCGATAAACATCTCCTCGACCCCGATGTTCTGGGCCCAAGCTCCGTTCAAGGAGATCGTGGGACCTTCGGTGCGGATCAGCGCGGTCACGAAATCGTCGACATCATAGGTGCCGTTATAATCCGGCGGTCCTGCCCACATTTTGAGGTAAGTATAGTTAGCCATCTCTTTCCCCAGCTTGGAGTAAGCCTGCCCGGTGACGGTTTGGGGTTTCGGATCGCCCGCGCAATACATGACGATGTCGAGGAAATGAACGCCCCAATCGATTAACGCGCCGCCGCCGGCAATGGCCTTCGTGGTAAAAGCGCCGCCCAAGCCTGGAATCGATCGATGTGAACGGAAGCTGGCATAGACATGATACAACTCGCCGAGCTCGCCGTTTTGAATCATTTTTTTGATGCGGTTCACGCTTTCGTTATACCGGTTGACTACCCCGATATTCAGAATTTTGCCCGTCTCATGCTGAACCTGCTGCATCTCCAGGGCTTCTGCGTAAGTGCGGGCTGCCGGTTTTTCGCACAGGACATGCTTGCCTGCCCGCAGGCATTCCATGGCGATGGAAGCGTGTGAAGCATTCGGCGTACAGATGGATACCGCATCGACCTCCGGATCTTCTACGATCTGCCGGTAATCCGTGATGGCTTCGCCGCATTCGTATTTGGTAACAGCGGCTTCCGCCCGATCCATCAGAATGTCGCAAAAATACTTGATTTTCACCTGCTTGTGAGCTAAGTAGGACGGGATATGGGCGTGGTTCGCAATCGTGCCGCAGCCAATCACGGCAATGGTTACTTGGTTCATCGGCTTACCTCCTACAACGTGAAATAGTCGCTTCAAGAAAGTCTATGATGATTCCTAGCATACCAGATCCATCGCGAATTGAGATGAGGTCGAGAGCGAATGCACATCAGATTACCATAAAAGGTCACCCGCCTCCCGTACCGTTCTCGTGCTGATCCATCTACAATAAATGCAATCATGGACATTCTGACGCCTAGCTCTTAAAACCAAGCCAAAGGAGAATACATGCGATGAAACGCGAAATGCAGGCCGATATCGTGATTCTCGGGGGCGGGACCGGTGGAACTGCGGCGGCCCTGGCTGCCGCGGCTTCGGGCAAAACCGTCATCATGACGGAAGAGACGCTCTGGATCGGCGGACAGTTGACCAGCCAAGCCGTTCCGCCCGATGAGCACCCGTGGATCGAGTATTTTGGTTGTACGAGAATGTACCGGAACTTCCGCGAGGGCGTCCGCCAATATTATCGGGAGCATTTTCCGATGACGTCGGCGGCAAGGAACCTGCCCGAGCTCAATCCTGGCGGCGGCATCGTCAGCCGGATCAGTCACGATCCGCGTGTCGGCTTAGCCGTGCTGCAGCAAATGCTAGCTCCGTACATTCATAGCGGAAGGTTAACCCTACTGCACAATTACCGAGTACGACATGCCGAGACCACCGGGGACGTGGTGAACAGCGTTACGGTACGTCATCTCGGCACCCGGGATGAGCTCGTGCTTCAGGCTCCGTTTTTTATCGATGCCACCGAGCTTGGCGATATGCTACCGCTGGCTGGCATCGAATACGTGACCGGCGCGGAATCCAAAGCGCAGACCGGGGAACCTCATGCCGTCGACGGCGAACCGGAGCCACAGAACATTCAGGGCTTTACTTATTGCTTCGCTGTGGATTACGCGGAGGGAGAAGAACATCTCATCGACAAGCCCAAGATGTACGATTTCTGGCGGCAATATCGAGCGGATTTCTGGCCGGATCAACTGTTAAGCTTAACCGGCGTGAGGCCCTCCACGAACAAGCCGGTCGAGTATGAAATTTTCCCGGGTCACGGAGGCAAATTTCCGCTGTTTCAATACCGGCAAATCCTTGACCCCACTCATTTTGACAACCGCTTCGGTTTTCGTCCGCTTTCTCTGGTCAACTGGCCGCAGAATGACTATTGGCTGGGCTCCATCATCGACGTCCCGGAAGAGGAAGCCGCGCGCCATTTGCACCAGGCCAAACAGTTGAGCCTGTCGCTATTGTATTGGCTGCAGACCGAAGCTCCCCGGCCGGACGGCGGGCAAGGTTACCCGGGTTTACGCCTGCGCCGCGACGTCGTCGGAACGGAGGACGGACTCGCCATGGCTCCCTATATCCGCGAGTCGAGACGAATTCAAGCGGAGTTTACGGTGCTGGAACAGCATGTTGCTACAGCTTCCCGTCCGGACGGTGTAGCCGAAGTGTTCCCGGATACCGTCGGAGTCGGCTGTTACCGCATCGATTTGCATCCGAGTACAGGCAACCAGCCGTATATCGACATTTCCTCCCTGCCCTTTCAAATCCCGCTGGGCAGCTTGATCCCCAAACGGGTCAAAAACGTGCTGGCAGCAGGCAAAAATATCGGAGTCACCCACATCACAAACGGCTGCTACCGGCTTCATCCCGTAGAATGGAACATCGGCGAAGCGGCAGGAACTTGCGCCAGCTTCTGTTTGGACCGCAACCTCTTTCCTACAGATGTTCGCAATCATGAAGAAACTTTATCCGATTTTCAGCAGCGCCTCCTCGATCAAGGGGTTGAATTGCAGTGGCCAAAGCTGCGTCCGGTCTAATCCGAAAAAAGATCATGCCAGCCTGCGGATGACTTCATCCATAGGCTGGCATTTTACTTTCTAGCTCGTTTACGGATTGATTAGCCCCGCCATCCGCAGCATTCGGGCGAGAACCGTCGCCGCCTCCGCACGGGTTGAGGAGGCTTCGGGAGCAAATACGCCGGCCTTGCGCCCCTTCATCAAGCCCGAACCCACCGCGGTTGCAACGGCTTCTTCGGCCCACCCTCCAATTTGGCTGCGATCCTCGAAACCGGACAGCATGGAATTCGGATTTCCAGGAGTAACCTCTGCACCCGCCAGCTTCAAGGCTCGAACCAGCAGCACGCTCATCTGTTCCCGGGTAATTTGCACATTCGGACGGAACTCCCCGCCTGTAAAACCCTCAATCAACCCGTGTTCCACCGCCGCCGACACGGCATCTGCATACCACGCACTGGAGTTCACATCCGTAAAGTCTGATCTCGGACCCTGTCCCTGCCCCGTTAATCCGAGGGCGCGGACGAGCATGGCGGTAAATTGAGCTCTCGTGATGGGATCATTTGGACTGAAATCGGTGTTAGATGTGCCCTGGATGACCGTTTTGGAGGCTAACATCGCAACCTCGTCCGCTGCCCAGTGCGCGTTCATGTCCGTAAAGGTCTTCCGGTGCGAGATCGCCGCATACGTACCGCTTTCCTTCAACCAGAAGGTGATTCGGGACTTACCACCCTCTTCATTGAAGACAGCAGGTACGAACGCGTAACGGTTCAATGAAGGTTCCAGAAGCAGAACGGTCGTTGTATCGGCATCAACGGTTCCTACCAGCGATGTTGTCGTCAGCTTGGCATCCGTTCCCTTAAAGACCGGCAAGGAAGTCAAAGCGTTCCCCTGCCCCCAGAAGAAGGAGACCTCCAGCTTAGGCCCGAGCAGGCTAGCCTGCTGCGGCAACAAACCGTTTAGCCGAGTCTCTTGCTCTTTCTCGGGAATCCCCATGCGAATGAGCAAGCGATCCGCCGTCCCTCGTAAGTTCAAGGAATCGCTTAACGCCTTAACAGGCAATTCCAGCCTTCCTAACGAAGACTCCAGAAGGATGACGCCTTCCGGTAACTCCTTCACCACCGTCTCCACTCCGTCAATGGGCAGGTGCAAGGCGATGACATCTGCGGTTTCATCGAAGCTGTATTGCAACTGCTGCGATGGGATCGGCTTCTCGCGAAGGCTCTTCACCTCTTCGAGCATCCGCGTCAGATCCGCTTTGACGTCAACGAGGTGTTGCCCGTTCTCCGTTGTTTTCTTCTGGATGCTCAACCGTTCCGGCTTCGCGGGCCTGGTGGACATGGACGGCGAACCGCTGCTGCTGCCGCCGGATGAACCGGGTTGGCCGGGATTCGAGCCGCCGTCTCCGGTGGAGGTACGAATGATTTGCACTGAATCGCTATTGGTCTTCAGATCATCCACATACACCTCCACTTGTACGAAATTGATTCCCGTCGTTAAAGGTACGCTTACGGTAAAAGTACCAGTCTGTGATATGGAAGCCGCCTCTCCGTTCACCTTGACGGAAGGCGTCCCAGGTCCAAGCACTTCGATGGTTCCTTCCAGCAGATATCGGCTGTCCCTTGTTTCCCGCAGCTCGTCGTCCATCAGACCGCTTAATACGGCCGCTCGAACCTCATCGCCCACCTCGTAAGCATTCGCTACGAGCTGGCGGTTCGTTCTCGTTCCCGAAGGATCGATGGTCGAGATGACGAAGCCGCCGGACGGAATGACGCTATTGTTCTCTTCCGGCGCCCCCCAGCTCCAATTGATCGCCTGTTTCCGGTTTGCGACACGAGTGACGATTCCCGTATGGTCCACGACCACCTCTACGCCGAAATGATTCGTGCCGGTCGTCGTTCCGTAGGCATCCGTCATCACGTTAATGTTGCCCTCTACTCGGTTCACATTGTAGTAATGACCTTCCAGGAACGTGTCGGCACTGTCTGGCAAGCTCATGCCAAGCTGATAATCCTTCACCCATTCGCGGTCCTGGAGTGCCGCCTTGGCGATCGCCCAGTTGATCTGGGAAGCATCAAACAACATCAGCCCGTTGGTCGTTTTCAAGCCGGCCTGGAACACCTCCCGCTGAACGGCAGGGAGCTGCACATTATTTAACGCAATTCCCGCATACAGCGGAATTTCTCCATTCGTGACGATGTTCCCGAGCGTAATATACTTCTGGATCTCCTGACTGGTCGTCTGATAAGCGCCGATCATCAGAAAATCCAAGGTTTCGATATATCCGGTATCGTAATACTCCGGTGTATAGACGGACTCCATCGGAAAGCCCAGAGAAGGGTGGACGTGGAAATTCTTGCTTCCCCAGTTCACTCCGTTGAGATAATACGTCTCATACCAAGAACCCACATAGGAAGATACCTGGATGGTTCTTCCCGTTTGAGCTTCGTAGGAATCCACTAGCGATTTGACTTCGCCGAAGAAGCTCTGGATGATGCCCGAACGGAACTCCCACCAGTCCTGAATGAGCGGGCCATCCACTCTGGCGTTATTTTCGTAATAGAAAATATCATTCGGCCAATGGTTCAACTGCTTGCCGCGCTGGAGCAAAAACTGCTCGAACTTGACCCTGGTCTCCTCGCTGAAATCCGCGCCTTCGTTGTCATACCGCCCGCGGTCGTGAACCACGCCGTCTACGTCATAATTTTTGATGATCTCCTCAAACGTCTTGAGCTGGTACTCGCGCACCTCATCGTTCGCTGGATTGACGAAAGCCACCAACCCCTGCTTCGCGCTTTCCCGCAGCCGTTTGATCTCGCCGTTGTTCTCCGCGTAGTGCACGCGCTCCTCCCAATCCAGGTGATCATTCAGCACGGCGAACTCGTTATAGGCAATCGATCCTTCGGCAAACACGTTGATGGCCGCATGAATCTCCAGCCCCAAAGCGTGGCCATGATCGATGAACTCCTGCAGCAAATCTAGGTTGGGGCTGGCTCCCGCCTTCTCGGGAGCTTGGATCTCGCTGACGTAAGGTCTGCCGGTCAAGTCGTTCTTCTTGTACGAGACATACCCTTCAACGCCTTTCACATCAAAAGCGATAGAAGTAACCCCACTGTCCTTGGCCTTTTGAAGAAAAGCGCGCACCTGCTCGCTGGTTTGGAACTTTTTCGCATTCGAGGCCTGATCTACCCAAAGAATGACTTGTTTCTCCTCGGATAAATTGTCCCGGGCAAACACCGCAAGGTCTCGTCGATCCTGCTCGATTCCGTTCTTCAGCACTTTGATTTCGATATAATTGGTGCCTTTGGCTAAAGCGTAGGTATAACTGAACGCACCACCCGGATCCAAAGGGATAGCACTCTCATTTACCAGCAGTTGGATCGCCGTCGGATCGTCGATGTTCTCGATCGTCCCCGAGATGACCGTGCTGTTCTCCGTCACCGTGTACATCCGCTGATTGTTCAGTTGAAGCCGAGGGATCAGACCGTTTCCGCTCATCAGATCCCGAACGGATACGACTTCCCCATTCTTGCGAAGCTTGATGACATCTCCAACCTTGAAATTTTCCGCCAGGAAACGCTTGATGTAATTGCCGGCATAACTGTTGTCCTGCGCCATCAATACGTAACCTTCCTCTGGGATGTCAAGAGCTGTGGGCCCGGACCATACCGGAGGCTGGCCATTGATGGAAGGATTGACCACCTGCAAGACCCGATTGTTGGCATCAACCTGCACCGCGACATTCGTCTGGGGAATCACGAGGGAGGCACCGTAATCTCTCGTAAATAAAGCTACGATATTCGGCACGCCCGTGACGTCTTTATCGACATCGTCGATCTTGATTCGCGGTCCATCGATGTCAATCGAGATGTCTTTCGGTGCCGCCTCGACTTCGATATAGTCCTGATTCTCCGAAGGTTCATACGTAATCGTCAGCGTGTTCGTTGCGATCTCCTCCCCAGTCTGGAGCAGCCTGATCGTAATCGCGTTTGCTCCAGAACTTAAGTACACATTCTCGCGAAAAACGCCTTCCGCCGATAGCTCGGCCGTGTCCCCGTTCACCGTAACGGCAAGATCCAGCTTCTCGTCATAATTCGCCACAAATCCAGCCACTTCGATGACAGGGATGTCCACGATGGTCTGGTCCTCCGTAATCATCATGAGCTCTGGAAGCTGTGGCTCCGGGTCAGGATCAGGTTCCGGTTCGGGGGCAGGTGGAGGCTCAGGCGTGGGTTCCGGTTCCGGATCTGGCGATGGAGGAAGAAAATCCGCCGCCGTCACTTCCACTCCCGCTCGCATCAGCTTCACGCGATCCCCGGTATGATATCGCCCGAAAAGCGTCTGCCGATAACTCGACTCCTCCCAAGTGATGCTCCCTCCAGCCAGTACGATATACCCTCCATCCGGAATCAGGAGCATCTGCTCCTCATCCCAGGTTGTCGGGGGATCGTCTAGTGGGCCAACGACCTCCTGCACAAGACCCGCTGCATCCACAGCGACCGCAACATGCCGTTCTGGAACTCGAACTTCCAGGGTGGTATACGCAGCGTCGGTTACAGTGGCTCCGCTTGTGTATAAGGCGAGATAATCGACCTTTTCCTCGAGCGAAGCTTCCGTCACATTCATATCCGTGAATTCAAGTGAGGTACTACCGTCCTCGGTGACAAACTGCACCGGTTCCCTTTCAACCTCTTCAACGCTCGATGGGTCCTCCACCCCGGCGGCCGAGGAGATCATCGGCGCGCCGGGCCAGAACAACGCCGCGATCAAAGAAAGACACATGAGCCCGGCCATCCGTCTCTGCAAAGTACGCTTCATCCGCTTCCCCCTTTCCATTCAAAGAGAGTCTTCACTTAGTTGACTGGAACCACTCGTTCGCCGCAGCAACCATGTCGGCTCCGCCTTCCGCTCTCCATTGCGCCAGGAATTGATCGTATTGCTCGATTGGCTTCGCCCCCGAAATGAATTGCAGCACGTTATCATCCAGCAACGTCGTCAGCTTGAGGAGATTTTTGGATACGGCTTCGATTGGCGGTGCCGTCGACATCGGATCCACAACGATCAAGCCTTCCGCGTTTTTCTGGAATGCTTCGAAATGAGCTTGAAGCACCGGATCCTTCCGTACGCGTGCCTGCCAGTAGATCGGGTACTTCTCTTCGTCAACGCCGGTCATGAAGCTGCTGGCATTGTTTAACTGATCGTTAAAGATCGGGAGAATCGGATAATATTTGTCGTCCTTCACTTCATAATGAACGCCTTCCTGGCCGAGGGCGATGCCTTTGAAGGTCTCCGGCTCCAGCTTTGCGTTCAGAAAATCCATCGCCGCTTCTTTATTCTTGGAGGATTTCAGAATGCCGATATACCAGGTCGTGTTCGCCTTTGCGCCAACAACCGCTTTCCCATCCGGTCCCTTCAGATAAGGGATAATGGACGTTTTGGCTTCGGGGAAGTTTTTCTGGAGCGCAGCGATCGTTGATCCCGCGTTCCACCAGGCCAGCTTATACATGGCCGCATTGCCGCCGGAGAACTTCTCGATCGATTCCTGGGCGGTGTTCAGCGGGGTTTCCGTATCCAGCAGGCCTTCCTTATACAATTTGCTCATGTAGGCAATGTACTCTTTCATCTCCGGTTGCTCCGCCCGATGCACCAGCTTGCCGTCCACTTCCTTCCAATCCGTGTACACGCCAAAGGTCGTAGCGATGTCTCCGTAGATAGAATCCTTGCTCATCGTCAGCGGGATGACATTCTTCTTCTCTTTGATCGTTTTCAGCACGGTGTACAACTCGTCTCGATTCGTTGGGATGGACAGGCCTAACTCATCTAGCCAATCCTGCCGGACCACAAGCTCCTCGCCGATGCTCACGCCTGCCCCGGTCTCGGGAATGCCGTAGATCTTCCCGTCGATCGTTGCGCTGGCGAAAGACTCCGGCTTGATCGACTGTTTGATATAGTTGCCATGGGCCTCCAGTAGCTCATCCATCGGTTCGAGCGCTCCCGCTGAAGCTAGATTATAGAACTGGGCCGCATTCAACTTGGCGATATCATAATTCTCTTTACTGGACACCATTAAGTTCAGTTTCTCATCCGCATTCTCCGCAGGAAGCAATTCATAATCCACATGGAATCCGGTTCTTTCCTCAATGTATTTCGCCACATATTCGGTTTTCGGATCAAACAGCCCGTATTGCATGATCATCCGCAGGTCCGGTTTACCCGAATTGTCCCCGCCATTTGTTCCTTCCGAGGTTGCATTGGTTGTATTGCCCGAAGGCTCAACCGCATTAGGTTCCGACGTTCCGCCTCCTCCGCCGCATCCGGATAACACCAACGCGAAGCTTAGAATGGCGGTGAGTACCGCCGATGTTTTCATCTTGAAAATCATGAATAACCTCCTTAATAAGCTTTTTTTATGGGGGTAGCACTGCAAGTCGAGCGCATCACCTCCTTCAGGAGCTGTTCTCATAGAGCCGACCTGAGCCGACCGACTCAACCTTTAATCGAACCGACCAGCACGCCTTTGACGAAGTATTTTTGCAGGAAAGGATACACGAGCAGGATCGGAATAGTTGCTAGAAGAATCGAGGAGGCTTGAATCGACTGAGGTGTTGTGTTAATCGCGGCATCGACGTTATCCTTGAGGAAATCGCCGCTGGAGGACACGAGAAGCTCCTTCAAGTAAAGCTGCATCGGCTTGATGGCCGGGTCGCTGATGTAGATCATGGCGGAGAAATAATCGTTCCAGAACGCCACGGCAAAAAATAATCCAATGGTGGCAAGTACCGGCAACGATAAAGGGAGCATCACCGACGCCAGGATCCGGATATTCCCCGCACCGTCCAGTTTGGCCGACTCCTCCAACTCCTCCGGAAGGCCTTCGAAGTAATTTTTGATAATCAGCATGTTGTACACGTTCACCATTGCAGGGAGGAATAGGACCGGAAAGGAATTGACCAGATTCAGGTTCTGCATCAGCAAGTACGTGGGAATCAACCCGCCGCTGAACAACATGGTAAATACGAAGATCAACAAGAGCCCCTTCCTGCCGCGCAGCCGAACCTTTGACAACGGATAAGCCGTCAGCGTCGTCAAGAACAGACTGCAAACTGTCCCAATCACGGTGAGGGCGATGGAGACTTTGAGCGAATTCAGGAACATGGAGTCTTGGAGCACATATTGATAAGTCTCGAGTTGTAGGCCAACCGGAAGCAACCCCACCCTTCCTGAGATCACGGCGCTCTCGCTGCTTAAGGACTTGGCGAGCAAATTAACGAAGGGCAGCAGCGTCGTCAGCCCCAACAAGATAAAGAAGATGTAATTGAGAACCGTAAAGCATTTCTCGGAAAACGAGGTTTTCATCGTCCCCCTTGGCGCTGGTAATCTTTCCAAAGCCTGTTTCGGTTCCATGCCTTCCTTCCCCCTTCCTTACCAAATCCCGCGCTGCAAATATTTGCGGCTGGCTGCGTTCCCGGCAATCACCAGCGTAAAGGAGATGACCGCCTCAAAGAGCCCTACCGCCGTTGAGAAACTGTAATCCTGACTGCCAAGCCCTCTGCGGTACACATACGTGCCGATGACATCGGAAACCTGATAGACCACAGGATTGTACATAACCAGAATTTGTTCGGTTCCGGCTTCCAGTACGCTGCCGAGTCGCAAAATAAACATCAGGACGATAATCGGCGCGATTCCCGGCAACGTAATATGCCAGAGCTGCTTCCATCGGCCGGCTCCATCCATCTTCGCCGCTTCATAGAGCATCGGATCAATCGTGGTGAACGCAGCCAGGTAGACAATGGTGCTCCAGCCGGTCTCCTTCCAACCCGCCGAAGTGATCAGCACGCTTCGAAATACGCTGTTATCGAGAAAGAAAGCAATCGGCTCCATCCCCATCGAGGCCAGCGCTTTGTTGACCATCCCTCCGTTCGTCGACAACAGATCCATAAATAATCCGCCAACGATAACCCAGGACAGAAAATGCGGGAGATAAATCACCGTTTGCACCGTTCGCTTAAAAATCATGTTTCGCATCTCATTCAACATGAGAGCAATGACGATAGGTAAGGGAAACAGAATCACAATTTTTAGAAAACTAATAATGACCGTATTTTTGAACACTTGGGCAAAGTCCGGCGACGTAAACAGCTTCTCGAAATGCTTCCAGCCGACCCAAGGGCTGTCCGCAAACCCGCTGAAAATGTTGAAATCCTTGAAGGCAATACTTATTCCGTACATCGGCGTATACTTGAACAGCAAAACAAACAATATCCCCGGCACGAGCAGCAAATAGAGATCCCATTCCTTCCAAATGTCGCGCCCCAGCCGGCTCCAATAGCCGCGTTTGGGCTTGATCGTCCTGGCCGATTCGGGCCCGGGCCCGATATTCAATTGCATCCGCTTGCCCCCTTCCCCTGTATTCGTCCACTTGTGATAACATTGTAAATTTGGAACGGGTGGGCTGAGTAGGCGAGAGCAATTACTATTTGTGGTAATATGATGGTTTATCAACCTAATGAAGGGGTAAAAAAAGAAGCCTTGCGGCTTCTATTGATGTGGAGTTATGATCCGATCAAGCGACATGGGGAGTACGATGAAGGTTAAACATGAATGTGCACTGTAGGCTCCGAGCTCAAATCTCATTAACGCTTGCCAGAGAGCTTATACGTGGGAAAACAGCTCCTTTTCCGCAGAAAACCGACAAATAAGCTTTCTAATCAGCGTTAGATTGACAACCACGCCATAAAGACCCAAATAGCGTTGCTCACAAGCGTTAAAGTTCGCTAACCCTTACACTCCCCAGGATTTACCCCCCAATACTTGCGGAAAACCTTGGTAAAGTAACTCACATCCCGGTAACCCACCGAACGAGCAGCGTCGTACACCTTATGTCCTTCCTGCAGCAGTGATTTAGCCCGCTCCATTTTGCGTTCGAGCACGTAATCTGAGAAGGCGACCCCCATCTCCTGCTTGAACAACCGGCTTAAGTAAGAGGAATTGATATACATGCGGTCTGCCACCGTGTGCAGGGTTAATTCCTGATCCATTTCCTCATTCAACAACCGCAAAATCTCCTTCACCACCTGATGGCTGTTCGCTTTGCGTTGCTCCTTCACGTAGACCACAATCCGGTTAACGATTCTCGTCATATGCGCCCAGGTCTGCGTTTGAGTGCTCAGTAAGCTCATGTTCTGGATATACCTCGCATCATCACCAAGCACCTGTTTGATCGTCCAGCCCCGCTTTTGAATCATACGGGTAAACAGGCCATGCACAAAGAACACCGACTCATGAAACTCGTCCGAAGTCTCCATCTTGGTAACCTGTTCATCCCATATCCCTTGCAGGGCTTCCATGGCTTTGGCCTCGTCCGCGGTCTCCATCGCAATCTCTAACTCCTTCTCCAGATTGGGTTGGATCGCGAAGGGCCGAGCGTACTCCCTAGCTGTTTCCCGATACGGGATGATAAGATCATGCCCGTACACGACCCGCTCCTGCAGGGCATGGCTAGCCTGCCGGTATAACGAAACCAGGTGCTCTAGTGGGCCCGCCCCTGCGCTAATGCCAGCGCTGGCAGTTCGATGCAGCACTTCTTTAATCCGGGAGAGTAGCTGGGACAGGTCCGCATTCATCCGTAGCATCGCCTCGCTCACCTCGGTCTCTGGCCCAACCACGAACACCATCATCAGATTCATGTCCGAGTCGGTCGCGATCCACCAGGTCGGAGGGGGTAACAGTTCTTTGGCCAGAATTTGCAACGTAAACTTCTGAATCTCCGCCTTCTCCCCCTGCTCTGGAGATGGGTCCAGTTCCATCACGGCAACCGCGATACGATCCTCTTGCCGCAGCGGGATTTGCAAATCCATGCATTTGCTCAGGATCTCCCCGTGTCCAACCTTGCCGCCGGCCCACTGAAGGAAGAACAGATTTTGCAAATGTGGCAGGTTGGACAACCACTGCTTCTCTAACGCCGCCTGGTGCCGCCATTGTTCTAACTCGTGCTGCAGCTGTCGCCGGGCTTCCAGCACGGCTTCCAAAATTTCTTCCTCGCCCGCGGGCTTCAGCAAATATCGTGAAACCCCATGCTTCAGCGCAGTTTGGGCAAATTCGAAATTGTCGTGTCCGCTCAAAATAATGATTTTCATCAACTTCTTGAGCAATCCACGCTCTTTAAGCTCGCGCAGCAGAGTCAGTCCATCCATCCCCGGCATTTGTACGTCGATCAGCATCAGATCCGGCTTCTTCCGTTCCATGAGCTTCAACGCATCCAGTCCGTTTGCCGCCGTGCCGATCATATCGATTCCGTGTGACTCCCACAAGATATTATAGGCAAGCGCCTGGCGCAGCCGGGGCTCATCTTCCACAATCATCAGATTCATCCCTTTCCCCCTCCCATGGAATGGATAACAAAACAGCTGTTCCTTCTCCCCATACGCTCTGAACCGTCAACCTCGCTTCCGGTCCGTAATACAATTTCATTCTGCTCAGCACATTGCGCAGGCCAAACAAATCCTTCGCCTGCTCTTCTTCCTGCAAATAGGCGGAAACCTTGCGGGGATCCATATGGTCCAGCTCCTGCTGGATATAATGGAGCCGCTCTTCCTCCATTCCCGGGCCGTTGTCCTCCACGCGGATAAACAACGTCCGCTCCTGTTCAACCCAACTGGAGATGACCAGACAACCGTCCGATTCTTTCCCCTCCATGCCATGGATAATCGCATTCTCCACGATCGGCTGAAGCAGCAGCTTTAACAACGGAATCCGCTTGCTCCGCTCCGATATCCGATAATCCACACGGAAATTGTCCATGAAACGAAGTTGCTGGATACGCAAATAATAATTCAAGTGGACGATGCTCTCTTCGATTGTGAACACCTGCCGACCCTTGTTTAGGCTGAGCCGGAAGAAGCTGGAGAGGTTCATCACCATCTCGCTGATTTCCTCTGCATCGTAATTTTTGGCCATCCAGTAGATCGAATCCAGCGTGTTATACAAAAAATGCGGGTTGATCTGGGATTGCAGAAAGCGGAGCTCCGTCGTTTTCAGGCGCAACTGCTGCTCATAATGATCCTCGATCAGGTGTTTCTGCACCATGGCCATGCGATTAAAGGATTGGATCAAAAATCCAAACTCGTCCTTCCGATTCGTAGTGACATGGATCCCCAGTTCCCCGTTGCCGAGTCGTCTCATCCCCTTGGCCAATTTCAGTACGGGAGAAGCGATTCCGCTATACACGACCCAGGATACGGTGAAGGCAAGAATCAGGCTCAGCCCGATAATCGCAAAGGTAAACAGGCGCAATTGATCGGTCTCTTGATACAGCTCGCTTTTGGGCTGGACCATGGTCAGTCGCCAGGTCGAATAGGAGGAATCCATCGTGACGGTCATATCCTGATCCGGAAGATGGGGGGTCGATGGTTTGCCAACCTCAAGCAGCACTTCCCCCTGTTCATTTGATAATGCGATTCGGCTGTTTTCCGAAGGCAGCAAGGTTTTGATAATATTCAATAATTTATTCTTACTGAACGACACGACGAGCAGATTCGCTTGCCGATCGCTGTTGTACAAATCCATCGCCCGCAGAAGCGAGATGCTGTCGGTGTTCGTCAATTGCCCAAAAGTCACCCCGTCCGTAACCGCATAGTCCGACTTCACATAAGAGATGCCTGTCCCGTTATGGCGGGCGGTCTCCACGAACCATTCCTTCTGGGCGTCCCCTGCCAGTTGTTTGCCTCCGTAATGGGTGGAAATCAGCATCCCTGAGGCGGGATGATAGACGGAAATTTGTGAGATATATCGGTTAACCGAAACGGAGTTCGACAGTTGTTCCAAAATATAAGAGAAAGCCATGATTGATTGCGGCGAGAAATCGCTGCCGTTCTCGTTCAGCAGTGCATTCATGGCGGGGTCCCCGGCGATCAGCGTCGAAATCTCCTCAACGTTCTGGAAGACCAGGTCCAAGTGGTTCATCGCCGAGGAAAGGGCCGTTTCGGTCCGATGCACCGCCTGGTTATAAAGGATATCCCGCGATCTCTCCACCGCAAACAGACTAATCAGGACCAACGGAAGCAAGATGAGTATAAAATATCCGGTCAGCCGGAATTGAATATGGTGCGAAAAACGGTTCTTGATCCATCGAATCACCGTACTCCTCCTCCAAGCGGTGCGGCTCCGCGATTACTTCCTGCTTTCGTACCAGCGATTGACTTCTTTCGTTATTTCACTCCCTCCATCCGCTTTCCATCTCTCGACATATTGATCGAACGCATCCAGGGGTTCGATCCCTAAAATAATTTTGACAAATACGTCCTCCAATCGAGTCAGGTTCTTGCTGTATTTCCCCATCGCCGGCGTCGGAATCCCGTAAAATGCGTTAGACATAATATTGCGGTGAACGGTTTGGATATTGTTATATAGGTTAAAATCGCCAAGCGAGTCGAGGCGCTGCTTAAATAACGTTTCGTCGGGAACGTCCACCAAGGACTGATAAATCCCCCGGTACAAGCTCTCGTCATGCAAGGCGAAATCCGTAACGATCCGATCTCCTTCCCGCCGCCAAATTTCATTTTCAAAACCGAGCTTCAATGTCTTATAGTCACTCGCGATAAAATCCAGCAATTGAATCACTTCAACTGCATGCGGGGAATTCGCCGGGATCACGTTATAGCCGCGAATGAGATCAATGCCGTTTACGCCTTTGTCCCCTTTGGGTCCTGTAGGATATTCCAATGGAATCCAACGAGCGTCCGGGTCCCGTTTCATATTGGCAGCGATCGGTCCACGCGTATCGTACCAGGTTGCTGAGAATAACCCCACTTTCCCGTTCTCGACCTTCTCGAACAAGTTTGTCTGAAGGTTTAACGGGAACTCTCGTTCCAGCAGCCCTTCTTGGTACAACTGGGCTAGAAAGCCAAGCGCTTCTTTCGTTTCTGGCAGAATATTTCCGTAAACCAAATGACCGTCACGTTCAAACCAGGTGTCCAGTTGCGTACCGTAGGCGCCGAAGAACGGAGAGGAGCGTCCAAGCTCGGCCGTGAACGTCAAACCCACGGTGTCCTGCAAGCCATTGCCGTCCGGATCATCCCGGGTGAAGGCTTGAATGACTTTGTAATAATCGTCCAGCGTTTCCGGAGGGTCTAGACCCAGCCGGTCCAGCCAATCTTTTCGCGCATACATCAACTCGATGCCGGTCACTTCGTTTAAGCTAGGCACGGCATAAATTTTGCCGCCGTATTTGACTCTATCCCATACTTCGGGAGGAATTTTCTCTTTCAGGTGAGGGCCGTACCGGTCGATCAGATCATCCAAGGGTAACAGTGCTCCCTGTTTGACATAATTGTCAAACCATACGGGCTCATAGGCGTGCAGCATGTCGGGGAGGTTCCCCGAGGACATAATGACGTCCAGTTTTTCGTCATAGACCTCGGTGGGGGGCGTGTTGACCTGAATGTCCAGGCCGGTCTGCTCTTCAATATAATTCAAATAACGGTTGTCGTTCTCATCCATGCCCTCGGGAAAAGTCATGCCCAGATCGGAGATGACGATGCTGACCTGAGGACGAGAACGCTGATCTCCTCCAGTAGGCAGATCCTCGGCTTGTCCGGGTAGGCTGCATCCCGTGAGCTCCGTGGCAATTCCCATAATCAATGTCAATAATAGCAGCAACCGCTCGTTCCTCCGGAGCAGAATAGATCGTATTCTCATTGTGTCCATGTCCCTCCTACTCCCCTCAATCTAGCTTGCATATCCGATCAGACCCGTTTATCCCTCTCCTATAAACCAAATTATACATAGCGACGCCTAGAGAATTTGTCGAACGTTGATAGCGGTCATCTAGAAAAAAAACTAAAACTAATAGGGTAAACTCGGGTTTGAATAAAACAAGATCAGTCCCAACCCGGCCGTTGAAAATGAATCCAAGGCCGGACTGATCTGATCCCGTCATCTTCCAAACTCATCCTTATATTCATCGACCGGGTCCCATTTGGACCAGGCTCCTTCAAGGAGGTTCCCCTCCGGATCACGGAAGTAGAAATACTTCGCTTCCCCGTTTCCCAAGGTCATCAAGTCTTCTACTTCAACCCCTTTATTCCGTAACATCTCATGCGTGTATTCGATATTAGGACAGTTGATCGCCATGATCGGAAACGGATTTCCGTTGCGCAGGATTTCTAGTCGATTGGGACTTTCCGTCTCAATCAGCAATAACGCAATCGAATGTTGATGCGGGTGATGCAACACGGCTAGATTAGATCCGCGGTCTTCGAATTTGTTTATCTATGTAAACTCTAGATTGTCCGTATACCACTGAATGGACGCGTCGATACGGGATGTCGGTACATACACATAACCAATTCGTGAAAATTTATAGGGTTTACTCATCCGGGGAATAACCCCCTGCCTATCAAATTGGCCGTTACCGGCTTCTTACCGATTTCTCGTGACCATACGGATAATTGGCCGATATGGTGGATCTCGTGGGCGATCACGTGCCGCAAGACTTCACCGTAAGTATGGGCTTCCCGCTCTCCCTCATCCGTGATATCGATCATCACGCGATCTTCCAAACTATCCTTCCAATCATAAATAAATGGTGCAAACTCCCCGTGACAACGGTCGGAAAAAGCCTTGACCTCAGCTAAGCTGGCCACTTCCTCGAAAGGAGGGAGATTGACCGTTCTCTCTTGGATGCCACCAACGATCCACCCATATTCGACGGCCACAATATGATACAACGTAGGAAGGATGCGTCCGAGTCCTCCGGTGCGTTTCTTCATCAATTCTTCCTCGCTTACCGTCTCGCACCAGTCAAACCAATCGCGGCGGACTTGCCAGTTATACTCGAATAATTTCAACATCCCTGATCCTCCTTTAAAATCTCTGAGTCACAACCGTGTTCCACATCCAAATAATTAGACGCAATAGGCAATTTTCCCTTCCGATGGAACAAATGGATTCGGAATAGACATGCCGTTTTTTTCGGACGATATACGGAAGTATTCACTTAATCCTAAAGCGCTTACAATGGTGGAAAATGTTTCTCTATTTTAAAAAGGAAGTGAGGAGATTCAGATGTTTGTGTTCCTTGCTAAGCGAAAAGATAGGTTCTTCAAACTGCTCGCCGCCCTATGCATCGCTTCTCTTCTTCCGCTTCTCCCGCTTGGCCCCCTCCCAATGGTCTCAGCCGCTTCCCTCGTAACGATTGACACCCCTGCCCACGGTGATGAAGTGGAGGTAGGAATGCTTACCGTATCAGGCCAGTACACGGAGGCGTACAACGTCGTCCTGATCGTCAATGGCACGGAGCAACTGCCGACCCGGACGGACGGCGAAAACGGCGAAGCCTCGGGCGTTTGGAGTGCCGAGCTGGACACCAGCCGATATGACGGTGAGATCACCCTGCTTGCCAAAGGAACGCAAAGCACGACCCGATACGGTGTATCGAGTCAACCGATTACGATCCGTGTGGATAACCCCCAGGTGACGAAACCCGCCGTTTCCATTACGAATCCGCTGGATGGGGCGCAGCTTAGAGGGAAAACCACCTCGATTCACATTTTCGTAAACTCCAGAAGTCGCATTCAGTCAGTGGAAGTTCGAATCAACGGTGGGGCCTGGCAGAAGGCCGTTAAGTCCGGAAAGCTTTACAAATATACCTGGAATACCAAAGACCTTGGCGATAAGACCTCCAGTCTGGAAGCCAGAGCGATCGATGAATTTGGGAATATCGGCCGCAGTATGACCGTATATGCTTCCACGGGAGGAGGAACCCACGAACCCGTGACGGTTGAGAGGCAGGATCGTGCCATGTGGATATGGGAAAAAGCTGCCTACAATCTGTTCCTGAACCCCGGATCCAAATCCGCTCTAAAAGCTTTTGCCGAGGACACGACCACCTTTGATTCGGATCCAATCACAACCTTCTACATCGGCGTGTTCCCTTACGGCGGAGTCGATATTCTCGAAGAGTATCCCGACAAGGTACGCGATTTTGTGAGCTGGGCGCATGACAACGGCTACCAGGTTCAGGCCTGCATTGCCGGTGGGACAACGCCGCCCTATATGGGAGCGCTAGCCCCTTATCATGAGTATGCCGTCCGGGAAATCGAGAAGGTCATCAACTATAATATCGCGGCGACTCCAGCCGAACGATTCGATGGCGTGAACGTGGATATCGAACCGTATATCCTGCCGGAGTTTAACGCGGAGAAGCCTACGGTTCAACTGCAATACCTCGATGTGCTGCAGAAAATGATCGATCGCCGGAACGCCGCCGGCATTGACTTGCCCTTCGGACCGGCCATTCCGCGCTGGTTCGACAGCAGCGAAGGCGCCAAAGAGATTACGTGGAACGGGGAAACCAAATGGCTCTCTGAGCATGTTCAAGATCTCAGCGATTACATCTCAATCATGGATTATCGCGACGTGGCGGATGGGGGCGTCGGCATTATCGCCCAAGCGCAAGGCGAACTGAGCTACGCCAATATGATCGGAAAGCCGAATTCCGTCGTGATCGGCGTTGAAACGCTGGATATCGCAAGCAGCGGCGATCCGGAAACGATCACGTTCCGTGAAGAAGGGCGCACGTATATGGAAGCTGAGCTGGATAAAGTGTATGCGGCGTTCCAATCCGATCCGGCCTTCGCCGGCATCGCCATGCATCATTACGACTCGATCCGCTGGCTGCCCTCCACCTGGGGACCGGACGGCCATCTCTGGCGTGTCGATCCCGCTGATACGGAGCCGCCTTCCGCCTTGCCGGATCCGCCGCTGGCCTCGGCAGCCGGTTTTCAGTCGGTGCAGCTAAGCTACGGGCGAGCCACGGACAATTCCGACATCGAACATTATCTGATCTATCGCGGTACGGAACCCGATTTTTCGCCGGATGACGCTCATTTGGCCGGGATCTCCAGAAATTTGACGTATATGGACACGGGATTACTCTCGAATACGACCTATTACTATAAGGTCGCAGCCATGGACATCAGCGGCAATATCGGGCCGGCGACCTCTCTGGAGGCATCCGCAACGACAGCGACCTCCTCCACGTACCTGAAACCGATGATCGTCGGAAATATGGAGATTACCTTCAACGGGACACGCGCCGAAGTCCGCTTGGAAATCATCGATCTTGAAACCGGCCAAGGCGTGCCCGCCGCTGTGTATGGGCGATTTACCCAGAGCGGAGGGCGTTACATCGAAATGTCCACCGATGCGAATGGGTACGCCAGCGGTTCGTCCGAGGCATTAACCTCCCCTTCCGGCGAAGTTGGCTTCTTGCCCCAGCGGATCGTGGCTCCCGGATACTATTGGGCGTCGGCCTATGACCTGAACCGGAACATCACCGCCATCTGGCCGCAGCGTTAATCCCTGGCGCGGGCTAATACAACCGATACCGTTCAATGGCCCGGCGAAGAGAAGCGATCTCCTGCCGGGTCATTCTGTAGTCGGCGAGGTCATTCGCGGCTTCCTCCGGAATCACGCCGGACAGCGCAAGGCACCCAAGCATACGCAATATATATTGATCCATCGGGCGGATAAATGTACTCTCGGCATAGCCGTCCACCCGGGCGGATAACGCCATGAACATTGCGTAGTCTCCATCGGCATACGCCTGCATCAGGTCATGCTGAATGTTCGGGAACGCGGCGCCTAGTCCAACCAAGGCGCCGCGAGCCCCGCGCATCAGCGAATATCCGAACATCCGGTCCTCTCCGGTAATGAGCAGCTGCTCCGGGAATTCTTCGGACATGAGCGTGGACACGTCCTGCAGCGTCATCACGCTGTCGAGCGTCGCCATTTTGATCCCTACTGACATCTCAAGGGACAACAAGGCTCTCAGCACTTCAGTGGAGTAGGCGATTCCCCCGGCCTCGGCATATAAATAAAACAAAATGAGAGGTTTCCCCAATTGCCCTAACGCTTGATGATAGTCCACAATGGCTTGATTCCGTTCCGTTTCCGGGAGCTCATGGAGAATCACAGGCGGAAATACGAGCAGAGCGTCCGCTCCCCCCTGAACCGCATCGGCAGCCATGGACAAGCTGTCCTGCTTCCATCGATCTATCTTGGCCGCACCCAGCAAACGGAAGTCCGGGATCGCTCCAACGCCCGCTACCAACAGCTTGGATTCTCCAAGCGCCGCTCTCCACGTCTCTAGAACCGAAATTCGCTCCGAACGGTCCATATGTAATCCCCGTCCTGTATGTGCCCAAACGGCCGCCCCGGCGATGGATTGTGACGCAAGATACCGAGCATAAGCCTCCTGCGCTTGCTCATGGATCTGGCCCGTAAGGTCGCGCGGGACCGGAACGGCCGGGACGAGTCCCCATGCCAAGGCTTGTCTCACCTCGGTAATATTCATTCGTGATCCCCCTTTACGAAAAAATCGCGTCCCCGCTCCCGATACCAAGTGGTCACCTCGCGGAACGAGGCGATTCCCTCCCGATGTCCGATTTCCCCAGTTTCCCTTAAGTGAAGCATCCAGGTGACCAATCCGTTCTCCGGATGAAAATACAGATCATGCAAAGCCCGCTCCGTTTTGCTGCCAATGGTCATGCCATACGCGCTGGAGGGCAGCTGAAACAAGGTGTGCATCTGCAAGCTTTCGGTGCCGCGCAATGCGTATTCCAGCGCCATCTTACCGGAGTGCACATCTCCTGTCCCCGAAATGCCGGGAACAGGTACCGTCAGCTCCCCCTCAAGCTCCAATCGGCGCAGCCTGGAGAGAAGCCGCAGATTTCGGCGACTCAGGTCCGGCCCGCCATAGGCGGCCCCGCGCTTCTCGCCATCTTGACTCGGCCGTTCATAAAGCCGATTCGCGTAGACGAGATAATCCGGCCGAACCTCACCTTCTTCAATCAACGTTCTAATCGTCCGCAATTGAAAGTCATCATCAAACACCGTATTCATCAGTTTAATTCCCAGTTGAAGCTCGTCCGGCGGCAAGGCCGATTGGATCAGCCTGGGCACCTCTCGATACCAACGAAGGATGGCCTCCTGTTGCTCCGCCCGGTCCGATCCGGCTAGCGTCGGGCTAAAGTCTTTTTCCAATTGGAGCGGACCCGCTTCGCCGGCCTTCCGCCAAACCTGGGCCAAACTCTGCGTCGTATGGCGATATTCGTCTAACGCAAAATCGTCGTTTCCCGCCGGCAAGTGATATTTGCAGGAAGGCACGACGACGGTCCCCCATTCGGACCCATGGCGCAGTGAGGCTGCGAAGAAGCCCAGGTATTCCGCAAACGAACCATGCCACCCCCGTCCATGCCAAGTAACGTTCCACCCCCTGTCGCCTGTTTCCTTCCCGGTGATAGGCTCCACCTTCATCCGCGTATCCTTGACGGCCCAAGCCTCCATCCCGCGATGGCCTTGTCCGTTTTCCGCGATCACAGTTTTTAGGACGACAAATCCCAGGCCGGCCTGCGCATCCGTACGAACTTGAGCTTCATTCAGCGACAGCTGGCCCGCGGCTTTGCCAAATGGGTTCTTGATCGGAGTAAGTCCGTACCTGGAAGCGACGTCGATGCCATACGCCTCCATCAAATAAATCTCAAGCCGCTTCGGAAGACCCGTATGTCGGAACCGTTCGTAGTCGCGGCGAATCCGGACCCCATCCGTATGGCGGTGGCTGGGAACGGCGGGCAGTATCAGGCGGTTCATTGGCTTCATCCCCTTTTGAATAACGCTATATCCTGATTTGTATGCCGAATCTGCCCCCGTTTTGTCCTCCGAAACGCCTATTTTTCCCCGATCAAAAGAAACCGTCGATGTGCAGTGCGTAAATTTGACGGGGTCGACCGCGGCCCACCGGCTGCTCCTCCCCCACGATGGTGGCTAATTCGTATTTCTCCAACGCGGCCATGATTCGCCGAGCGCTGCGCAGGGTGATCCCGAATCCTTCCGCCAGTTGCGCTGCGGTTAAGGCCCTAGTGTCCAGCCTGCGACATAGAGAGATTAACCTGTTCAGCGTTCCGACGCTGAGACCGGCCTTTTTGGCCATGGAGATCAGCTCCGGGTCTTCGCTGCGTGCCGAATATTTCAAAGTCAGCTCTGATCCCATCGGCCCGTAGACCTGCCCGTCCTGCATCATGAGAAAACAGTTGCCGCCCCCGCCCGCTTTGGCTTTTAGCAACGCTTCCCGCGCTTTTCCTTCCGCCTCGTTCGCCGTTCGACCGAGGCCGATTCCAATACTCGCCTTCCACTGCAGCCGCTCCATCACCTCCAGCAGCAGCGGGGCTTGCTCGAATTTGCGAGTCGCCTGTTCAATGATCCCCCGCGTGGTGATGAAGGAGACCTCGCCCGAATCCGTCCAGTTGATCAAAGACTGCGTCTCCTCCCCGAAATCGATCAGGATTTGCTGAAGGATGATTTTTTTGCGCTGAACCTCGTAGTCGGAAGCCGCCTCCTTCACAACCCGTTCGAAATGATCGATATTCAGAATGCCGATCGCCATTTGCGTGCTGGATAAACGAAGGCTCTTCCCCTCGAGGAGCGCGCGGTTCAGCACGTCCCGAATGGACGATTGCGTAGGCACGACGCGAAAAGCGGGAACGCCCAGCTCAACGAGCTGCTGATACACCGAAGTGACACAAGTGACGGTGGCCGCGACGAGCCCCTGGCTCCACAACTCGTAGTGAAAGGCGACCAGATCTTCGTGGCGCGTACCCGCGCTGTACGGTTTGACGTAAATTTGCCGGCGCACCAGGCCAAGCTCGTCTAGCTGCTCCTCCAGTTCATGCCGCAGGAGCACGTCCACGCTGATACGGATTTCCCCATCCATCTCTAGCAGCTGGGTGCGGTAGAAATCAAACAACACCTTATACAACGTAGTCCCGGAATATTGTACATGCACCATCGGCAGGCCAGGCTCGCTATTGAGTGCGAGCTGATAGGGAATCGGACCCGTAAACAACAGAATGTCCGCCTGCTCCCGAACGCGGGCCACGACTTCGAGCGTATCCTGCTCATGTGGATAGGGGGCCGGGATCATGTTGAGCTCCTGAAACACGCTGCCGACTTCCACCACCTTATCGACCAAGTCACTTGGACCGATTACCGCCACATTGAGGTTCAAGGACGATCGTCACCTCCACCGGACAGTTCCTGGGTCACTTCGATGAGGGAAAGTTGCGTTAACTCCAGGACCCGATCGCCGAAATATTCAAACGAGAGAAATCCGTCATACTCCAGTTCCGCCAGCTTTCGCAGGATTGCGCGATGGTCACAGTCTCCTTGCAGCACGGGAACGGGAACGCTTTGGGCCCAGTCCTGGTGGTTCCATTGATAGTTCTTGAAATGAACGTGGGATATCCGGTGATAGAACCGATCTAGGGCAGGCAAGGGATCTTGATGATCAACGAAAAAATTAAACCCGTCGAAGATCAATTCCAACTCCGGGCCAACTCGATCCAGCAGCTTGGAAATGTCGTCTGTGGTATCGGCCAACGTATTGTTATGCATTTCGATAACCAGTCGAACTCCATCCTGCTCACAAGCTGCGGATGCAGCCGATAGACCGGATACTACGCTATCCCATAAAGAGGGGGGCGCCTCACGGGACGATAGATGCCCTGCGAATGTACGTATCCTCGGGCAACCCAGTTCCTTAGCCCAACGGGCTGCCCTCTGGACCTGCTGGAGATCGGCTGCTTCGTTTTGGGAAAAGGAGGTGTACGTACTGATTGCCGGGACACTGAGACGTTGTTCGGATAATAACCGTCGAAGGTCGTGAGTCGTGCCGCCGCCATCTAAATACTCCGCGATGTGGCCGTCCCATAGCTCAACCCCATCAAGCTGTAACCGGTTAGCTGCCTCCAGCACTTCCTTGAGGATCATCCCTTTGAGTCCGGTGGAGCAGATACTGAATTTCATCGCGAGGGTTTTCGGCTCAGTCGACAACCTGTTCCACCCCCGTAGCCTGTGAACGGTACACCGCCTCTAGTACGGCGATCACCGACTTGGCGTATTCGCCGGAGCATTCCGGCTCCGAGCGATGCTCGATGGCATCCAGCAGATCATATAGCTGCGAGGCAAACGGAGATTCGTCGCCTTGGTCATCATCACCTTCCACCGGTTCGTACTCCCCGTCGCTGCTGATCCATAGGCCTTGGCGAGAAACCAGCCTGGCCATTCCGCCGGTAAAAATCAGCTCCGTTTCGTCCTTTGCCACGCCCGCATAGCCGGATTGGACGATCACCGCACCTATGCCGCCCTCCGTCTCCGCCAGTACGATGCCGCTGCCCTCCACATTGCCGATCGGCGCTTCATAACTGAGCATCGCCTTGACTTTCGTCACCCGGCGACCGGTCAACCACTGGATCTTATCGATCGAATGGGCGCCCAAATTCATCAGGATGCCGCCTCCGGCCTTCTCCTTCTCGAGGAACCAGCGCGGGCGTTCTTCTTCGAAATAGGCTTTGTGCCGAGTGTCATGAATCGCCACCAGCTTGCCCAGCCTACCGCTTTCGATCAAAGTCTTCGCTTGCCGGTTCGCCGGCAAATAATGCTGCGTATGCCCGACCATCAGCGCTATCCCGGCTTCCCTTACCGCAGCCAGAATCGCGTCGCAGGACGCCGAGCTGATCGCCATCGGCTTCTCCAACAGCAGATGGCAGCCCTTCGCTGCGCAGAAAACGGCGCATTCCTCGTGTAGATGATGCGGCAGCGCGATGATGGCGATGTCCGGCTTTTCCCGAACGATCATTTCCTGGTAGCTGGGATAATAGGCGAGGCCATATTGGGCCGCGACATCCCGCCCTCTAACGCCATCGGGATCCGCGACCGCCACCGTGGTCAACCGCTCCGGCCCCAGTTGCCGAATCGCATCCAGGTGGTTACGCGAAATGCCGCCGGCCCCGATCATTACAATCCGATAACTCATAAACTCCCTCCTCTACTTAATGCCGGCGGAATTGCTGCCTTGGCACAATCCCACCGTCTCTACTTAATGCCGGCGGAATTGCTGCCTTGCACAAAGTATTTCTCCGCGAACAGGAACACGAGCAGGATCGGAATCAAGCTCATCAGAGCGGCGGCCACCATATACTGCTCATTGCCCGACCATTGTCCGGCCATGGACAAGATGCCGATCGGCAACGTAAAGTTCTCCTTCGACGTTAGGAAGATGGCCGGAGACAAAATCTCGTTCCATTTCGTCATGAACGTGAACACCGCCAGCGTTGCGAAGGTCGGCTTGCACATCGGCATAAAGATCCGCCAATAGATTTGCATCGGATTACAGCCGTCTAACCGGGCTGATTCCTCATAATCTCGCGGGATGCCCAGAAAGGCTTGTCGCATGAGAAAAATGCCAAACGGCTGGGCCAACCATTCGATGATCCAAAGCGGAGTCAGCGTGTCGAGCAGATGCAACGACTTAAAGATTACGAACTGCGGAATGATCAGGACGACCGGCGGAATCATCATCGTGCCGAGAACGACGAGGAACAGCGTATTTTTGAACGGAAACTTCAGCCTGGCAAACGCGAAAGCGACCATGGAGCACGAGATCAGCGCACCGATGACCGACAGCACGGTGATGATGACGCTGTTCATCGTATACTGGCCAAACGCCCCAAGCTTCCAGACCTCAACGTAATTGCTCCACTGCACGGGAGAAGGAAACCACTCTGGAGGAACTTTGGTGTATTGAGCGTAGCTTTTCAAGGAATTAAACACCGTCGTAAGAAAAGGCAGCAACATGATCAGCGAGCTGCAAATAATGACCGTATAACCGGCGATTTTTTTCTTTCTCATTCGTAATGCACCCACTTCTTCTGCAACGTCATTTGGACGACCGTCAGCAAGAACAGGATCACGAACAGCACCCAGGCGATCGCGGAGGCATACCCCATACGCAAGAACGAAAATCCCTCCTGATACAAGTAAATCATCAGCACAAGGCTTGCTTTGTTTGGCCCTCCTGCGGACGAAGCGTCCATCGCCCCGCCGGTCATGACGTAGATTTGCTCAAACGCCTGGAACGTCGATATCGTGCTCATGATCAGCACGAGGAACGTGGTGCCGGAGATCAGCGGCACGGTGATGCGGCGGAACTTCTGAAGCGTGCCTGCGCCGTCGATTTCGGCCGCTTCGTACACCTCGGACGGGACATTTTGCAGTCCAGCCAAATAAATCACCATAATGTACCCGATGCCCTTCCATACTGCAATCAGCACGAGCAACGGGATGACGAGATGCTCATCCTGCAGCCACTTCTGAGGATCCAGGCCTAACGCCTGCAAGAGCGAGTTGGCAAAGCCAAACCTCGGGTTAAACACCGCGTCCGACACGTACATGATGACCGTCCAGGAGGAGATGACCGGCAAGAAATGCGCGAGACGGAACATTTTCAGCGCCCGCAGCTTCTGGTTTAGCGCCACCGCGAGTACGAGGGCAAAGAAGGTCTGCAGCGGCACGAACAAGATCGTGAAATAAACGGTGTTCCCCAGCGCCTTCCAGAAGACCGGCTCGCTCAGCAGCTTGACGTAATTGTCCATACCGGTCCATTTCGGCGGGTTCAAGATATCATATTCAGAGAAGCTGAAATATAAGGAGGCCAAGAGCGACCCAAGTACAAATACGAGAAAATGAACGAGATAAGGGGTCACCATCAGGAGCCCCCATTTGCCATCGTGATGCAACCGACTTCGTTTTTTGCGGATCGGGGAAGACCCGGTATGAGCCAGGTCTCCTGTCCGAAGGTCTGCCGTTTTCCCCACCATGTTCATCACGCTTTCTTATCGATTTGGTCATCCGCCTCTATTTCTTATAAAATTCATCCAGCACCTGCTGTACCTCTTTATCTGCTTGGGTTAAGGCCTCGTCGACGCTAATCTCGCCTTCAAAAGCCCGGTTGATGTTGTCCCCAAACTTCCCGACCCATTCGCTCCAAACCGCGTTGACGTCTAGCGTGCCGGCGAATTCAAAGCTATCAAGGAATGCCTTCTTGTTCTCCGGGTTGCCGCTTAAGAATTGCTCGGAGTTCGCCACCGATTTTTTGACCGGCACCGCTTCTCCCAGGGCCGCCCATTCATTTTGCGCTTCGTCTTCGGTCGCCCAGTATTTCACCCATTCCCAAGCCGCGTCACCTTTCGCCCCTTCCGCCTTCTTGTTGATGACCCAGGAGTTCGCGATGACCGGGGAGAACCGTTTGCCGTCCGGCCCCTTGGGTAGCAGGGTCACGTCATAATTCAACCCCGCTGCATTCGCATCGATTGTGCGGGCATAGATCCCGATGCGCATGGCTGCGGCTTTGCTAGGAAATGGCGCCATGTTGCTTTGGAAGCTTTTCAAATCAGAAGGGGTTGTTAACAGTTCGCGCTGCATACCGTCTACGATCCATTCCATTGCTTGCTTGTTCTCTGGCGTATGGATGATCGACTTCGTCAGCGTTTCGTCCAGGACGCCGCCGCCGTACGATTTCAGCACCGTCATCCAGCCTTCGGTAATGCTGAAAAACGTTAAGCCGTATTGCGCGACTTTATTTTTGTCAAAAGCGGTATCCGTCGCATAAGCTCCGTTCGAATCCTTGGTCAGCTTCTCCGCCGCTGCCTTGAGATCGTCCCAGTTCCAATCCTCTGTTGGATACGCGACCTTAGCCTCGTCGAACATGTCCTTGTTATAGTAGAGGACGGCGATTTGAATCCCCTGCGGGACGCCCCAGTATTTCCCGTTCGCATCTTTGTTGAAGTCGAGGCCGTAATAGTCGTCCTTCTTCAAGTCCCGATCAATCCATTCGGTCAAATCCTTTAAGACGCCGCGTTCCGCGTATTTGGGGACAAGCACGCCGTCGGACAGCCAGAGGTCAGGCGCGCTTTCCGCCGCAATCTGCGTGTCGAGCTTTTGGAAGAACTGATTGTAAGGCGAGGATTCCGTCTTGATCGTGATATTCGGATGCTTCTCCTGAAACTTGGCGATCAGCTCCTGCATCTTCGCATCGGTTTGTGCCGAGGAATAATAGCCTAGTCTCAACTCCACCGGCTTGTCGGCCGTTTCTTGCGGTTGATTTTGCTGCTGCCCTTCCGCCGTACCTCCGTTCCCTCCGGTCCCGCCGCCATTCGTGGACGGAGTCCCGTTCCCTCCCCCGGAACATGCCGAAATCAACAACACAAACGTCAAAATGACGATTGCTCCGATCCCTTTCCGTTTCATGCCCTGACGTCCCATTTCCATCCCCCTTGCTTATTCCCCACCCCATGTAAGCTATTTCAAGAAGGTCGATGGGAGTGGTGCTGTGATTATCTTCAAAGTAAAGGACCCCGAATTAGAGTTCAACGTCCTTAAATCGCCCCAAAATCGCGCGCACTAAACATTCACAATATACGTTTGAGCGAAAGGCGCTACGGCGTGAGCTCGGCGAACCAGCAGCACATCCCCGCTAAGGTGCACGTCGGCAAACTGGTACCCCCGAGGCCCTTGGTGTGAAAATAACACCGCATCCTCCCCGCTCTCATGTGTGACCGACAGTGCCGTCGCCAGCTCCCTTGGAACCGGGCGGCCGTAGCTGTCCAGCACGTCCAGTTGGCGGATGGCTGGCGGCGCCTCGCTCTGCCGCCGGGCTGGAACCAACACCGTGACAAACTTCGTAAACCCTTGCCCGGATTGCCGAAGGACGACTTTGCAGGCGGGCGTCTTCTCGTTGTAGTTGCGCGAGACCCAGCTCGGTTCGACGTCGATTTTCACAGGATGAAGCGGAAGGACCCGAAGCACCGGCCCTCCGCTCCCGCTGTTACCGGCGTCTCCGATCACGAGGCGATTCTCGGCCTGAAACCGCACCTCCAGCCCCTCGGCTAGATGAAACGGCAGCGCGTAGGCGTGTTCCTCGTCGCCGTGGGACAGGCAGGTATCGACGACAACCCAATAATCCGGCTTCACGAACAGGATTTGGCGCATCACCTGAACCGGATGGTGCAACCGCCAATAGCCGTCATGTCCCCCTTGGGCATAGTCGTAGCCCGGGGCGGTCTGCCACACGCGACCGAACGAACGAGCCACGTTCCTCCACTTCCAGGAATCCACGTAGTCCGATATCGTCTGTCCGTCGACGGAAATCGTATTGTGTTGGAGTGATTCCTTGAAATACTGGCGATCACGGGTTTCCATGTAGGTGCACCGTCCCGGATCGACCAGAAACTCGCGGCCGTAAGCAAACAAACTGATATGCAGGGCATCGTCATGTCCGTGGGCCCGAATCACGTCCATATGCCCGTTATCGAACCAGAGATAACGAGCCGTAGGCTCCCAATCGCTGCGCATAAAGGCATACCCGCCTTGCGCCAGCTCCTTGGAGACGAACTCCGGCACCGTTGCTTCGAGTTTCTCGTAGAGTTCGAACCCTTTTTGTCCGTAATACCAGATTCCTTCGTAATCCAGCGATCCATAGGCTTGCGATTTCAGATCGCCTCTCCGATACAGCACGGCCCCTCTCGCGAGCACGTCCCGGATATCCGTACTGTCGCTGTCACTAAAATTCGGCTGGCGTCCGTCCGGCTGGATGATCGCCAGCGAGGCGGTGTACATTCGGTTTAGAGTATCATGGAGGGTGGGCGGCAACGCGATGCCGTTAAGCTCCGCAAGCCAAACCGATTCGAACAGGCAATGCAGCACCTCATGGTGGTACATGCTGCTTTGTTCATTTTGCAAGCCGTCCTCAAAAACCTGTAGCGGGCACATCTCCACCAAGCGCTGGACCGCGATTTGCCGCCATTTTTCCGCTTCCTCCAGATCGGGAAATAGCAGTGCCAATTGAAACAGGCCATTCGTTTCGAGAAATCCCCAGTTGCTTTGCCGGTCATGCGACGTATAGGCGACGCTCAGGTACATCCCATGCCGTCGGACCGCTTCGAGGAATACCGTCTCTTCCTCCGTCCCCCAATGCTTCGAGCCGCGCACGCAATAATAGCCTTTAAGCCAATGGGTGATTCGGATGCCGCTGTCAAGCTTGCGCCAAGTATCCTTGACATTGAAGCTGCGATCAGCGCTCCCCAACACTTCCGCTTCGCTCAGCGGGTTTTGTCTCATCCAATCCTTCAGCAGCCGGATATACGCCAGCGCATACGATTCTTGGCCGGTTAACCAATAGGCTTGCCCCAACTCGCCCATGTATCTCGCCCGGTTCAGCATGACGAGCCATTCCAGATCCCCGTTATGCCGGTAATACCAATCAATGCCGTTCGGGAAAGCCACCTCCTCTTCGCAGCGCTCCATATCCCAACGATGGGTGAAAATAAACGTGTTTCGCGCGGCCAAATCAGCCCGGTGGAGCACCTGCTTCACTTCTTCGGGCCAATGCTTGCGGCAGGCATCCACAATAAAGGGTCGTTCCTCCTCAATCCAGTAAAAACGCCGGGTTACCGGGTTATCATCCTCTCCTAACGCCATTTGCTTTGCTAGCCTCCTTCATAACTCATCCATCGGTCCACAAGGCATTTGATTTCCCATGTCGACTTCAGTTAAAGCCCCAGCCACTCTTCCAACCCTTCTTGGACAAACCGATCATCGTTAAGATCAGGATATGCGCGATATACGCGATCAATTTCTGCAATTTGTCCGGGAGACAGCTCCTCCTCCGGATCGAGGCACCATCGACCGGCCAACAAGCCTTGGCGTCGCAGCACCTCATGAATGCCGGGAAGACAACCTTGAAACCCGTTAGCCGCATCAAAAAAGGCTGCGTTCGCATCGGTGATTCGCATGCCGCGCGTTAGCAACTCCGCAGGGATGGGGGCGCCGCTCTCGCGGAGAGCAATGATCTCCTCCAGCAGCTCCACCGCTTGGGACGTCCATACCGCCCAGTGGCCCAGCAGTCCGCCGACGATCCGCTTCTCCACCGTTTGCCTCGAGGTTGTGCGGTAGCTGAATACGGTGAGCAAATCCGCGACGATGTTATCGTCGTTTCCGGTATAAAGCGCAATCTCGTCCCTGCGACTGGATTCGCATACGGCCCGCACCACGTCCAGCGTCTGATACCGGTTAAAGGGGGCGATTTTGATCGCCTTCACCCCGGGAAGCTCCGCCAGTTCGCGCCAAAACGCGTAGCTAAGCCGCTTCCCACCCACCGCCGGTTGCAAATAAAACCCGCAGACGGGGATCACCGTGGCGATCGCTTCCGTACGGCGGATCAGCTCCGCCTCGCTGTCATCCGCCAGCCCGCCGTTGCTGACCAGGCCCAGGTCATACCCGAGCCCGGCGACCAGCTCGGCTTCGCGAACCGCCTGCTCGGTTGGGCCGCAGATGCCTGCCACCTTCAGGAACGGGCGTTGTAGCCCGGCGGCTTCCACCTCCTCGGCGGCCAGGCGGAGTACCGGCTCAAACAAACCAATTTCAGGGTCGCGGATCTGAAATTGCGTTGAGTGAACCCCTACCGCGATCCCGCCGCTCCCAGCGGCGATATAATAACGCGTTAACGCGCGTTGTCTGCGCTCATCCAACCGGCGCGTCGCGTCCAGCGCCAGCGGGTGCGCGGGGATCACCGTTCCCCGGTGCAGCAGCTTGTGCAGCTCGGGTTTCAACTGCGGTTGATTGCCCATCAGAACACCCCTCCCCTTTCCTGAAAATGGGTAGGTTTCCCTAACGTATTTCCGCCAATCTCAACCCAATCCGCGGTCCAACACATCATTTCTCGGAGTGAAACCCGTGGATACCCCAATAAAGCATGCGATGCGGAAGCATTGCTTAATAACGCCGTCGCCTGTTCCTCCCCGGTGAATACCGGCCGGATTCCGAAGGCTTCGCCAAACCGTTCGGCCAGCCAACGGATCGATACCGTCTCCGGCCCAGTGATATTGAACGTCTTCGGCGGCGAATCGCAATGCAACAGCGAACGGATCGCCATCTCATTGGCGTCCCCCTGCCAAATGACGTTTACCAGGCCCATGTTCAGGTCGATGGGCTCCCGTTCCTTCACCGCCTTGGCTACCTCCAGCAAAATGCCATACCGCAGATCAATCGCATAATTCAGCCGAAAGTTGACAAGCGGGGTACCGTTCTTACGGGAAAAATATTCAAAGACCCGCTCCCGCCCCAAGCAAGATTGTGCATATTCGCCGATTGGCGCGGGGGCGGTTTCCTCCGAAGCCCCGCCCTGGGTAACCGCCGTCAGCGGGTAAATATTGCCGGACGAGAAAGCCACGATCCGCGAGGCTTTAAATTTCTCCGCCACCCGCCCCGGGAGATAGGCATTCATTGCCCAGGTATAATACTCGCGTCCGGTCGTCCCGAATTTGTGGCCGGCCATGTAGATGACATTCCGTGCCTCCGGCAGACGCGACAACGCGGCTTCTTCCAGTAAATCCGCCGAAACGGTGCGGATGCCCGCTGCCTCCAGCTCCTCCCTCAGCGTCCCCGAGGAGAACCGGGAAACGCCGGTGACCCTGGCGTTCTTCCCTGCGGCGGCCAAGCCCCGGGCAAGCAGTTTGGCCAAGCTGGGGCCCATTTTCCCGCCGACACCCAGAATCAGAACATCGCCGTCCAGCCCTGCAAGATCCCGAACCAGCCGGTCTGAGGGCTCGCTCAAACGCTGTTCCAGCTCAAGAATCGTTTTCATCTCTCATCACCTCATCTGGTTTTCCCCTTTATGGTAGAAGCGTCAGGAATTCCAGACAACGACCTTATATCGTCCTAAAAACAAAGCAGGAGGGAACCGGCCGCCGCCGATTCCCTCCTATAAATCTATGCTATAGCTTTTTGGACAAGAGAATTTCAAGAGGATCCTTCTCCTGCAGCAAACACCCGACGTCGACATATCCAAGCTTCCGGTAGAAATGCTGCGCCTCCTCGTTGGATTGCGTCGAGGTCATTACGACTTGAAAGCCCCGCTCTCTCATTTGCTCTTCCCAGTGAAGGACAACATCCTTGCCAAGTCCCTGCCCCCGATAAGGTTCGTCAATCCATATGAGATTCATAAACGGCGTGTTGTCCCAAAAATAATTGAACCTCATCCAGCCGATGGCTTGGTTGGAATCCCGAAGGATGTAGATTTCCCCCGCCATAATCTTGGTTGGAATTAGCGTCCTTGCGAGATGTTTGTCCCTCTCGCTGATATAATCGATGTCTGCTTCGGTGGCGAACTCAATGTTCACTATTGCTCCCCCCGTTCGTTATCCATGCAGAGATCCCGGATCTGCCCAAGGATTACAGGGAAGTCGCGCGGATCCTTAATGACAAATAAATAGTCCGCTTCTTCTAGTCCCGGTTGATCCTGTTTCGAATCTCTTTGTCGATCCAAAACTTCCGAAAAACTAGACGCATTTCGAAAGATCTTATTTTTTCTCTGCGTCTTTTCCACGCGTTCCTCTAGCAAATGGAAGGGCAAATCAAAGTAAACCAGAATTCGCTTAAATCCCTTCTCCTGAAAATAGCGAAGCACATTCCTTCGCGAGGGTTCATGCAAATTTGAATTACTCAGAATGATGTGCATGTGACTGTGTTCTACCGCATACGCCACAATGGTATTGGTGATGGAGAACTTTAACGTATTTGGCCCTTCCGAGGGGCGCAATTTCATATAATGCGCGTTAATGAACGCAGCATGATTGTCCTGATCAATGACCACCGCATCTTGCTGCAAGACTTTTTCCAACTCTGTGGCAAATGTCGTTTTTCCGCTATGCGTCATTCCTACCGTCATAATTACAAAGCGGCCCCTTGGCGTATCTTCCATTTAGCCAATCTCCTTCATAAACGCTACGATTCTACCGGCTTCCCTAAATCCAATCTTTTGGTGAAACGCTTGGCTTACCTGGTTATCCCATCCTGTGTCCGAACCCAACTCTTTACATCCCAGAGATTTCGCCCAAACTTCCCCCGCCGCCACCAATTGCCTCGAGATTCCTTGATTTCGATGATTTTCGTCAACGTAAATGCCTTCCACATATCCGACCGGACTGGAGCTGGTGCCTTCAACGTAATCAAAGCGGAGAGACATATGCAAGAATCCGATATAGTTCCCATCCTTGGCAGCAAGATAGACCCGATCTTTCTCCGATGCTAGCAAGTCTTCAAACTCGCTCCGAAGCTCCAGCCATTCATGATCCGGCCAAAGCTTCAACGCCAAACGAGTTACATCATCCAGATTGGTTGGATTGGCATGTTCAATCATCATTCGTTCTCCCTCTAAGCGTACTCAAAGAATTTTCCGTCCCATCACAACCCCAAACATCCCTGTCATTCCTTCGTGATCGTTAAGCCCATATTGACGATAGAACGCTTCCTTTCCCTGGGACGCAAACAAGCCTACGAAAGCTTTTTCCGGTGCATTTTCTTTTAGGTAATTCACCAAAGCCTCCATGATCTGTCGTCCCACGCCCTGTCCTTGATGATCGGGATCCACAGCAACATCCTGTATGTAAAAATAAATCTGCCCATCCCCTACGATCCGCCCCATCCCGACCACTTCACCCTTCTGCTCCACAACAACGCTGAATATCGATTGGCTTAAGGATAGGTCGGCGACCTCAAAGTTCATAAACTCTTTCCAACCTACGACGGTGCAAAGTTTAGTGTATTCCTCCAACGTAGGTACTCTATGGATTAGGGTGTATTCTGCGCTCAACTTATTTTCCTCCTCAACGTAAAATAGAGTAGTCCTTCTTTTAACTCACTTTCTTGGTGAAACCCCAACTTCTGAAGCAGTCTCTGAGATTGGAGGTTATCGACTTCCGTCGTCGCCTCAATATAGTCCAGCCCCATAAGCTCAAATCCGATACGGATTAATGGTTTCATGGCCTCCTGCATGAGTCCCTTACCCCAAATAACCTGGTGCTAAATCAAACCCGATTTCTGCTTTAGTTCCCGGATTCCCTTCGGTGTACCAGCAATGGTAACCGCAAGTCCCGATGAGCTCCTGGGTATCTTTGCTGAATAATCCGTATCGGCATCCCGTGTCCTGGATATGGAAGGCGATGATCTCTTCGGCCTCCTGAAGATCTTTACAAACCTCAATATCCATAAATTTCGTGACCTCCGGTACCGAAAAATGCCTCAATACGGCGGCTGCATCTGCCAAAGTCAATTCTCTGATGAATAGTCTTTCAGTTTCCATGTTCGGATAATTCATGTTATACCGCCTTCAAAAAAGTTGTTCTGTCCAATCCTCAAAATGCTCCTCAAGAAATCTAATTTCCTTCTCGTAGTGAGCTAAATGGCCTTCGTCAACAAGCTTGATAAATGCCGTGTCTCCGGATGCGGCACGCTCGGATAAGGTAGTGCACATGGTTTGAATTCGAGAAATGACCCAATTCTTGAGGTCACCCGGGACCTCCATCCCATAAGATTGGAAGAACAGCTCAATCCTACTTTTTCGCCGAACCGCATGACTCTCCCGATCATAAGGAACAACCTCGTGATCCACTTCTCCAGGTGAAAAAGCAGCAAGCGGAACGGAAGTATACAAGGTGTAAGCGATATCCCACAACCGCGGACCGGGGCCGGCCATATCAAAGTCAATGATCCCTACTGGCCGATTGTGATCAAACACAACATTATATAAAGCTGCGTCGTTATGACAGACCACTTCATGCAATGCTTCATCGGGATAACTATTAATCGATTTCTGGGTGGTTACAAATCCTGTAGTGGCATCATGATAACTTCTCAAGAGCTTAGCCAACTCGGTAAGCACGCTGTCCGACCACATATATCGTTCAATTTCGGGGTAGTCGTTCCCCGGCACATCGCCTTCAAGATAAGTTAGCATTTCTCTCCCCTGTTCATCGCGCCCCAAAAATCTCGGGGAATGAGCAAACCCTTGACCTTCAAGGTGTTTGAGTAAATCATACACATAAGGATTGGGCTTCGCCTTCCTTCGTACAGTTCCCCCGACTCTCACGACCTGATTGATATTCCCGCCATGCAAGATTTCTTCGTGTTCGGACAAAAAGTAAACCTCCCGTCGATGGTTCTAATTCGGTTCATGGTTTCTTTACGTACTATCGGAATTGTATTCGAAATTTCATATCTAAATTGGCGCTGGCAACGAAAAATCCGAATTGTATTCGGTTTTTCATATAGATTTAGGCCAAAATACTTGAAAGTGTGCATATCTATATGAATTTTCATATACATTGCGATAAAACCGACGAAAACGCCAAAATGTATTCGATTTTTCGACCAAACTACTTCCAAAGACGCTTTACATCCATTACCTTATCCCCGGTAAACCCCAGCTCATACACATCCGGATTCGTAAGCCGACTCCATGCCTCAAACCCAAATGAATCATCAAAGTGTTTCAAGATAAGAGCCATTAGATTTCCGTGCGTCACCACAGCGATTTTCCTTTCCGGCCGTTGGATGAGGTCTTGGATGGCAGCAACTCCCCGGGTCATCGCCTCACGTGAGGATTCACCACCCGGTAACTTCAAATCGAGATCATCAAACGACTTCCTCAGTTTATCCATCCAATCTGGCATCCCCTCTGACGACAGGACTCTCTCACGAAGACGATGATCCATATGTATAGGTAAACCTAAACGTTGGGATAACGGTTGGACTGTTGAGACCGCTCTTTGATAGGGGCTGCTCACCATCCAGTCTATGAATCTATCATGTAAAAAATCCGCCATGCCCCGCCTGAACTTCTCCTTCCTGCGTTAACTTCGCCGAGGCTTCTTGACCATTAGCCTTACAATGTCTGATTAGATATATCCGCTTCAAAGATATCCCCCCTTACTTAGGATTGGATTGGTAAGGATAACATTTCTCCTGTTTCATTTCATTCTACAATGAGAGAATCTCTTTATTGCAGTATGCTTTCCAGTGTAAATATAGTTGATCCATGGTCGTACCCAGGATTGTCTCCAAGGCTAGAGGTTCTCTAATGATTTCATTTAACGATTCAAGTCCATACTCATCGACAATGAACTGGATCATTAAGCCGCTATAGAAATAAGCTGAACTTCCGTAATCATCAAAGAAGGTGGGACTATTTAGCTGTTCTAGTGTTGGAATCTCGCGAAAATGATGTTTCTGATTCAGTGCGTCCTCAAGTTGCAATGCAGCGTAAAATGCCGTGCCTTCATCCAGCCACTTCACACTTCCAACCGCCGGATGGATTTGTTGGATTATGGCATGAATAAACTCATGAACTAATTGATCCGTATATTCGGAATGTAAAGAAGGAACAAATCGTATTTGCGGCGGGGTAAATACCTTAATAATGTTATCTTTGGCATCGTATGTACCTTCGGTTTGACGACCTATGATTTTGTAAAATTGCTCGCGATCCGTATACACATGAACCCTCGTTTTCTTAGATGGACTAAATTGGAACATGGTCGTTAATCGCTCATAATTGGATTCGTAATTTAGGGCAAGCTCTTGAATAACTTGTTGAACATCATCATCTTGACTCGGTGAGTAGAATTTCCCATGGATCGTTTCTTGGATTAGGTAGAGTTCATCTTCATCTCCTTGCTTAGTCAAGGAACAAGATCCTAAGAGTAGCATCGTGACCATACTCCATATCGTAAATTTATGCCTCAAAAATCTTCCTCGCTCTCTTGTCAAATATTAGGTATGCGATACACTTTATCGTATAGAAGCGACTTACATGCCAGGAACTCCTGCTCTGTGAGTGGCTTGGGGTAGCTCATGATTTTCAGTGGTAGATCTTGTCCCCCGACCCTCAACGGCGGCTGAACATAGGGATACTCATTAAGGTGGAATCCCAGTCTCTCGTAAAACCGGATTCGACGACATGAGATGATATCTTCCGGCAGTTCCACCTCGAGAACAGTCAATTGGTCCGACTCGCCCAAATAATGACTCATCAACCGATCCCCGATTCCGCCTCCTCTCATAGCTGCATCTACTGCAAAATGCTCAATAAAACGGAATATCGGAAATTCCCAAACCGCCAAAAAGGCGATAATCCGTCCCTTCTCATCCGACTCGGTGATCAGCCGATATTCAGGATGCCGCAACAGCTCTTTTTGCCCAAATTGGGTTCGGTATTCGATCTCGGGAAAGGATGCCGACATGATTTCATACACACGCTCAAAAACATTCATTCCGCTAACACTTCCTCATTCCTCGAATTACGCTTAACTAGCTAATCATACTCTTGCTTCCCAATCCTCTTTTAGCAGCCCATAGACCACCTTATTCGTCTATTCTTCTCCGCAAAGAACAAACCTCCCACGAATCCACTTACAAAACATCGAGAGAATTTACGATCCCTTTGGTGATCTGGGGATACACCACAGTCAAGATGACCGATACAATGAACATAGTAAGCAGGATTCTAGGATATTTCCCCCTCAACCAACGAACCGTCTGGTACAAGCAAAATAATAATAGAGGAATTGCAATCAAGGATGTAATATGCCAGCCTAACTGCCCCTCCCTCGTCCAACTACCAATCCCTATGAACTCCAGGAAGCTGTCCAATAAGGAATAGCCGTAAACGTGGTTTGTCGCTAAGATCAATAATAGGAAATAGCCCATCAACCATAGCCAACCTTGGTTCACCCGAAGACCTTGTTTCAAATTCCAACACCTCCGCTACTCAACACGACCGAGGTCTCGATCTGCCTTGCAGGTACATTCCAATAGGTACGAAGTAATTGATTTTTCTCTTCGGGCGACACCAAATGAAAGCCATTCTTGACATAGAAGCGGATGGCCCAATCCGCCGATGCCCACGTTCCGATCAAGATCGGTTTATTGGTCAAAGCCATGAGATGCGTGAGAAGCTTCGAGCCAATTCCGCTCTTCCGTTGCAGAGTTCGAACATAAGCATGACGAATTAAAGAAACCTCCCTTTTATCCTGAATCCCCATAACTCCAAGCAATTGGTTATCTTCTTCATATCCCCAAAATACGACGCCTTGGTTGATTTCATCTAATAATTCATCCCACGTCATATACGGTTCATGATACCTGTCCTCAGGGATGATCCCCTTATAAGCTTGCGCCGCATCGTTAATGATCTGAGAAATGTCCTCCCTATCTTGATCCGTACATAATCTAAGCATGGGACTTCCCTCCTTGGTTTTTACGCTTACCTATCTTTTATTCGTATTCGATCTTCATTTCCTTTACGAATACCGCGGTTCCTCTAATGTCGTGCATGCATAAATACACCCGGGTCGTGCGTTTCCATACAAAAAGGATGGACAGAAGCTCTTGGGTTTTCTTTCAAGATGTCAGGAAATATGCGATTCTTGGGGGCCATTTTCATAAATGAGGATAACCTTCGAATGGGGACTAACAAGGTCCAGGTTCCTGTACTTCCATAGACGATGGGGAGGGAGATGTCGATTTCGCTGCCAGTCAAACCCAGGGATCCCGCTAACTGATCAACGTCTCCGTGATATGAGATGAATTGTGGGCGATCTTGCCTCATTTCAATCTCCAGCGTAGGATCCGAAGTCTTCAAAGAAACCGGCAAAACACCGGCACGGGTTTCAATCGTAAGGGAGGTTTTATTCTGCAAAACCCTTTTTTCCTTCAAACAATGGATCGAGGCTATGGTGGCATGGCCGCATAAATTGATCTCGTGCCCGGGAGTAAAATACCTCAATCGCAGATCGGCTACGCTGGACCTGAGCACAAATACGGTCTCGTTAAATCCCACGACGCCAGCGATCTGCTGCATGTCCGCATCACTTAAGGAATCCGCATGGAGAACGACGCCATCCGGATTTCCGTAGTTCGGTTTGGTTGAAAACGCATCGTAATGATAAACGGTGATCCTATTCATCCTCGAACCCACTTTCATGTTTAGGTTGTATCCTTCCATAATTATACTTCTGATCATTAGGGGGCGGAAGCTACGATTCTGTTATAAAAAAAAGCCCCCACTTACGCGGAGGCCTTCTATGCACACCTAATTCAATTATTCCATCATAGCTTCGCCTTGATCTCCGGGACCGACATCCCCTCGGAGCGCAATTGCTTGATCCGCGAGATTCTTTCCACCGTTTCTTCCCGTAGGTACCGGCGCGTTAAATTCTCTTCAGCCTGCTCGAACGGCAGCATGCCTTCCTCCGTGTAGAACTTCAAGGTGCTGTAACGGGTCGCCGTCAGCCGCGCCAGTTCGCCGATCGTCACGAACTCCGAGGCCAGAATGGCTTCCATGGTACGTTGTCTGGACATAGGGGCAGGACTCCTTTAGATCGGGCGTTTCGGAAGCAGCCGTACCCCTTGGATCGGGATGCGCACCGTGACAAAATGAGGAACCGCTTCATAAACCTGATTGTCGATTTTGATCGTGGGGATCTCCCCGTCCTTCAACACCGTAAATACATGGCCTTGGGCCTCAAGCCGCTCTTTGACGGCCTCTAGACGTTGCTTGGAGTTAGAGAACCAAGCTTCCGTCTCAATAAAAACCGCCTGCGTGCGATCCAGCAAGGGAAACAGGAAGAGCATACCGGTGCCGACCGAAGTGCGCACGAACGTTTTTTTCATCCGTAAAACATGCTTGATCGCGAATTCCCATCCCCGATAGATATCAATAGGAAAGATCGTATGAGCCAATGGATTGCTGGAGTCCAGCCCGATCATGCGAGCCGCCACAAGGTCCAGTTCATTTCGTGAAAAGAGGTCCGGCAAACAGCCGCTTTCCCGCAGCAACCACAAGAGACAAACCGTATCGTCGCTGACCGGTCCATCCTCCAGAATCTCCGCCCGGAATCCCTCCGTTATCCGCGTATATTCATCGATGGGGCAGCGGTATTCTTTGATCGATACGCCGGCCGATTCGTAAAACATATCGCACCCGAGTAAATTCGGGATCTCCTCCAAGCCCCCGAGATCCGACAGCGTCTTCGCCATAGCGAGCTCAAAACGGGCCAACTTCCTTTTGGACAACGAAGAAGCATGCTTCAACCACCAGGACAAGTCATGTTGACGGCCGCGAGCTTTCGAACTAACCCCGTTCAGAATCAGCTCTCGGTATGCCGATACCTTGCTTGATGCATTCTCCCCCGTCCTCGTTACAGGCTGGATCTTGCCATTTGTTCCGGTTAACCCGTCGTCCAGATAGACCTCCAGAACAACGGCAGCCGCCATCGCGCGAAGCGATATCTTCTTGACCTTCGTTATCATGTTACTTCGCTGCGCATTCAGCGCGATCATCGAAAAACGCTGGGCCAAGGTAAACTCCGTTATCTCTGCCATCGCCAAACTCCCCCATCGGTCTGGAATCGAGTGACCTTCTTCTTCGTCAGAAAATTACTTACTACTTACTACTTACCACTTACTATTTACACCATATTCCTTTTGGGATGTTTTGTCAATTGAGATTCCGCACTTGCTCGAAATCGGGATCTAGCCCCCTTACTCCTCGACCAGCACCAGCCCTTTGGAGATTGCCGGCTCCATAAACGGACTCGCCGTCCCAACGCTAAACAGCTGTAAATGATGCATCGCGCGCGTGCAGGCCGTGTAGAACAACCGTCGCAAGCTCTCTTCTCCATAAGACCGCACCGAGGCATCGTAAATGATCACCGCGTCAAACTCGATACCTTTGGCCAAATAAGCCGGAATGATCACCACGCCCTGCTTGTATTCAATTGAATCGCGGGTCACCAGCTTAAGCTCGCGGATTCGTTCTCCCCCCAAAGCGGCATAAGCGGCTGCGCTTTCTGCCGCCGACCGACATACGATGGCGATCGTATCCGCCCCACGCGCTTTCAATTCGGCGACCCTGCGTTCAAGGCAGCGGTGCAGCTCCGAAAGATCGGCCACCTGCGTTAACTTTGGCTTCTCCCCTTTACGCTCGAACGGTTCGATATTTTCGCCGCCAGGGATCAGACTCCGCGTAAACTCAACGATCGGTCGGGTCGACCGATAACTGCGGCGTAGTAAAATCGTTTCGGTAGCCTCTGGCCCATAAAGGCGAGTCAGCCCCTGGAAATCCGCCGTACCGGCAGCGTGAGCGAAGATCGCCTGATGGAAGTCGCCTAGTACCGTCAGTTTCGCTGCGGGAAACAGTCTTTTGATAAACTCGAACTGAAGCGGAGAGTAATCCTGCGCCTCATCGATCAAAACATGACGGATGGACACGTTCGCCTGGAACCCCAGAATCAGCTCGTTCAGCAGCAGAAATGGCGTCGCATCCTCATAGTACAACTTGCCATCCTTCAGGTTCTGAATCGTGATGCGGCAAATTTCCGGCCAAACTTCCCTCAATTCTGGCGCCTCTACTTCCAACCAGGAGCCGGTACCGAGGGTTGGCGTCTCAAAGAGCTGTTTATAGATACCGGCTAGATCGATAAACCGCAGCTCGCGGATCTGTTCCCGCACCGGCTTCAGCTTCCTGCGCACGACCATTCGTGCTAGCTCTCTCGCCAAGCGTTCGCCCTCGATCTCCTCGTCCGAATCTTCGTTTAGGCCATGCTTTTTGCGAATCTGTTCATAAGCCCGTTCATATTGCTCGTTGCTCAGTAACTCAATTGCCTCCTGCACCCACGGCTTGCGGCGTTCCAGCTTCTCGATTTCGCCAATCCGCTCCTTCAACCATGTCGTCAGGCGATCGATTCGCCCGGACAAACGTAAGTGTTCGTCTCCACCGTAAAATTGCTCCGCCATTTCTTCAGCCGTAATCAACGTGCCCCCGCGAAACTGCAAAGGCAGGAACCGCATGCCGCCTTGCTCCAAGGAAGAACGATAAGCTTGGATCGCCTCCAAAAATGGCACAGACGCCTTTAATCGAATCGCGGCCATACGCGCCGGGTAATCCGGATTATCGTTCGCCGTCAGTGCATATTCCAACTGCGCGTAGGCATCCTCGATCTCGAAAAGACCGCTAAGTCGATGATCGAGGTATTCCTGGAACGTCACCTGTTGCATGTTCTCCTCGCCAAGCTCAGGGAGCACGCCCGATACATAAGTCTGAAACATCACATTAGGCGAAAATAAGATGATCTGATCCGCCGTCATCCGTTCGCGGTATTTGTACAGCAAATAGGCGATCCGCTGTAAAGCGGCCGATGTCTTTCCGCTGCCGGCAGCGCCTTGGACGATGAGCAGCCGGGCGCGGTCGTGCCGAATGATCCGGTTCTGCTCCTGCTGGATCGTCGCCACAATGCTGCGCATCTGCGAATTGGCCGTTTGACCAAGCACCTCCTGCAGCACCTCGTCCCCGATCGTCAGTGAAGTATCGAACATCGATTCGATCTGCCCCCGGCGAATCAGATATTGCCATTTCCGCTTCAACTCCCCATGAATCGTCCCGCTTGGCGTGGAGTACTCGGCAGGTCCCGGGGCGTAATCGTAGTAGACGCTGGAGATTGGAGCCCGCCAATCGTAAATCAGGAACCTCTCCCCGCTGGGATCCATCAAGGACGAGACACCGATATAGACCCGCTCCATCCCCGGCTCGCCATCTTCGGCGAAATCGATTCGCCCGAAGTAAGGATTCTCCTGCATCCGTAACAGCGCGGCCCGGCGTTTAGCAGCTTGGCGATGGCTGCTTTGGCTTAACGACAACACCTCGGCCTGCTGCCGCAGGCTGATGACCGTTTCCAGAAAGTCGTCGAAGTTATCCAGATTGACCGTAACATCTTCCCAGAAATGCTTGCGGAACTCGACGACTTCATTTCTTCGCCGCGAGGTGTCCTCCTCCAGTTCGCCGACGCTCTCCGCGAGGACCTCCATCACACGGTCCAACCGTTCTTGTTCCCGCTTCAGCTCCTGATCCATAATCAGCACTCCTTTTCATAAAAATGGGGGTTGACGCGAATTGATTTTTTGTGTACAATAAAATTAGGAAAGCTATACTCATATTTTTAACTTCGACACATGCTATACAAATATAGCATGTTTTTTGGCGTTAATCAATATGAACTGTTAAAAGCCGCGCCCTCCCTTCACAGGGTTGGAACGCGGCTTTTAGAATTGACTCACGTATTCTCTGGATTGCCTATCGCCGGATTAGGGCAGGGTTGTAATCTTCTCCTTGATCGGCATTCTCGGCTTCGCAATCGGTACCTCTGCCGGATACCCAATGCCGAATACCCCTATTACCTCGTACCCCTCCGCCACGCCGAGAAGCTCGCGGTTATGAGGCAAGCCGCCGATCGACGACCAGAATGTGCCGACGCCGGCCTCGTGGGCAGCCAACTGGAAATTTTGCGCGAAGCAAGCGGCCGCCATGACATTCTCATCCCGCTCGATCCCCGTGGCTCCGGGTTTGGATACCAACGCGATAACGACAGGGGCACCCCAGAAATCGCTCTTATGCTTCAGCTTTGCCCGCGTTTCCGGTCCAATGCGAAGCAACTCCCACGGTTCGTTGCAACGATGATTCGGTGCGAAGCTTGCTGCTTCCAGCCAGCCCAACAGCACTTCTTCATCGATCGGGTCCGGTTTGAATGCCTTGATGTTTCTCCGGCTTTTGATTAAATCAATTATGCTCATGCTCATCTGTAGCTACCTCCCTTAATTCAAACCAATGGATAACTTCTTGAATGATTCCGTCAACCGCCTTCAAGCGTCGTTTACCAATGTATAGAATAGGTATTTCAAAGTCAAGTTTATCCATCTCGGTGCAAAAAAAAAGACAGCCCCTCATAGAGAGATCTGCCTTTTTCAAATAGGCCAAACAGTCAGGTACTAATACAACCGCTCTTCGCCGGTAACCGGGTTCTGGAATGCCGATTGGATATCGCTTTTCGTCAACTCCTCGGCAAACTCCGTATCCTGAGTCGGTTTTGATTTGGCCGTTTGTTTCGCTTTCGGGGCTTTCTCCCGTTGATTGTCCATCTGTTTCGAATCCTTCTCCATCGCCTAGAGCACTCTCCTTTACTTGCGTAAGAATATTGCATGCCTAGACATTAGGGTGCGGCTCGGTTCCGTTTTTTATGCAGAACTGCCAGTCGTTAGGATTAATAAGCTGTCCAGCCGGCGTCCGCGGTAATCGTGGTGCCGTTGATAAAGCTTGAATCGTCGGAGGCCAAGAACAACGCTACTTTTGCGATATCCTCAGGTTTTCCAAGGCCTGGGTTGATGCCCATCCCCACTTGAGCTCGTTCCATGCCAAACGGATTGACCGCCGTGAGCGTCGCACCGATATTCGTTTCCACCGCCCCCGGGGCAATTGCATTGCAGCGAATCCCAAGCGTGGCGTACTGGAAGCCAACGTTCTTCGTCAATCCAACAACCGCATGTTTAGAGGCGGTATAAGCCGCTCCTGCCCGGGAGCCGAACAAACCGCCGGCTGAAGCGATGTTCACGATAACCCCTGCTTTTTTCTCCGTAAAAATCGGAAGTGTCTTGCGAATCGTCCGCATCGGACCTGTCGTATTCACGGCGAAGACCTTGTCCCACAAGGCATCCGTGATATCGGCGGCAGGAACGAAGTTATCCATAATGCCCGCGTTGTTAACCAGGATGTCCACCGTACCAAAGCGGCTCACGGCACTGTCGATCAAACGCTGTACGTCTTCTTCTGAGGCTACGTTGGCCGCGATCGCGATTGCTACTCCGCCTTTGCTCTCAATTCCCTCCACCACTTTGCTGGCATGCTCCAGGTTGAGGTCAGAAACAACCACTTGGGCGCCTTCAGCCGCAAACAACTCGGCGATCGCTTTCCCCATCCCCGAAGCTGCCCCGGTGACAACCGCTACTTTCCCATTTAACTTCATATCATTTATCCCTCCGCTTTTATGATAAAATGTACATATGTTGATTAATAATCATCTGTAATTCAAGTATAAAAATCACAGTAAACGCTTGCAATCAGCAAATTACGCTGCTTTGTTGATTAATGGACAAGCTTGACCTTTTTGTTTACGAAACTTAGGAAAGAGGGTGTAACGATGCCCCGGACCACGTCAAAAATGGACCCGAGAATCCTGCGAAGCAAATCAGCGCTGCGCACCGCCTTGCTTCAGTTGATGGCGCAGCAACCGTTTCACGCGATCACGATTACGGATATCGTTAGGCAAGCCGGTTATAACCGCGGGACGTTCTATGCGAATTATGGGACAAAAGAGGAATTATTAAACGATATGATCGAAGATAAAATCCAGGATCTGCTTCTTGCCTTCCGGGCGCCGTATGAGAAGATCGATGTATTTTATCCGCATGAGCTCCATGCGCATTCCGTGATGATATTCGATCACGTTGCCCGGAACGCCGATTTTTATACCGTGCTGACCCACAGCGAGGTTCTTCCGGCACTCCGCGAGAAAATCTTAGTGTCTCTAAAGCAAATCATCATGGAGGACCTGCGATGCGAAAGCTGCGAGACTCAAGTGATCGACACGGAACTGATGGTCATCTATTCGCTGCATGCGTTGCTCGGGTTGATTTTTCATTGGATCGAAAGTGGATTTGTCCACTCCCCATTGTATATGCAGGAGCAACTGGTACGGATTCTTCACCAGCAATCCGGCGTAAAACTGGAGGTTAAGAGCAAGCATTAAACAAGAGCCTGCCGGATTGTCGGCAGGCTCTCTTGCGCTATCGTGGCTGATGACTGATGACTAAAACAGCAACCTCTTATGAGCTTAGCTTGGCCGCTTTCAGTTTGGCCAATTCGGCCTGCACTTCATCCTGTTCCGACCCATCGGCCAAGCGAAGCCCGTCTTGATCCACCGATCGTACAGCCGATACCTCAGCCTCTAACCGCATTACTTTTTGCTCCATGCGATCAAATCCGCGAATAATTTTCCCGGTGTCTCCTGCCGTTATACTTGCGTTCGTTGCCCGCAGCGCAGTCATGGCATTTTTGCGTGCAAGGAGGAACGTTAGCTTGTTACTGAGGTCCTTATGCAGCTCTACCAATCGGCCAATTTCGCCCTGCAGGGCTGCCGTTTGTTTCCGAATGACCTCGCGTTGCTCCAGGTACGTCTGCTGCAGCTTCTCCTGATGCAGCTTCTCCTGAATCGCCAGCTTCGCAATGTCATCCTGATCGCGATCGACCGCCAATCCGGCTTGACGGGTGCGTTTCTCAATCACTTGTCCGGTTTGGGCAACCAGCAGATCATAATGCTGCTCGGCAGCAAGCTGGTTTCTTAAAGCTAGGCGGGCATGATCGATCTGATCCTCTAGCTGCCGGATATAATATTTAGCCATGCTGACCGGATCCTCCATACGATCCAGCAGATGGTGCGTATCCGCCGCCGCCATGTCTTTCATTCTTCCGAAAATCCCCATATTATTCTTCCTCCTTATATTGATTACGTTCCCATTCATCCAGGAATCGGCCTCGGTGATGACCGATATCAATCGGATACGGAATCACGATAGACTCTTGCGGAATTGCATTCTGTTGATGGTTTGTCCATTTTCGGTACAAGAAGTAACCCAAGATGACAACGATCAAACCCCACAATGGGGTTAGCAAGCTCATTGCGCTAATGACGGCGAACCCAGCACCCGCCCACTTCAGTATCCCGCTTGCTTTAACAAACAGCGCGGTACCGCCGATCCATGCAGCCAATTGTAACAGACTCAGCCATAACGGCTTGGCGCTCGCCTCCTTCCGGCTGTCCGATTGCATCATCATCGGCATCCCATGTTGTTCGTAGCGAAAGGAATCCTGCCACGCTTGATGGTGACCCATGTGGGCACTGGCCGTCGTCACGCCGAACAGTTGGGTGCAAACGATGGCCGTAAAAAGGACAACCGCCATAACGGCTATCCCAGCCGTGATGGAAGATCGTTTCACGACACTCACCTCCTTCCTCGGATGTCTTTGTCTTGATGAGATGAGCTTAACGCGCGAACCTTTAATGAAACTTAACAAAAAGCATAAGCACAAAAAAAAGCGAAACCACCACGTGGTTTCGCTTGAGCCCCTCTTTAAGCCTGTTCCCCGTTTTCGATCACGGCGGCCAGCAAAGCGAGAGTTAATCCCTGCCCCCAACCCTGCGCCCATTTTCGATCGATGTGAAGATAACCTTCGATATCCTTCATCACGGCGGTCCCGCCGGATACGTTCAGAACCCGCCCGTTATCGGCGATGTTCGCCAAAACCCCGTCCAACGCCCTCTGTACATATTTGGCGTGCAGCGGATTGCCTTGGGTGATCATCGCCGCCGCGATCCCCGCCGTAGCGGACACTTCGCCGTAAGCGTTCGGGTAATCGAGCACGGTGCCCCACAAGCCGTCTTCATGCTGCAGCTTCTTCATCGCGGCTAACTGGTCGCGCAAGGAGCTCCAAAGATGCATCATCGGCGGATACAAATAGGCCTCCGGCAATCCCTTGGCCGCGCGGGCCATCGTGTAAGCCGCCCAGGCGTTGGCACGCCCCCAGTAAATGCCGGACATATGATCTTGGTTGAGGTGATTGTACCCGTGATACCATAGGCCCGTGTCTTCGCTCTGCAAATAGTTGATATGCCAGTAGAACTGATGGAGCGCATCGTCGATCCAAGGCTTCTCGCCTAGCATCACCCCGGTGCGGAGCATGAAATACGCCGCCATAAACAACGTATCCGCCCAGCATTGCTCAGGGAAATCATTCCCCGCCGACACCGTATGCTGCAGAACCCGGTCCCCGAACCGCGGGGCCTGGTTCTGCAGATAATCGATTTTGCTCAGGATCAGGTCGAGATATTTCTGCTCCTTCGTTTGTTCATACAGCGTGAGCAACATATGTCCCATCGCGCAAGCATTTACCGTCCAGACCGGGAGCCCAGCCTCGATGTACTCCTCGCACCATTGAACCATCCGCTCCACATAGGCCGGTTCCCCGGTCGCTTCAAACGCCCGGCTGATCCCGTAATAAGCCACGCCGCATGGCCAATCCCAGGTCAGATCCATCCCGAAAGTATACTCCGCAACGCGTTCGATAATCGGCTTCAGTTCGGAAGGGGCCGTGTTTAGCTTCAACATCTCTCCATCCTCCTCGCCCTTTACTCTATTTGTAGTTCCCGGCATCGATTGCTTCTTGCTTCTCGTCGAGAACATCCTGATACCCCGCATCTAGATACATTTTCTTGGCCGCTTCGTACGTAGCATCGAACTCGCTCTCCGACGCAATCGCGATCTTGACATACAACTCCTGGAACAGCGAATTCAGATCGGCCTTATATTCATTCACTTTCTCGAGCACCACACTGTACAGGGCATCCGGCGTACGGAATTCCGCATACTTGTCGTAGAAAGCCAAGGAGTCTTTAGCCAAATTCTCATATCCCGGTGGCGACATGCTGCGCAAATAGGCTTCCCGCATTTTCTTCGGATCATCGTATTTCACGGTTTCGACAACGAGGCACCAGTAGTCCTTGTTGTTGTTCTGAGAGAGGACGGAATCTCCTTTAAAATCCGCGTTTTTCACGGCGATGCCATCGGCATCCAGCGTATAGTTCTCGCCCTCAACCCCGTTTTGCAGGAAGAACAGATTCTCCGGCTGGCTCATCCATTCCAGGTACATCCACACGGCGGCGCGTTCCATCTCGCTAGACTCATAATTGATGCCCATGATCATCCCGAAGGGCCAGTAAGCGCGTCCCTGCGGCTTCCGCCCCTCCGGCACGCCGGCTTGAGCATCCAGCACAGCAAATTCCGCATCCGGATTGTTCTTCAGCGTCGAGGTGATCACGTCGGTATTGCTGGAGAGATAGAAGCTAAAGGTCCCGGTTTTGCCTGCCACAAATTCTGCCTTGGCCTTGTTCTCATCATCGCGCAGATAGAATTCCTTATCGATCAAGCCGTTGTTATATTGATAGTTCAGGTTACGCAGGTAACGCTCCGTATCAGCGGTAGTCAGATCCGCCACGCCCAGGTCGGAATACAACGCGCGGTATTTCTCGTCGATCGGCCAGTCGCGGAACGCGTAATTAAACGTGTAGTTGTTCTTTTTTAACGTTTCGCCGCCGGCACCCAGGCTCGCTTCCTTCCACTTGGCTAGCAGCTCGTTATATTTCTCCAGGGAGGTGAGATCCTCCATCTTCATGCCCACCTTCTCTACCCAATCCTTGCGGATCAGCGTCGTGAAGCTGTCCAGGCTTGGACGCTCGCCGAAGAAAAACACGTTTTTCTTGTCGACCGCCCCATACTGTTTTATGGTGTCCCCCATCGTTTTCCAATAGGTCGGTGCGTAATGGGCAATTTCGTCCAAATCCAGCTCCTGCATCACGCCTTCCCCATAGTAGGCCAAAGCCTGAGGCATATCATAATGGTAAATAATATCCGGTGCCTTATGAGATGCCAACAGTTGTTCATAATCCGTCACCTCATTGCTGCGGGTGATCGGGATGAACTTCACGGTGACGTTATGCTTGTCGCCAAATTCCTGCTGAATCCAGCGCGTGTAGTAGTTATCGGTGACATTCCAGCCCTCGAAAGCCCTTTCATAAACAGGAAGCTCAAGCGTGACCTTCTCAGGAAAACCGGCCGAATAGTCAGCGTACTTACCGTCCGCGCTCTGATTCGCGGAAGGGCTTGACTCGTCCGAGCCCTTGTTCGAATTGGCGTTCTTGCCGCTTCCGCCCGTACAACCTGACAATAAACCTACAATGATCATCGAAACCAGGATCCAGGTAAACTTTTTGCCCATTTCTCGATTCCCCCTAATCGATAATAACTACTCCTTGACAGCGCCGAGCATGACCCCCTGAACGAAATACTTCTGGATAAACGGATACACGCACAGTATAGGCAGAGTAGCAAATACAACGCACGAGGCCTTCAACACCTCGGGATTGCTTAGCGAAACCTGCGTGGCTTCCAGTTGAAAGCTTTCGCTCGCCTGAATGACCAGATAATACAATTTCAGTTGGAGCGGCCGTAAGTCTACTCTTTGTTTAATGTAAAATAACGCATCTTGATACGCATTCCAGCGTCCGACCGCGTAAAACAGCGACAAAGTCGCCAGGATCGGCTTGGAGAGCGGGAGTACAATGCTCCACAAGATCCGGAAATGCCCCGCACCGTCGATCCGAGCCGATTCCTCGAGACTAACCGGGATGCTGCTGGAGATCGCCGTCTTCATGATCAGCAGGTTGAACGCGCTGAACGCCTGCGGCAGAATAAGCGCTGACCATGTATCCAACATGCCGAGATTGCTGATCAACATGTACTCGGGAATGATCCCGCCGGTGAAATACAAAGTAAACATAAAGAGGAACGTCAGCGTGGTTCGGCCCTTCAATTGCTTGCGAGACAGCGGATATGCCGCACAGATCGTGATGATCATGCCGAGTACGGTGAACAGAATCGTGACCACCACCGACACGTACAAAGAGCGCAGAATACTGGCATCGGCGAAAATTTTGCTGTACGCCCCCAAAGTAAACCCTTCCGGCCACAGAAACACCTTGTTCGCAATGACAAACGCATCATCGCTTAACGATTTGGCGATGACATGAAGAAACGGCAGCAAGCATACGAGCGAGGTGAGGATCAGCGCGAGATGAATCAGGACGTCCCAGACGTCGTAGCGATGTTTGCGGCGAAGTCGCAGCGTGTTTACGGATGCTTTCATGGTTCGCCTCCTTTCTTAGAGCAGCCCGTCTTCGCCTAGTTTCTTAGCCACCCGGTCGGCCAGCAGGACGAGTACCAGCCCGATCACGGACTGGAAGAGCCCTAGCGCCGTAGCACGGCTAAAGTTCCCGCTCTCGATCCCCCAGCGGTACACCAGAACGGGAATCGTCGTCGTGAATTCGGTGGTCGCTTTATTTTGCAGGGCAAAAATCCGTTCGAACGAGCCTTCCATCACCCGGCCTAAATTCATGATGAGCAGCGTCACGATCGTCGCGCGAATCGAAGGCAGCGTCACGTTCCACACCTTCCGCCACCTTCCGGCCCCGTCCACGGTCGCCGCCTCGTACAACTCCGGGTTAATGCCGCTCATGGAAGCCAGGTAGATGATCGTTCCCCAGCCCATGCTTTGCCAGATGCCGATCGCAAGATAACTGACCAACCAGTTGTTGTCCTCTTGCAAGAACGGGATCCGCGTCCCGCCCATCATCGCGATCAGATTGTTGATGACCCCATTGCTTTCGCTTAACAGCTGATAAGCGATCGCTCCAATAATGATCCAGGAGAGGAAGTGCGGCAAATAGAGCAGGGTCTGGTTAATCCGTTTGAACTTGACGTTCTTGATCTCATTGAGCAGGATGGCGAGCAGGACGGGAATCGTGAAGCTAAAGACCAGGTCGAGACTATTCAGCAAAAGCGTATTGCGGACGGCGCGGCCGAAATCATGTTTGGCGAAAATCTCGGCAAACACCTCGAACCCCACCCATTCGCTGCCCCAGAACCCGCGGGCGATTTTGTAATCCTTAAAGGCCAGCACGAGTCCTGACATCGGCGCGTATTTGAACACCAATACAAAGGACAAAGGGATTAATAACAGGAGATAAAGTTCCCAGTCCCGCCGGAAATGGAATGCAGCCCCTCGACCTAATGCCGGGTCATTTCTGAATTTGGGCTTCAATTTTGAAGCGCTTTCAACTTTCACAACATTCACCTCCTCCACAGTCTGGCCTGACTCGGTTCCATCACGGTTGTTTCAGCGATGGCGAGTTTGTGTCACATCATACCCCCACGTTTAATCCGCCGTAAATCATGAGTTTTGATCTTCCTTATCACTTTTGATCGATCCCCTTGCAGTAATGGCGATTGCCGGACTTTATGATCAAATCTGAAGGGTTGAAGCAAAAATGGAGCCGCCTCCTTCGGCTAACCCGAAGCAAAGCAGCTCCCACGAAATTTAACCCGAGCTCCGCAGCTTGCTAGCCTTGTAACTACTCGGCGACATCCCTTCATACTTTCGAAAAAACCGATTGAAACTCTGAATGTTCACGTAACCGACCTCCGCTGCAATCTGTTTCACCGTCATCCCGGATTCCAGAAGCAGCCCCTTGGCTTTCTCGATCCGCCGCAGGTTCATATAATCGATCAAACTGGTTCCTGTCATTTCGAACACGATTTTGCGCATGTAAGAGTAACTGATCCCAATTTCCTTAGCCATGTTCTCAAAGACGATTTCTTCGCAGTAATGCGCATCCAGATAACGGAGGATTCGTTCCCCGTGCCCGGGTTCACTCTCGGGTCTACGCGCAAGGTACTGGAGAATATCGCGGTAGAACTCACGCATATAGTGATCCAACTCATCCAATGTGTCGATGGAGGCGATAGCGGAATAAATGTTGCCCCGACCGGCGAATATCCGCGTAGGATTCATCTGATTTTCCCGCAGTTCCTTGATCGTGACACCAACCAACTGGTGATAAATAAACATGATATTGTCGTAGGAAATAGAGGGTGCGGATTGGATTTCTCCGCGGATCACAGACAATTCCTCTAAGAGGCGCTCAAGGTTCCCCGCCTGCAGGAAATTCAGAATTCGCCTCTCGCTATCTACAGGATAAAGATAAGGCTTGCCGCGCTCCTCTTCCTCGCTCCAGAAGGAGATCCCTCCGCCTCCGTCAACCATCCGCTGCTTAATGACCTCCATGGCCTCCGCCGCGCGATCTTGAAGACCGGCGTTTTTCTCCGTCCGGCTGCTGACCCCAACGGTTACCGTATGGCCAAGCAAATCCCCCGCATATTGACTCAACGCCTCAAGCGCTGACTTAATTCCTTCGTAATCGCGATCTACCTCCTCCTGCCCGAAGTTGATCACGACGGCAAAGCAGCCCTCACCTTGATAAACGCATCTCGCAACAACTCCGGGAGGGAATAAGGTCTCGCCATGCGTAACGATTAGATATCGGTGGTAGCTTCGGGTTTCCGGGTTCGTCATGTCCGCGTAACTTCGGTAACGGTCGATCGAAAGGACGCCAACCAAACTATAGGGTTCAGGAAACAGCTCCGTCGCCGGCTGGACCTCTTCCCCTCGCAGCAAACGGTGAACCGCCAAACTGCGGACATCCTGCTCCCGTTCCTGAAGCAGCTTATAGAGCTGCTCCTCTTCCTCCTGCATTCGTTTAAATACGGCATCGAGGAAGGTCAATTCATTTTTGTCCGCTACTCCTCGGCTGCCACTGGACCTAACGGTCCGGACCAGCCTTCGCAACGGTTTGGATAGCCAGGTCGCGAGGAACACCGTCAATACGGATCCGGCAAAGATCACGGCAGCCGTCAGCCAAACGATATTATGCTGCAGCTTGTTCGTTTTGGCCATCAACGCATCCATGGAATAAACGTTTACGTTCCACCATCCGAATAAATCTGAACGGGACCAGTTGTACAAAAGCCGCTCGCCATGAAGCTCATGAAAGGAATAACCTTCCCGCGCCTGGCTTTCTAAGATCTCTTGCATGTTCGGTTGCTTGGTTCCGTCGGTAAACAGCACCGCCTTGTCATTGTGCGAAATGATCAACCCATCCGCTTGCATAAGCAGATAGCCGTGGTCGGCCGGCTCGGCGGATCGCAAATATTCTCCGATTTGGCTTTCCCGCAGGTTGACCACGATCGTCCCGCGTGTCGTCGTTGATAACCGGTTCAGGGGCAACACGTAGGAGATCACGGTTTCTCCCGAGCTCAACCTCCGAGGTACCCACACGCCGCTAATCCCTCGTCGTCCCTCCAGAACCTTCTCCATCCAACCGATCGGTTCATACCGGTCCGTAGTCGTAATGCCTTTGTCGGTCGAAATCACATAATCCGCACCGCTTAAGTAAAAGAAAGAGGAGTACACTCCGTTCACCCGGTTGTTCAGGTTCACCAGTTCCCGAAGCACCGTCAATGCCTGGCTCACATGATTGTAATCCTCTTGCAGCTCTCGGTAATTCTCAAATGGACGGACGCGGTCAAAGACCCTGCTTGCCGTGAGCCTTACTGTATCCTGAGCCAGGTTATTCAGCGCATTTTCGTTCAACCTTCGGTTCGCGTCTAATCCCGCCAAGGAAGATTCCGCAATCGCCTTCTCGGAGTACCGCAAGATTTGCGTACCGCTGAACAACGTCAGAATAATCGCGGGAACCGCCATGACGCAGAACAGGATGACTGCCAATTGAAGCATCATTGGAATCCGTTTCATCTTCCCTTTCATCCCCTCCGAAATGGGCTTTCCGCAGCAGATTTCTGGGTGACTGATCTAAAGCGCTTACATAACACACTTGGATAAATTATACATCAGTGCCAAGTCAGGGTCTATTTCTATCATTTTAAATTTTCACAATTCGATAAACGCAAAAAAGCCCGTACCTAATAGGTACGGGCTTAGCAACTCCGAACTCCGGGCTTCACTCCTCGTCCATGCGGGTGTTCGCTCCAGCGGTCCAGGCGCTGCCGGCCACCAGCTTATCGCGATACTCCTGAGGAGACACGCCCTCCAGCTCTTTGAAAACACGGGAGAAATGACGGGTATTCTCGAATCCGACGGCATTGCTGATTTCCGACAGCTTAAGCGAACCCTTTCCGACCAATTCCTTCGCTTTTCGGATTCTTACTTTTTTCAGATAAGTCACAAAGCTTTCGCCGGTATACGCCTTAAACGCTTCGCTGAAATAGGAGTAATTCAGCGATACATGGTTGCTGACGATCGCCATATTCAGTTGACGGTGGTAATGGTTTTCGATATACGCCACCGCTTCTTTCATATCTCCGTGCTCACTATGGGCGGATCGAACTTCCTTGATATATTCGTCAAGGTCTGAGAGCAGCTGTTCCAGCGATCGGAAATAGTCGTGAAAATGGCAGAAGTTCGACATATCCCCCACTTTGCGGTAGAGCTTCAGCACGTCGACGGAAGCTTCGCCATAAACGCGAAACACTTCATCCAGCACCTGTTCGTTCATATGCCGGCTGACCGCCTCCAGGTACGACATATCCAACTCCGGCAGTTGGTCAACCCGGAAGATCTCATGCAGGAGCGAGCCGATTTCTTTTTCCCGATTCGTACCTAGGATATTCCCAAGCTTGCGGATGGTCTCCCTCGGAACAGGATAAGACAACCGCTTCATCTGCAATTCCTCATACCAGATCAATCGAGTCTTCGGATAAATAAAAGTATATTTCAACGACTCACACGCCTGGCGATAGCATAGGGCCAGATCCGTGAGCCGGCTTCCTTCTTCGCTCACGCCGATCAACATCCCGTCAAGATCCCGTTCCGCCGCCAGCAGCGAAAGTTCCTCAAACTTGCTGCGTGGACCCCCGACTAAAATCATTCGCCCCTCGCGATCCAACAAGGAAGCGTTGAGTACGCCGTCCACACTTTCGAACATATGCAGAGCAAGCGACTTTAAATCCTCTTTCTTCATGCGGCTCCCATCCACGTTTTTGTAGGTCAAAGCCGCGATCGTAAAGGGGAATGCATATTGATCGAAACCGATTTCGGAACTCCAGATGCTAAGGTCCTCCCCGGCCAACTCCTGCTGCGTCTGCAGGAGCTCCTGCAGACGCACCGATTGAACCTGCAACCGATAGCTCTCCGTAGCGGCTAATTGCTCAACCATGTGCGAGCGTTTCGCCAGATTATCCTGACACTTTCGCAGCGCCGCAAACAGTTCATCCCGGCGGATCGGCTTCAAGAGATAGTCGACGGCCTGATAGCGGATGGCTGCTTTGGCATACCTGAAGTCTTCATAACCGCTTAGAATAATAATTTGCGGCCGACCGGCCTGCCCTTCCGGCTGCGGACCTTCCGACACGTTCTCAATCAAAGCGATTCCATCCATGATGGGCATCCGGATATCCGTTATGATGATGTCTGCACCTTGGGTCCGGTATAGCTCGAGGGCTTCCGCCCCATGAGCTGCCGTAGTGAGATCGTATTGGCCCGGGAATTCACGTTCAATCATAGTCTTCAGACCAAACCGAATATTCTTCTCGTCATCCACGATCAATAGTTTTGTCATCTGTGCCAACCCTCCCTGTTAACAGCACCTTCGGCATGATCATCACAACTTGGGTGTACTGTCCTTGCTCGCTGAAAAGCTTCAGACCGTACTGTTTTCCGTAATATAAACGTATGCGCTCTTGAACATTTCGAAGGCCAATACCGTAATGATTCGACGGTGCAAAATTTCCTGGAATCTTATCTGTCAAACCAACTCGGTCTAATTCCTGGTTCAATTCAAGCAGCGAGGTTTCATCGACCCCTCTTCCGTTGTCCGTCACTACGATTCGGATATCGCTTTGCGGCAATTCCAGAACCTGAATCGAGATGTTTCGCGCTCCCGTTTCATCCCCGGTCCAAGCATGCTTCACTGCGTTTTCGATGATCGGTTGAAGCGACATCTTGAGCATCTCCATATCCAGAAGATCATTTGAAATATCCAACTTCAGCTCAATCGGTTCATCAAAGCGAATATTCATCACTTCGATATAGTTTTCGATGTGGCGGATTTCATCGCGCAGTTTCACGTATTCCCCGGACCATTTGAAGTTATACCGCATCATTCCCCCGAGGGAAGTCAGCGCATCGGAAATTTGCCGTTGGTTTTCGATTTCAGCCAGCATTTTGATGTTCTCTAACGTATTATACAAAAAGTGAGCATCGATTTGGTTATGAAGGGTTCGCAGCTCCGCTTCCTTCGTGAGCGCTTCCTTGTAAACGGCCTGGGCCACCAGCGTATTGATCGTGTTCATCAGCTTGGAGAAATGATGCGCCAGTTCTCCGACCTCGCCCCCACCGTGGATCGTGATACCGCTGTAGGTCTCCCCACGCCGCACCTTCTTCATTTCTTCCGTAAGCACACGAAGATTCTTCAGAATAAACGCATTAAGAATATAAGCAATGACAGTAACCAACGTAATAAACCCAATATTGGCTCCGATCAAAATATTGCGCATATGTGAAATTTCCTTAAGCACGCCGTCCATGGACACGATATTCAACAGATCCGCATTGATCCGCTCAATGGGCTTATGCAGCAGCAGAAATGATTTTCCGTTCTCTTTGTAATAAATATCCCAAACCCCGGTTTCTTTATAACGTATCAGTCGCTCCCGGATCGCTTGCTCCAGTTCCGGATTCGTACGAAGATACGAGCTTGGGTCGCGGGTAAAAATCTGGGCTTCACTATCCACAAGCAGCATTTGCGATTCGCCGTTCTGGAAGGTGGAATAGGTTCTTGGGCTGAATTTTTCCAGCAACATGTCGACCTGAACCATCCCGACGTGATGGTTTGTCGGAATGCTCATTTCTCGAAGCAAGGACACCTTTGGCGTTGCCGCTGGGGTTTGCCCTTTGTAGCGTTGCATCAAATCCGGATCATTGTATTGAAAAGACCAGGATTCCGTTCCTTTCATTTCCTTCGCTTTTTGAAACCACGGCTCACTTGCTACACGGGTTTCCCGGAAGAAAATCGGCCAAATTTCGGTGATGTTACTGCTTGAGAAGAGCCGCAGATGCTCCACATTCGGGTTTAAATACTGGATTCGCGTTAAGCTTTTAAACGTATAGTAGCTGAAATTGACGAGTTCACGAGCACCTGTCTCGCTCGCATTCGCTAGATAATCCTGTACTTCCAGATCGTCGTAGGAGACTTGCGCTGCCCGCGCCATCGACTCAATCTGGGTATCGATATGCTGGATTTCCATCTCCAGCAACGAGGTATTCTTGTCCTCGGCATCACGGACATACATGTTATTGATGGCTTGATACGAATAAAAGGACACCAACGAACTGGGTCCTAAAATAATGAAAATATAAGAAGCAATCAGGCGGCTCTGAAGTGAGCGGCGCCCAAACCAATATTTAAACGAATCCCACCATGCTGCCCAGGGCTTCCTTCTCTCCATATGCCGCGCGACTCCTTTTTATAAACGCCCAAAAGCCCGCGATTCGCGGGCATTTTTTGGGCAGAACGAGGATTATTCCATGCCAAGTTTCTTCTTGTTCTCTTCATACTTAGTTTGCTGGAACGCCTGCACTTTGGCAAGTCCCAGATCTTCTTGTTTCTTGATGTAATCGGACCAGATCTTATCGAATTCTGCGTCAGACGGTGCCATCAGCAACTTCGGAAGCGTCTTGCTGCGCAGATCCTTAATCTTGCTCAGGATAATGCCTTCATCCGAATTGGCCAACGGATCGATCAAGTCAAATTCGGAGACACTGACGGTTTTACCGCGAGTCCAGTCTTCCAATTGTTTGTACGGTTCAACCGATTCAGGCTGCCATTGCTGGGTGATGTTGGTGTTCTGCATCATCCAGAAGGTAAAGGAGGAGCCGTATTGTTTGTCGAATGCAGCCCGGTCTTTATTCATGAGATCAAAGGCTTCCGGTTTGAATTGGTCTTTGCCGTCAATCGTGTCATAGCTGACGCCTTTTTCACCCAGGTAAAGGTCTTTTTGACCTTCTTCACTCATCAGGTAGCTCAGGAATTTAATGGCGCGAGCTTTATCCTTCACATCTTTAGAGATCAATGTTACCGTCCAACCGGAAATCGAAGGACCGTTCAAAGTAGGCGGATCCAGTTTGGAGTTCGCCGGACCGTCAACCGCGATGTAAATCTTGTTTGGATCTTGTTGGTACAGAGTGCCCAATTGCGCTGCAAAGTCGGTGCGTTGGTACAGCATCGCGAAGTAACGTCCTTGCGCGATCTTCTCTTCCATTTGAGCGCGTTTGTCGATGAAGATATCCTTCGCCAGCAAGCCATCTTCGTTAGCTTTGCGCAGCGTTTTCAACCACGTTACATATTCCGGATCGGTTTCACGGTTGTACAGCTTGCCGTCTTTTTGTCTCGGAATTGCCAGGAAGTTCTGCAGATATTGTTCCAAGGAGTCATTACCGACAGCTGTAAATTCATGCAGACCCAACGGAATCAGCGGTTGACCGTTAATTTCAGGGAATTTCTCTTGAGCTGCTTTCAGAGCAGCCACGAAGCCTTCCGGTGTACGCATATCAGGGCTGCCGATGGCTTCATAAATATCTTTACGTACGACGAAGGTTTGGTTGGATACATACGTATCGCCGTATTGCTCATAGTCTTTAGGGGACGAGGAAGAGTTCGGATAACCGTATACATTCCCGTCTGGCTGCGTGTACCAGCCCAGTTTGTCTGGGTCAGCGATTTTGAAGAAGTAAGGATCATATTGTTCCGCCAATTTGTTCAGCGGCTCAACGAGTCCACCTTCGATCATTTTCTTCACGCCGTCTTCATACCAGCCCAGCGTAATGAAATCAGGCAGCTTGCCGGATGCGATTAGCGTGTTCAGCTTTTCGTTTTCATTCCCGGCAGGAACGATGAAGTTGATGTTTACGCCCGTTTTCTTCGTTACATATTGGGAAGTCGGGTCAACCCCCCATTTATTCGGGAACCAGGCAAAGTTCAGGTACCAGTCGAAAGTGATCGGAGACGTATCGGATTTCCAACCTGGTTCATCAGCCGATGGTGTTGCGGCCGGCTCGGTCGATTCTTGCGAATTGGTGTTGGCAGGCTTGTTGTTAGCGCTTTCCTTACTAGCATTGCCATTACCGCCGCAAGCAGCCAGAGACAGGACCATGATGGCCGCCATCAGCAGCATCATCATTTTTTTGGACTTGCTTTTCATGCCCATGCTTTTTACCCCTTTTCTCATTTGGTGTGATTCCTTTTATGTGCAACTCCAAAGCCGCCGAGAAGCGGCTTGGAGGAGTTACCACGAACGTGGTGAGTCGGCCTATACCGCTTCTTAGCCTTTGATCGAGCCGATCATCATCCCTTTAACGAAATAGCGTTGCAGGAACGGATAAGCGAACACGATCGGCAGGGTCGTTACGACCATCGTTGCCAGTTTGATCGATTGGGAAGTGACTGTCTTGGTCACCGCACTGCCCTGTACGGCCGTCGTCATGATGTTGGAACTGGACTGGGCCACAACCCGGTATAGAAACGTCTGGATCGGCTGCAGGTTCTCGTTGTTGACGTAAATAATCCCCGTAAAATAATCGTTCCATTGATAGACCCCGTGGAACAAGGCGATCGTTGCCAATACCGGCATTGAAACCGGGAGCACGACTCTCAAGAATACAACCCAATCGTTCGCTCCGTCGATCCGGGCCGCTTCCTCCAATCCATCGGGAATTTCCCGGAAGAAGGTCATGAAGATAATGAGGTCAAAAAAGCTGAACAGCACCGGAATAATGTAAACCATGAAATTATCAAGCATATGCAAATCCCGGATGAGCAGGAAGGTTGGAATCAGCCCCCCTGAGAAAATCATCGTGATTGTTCCCAATAGGATGTACAGCTTCCCTCCGATCAGCTCTCTGCGGGAGAAGGCGTAGGCGACCATCGCGGTAAAGAACACGTGCGCGACAACGCCAATGACGGTCTTGGCTACCGTAAGTCCCATCGCGGTCATAATGCCCGGATTATCAAATACCGCCTTGAAATTCTCGAGGCTGAAAATCCGAGGCCACCAGTAAATCCCCCCGAGCATGGCGTCCTTCCCGTCGTTAAACGCATTGATCAGGACGTACCAAATCGGATACAGCGTGACGAAGCAGATCAGCAGCATTCCCAAATTATTCAGTGTATCGAAGACGACTTCGCCTTTCGTTCTGCGGCTTAATGAAAACATGTGCAGGTCCCCCTTGGCCTAAAACAACGAAGTGTCGTTGAGTTTTTTGGATACTTGGTTGGCAATCAGCAGCAGGATGAGCGCTATGACGGACTTGAACAATCCGATCGCCGTAGAGAACGAGTACCGGCCCGAAGAAATCCCTGTATAGTAAACATAGTAATCTATAACATTACTTGCACTATCGTTCAAGGAGTTACGCAACACCAAAATCTGGTCGAAGTTAGAGTTCAGCACACCGCTGACCGCCAAGATGAACAAAATACTGATCGTAGCTTTGATTGCCGGAAGCGTGACGTACCACATTTGCTGGAACCTTCCGGCTCCGTCAATGGTGGCCGCTTCATACATTTCGGGCGAAATGCTCGTAATCGCCGCCAAGTAAATGATCGCGGACCATCCGAGCTCCTTCCAAATATCCGAAGTGATCACGATCGTCCAGAAATATTTCGGCTCAGCCAGGAAGGAAATCGGTTTATCAATAATGTGGAGCGCCATAAAAATATCATTGACGATGCCCACGTCCGACAGCCAAGTTGCCAGGATCCCCCCCAGCACAACCCAGGACAGGAAGTGAGGCAAATAGGAAATCGTTTGGATCGCTTTCTTGTACCGAAGCGAACGAATCTCATTTAGGAATAAGGCGAATACGATCGGTAAAGGGAACATAAGCAACTTCAGCAAACTGATCCCAAGCGTATTTTTCATGACATTGACGAAGTTCTCGTCCTGCAAAAATTCCTTGAAGTGCGTAAGACCCGCCCATGGGGCTTCCGAAATCGTTCGAATAATGTCGTAGTCCTTAAAAGCAATGATGACACCATACATCGGAATGTAGTTGAAGATGATCATCCAAGCGATGCCGAGCAGAGCCATAATTTGAATATGTCTTTGCGTGTACAGTTTCTTCAGCCATTTTCGCCTTGACGAGGGCGGCGTTTCTATCTCTTGCATGGCTGCGGGTTGCGTTGACGGCTGCATTTCCATCCCCTCTGACCTCCAAGCTGTTCTAGTCTAGTATTGTAAGCACTTTCACCTATCTGTATCTATTGTACTTGGGATCGAAGCATAGGGATATGCTCCAGATTTCGTATCGATGTATTCGTTTTTCGGCTGGCGATCGCGATTTTTAGAAAACAAAAACCCGTACCGGGAAGATACGGGCAATAACGCCTACTTCATGATCAATTCGGTTGGTTGAACACCGTACGGTGCCCTCGTCCCTTGAATGACGTCCAGCATTTCCGCGTGGGTGGCCTTGATTTCCTGCACAAAATCCTCATAAGGCCGATGGCAGACATCGACGATCCCGATCTGGTAGTTCTCTCCGTCGAAACGGCCTAGCGTGGCTTGATCATTCAGTATAAAATAATGCGTCCCCACCAGGTACTTCTGACTCGCTGCAAATTCCGTGTAATAGCGATACGCTTTGCCACGGTCGGCCTGCGTGTATACGCCTTTCAACCCCGGGCTTAGCAACCCTACATCCGGAGCTCCAAAATGGAATTCGCCGATCAGGATCGGTTTACCGGTGTGTTCGTAGATCGCGCGGAGGTCGACTTCATCCGGTCTAAACTTATAACAGTTATAAGTGAAGACATCATAGTACTCACTTCCCTCCAGAACCAGTTCCGAAGAAATAAACGCATAACGCATTCCGAGATTTAAGTGATGGGGATCGATCTTCTTCGACGCTTGAGCCGGGATACGGACATACTCATGAGCCATCCGGCGGGAAAAATCCAATAAATCCGCATCCGCGGCATCGGAAAATTCCTCATATCCCAGTTCACGGATCGCGCCGAAATCCACCACTTCCATCCCCCACGCCGCACTTAGGGCATCCGGCCGGCCTTCATATCGATCCTCCAGATAGCGAATCAGCTCTTCCTTACTTGCCAAGGAATATCCGCTGCGGAACATTTCCCGCGCCAAATTCACGCGATCCCCAAACGCCCAATGCGGTTCGTTCGTCATAAAATATCCGATGAGATAGCGGTCCTCTTTAAACGGCTCCAATTGCGCGGCATACCGCTCCGAGGCCTCTCGATACTCCTGGCTGAATACGTCCGGAAAATCCCGATACACGGTCTCTTGGGTTGTCGGGAATCCGGCCAGCGGTATCACATAGGGCAACTTCGCCGCTCGGGCAAAATTCAGATCCGACCAGTTCCCCACCGTATTAAATCCCCAATCGATCAACCGAGAACGAGTCATTTGGCTCCAAGTCTCATGATATTTCTCGCCGAAGGCTCGAATCAGATTGCTTACGGCATAATTATAATAATGATGACCGTTCAACGTCTCTCCCGTCTGGAAAGCAGGTCGGAAAGGTCCTTCCTCTTCCGGGATCCACTCCAGACAAGGTTCAATGCCGTCGATCCGTCCCGCTTCCCCGGAGGAAACCACATCCAGCCCCTTACTGTAGAAAGCGTATCCCTCCGGATCCACCAGCCAGAATCGGTCCCCTTGCTGCGCGACATGAAAGTATCCTGTAGGTTCAAAAGGAATGGATTTATATCCCCCATAGGTACTGTATTCCGGTCCAAAATGCGCGATCGCGTCGTCTTCTGCCTCTTTCTGCAAATAACGGACAAGCTCCTCTGCCGATTCGGTTTTGCCGCCCCAATCCTTGATTTTCAATTGTCCCAGCTCATCAACGATCGGCTCTACCTCCTGTCCCAGGCTGCAATCGGGCTTCTCGTCCGCTAGGTACAAATCGTGCAGGATAAAGGAACGATGCGTATAGAACGGCAAAAAAATCATTTCGAAATGCTTGACTTGCTCCGGTTCCATGGCGGTTCCTTGCAAAAATGACTTCAGTTTGCCCGGCGTACGCTCCAGAAAGATATGCTGGGCATCTAAATGCTCAAGGTCAAAAAACGTTCGAACCCGAATCTGAGGCAGGAATCCCGTCATGCAATACAAGTCCGGTATACTCTGCACCGAACTTGGAGTGCGCTTCGAAAAACCAAGCGCCATCTGAAACTCCGTGATCGATTGAACGGTTAGCTCCAGCACAAGATGCTGGCCTTTCTTAAACTCCAAGCCGGCGAAATGGAGCCTCCCCCCCTCCGGGGAAATTTCGATCAAACGCCCGCCGTCCGGAAGCGGTTTCATTTCAATGCTGCCGCTTACGTTCATCTCTGTTGGTCTCATTGGTTCAGTCGCTCCTTCGGATTGGTCAATTCGTAAAAATTATACGATATTTCGAAGAGCTTCCTTCCGTTTTCCGAAATTGTGTGACCAAGCCCGAAATTGTGTGACCCTTCCGAAACCGTCGAATAGACAGAACGCGCTTATTCCAAGGCAAACGAAGCCAAGTCCGCGCATCCGTTCCCGGTATACTTGAAATATAAGGCCTGTATGCCGTCCGGAATGGCAATGTCTGCGGTGTATTCCGTCCAGACGTTCGTGAAGTCAACCGGGATAGTTCCGAGCGCCGGCCCCTCCCATGCCGTTTGGATCTCGAAAGCACCTTGGCAATACCCGCGTACTTTGATCTTAACTTTTTTGATGCCATGACAATCGAAATACTTGAACCCGGCCGTGGCAGAATCCGTCATGTTAGCGATATATCCGATCTCCTCGTCTCCGTCTTTCCCGTCTTGAGTGATTTTGGGAAACCGGCTGTCCATCCAGGCTCCGGAGCCGAAGCCGCCGGTATACGTCGCCTCGTCTTTGCAAAACAGATGGCAAGCCAGATAGGCGGGATATTCCCCGTGCCCTACAAGCGGACCGCCATTCGGGCCGCTGGAGGTCATCTCGGCTTGAGCGATCGTTCCGTCCTCGCGGAAGTGAATCCGCTCGATGCAGCCCTGCCGGCAGAACGCTGTACCGTTGGTATGCCGGTGATAGAAGACATACCATTTCCCATTGATTCGTTCGATGCTGCCATGATTATTTCCGCCGTAGTACATCGGCTTGTCCGCCGGTTTGTAGGAATCGATATGAAGATCGTTGTTGCTGATGAGGACTCCTTGATAGACGAAGCCATGAGTCGGAAATGGACTGGTTGCGTAACACAACTCATGCATGACGATCGAGGAGTAGATCAAGTAATAAGTATCGTCTTTCTTACGGATCGAAGGAGCTTCAAAAAACGCATGTCCTTCAAACCCGCTCCCCTTGCTATAAGGCTCGCTTGGCGCGACAAAAACCGGTTCCTCCACGATCGTGAGCATATCCGGGCCCAGCACCGTAACCATCGCGCCGTGTCTGGATCGATCTCCGGCCGCACAGAATCCGGTATATAAGTAAGTCCGCTCGCCCTCCGTCAACACCCCGGGGTCAAACTGAGGTTCGTCGCCGGCTTTTTCTCCCAAACGCGTGCCGTCGGCATACTGAACGTACCCGTAGAATTCAAACTCCCCAGCCGGAGTCTCGCAGACGGCGACAGAAACGATCGGAACCTTGTCGAGCACATAATACAGATAATACCGCCCATCCGGTCCGACGGTAACGTCCGGGGCATAGAGACACATCCTGCCGTCCGGATTCAGCGGGTCATCGGTTTTCTTGTAGATGACGCCTTCGTATCGCCAGTCCCCCAAATCCTCTACCGGAGCCGACCAGCACACATAGTCGTTTAAGCAAAATACATGGCCGTTAAACCGGTCATGTGACCCGTATACGTAAACCCTATCGCCCCAGACATGCGGCTCCCCGTCAGGAACATACTCCCAAGACGGCAGAAATGGATTGAATCCTTGCTTTTTCATCGGCGGCTCCCCTCTCCCGGTTCATTTCTGAAAATCCACTGAGAAAACTCGCTAAGGCCGTTTCTCCATACAGGCCAGTCGTGGCCTCCCTGCTCCTCCACCCAAATGTGGGGGACCCCCTGCTCAGCGAAGTAAGCATGTGTCCGGTCGCTGACGTATTTCAAATTATCCTCATCACCGCAAGAGAGCCATAACAGACTCATTCGCGTCGCCGCCTCCTGCGGATTCGGGGCGAGCTGCTCGGGAGTCTTCGTATTGGGGGCCGGGGAAAATGCGCCGATCCAGGCGAATTGATCCAAATGGCTTAATCCGATGTTTAAGGACTGCCCGCCTCCCATGGACAAGCCGGCGATGGCGCGGCTCTCCCGCCCGGTACTGACCGGATAGGTAGCTTCTACAAAAGGGATCAGGTCATGGAGTAAGTCCCATTCGAAACGCTCGAACGCCTCAAGCTTCTCAGGGGCAAAAAGGTCGCCCTCGGCCCGATCTTCCGGCATAGCGCGGCCATTGGGCATGACCACAATCATGGGTGCGAGCTTCCCATCCGCATAAAGCCGATCCAAAATGAGATGCGGCTCGCCATGCTCAAACCACTCGTGTTCATCTCCGCCAATGCCATGTAATAAATAGAGTACCGGATACGTTTGATTCCGGGAAAATCCGGGAGGGGTATATATCCTTGTTTTGCGCTGGGTTCCTACGGTTGTGGAGCGATATTCCACGACCTCGATGCTTCCGTGGTGCAAATGGCTGGATGCTTCCGAAACTTGCCGATCCATGATCTTCATCCTCTCCGTCATTTAGATAATTGAATTATAGCGCTTCCAAAAAAACGCTCGCTAGGCTGAAAATAAAGAACTCATCCGTATTTCTTTAAACAAAAGAAGCGATCGATCCAGTTAGTTGCCCAACTGAATGATCGCCTCTTTGGCATAGAACAACGTGCTTATTTTGCGGTAAAGCCTAGTGCTTTCATCATCTTCGTGAAGATTTCCGTATTTTCGAAGGCTCCGGTGAACAGATTCGCGTTCTTGCCCATCGCCGTAACCGGAATATCGACCGCCGTATGGCCGGACGTCGTCCAGTCAACAATGAATTGCTCCTTGGAACCCGCGATCGCAAACGGTCCGTCTTCCTTGGAGATCGCATCTCCGGATTCATCCTCCGTATCAACCGACTCGATCGAAAGGCCGCCGGTTTCATGGTCGGCCAGGACCAATACGAGCGTATCCGGGTTTTTCTTGGCGAAATCCTTGGCGACTTGCACGGCTTTATCCAGCTGTTGACCGGCTTTAATGGTCAATGCGGCGTTGTTCTCATGCGCCATCTCATCGGTTGCTTCCTCCTCAACCATGAGGAAGAAACCCTTTTTGTTTTGGGACAACGTGTCGATCGCTTTCTTAGTCATATCCGGAAGAGAAACGACCGGGTTATAAATATCGCCGTCCCCTTCTTCTCTTTGCTGGAACATCTCTTCATTCGCGAACAAACCGAGAAGCTTGCCGCTTTTTGCTTTTTGCAGATCCGCTTTATTGCTGACGTAGGTGTAACCCATTTGTTTGGCTTTGTCGACCAGGTTGCCTTGGGTCCCCTTACTCTTCTCGGAAGGATCCTCTGCCGGCTCGTCTTGGAACGCGCCCGGGTTACCGGCCGGGAACCAGAAATCCTCGCCACCGCCCAACAGCACATCCACTTTGCTCTTCGTCAAAAGTTGGAGCGCGATATCGCTTTGCGCAGAACGATTCTCCACATGGGCACCAAAAGCCGCTCCGGTCGCGTCCGTCACCTGGCTCGTCGTAACGACTCCCGTGGACAATCCCGCTTGTTTCGCGTATTCCATAATCGTTTTGACCGGTTTCTTGTTGGCATCCATTCCGATTGCGCCATTATACGTTTTTACCCCGCTGGCATACGCCGTAGCGGAAGCTGCCGAGTCGGTTACGGCCGACGTCGAGCTCGTATGTACCAGACCGGCATAAGGCATGTCGTCCATTGCCAGTTTGCCTTTCTCTCCTACCGTAGCCAATCGAATGGCGTTGCGTGCTGCATTCCCCATTCCGTCCCCCACGAACAGGATCACGTTCTTCGTCTTTGAGGAGGCTGCCACTGCCGGACTCGGGGTCTGTGCGGTCAGAATGCCGGTCACCGCTACCGCTGCCGCAGCAGTCACCACAAACGCTGTTCTTAAACGCAAGCTTTTTGCAAGTTTCATAAAGTACGAACCTCCTAAATGTTTTGAGTTTCGTACTCTATGATAAATACCATATATTAAGGAGATGTATGGCGTGTGTAAAATAATGTTAAATGGAAAGCTGCACACTGCGCCAGCCACTTAATTCGCATTGGCCGTATCTGTTATCCCCGGTAGCGACCACCGTTCCGTCCGACTTTAAGCCAAGGGTATGAGCACAACCCGCAGCTACCGCCACAATATCTTGCCAGCTGCTCACCTCACCTTGGCCATGTTGATTCGATCCCGCCGCCACTACGGTACCGTCTGCTTGAAGTCCGAGGGTATGGTAGCTGCCAGCGGCAACTGCCACAATATCGCGCCATGCTTCCACTTCGCATTGATGATGTTTGTTCAACCCCACAGCCACCACGGTGCCATCCGATTGAAGACCGACGGTATGAAGATACCCCGCCGCAACCGCCACGATCTCACGCCAGTTGCTTACATTACATTGGCCATAACGATTATTTCCCGCCATTATCACCGTACCGTCAGATCGAAGTCCGGCGGTATGCCAATCCCCTGCGGTTATCGCTACGATTCCCTTCCAGTCGCTTACTTCGCATTGCCCTTCCGCATTCCTCCCCACAGCCACCACCGTACCATCTGATTGAAGGCCGAGGGTCCGGCGCCATCCCGCGGTGACCGCCACGATCTCGCTCCAACCGCTCACCTCGCACTGGTGATGCTGGTTCCAACCTACCGCCACCACCGTACCGTCCGCTTTAAGCCCAACGGTATGCGAATTCCCCGTGTTCGTCGCCATATGTACATTCCCTGCCGCCACCGCCACGATATTACGCCAGTCCTCAACCTTGCATTGTCCATGTTTAGGATCGCCGACAGCGATAACCGTGCCGTCCGAGCGAAGACCGACGGAATGCCGTGGGCCTGCCGCCAGGGTTGCTTTATATAATGTAGGGTCCATGTCTTACCTCCTTGTGTCATGGATTCCGATTGAATTCATCATACGAAAAGCTTCTGAAAGAAATCAAACAAAATCATAAGATTAACGTCTCGAACCCGAGGGCAGCCGAAACTTATGATGAGAGTGTGACATAGCTACCTGCCCTACAAATCGGGTACCCCGGGGGTGATGTATGAATCAACCTGCGCAAGTCGTTCTGATTACGGACGCCGACCATCCCACAGGCAAGGCCATGATCCGCCGCTTCGCCGAGGATGGCGCCTATTTCCTGTTGAACAGTTTGTCTGATGGCACGCTAATTGCCGCCGAGATCGACATGGCTAAAGCGTCTGGATCCAAAGTGATCGTGAAGAATGTCGACCTGAGCGCCGGCGCGAACGCAAGTGAACTTGTTCTGCTGGCCGAGCGGGAGCTCGGTGCGCTTACCGTCCTGATCCATAATAACGATCGGCTCGTCTCTATTTCCGTCGAAGACGGCTCCGAAGCATCGTTTCGCAAGGTAATGAACACCAACGCAAAGTCGGCCTTTTTATGCGCGCAAGCGGCCGGAAAGGCCATGGCGGTACGGGAGTCGGGCAGCATTATCTTCGTCTCGTCCATTCATGCCGAGAAGCCGACCGGCTCCTCCTTCGTCTACAGCGCATCCAAGGGCGCCGTCAAGATGCTGGCCAAAGAAGCGGCCCTGGAGCTCGGGCGGCACGGCATCCGCGTGAATACGATTGAGGCCGGTCTGATCGAAGGCGACGGTGAACGGTTCCGCAGCTCGCTGACGACGCTCTACCGCAGTTACGAACTCAAAGTTCCGAGCGCTCGGCTAGGCACTGCGGAGGATATCGCAAACGTCGCCCACTTCTTGGCTTCAAGGGAGGCGGGATACGTAAACGGCGCGGATATCCGGCTGGACGGAGGGTTCCTCCTGCATTATATGGATCACAAAATGAAACGGCCAAGGAGCGGTGATTCGCCATGAGTCTATCGGGCAAGGTCGCACTCGTAACAGGAGCCGGTACCGGCATCGGCCAGGGCATCGCCATCGAGATGGCAAACAGAGGAGCAAGAATGGCACTCCACTATAACCGGAGCGAGGCCGGCGTTCTCGAGACGAAGAGACGAATTGACGGAGCGGGAGGAAGCAGCTTCATTGTCCGGGCGGATGTCTCGAACCAGAAGGAGATCGCCGCGATGGTTCGCCACATCGAAACCCGCGCTGGCGATATCGATATTCTGGTCAACAATGCCGCTGTACAACTGAACTACGACCTTTTCAAACAGGATGGCGAAACGTTCGACCTCATGTTCGATACGAACGTAAAGGGCTACTGGCAGTGTATCCAAGCCGTTATTCCCGGCATGAAGCGGAAGGGAACCGGCCGAATCATCCTGATCTCCTCGGTACATGCCAAGCGGCCGACGGATTTCGATCCGATTTATGCCATGACCAAAGGCGCGATCCGCATGCTCGGGCGGGAAAGCGCGATCGAGCTGGCACCGTACGGCATTACGGTGAACACGATCGAGCCGGGAGCCGTCGATGTGGGCAAATACAACCTCATCTCACCGGACGATCCGGATGCAGAGAAGAAACGGGAGGCGCGGCGCAAGCACCAGTTGGAGAAATTCCCGCTGGGGCGCGTGGGACTCCCGCTTGATGTCGCTCAGCTCGCCTGCTTTATCGCCTCGGACGAAAGCGAGTACATGACAGGCTCCGCTATCCGGCTTGACGGCGGAAGCATGCTGCTGTAACGAGGCTGCAGCACACCAACCGATTAGGAGTGATTTCATGGTAAACAAAGAAACGTACGAACAAACGCTGGCCCATGTTCGTACTTCCTCCAGCCCTTCGGAGCTGCGTATCACCGATATCCGCTTCACGGATATCGTCGGCGGTCCGTTTCACAGCAGCTTGATCAAGGTATTCACGAATCAAGGGTTGGTCGGTTTCGGGGAAGTCCGCGACGGCGCAGACAAGGCCTACGCCCTCATGCTGAAGAGCCGGCTACTCGGAGAGAACCCGTGCAATATCGACAAGCTGTTCCGCCGGATCAAGCAGTTTGGCGGGCATGCGCGTCAAGGCGGCGGCGTCAGCGGAATCGAGCTTGCGCTCTGGGATCTGGCCGGCAAAGCGTATGGCGTGCCGATCTACCAGATGCTCGGCGGCAAGTTCCGCGATCGGGTTCGCATGTATTGCGACACGGATGTTGTCGGCAAGGACACCGGCAAAGCGATGGGCGAAGCGCTCAAGAAGCGGATGGAAGCCGGCTTCACCTTCCTCAAGATGGATCTTGGCATCGGCCAGCTCATCAACGAACCGGGGACGCTTAGCGCGCCGCTTGGTTTCCTGGAAGAGATGCGGGAGATCGCGAAACACCGCTACAGCCGCGACAAAGGTAATCTCACCGAACAGGAGCTTCGTGAAATCAAGAACCGTCACTACGATATTTACAACATCCCTCATCCCTTCACCGGCATTCATGTGACGGAAAAAGGCCTCGACATGCTGGAGCAATATGTCGCGGACGTCCGGTCGGTTATCGGCAGCGAAGTGCCGCTCGCCATCGATCACTTCGGCCATATCGGACTTGAGGACTGCATCAAGCTAGGCAAACGTATCGACAAGTTCAATCTGGCCTGGATGGAGGATATGATTCCGTGGCAGTATACGGATCAATATGCCCGTCTCTCTCGCGCCGTGACGACACCGATCTGTACGGGGGAAGACATTTATTTGAAGGAGAACTTCAAGCCTCTCCTCGAAGCCGGCGGGGTGTCTGTCATCCATCCGGACGTGCTGACGACCGGAGGCATCCTCGAGACGAAAAAAATCGGGGACATGGCGCAGGATTACGGCGTCGCGATGGCGATCCATATGGCGGAGAGCCCCATCGCCTGTCTGGCCGCCGCTCACGTCGCCGCGGCGACGGAGAACTTCCTAGCGCTCGAATACCATTCCTGCGAAGTGGATTGGTGGGACGACATCATCATCGGCAGTCGACTCCCGGATAAGCTGGTCCAGAACGGCTTCATCACCTTGACGGACGCTCCCGGACTCGGGATCGACGATCTGAACGACGAAGTATTGGCTGAGCATCTTCATCCCGAAATCGGCGGCCTCTGGGAGTCAACGGATCAATGGAATCATCATTATTCTAACGACCGGCAGTGGAGCTGAGGCTCCTCTGCTTTTTCTTTCACAATAAAAGGATCGTCCTGACGGCGCAAGCCGATCAAGACGATCCATTTCATTCCTCTTACAGGGTGGCGGAAGCGCGGTTCATCTTGGCCGCCGCCTCCATTAAGCCGGTAATATATCCTACGCCAAACAAACGGCCAAGCAGCTCATACCCCGGGTTCTCATTGTCTTCTCCTTCCATCGTCGGCACGTGGTCCGGCCGGGCCGGGCCGCTAAAGCCAACCTCGTAATACGTCTTCATCGCTTCGAGCATATCCGTCTGGCCATCGTCATGGAACGTCTCCTCGAATTTTTCCGGCGTGCCCTTCACGTCACGGAAGTGGACGAAGAATAGCTTCTGCTGGTCAGCGAAATGCCGAATGACTCCCGGGATATCCTCACCGGCTGTCGCCAGGGTCCCCTGGCACAACGTGATGCCGCTATAAGCGCTCGGCACCAGATCGATGGCCCGCTGCAGCGCCGATGCGTTCCGCAAGATCCGCGAGACGCCGCGGATCGGCGTAATCGGCGGATCGTCCGGATGAAGCGCAAGCTTCACCCGGGCGGATTCCGCGACGGGAACGATTTTTTCCAGGAAATAATGGAGGTTCTCCCACAGTTGTTCCTCCGTCACAATTCCGGCTTCCGTGGGCGGCACTTCCGCCATCAGGCTGTGATCGTAGCTGGAGACGAGCGCTCCCCCGCGTGTCCGGGTTGTCGTTGAGGTGCGGAACCAGTTGAATTGAGCCATAAAGTTATAGCAGAGCACGGGAATGCCGGCGGCCCCCATATTGACCAGGAATTGCTGAAAAATCTCGATTTCCTCATCACGGCCGGGCGCTCCCAGCTTAATCTTGTTGCTTGGCGGCATCGATTCGATCACGGACAACGTTAGACCAAAGTCGGCATAACGCTGCTTCATTCGGATCAGCGGCATCAAATCCCAAGGTTTCTCCGTTTTCTCTTCCCACGGCAGCCCGCTGACCGCGTAATTGACGTTCATCTGTTTTGCCAAATGCCACAGCCGGCTTGGCTGGGATGGAAGAAATTCCGCAAGCTGCATGTCGTTATCCGCCTCTTTCTATCGTTTAGTTGCCTGCCTTGGCGGCCAGCTCCTTACCGAGCTTATCGATTTTGTTGAAAGCTTCTTCAATGGACTGCTGACCGAACGTCACCGCGTCCATCTCCTTCTTATAGGCATCCACCCATTCCGTAAATCCCGGTGCCGGCGAATAGAACGGCAACGCCTTGTCAACGGACAGATCATAAATTTCTTTACCGAGCTTATCCTTCGCCTCCAGATTCGGTTCCAGCTTCTTGTAGATATCCGGATTGATCGGAATCCCGCGGGTCAAACCAAGCGCATCCCCTGCGGCTTCATCGGTAATAAACCATTTGACGAATTTCTTGGCTTCTTCCTTGTTCTTCGAATTGGTGCTGACGCTAAGGAAGATCGTCGATTGCGCCCAGCCTCCGCCCGCAGGGCCGGTCGGCATATTCACGACGCCCACCTTGCCCGGCATGAGCTGCTCGAGCGCGCTGACCGAGCCGGTTGTTGCGCCCCTCGTCATCACGACCCCGCTTGCCATCGGGTCGGCCTGCGGATCGTTCTCGAGGAAGGCGGCAGACTGCTCCGCCGGAGGAACGATTTTATCCTTGCGGAATTGTTCGTAGGTTTGATAGAACTTCATGAACAGGTCCTTGTCGAGCGTAAACGTCTTCCCGCCGTCAGACATGATCGGCGGTTTCCCCATCGCCGTCTGGTAATAGTTGTAGAAATCCCAGGTTGTCGTGTCGCCGATCGGGTATTTGCCCTCCGGCAGCTTGGCGCGGGCGTCCTTCGCCCATTGGAAGTACTCGTCATAGGTCCAATCTTTATGCGGTAAAGGGATGCCATATTGCTCGAGATCCGCCTTGTTGAAGGCGGTTCCCTGCGCATTCTGGCTCAGCGGGATGCCGTACAGCTTGCCGTCGATCTTCAGGTTCTCGATGACGCCAGGATCGACGATTCCGGTCAGGTCGATATCCGACAGGTCCTCCAGCTGTCCCCGACTTACGTATTCTTGCAAGTAAGCCGCATCCATCTGCAAGACATCCGTCATCGTTTTCGACGCCGCTAACGTCGGCAGCTTCTGCCAATAAGCGTCCCATGCCATATGCTCGGGTTTGAATTTAACGCCGGGGTTTTGCTGCGTATAAAGATCCAAGGCTTTCTGCGTCGCTTCGTGGCGTGCGTCCGTCCCCCACCACATGATGCTGAGGGTCTTCTCTCCGCCGGAGTCTCCATTTCCACCGCTCCCGCCGCCGTTTCCTCCAGAATTCCCACCGGAATTTCCACCTGCATTTCCTCCGGCATTGCCTCCGCCTCCGCCGCCGCAAGCCGTCATTACAAGAAACAGGGCCAGCAGGAGTGCGGCTGCACTCATCCATCTCGATTTGCTCATTGTCGATTTCCCCTTTCCATTTCTCTTAATCAAGCACTTGACTTCAATGGGTAACGCCAAAATCAACCTTTCAGCCCCGTCGTTGCGATCCCTTCCACGAAATGCTTCTGTGCGAACAGGAAGATCAGTGCGGAAGGAAAGACGGACAACAGCGACATCGCGAGCAACTGCCCCCACTGAATCTCGAACTGGTCGATGAATCCCCGGAGCGCCAGGCCAACCGTAAATTTATCAACCGAGCTAAGGTACAGCACCTGCGAGAAGAAATCATCCCAGCTCCAGATGAAGGTGAAGATCGCAACCGTCACGAGTGCCGGCTTGATGAGCGGGAAGATGATCCATACGAAGATGCCATATACGGAAGCGCCATCGATCTTGGCCGCCATGTCCAAATCGCGAGGGATGCCTCGAATGAACTGGACGAGAAGGAAGATGAAGAACGCGCCTCCGCCGAAGAAATGCGGCAGAACAAGCGGCACGTAGCTGTCCACGAAGCCAAAGGAGTTAAACAGGATATACTGCGGAACGACCGTAACTTGGCCGGGCAGCATCATCGTCAGCAGAAGGACCGAGAACCAGAAGCCCCGCAGTTTGAAGTTCAGTCGGCCGAAGCCATAGGCTACGACCGCGGCAGTCAACACACCGCCAAATACGTTCCCAACCTCCATCAGAAGCGTATTGCCGAAGAAATGGGCAAATGTATAATCGCTGGAGTACTGCCACCCGTTGCTGTAGTTCTCCCATAACGGCGTTTTCGGCCAGAGCGTCGGCAAGCTCAGCTCCTCCGTCTTCTTCAGCGAAGCGCCAACCCACCAGATCACCGGATAAAGCATGAGGAGGGAGAATAAAGTCAGAAGCAGATGATTCGTCAACTTAGACCTAAGCTTCATTTCGCCCCTCCCCCTTCCGATTCGTAGAACACCCAATAGCGAGATGCGGCAAAGTTAATGACGGTCAGCAGACCCACGATCGCAAGCAAGATCCAGGCAAGTGCCGAGGCATACCCCATCTGGTAATGCTTGAACGCCTTTTCGTACAAGAACAAGGCGTACACGTACGTGGAATTGACCGGTCCTCCTTTGGTGATGATGAAAGCGGAGGTGAAGGTTTGGAAGGAGCCGATCACGCCGAGAATTAAGTTAAAGAACATGACAGGAGACAACATCGGCAGCGTGATGCTGAAGAATCGGCGGAACTTGTTTGCGCCGTCCACTGCCGCAGATTCATATAACTCCTGAGGGATCTGTTTGAGTCCGGCCAGGAAAATGACCATCGTCGAGCCGAACTGCCAAGTATTCAGCAGAATGAGGGTTCCGAGCGAAGTGTCCGGATTGGTGATCCACCCCATGCCCTGGATGCCAAACCAGGCGAGCACCTGATTGATGTAGCCGTCTAGTCCGAACATATTGCGCCATAAAGCCGCAACCGCAATGCTTCCGCCAATCAGCGAAGGGAAATAAATGGCCGTTCGATACAGATTCATCCCTTTCAATTTCTGATTGAGCGCCATAGCGACGAGAAGCGAAAAAAGCAGCTTGAGCGGCACGGAGAATAGGACGAACGTGAAGGTTACGGTGAGAGATTTCGTAAAGGTTGAATCATTCGTGAAAATGTTGACGTAATTGCTCGTTCCCGTCCAAACCGGATCCTCCAGGAGCGAATAATCGGTGAAAGACAGGTACAACGATTGGGCGATCGGCCATAACGTCAGCAATAGAAAGCCGATGAGCCACGGGGAAATAAAAATATAACCGGCTAGATGGTTTGCACCGGTCTTCGCGCGCTTTCGGACGGCGCGTCCAGCTTTTCCAGCTTCGTTAATCGTATTGGTTTGTGCAGCCATCCTTTTCGATTCCTCCCCTCTTGCGATACACCTTGTGATAAATGTTGTAGTAGTACTACTGTATTCGAAGGCGGTTTCACGATTAAAGGTGACGAAATTATGATATTGTTTGATTTTTTAGAATCCCTGGGTCCCACGGGAAGCGCCGACGACAGCGGTGGAAAAAATTATGATGGGGCGGGAAATGCCTTAAGAAAGTCGCATCGACAAAACGGCGGCCCTCCCTAACAATAGAGTCATGTTGAACAAAGAGGAGGCGCTTCAATGAAATTCGATAACCCGGAAGATCTCATTCAATTGACTCCGCTGTGGAAGGGCGAACGGTTCGAGAACGGGCGACCTAAGGTGCCGGAAGATGTCCTGCGAAGAATACGAAAAATTACATTGGAGGAAGCATGGGGGCCACTATGGCACCGTGGCTATACGTTTCAGTTCGAAGGCGACTTTAAGATCGTCCATCCCGATCAGGTGATGGTGGGACGGGCCGTAACGGCCGTTATGGTGCCCAAGCGGCCCGATCTGCACGAGACGCTGCTGAATTACGGGCATGAGCAGGAAGGGCGAAGGGGCTTCTTCAACCAGTGGGTCATCGACTCCCTAGTCGAGGATGACGTCGTTGTCGTCGATATGTTCGACAAGATCCATCTCGGCACCTATGTGGGCGGAAACCTGTCTACGGCCATATCGACCCGAACAAAGCGGGGCGGCGCCGTGATCTGGGGCGGCATCCGCGACAATCAGCAAGTATCCGAGATCAAGAACATTAACGTATACTACCGCGGTAGCGACCCGACGGCCATCGGCGATGTCACGATGGTGGGGATGAACGTGCCGACCCGGATTGGCAAGGCGATTTGCCTTCCTGGCGATGTGGTTCTCGGAACCCCGGCGGGTGTGATTTTCATCCCTCCCCATCTTGCCGAGCTGACAGCGGAGCAGGCGGAGAAATCACAGGTCCGCGACGTGTTTGGCTTCATTCGGTTAAAGGAAGGTGTCTATTCCACCGCGCAGATCGACGCATCCTGGCCCACCGCGCTGTGGGAAGACTTCATCCAGTGGTTCCAGAACGACGAGGCGGCTGCCGAATACCGCCATTTATCCTGGGAGAAGGAGCTTGAGGAGGCGCGCCGGAACGAGCAGGACGGACACCGTTCCGACGTACGTTTATAAGGGCAGAACCAAGAAACAGGAAGCGGACGCTGCGCCGCTTCCTGTTTTATTTGCAAATCGACTCCCGATACTCGCTCGGCGATACCCCAACCTTCTTCTTAAAGATTTGGCTGAAGTAACGGGGATCCTGGTAACCGACTTTCTCAGCGACTTCATAATTTTTCAAATGGGTCGTCCGAAGCAGTTCCTTCGCCTTGTCGATCCGAATATCGGTCAAATGCTCAATAAACGTCTTGCCAGTATTCGTCCTGAAGAGCATGCTCAAATAGGTTGGTGTCATATACACTTTCTGAGCAACGCTCTGCAGCGATGCGCATTGGCAATCCTGCTCCATGTAGAGGATCGTCCTCTTAATGATGCTGCGATGGTTCTCTTTCTGGCCAGGCGAGACGACCTTCCACATCCCGGTTAGAAAAAGGCAGACGTAGTGCTTCAGCTCTTCCAGCGTGCTTAACCTTACAAGCGATGTCGCTTCAAACGGTCTGTAAGCGCCTACATTTTCTTCATCGGCAAGGACCCTTCTTTCCACACCGACCAGCAGTCGGATCGTCAGCTCATACATGCTTTTAACGTCGACCAGCCCCTGCTCCAGTACCGCAGAATAAAACGACTCTACCGCCTCTAAGATTTCCTGTTCCGAAGCCGCTGAGCGGAAACTCTCAACCAACTGTTTTTCCCTTTCTACCGGGTAACGGTCTATCGACTCCAGATGGCGAAGCTCGCCGAAATGGATTATTTGGCCGGTTCCGCTGTAGAACTTGTTCTGTAACGCCCATGAAGCCTGCCGATAGGATAAGTGGATATCGCCCAAATGGCTGCAAGGCTTCCCAACGCCGATATTCACGGGATGAGCGAATTGCTCCCGAAGTACAGCCCGCAGCCGTTCAAGCACCTCCTTGGACACCCACGAGAACAGCAGCCCGATCCGTCCGTCCCCGTCAAGAAAGGCGATACCGTTTGCCGGCATCCGCTGCTGAAGGCTTTCTCGCATGCTCTCCAGATAAGACAGCTTGTCGTGTTCATGATCAGCGGAGGCAGTTGGCTCCAGCAGTGCAATCGTAGGGAAAGTATAGTAAGGATTTAATTGAAGCTTAGCCAAGCTCTCCTTTAAATCCGCCTTCGCATCTGCCGGCCCGGATACAAGATATCGCAGAAGGCGGTCTTTCATCCATGACGTGATCGCCTGGTGGTCCAACAATAGACGTTCATTCAGCATACTCCATTTCCCCCTTTGGATAGAGAATGACAACTGAGATCCTGGCCTTAATCGAGATGAATAATTTTGTACGCATGCATGTGCTCAATAAACGCTTCCTCCGCAACGTCGCCGTCCCCCGTCCGGAGGGCGTCAATCAGCATCCGGTGCCAATCGGCCAGCATTTCCGTCGTCGAATGCCGATTGGAGATGGCCATAAAGCGCATTACCTTCGTCCGCATATGGTTCCATAGCTCCAGGATGGCTTGATTATCGCAGCGCTTGTAGAAAAAACCGTGAAAGTCCATATCCATTTCCAAAATGCTTAGCGTGTCGCTCTGCTCGACCGCTTCCTCCATCCTTTGAATGATCCTCTCAAGCGCGGCGTAATCCGCCTCTGTCAGCGTTGGCATAGACGCGCGAACAGCGAACCCCTCTATGATTTCGCGGAGGACAAAAAGATCCCGAATCTCCTTGGATGTAATGTTGGATACGACCGACCCTTTATTTCGAATGCCGTTGATCAATCCTTCCTGCTTCATCCGCTCCAGCGCTTCCCGTACAGGCGCCTGGCTAACCTGGAAATGTCCCGCGATATCCAGCACGATGAGCCGGGTTCCCGGGCAAAGCTCGCCCGTGAGTATTTTTCGTTTGAGCGCTAAATAGATTTGCTCGCTAATGGAATTCACCAGCGGGACGATATCATTGCTTGGCATCCTTGTTTCGTCTCCATTCGCGATAATCGATTATCGATTATCGATAATCCATTTTTTTCTATTGTATGAGGGCACCCGCGCATCTGATACCGGAAATCAATAATTCGTTAGCAAAAAGATCCGCGAAGCTTTCGCTTCGCGGACCGAATGGGACATTCTTTATTTCACATTCTTACTCCTGATCAAAATAGACAATCTTCCCCGTCTCGGCGGATTGATAGACCGCCTCCAGGATCTGAGAAACAATCATCGCTTCCCTCGGTTTAACCAAGGGTTCGATGTCGTTCACGATGCTGTGAATCCATTGTTTGGCTTCATACTCGAAATCGGACATCTTCTCCCCACGGAAAAGTTCCCTTGCATTCGGATCCACATCAAGCTGATTCAAGAACAAGCTTCCGTCCCGCTCGCCGTTTATCCGCAATTTATTGTGGTTGAAATCCGCGCCCCCCTTCGTTCCGCAGAGCAGATTGCCACCGCCGTCCGCAATGTTCAGGGCCCAGCTAGTTTCAATAATGACGGTAGCCCCATTCTTGAATTTCACATATCCGAACGCAGAATCTTCGACCTCGAATTCATTAGGATCCCAAGATCCCCATTCGTTTGCGGCATTTTCGGTATCCTTCAGTTTATGGAAGACGCTGCCGACGACGCTTTCCGGTTCATAGTTATCCATCAACCACAGGATGAGGTCGAGGGAATGGGTTCCGATATCGATCATGGGACCGCCGCCCTGCTTCTCTTTATCCAAAAACACACCCCAGGTCGGTACGCCTCTTCTTCGGGTAGCGACAGCTTTGGCGAAATAGATCTCACCCAGTTCCCCACCTACGATCATCTTTTTTAACAGTTGGCTTTTGGCGCTGGACCGGCTCTGGTACCCGACGGTTAGCTTCTTGCCTGTTCGCAAGTGGGTCTCGTACATCGCTTTCGCCTCCGCACCGGTGACGGCCATCGGCTTCTCGCACATGACATGCTTGCCGCTTTCGAGCGCATCGATGGATATCGAGGCGTGAGAACGGTTCGGGGTTAGCACATGGACGACTTCGATCTCTTCGATCGCTAGCAGATCCTTGTAATCCGTGAACACCTTGGCTTCCGGCGTACCGTATTTTTTCGCCGCTTGCTCGGCTCTTTCCGGGATCAAATCGCAGAAGGCCACCATCTGCACGTTCTCCAACTTCGCTAAACTCGGCATATGTTTGTCATTCGCTATCAATCCGCAGCCGATGATTCCTATTTTGACCGTTCGCATCGAATTTCCCTCCCTTGTGTCATTTGAATCATTTGAACTCTACCGTTCGGTTTTCCTGATGGGCAATGTAGGCTGCTTCCAAGAGCTCCGTCAATTTCGTCCCCTCTTCCAGTCCGAAGGGCATTGGCTTATCGTCAAGCACGGCATCCACCCACTGGAGGATCGGAAGCGGTTGCTCTGCTGGGAGTTGTTGAGGTGAAATCCATCCGCCAAAGGGTAGATCGAGCTTCTTCGAAGTGACTTTCACGGTATGATCCGAGATGATCAAAGTGCCCTCGGTACCGTAAATTTCAAGCGCAGAAGGCGTTCGGAACGTAACCAGGCTGGTTTCGACCAGGGCGACCGCGTTATTGGCGAACTCGATAGAGCATTGCGCATTATCTTCCACGGCACGATTCGTGAAATAATGGAACATGGAGTTGATTCGTTTGGGCTTCCCCAAATACCAACTGGCGAGGTACATCGGATGACAACCTAAGTCCATCATGGCCCCGCCCCCGGCTTGCTTCTTATCGTACCAGTACTCCGGGAGCCAATTGTTCAAAGCCCCGTCGTGGCCGTTACGTATGCGCAGAAGCGTAACGTCTCCTAAGATTCGGTCATCGATCAGCTGCTTCGCGAACAACTCGTGCGGTCTCGTGCGAGCAGGAAATGAAATGCCGAACTTGACGCCGGCTTGGCGCACCGCTGCCGAAATCCGATCGCATTCCTCCGTGGTAAGCGCCATCGCTTTTTCGGTAAAAATATGTTTACCGGCCTGAGCCGCAGCGACCATGACGTCCGCATGCATACTTGTAGGGGCATCCACCACGACGCCATCGATGTCTTCGCGCCCGAGAAGAGTATCCAAATCCGCCTCAAAATCCGCACCCAATTGGGTTGCCCATTCCCTTCCGCGTTCGGGTTCTTCATCCCAGACGGCCGTGATCTTCACCTTCCCATGGGATTGCAGCTTTCTGGCGTAATCCTCCGCATGCACATGCCATTTACTTAACATTGCAACGTTCAACATATCGTGTCCTCCTTCGTCTTGAGGATGAGTCGAGTTAGAACCCTACATCATCTCGTTCTGCCGCCTTTTGAGCCACAAACTCCGCCATCTCATCCACACCGGCAGCTTTAAACTTGTCTTGCACCTCATGAAGCATTTTTAAAGCTTCTTCATCAGACGCGGCAAACAATGCCTTCTTAAATTCCTCATCAAAATTCAAGCTGCTGGTTTTATCGATGAATTCCTGATAATTAGGCCACTCTCTCGCAAGATAACTGGCACTGACCTTGTCGATGATTTTGATCGGCAATTTGGCCGAAAAGCTCTCCTCCAGCTTTTGCCACTGCGTTTTTTGATCCTCTGGCGTAGGCCAAGTGACGGTATCGGAGAAGGCACCAATGAATCTTCCCGGAAGGTAATTGAGCCCGGCATCTCTCTTCAAATCCGGATTCTCATCGAATTGTTTCTTCACATCCGGAATCCATTGAGGAATCCCATTCTCCAGTGTGTAGTGCGTTCCTTCAATCCCGAAGTACGATAGCAACCGGCCTTCCTCGCTGTTGACATAATCAATGTACCGTAAGGCCGCATCGGGATCTTTGATGTTCGCGCTTAAGAAAAGGACCGGGAAACCGGAACGGCCGGGTTTTTCCACTTGCGTCCGAATTTGTCCGCTCTTATTCTTCATGGGTCCCAGCAGCTCATATTGCATATCCGGATTCGTCTTATACAGCGTTTTGGATAAATCAGGCAACATCGGTTGAGCTCCGAATACGGCGAGCTTGCCCGTAGTCAGCTTCTCGTTTGCGGTTGTGCTCGTATTGCTGAAAGCTTCGAGATCAAACAAACCTTCCGTTAATAACTTCCTCATATATAGCAGTCTATCTTCATGATCCTTGGTTTGCGTCCAGTGGATCAGCTTTCCGTCAACCTCACGGTAGTCCGAAATGTTGTAATCCGTCCAACCCGCAAGGAATTGGCCATAATCCCATCCATTCCACATCGTTCCGGCAGGGATCACCGGCTTTCCGGCAATATCCTTGAACCCGCCGTCTCTGATCTTGATCAATAAATCATAAAGTTCCTCTTGCGTATCAATATCTTCCGCTTTCACATTTAACGCCTTGAGAATATCTCCCCGAGCAAAAAGGCCGTAATTCCAGTTATGAATGCTCTCTGGGGTTCCGTCCGGGGTTTCCGTAGGGATGAGATAGGTTTTCCCTTCAAAATCCGGGCTGTTGAGATCGAACTCGTTGAAATCCTTCGCTATCCCGGTGGTCACAAGTCGTTTCACATTCGGGTACTTATCCAGATAAGGAGTGAGATCCAGAAGTTGCCCTTCCATCGCGGCCTTCTTGATGACTTGCCCTTCTCCCCCTGTGGTCGACCAGAAGGGGGCGTTCACAATATCCGGAACCGTACCGGAGGCAAAGATGGTATTCAGCTTTTCGACCTCGCTTGTCGTGATGGACTCCAGTTTTAAGGTCACTCCGGTTTTATCCCGGATTTGACTAGCTACGGGGTTATTCTCCTGATCCTGCGGGAAACCGGCTCCGCCCCCGTTCCAAGCACTAAGGAAAGTTAAGGTGACCGGCTTTATTTCCTCCGTGCCCGATTCCTTCACAGTACCTGGCTCACTCGGACCCGTGTTCCCCGTTCCCGCTTCCTCCTTCCCGCCTGATCCCGTACAAGCCGTCAAGGTTGCAAATAGAAGCAAAGCGATCAGCGGAATGCCAAGGACACCCCTCAACTTGTTCTTTCTCATACTACACTCCCCTCTCATTGAACATTTTTATATAAAAGGCTTGGCCTCTTATATCACCTACTCTTTAAGGGAACCTACCAATACGCCTTTCACAAAATACTTCTGCAGAAACGGATACACGCAAATGATCGGTGTCGTAATGATAATGACGAAAGTCATCCTCAACGCTTCCGGAGTGACGCCGCGCAGCTCCATCTGAGATTCGGTCATATTTTGAATCGCAGATCCGCTATTTCCCGACGATGACGTCATCGATTGGAAAGACGCTTCACTGATCATTTTGTTCAGGAACGTCGCTGCAGGCTGTAATTTCTCGTTCTGGATAAAAAATTGTCCGGTGAACCAGTCATTCCACACGCCCACCCCGACAAACAAGGCTATAGTAGCAAGTACCGGCATCGAAAGAGGCAAAACGATTCGGGCGAACACCGATAACTCGCTGGCCCCGTCGATTCGGGCTGATTCCGATAAGGCTTCAGGAATCCCATCGAAGAAGGTTTTCATGATAATCGCATTAAAGAAGCTATACAGGGAGGGCAGAACCAGTACCCAAAACGTGTTCAGAATGTGTAACTGCCGGAACAGGATAAAGGTCGGGATCAGTCCCCCGCTGAACAAGGTGGTAAAGAAAAAGAAGAACACGATAACTTTTCTTCCCGGCAAGCCTTTCCGCGAAAGCGCATAGGCTAACAAAGCCGTCAAAAATACAGATCCGATCGTGACCACCAGGGTTCGAGTAACCGAAACGTAAAACGAATTTAAGATAAGCGGGTTGGTAAACGCCTTTGCATAGTTCTCTAAGGTGAACACTCTAGGAAAAAAATAGATTCCGCCCTTCATCGCATCGTAGCCGTCATTGAATGAAAGGGCTAAGAAATAAATAAAGGGATATAACGCCGTGGCGCAAAAGATTAACAACACCGAATAATTAAGCAGCATATATATTCGATCCGCCGGCGTCAGCCTTTTCGCACCCATGCACACACCTCCTTATGCTCCTCGAAGCCCCTTACCATAGCGATACCTCGCTCACACGTCTTGAAATATGATTGACAGCCACAATAAGCAGTAACGAGATCGCGGATTTAAATAAGCCGATTGCCGTGGAATAAGCGAGTTGCCCTTGTTGGAGTCCTGTTTTCAACACATACGTGTCCAATATCTCGGAAACGCCTAAGGTAGCTGGAGTTTGCATCAGCCAAATTTGGTCAAAGCCCGCGTTCAGGATTCCGCTGAGGGAAAAGATCAGCAGGATCGCGATCGTCGGCGTTAGGCAAGGCAGCGTAATTTTGAATAATTTACTCCATCTTCCCGCCCCGTCGATTTCTGCAGCTTCATACAAGTGCGGGTCGATATTCGTTAACGCGGCTAAATAGATGATGGAGCCCCATCCTACCCCTTTCCAAACGTCGGAAATGAGAACCAAAGGATAGAATAACTCCGGCTTCCCCATAAAAAAGATCGGATCCAAACCCATTTGATAGCGAATGTCATTGATCAGCCCTACGTTCGGAGACAGAATTTTTTGGAGTAAAGTCACGACGACAACCCACGAAACGAAGTGCGGCAAATAGGAAATCGTTTGAAACACTCTTTTGATTTTTTCGTGCATAACGGCATTTAACATCAAAGCCAAGATCAATGGAGCTGGAAATCCAAATACAAGTTTCAGGGCACTAATGGACAACGTATTGCGGAGGACTTCGTAGAAACTGGAATCGTGTAAGAACTGTTCGAAATACTTAAAGCCTGCCCACGGACTCCCCAATATGCCCAGGTTGTATTTGAAATCTTTGAACGCTATCAAAATGCCGTACATCGGATAGTAAGCAAAAACCAGAAACCAGATGATAGCGGGAAGCAAAAACAAATAGATATGCCTGAAATACCATACTTTCCTTAATCTATTGGGTACCATGCTCCGATCACCTCCTAGATCATCATCAGGTCGATTCTATAGAACTGCCAATCCATAAACCGGTAGCCTAGTGTTCCCACCCCTCTCTTGCAAGCGGTTTCATTTAGTTGATTATAAATATTCGATATAAACAAATATATTCAATATACTATAGGAAAAATTCCATCATTCTTTGTAAGACGAAACCTAACACGCGAATTATTACGGAAATTTGGTACTAAAGACCCTCCAACAACGGAAAACTATAATGTGTATATTTAATATGTACACTAAGAGTCTAACGAGGCACAAAAGAGGAGCCTAAGCATTGTTTGCTTAGGCTCCTCTTCATATCTTCTCTATGATGGATCATAAAAGGTGCAAAAAGAATGGGTAGAAATCCTTGTTTTCATTCCGATTCTATTCTGTAGCATGAGTTTTGGCTCTTAGAAACTGCAAACTCCTACTGCAAACAATTTCCCAATGTATGCATGCCATTCATGATTATACAGCCGGTATTTTACCAAAATGCATACATTGCATAAACCTGCATAAAAAGAGCCAGGAAAATGGGTCTGTCAAGATTTTTGTGTAAACTCATGATAAGGAAATCCCCCGAGGGGGATTTTGCGGCTTAACGCAAATGATTACCCACCCGTTCCGGAAAAAAGACGGAGAGCTGAAGCAGCATCTGGCCCCAGTTCTGGACTCGGCCTGTCCATTTGCGGGTAACATCCATCGTGGCCAGGTACAACATTTTCAACAGCGCTTCATCTCTCGTGTGCTGTCCCATGTGTTCTCCCAACCTTTCTGCTTAGGAGTTTACACAATTTATTTTACAGACTCCGGGAAACGTTAGCTCAATAAAATAGCGACAGTCAATTTTCTAGTCCTTGGCTGTCGCTGTTTCTTTTTCAAATTTAGTCTAAAACATATCCAGCTTTCAATCTTCAACTTTAGAAAACTGATATTTAAAGAATTCCTTATATGTCATTGGTTTTCGGCCAATCAGACGTTCAAGATCCCCGGATGTCTCCGAAAATTCTCCAGTGTTGACTCCTCGCACCCAGCCTAATAAAAAATCAGTCATGAAAACAGGCAAGCCATTTGTTACCATAGAGTCTATATATTCTTTTTCGCTAACTGCCTCATAAGGGATATTCATCCCACTAATCTCCGAGAGGGCTTCAGCGATGTCTGTAAAAGAGCTTCCCTCGCTGCCACCTAGAGTGTACGTCTTATTTTCGTGCCCGTGTTGGGTGAGAACGGCTACGTTAGCTGCCGCCAGATCATCCAGAGATGCAGCGGCAACTTTGCCGGAACCCTCTGGTACTCGCACGCCGGCTTTAAGCGCATCTCCGAAATACATATGCAAGGTTTCAAGGTACGGTGGATTCCGCAGAATGGTATAGTCTAGTCCGGATGCTCTAAGCGTTTGTTCAGCAAATAAGTCTGACATCGTTACTTCGGGCAAAATAAGATTTGAATTTTCTTTTCGAATGATCGACGTGTAGATCACTTGTTTAACACCAGCCTGCTTTGCAGCTGCGATGACATTGAAATGTTGCGTATTGCGGTCGGTAAATGCTTGCGCGGAGATAAGCATCACTTTGTCAACACCATTAAAAGCCCGCAGAAGGGAGTTATAATCAAAATAGTCGCCCTGATGGGCCTCCACACCTTCTTTAACAAACCTTTCGATTTTTACGGATTGCGGATCACGTACCAATACAGCAACCTGATTTGCCGGAACCTTTTTAAGAAGAAGGTTTAGCGTCCTGCTGCCAAGATTACCCGTTGCTCCAGTAATAAGTATTTTACCCATATTAGTAACTCCTTTGAACTTTTATTGATAAACCAGTTGCAGTATAGAATAACGTTATCGTACAGTTAATTGATCCAGCAGATTTAAATTCAATCCGGCGAGAGGTCCTCCTATTTGCTGCAGCAGACCGCCCTGGCTCAAGGATCCAAGATCAATACAGGCAAAGCCAATCTTCTCCCAAATTTCTTTCAAGACTTGTTTTATCTGGATGTCGTCACCGGACATGAACAGGACGGTCTTCGGCTTCTCTTCCGTGTAGTCCTTAATCCATTCCATCGGAACATTGTTAAAAGCTTTAATTACATGAGCACCCGGAGCATATTGGGCTACGATTTCACTTGAATTCTTTTCTGACCATTCACCAAGTAGAGGGTCTGCATTTTCAAAACGGTTGGTAGCATCAATAAGAACGCGGCCTGTCCAGTCAGGAACCATTGACAAAGCAGCAGGCATTTGCGCCCACGTCACGCACAATATTACAAAATCCTGCTCCGCTGCTTCTGACGGTGTTCCGGATTTTGCACCAGCACCGAGCGAGCTTATCAGATCCGAGAGCGTTTCGGGACCACGACTATTACTGAGAATAACTTCATGACCGTGAAGCAATAAATGTTTCGCCAGCGTTTGAGCAACTGTTCCAGCACCTATAAAGCCAAATTTCATAACCCACCTCCAAAAACTTATCGACCTACATACGACTACTTTTATTAATTCTTAGATCTTCTTCATGGCGACAAGTCTTATTATGTTCCATCTATAACTTTTAAAATAGTACGTACTTTTAGGTTATATAGTAACTAAAAGGTGATAATTGTGATGAAATGCAGAATAAATGGGTCAATGAAATTACTCTATTCTACATTTAATCTCCGATACTCATCCTTGCTCAAGTTCTTCTCTGCATAATTTTGGCCCCAATCACAAAGAGCTCGCAAACTGGGTTCAAGTGACATACCCATTTCTGATATTGAATATTCCACTTTTGGTGGTACCTGATTGTACATTTTTCTTATAATCAAATTAGCACTCTCCAACTCCCGCAACGACTGGACTAACATTTTCTGAGATATTGTGGGTATGAGCCTTTTTAATTCACCGGTTCGTTTAGGACCCTTTATTAAATAATACAGAATAAGAGGCCTCCACTTCCCGCCAATGACATCTAAAGTGATTTCCAGATCACAATAAAAAGTTTTCAATTAAACAACACTGCCCTTCATTAAATTTCCATAAATATATTACATGATAACCCTATTACTTGTTGATCTAACGGGAAACGATAGTTGAACATAAAGGGTTTCACATATTAGTCATGACTAATATGTGAAACCCTCTTTTACTAGGCTTGATCGTAAAAAATGATTAATCATAACCACCCGTCCAACAGGTGGTTTGCTTTTGGGGTATAACCCCTGTTGCCAAACTGCATCTAAAGACGCTAGCCTGACAATTAAATTGTTCAGGCTCAGTGTAATTTGTCACCTTGACTTACCAGTTAAACTGGTTTACTTCTTTTTGCCACCGTTTCTGCTGAAGGATCTTCATACTCTTTCACGCTCAGTTATCAATGGCTTGGTATGACCCCTCCGCCCAAAATTTTCGCTTCAAGCTGGCTTGCTTGTTGGTCAAACCCTAGTTCCCTCCACCCGCATAGCGGGTGGTTTTTTGTTTCGCACGCTTCGCGAGCTCAACTGGCTAAAGCCTAAATAAAGGTGAAGACAAAGTTGTCTTCACCCAGATGATTTACTTTCGCTTTTCTATTTACTACTACTTACTCTCTCTCCTTGTGTTGACTAGTTCATTATCAATTCTTACGAGCACTTACTATATCCGCAGTTGCTGCAAGTCTTGCAGCCTTCGATGTTGATCAGCGAGGCCGAGCCGCAGGACGGGCAGAGGTCACGGGAGGTGGCCGGCGCGCTGCCATGGCTGTGTCCGCCGTGCGAGCCGTCCGCGGTACCATGATCTTGCGCGGCTTCCTCGTGATGCGCGATCGTTGCTGCCACCGGCGCCGGGTCGTGGTCGCCGTACGGGCCGTTTTGCACGTGCGTCTCTAGCGCTTTAGCAACCGCGTCCGCGATCGATTCCACGCGGTTTGGACCAAAGCCGATAGCGCCTGTGCCGCCGATCCCTTTGAGATGCTTGATCAGCAACTCAACCTTCTCGCCGTGGTCGCCGTAACGCAGGAACAGCGAGCAGACGCGGCCAAGCGCTTCCGCCATCGCAAACACGTCGGAACCGGCTTTCCCTACGTTCAGGAAGATTTCACCCGGAATACCGTTCAAATCGTTGATCGTGATATATGCCATGCCAAACGGCGTGTTGATCTTATAAGTAGCGCCATGGAGCACTTGCGGGCGTCTCTTGTACTGTTCCGCCGTTTTCGGGCTGCTGGCTTGAACCGGAGCGCTTGCCGGCTGTTCCGTTACGGCTACCGTTGCTGGTGGAGCCGCTTCTTCTTGTTTCTCTTCCTTCTTCTCCGTTTGCAGGACTTGTACGTCACGGCTACCGTCGCGGTAGATCGTTACGCCTTTGCAGCCAAGGTCGAAGGCCAGTTCATACAAACGTTCCGTTTCTTCCACGGTAAAGTCGGATGGGCAGTTTGCCGTTTTGGAGATGGAGCTGTCGACCCAACGCTGGATCGCGGCTTGCACGCGGATATGATCCTCCGCCGACAAATTCATCGCGGTCACGAAGTAATCCGGCAGCTCTTCCCCTGGATGTGCGTCCAACCACTCTTGCGCGATCGGTACGAACTGCTCGTCGAATCCAAGACGACTTTGACGGTAATATTTGAAGGCGAAATATGGTTCGATCCCGGTCGAGGTTCCAACCATCGTCCCTGTGCTGCCGGTTGGCGCCTGAGTGATGATCGTGACGTTGCGGACCCCTTTGGTGCGAACCGCTTCGCCAACTTCCGGATACACTTCCGTCATCACTTTCATAAATCCGCTTTGCAAATATTTGTCCGCTTCGAAAGCCGGGAAGGAACCTTTCTCTTCCGCGATATCTGCGGAGGCCAGGTAAGCTTCCTTGGCGATAAAGCCATATAATTTATCGAGGAATTCCAGCGATTCCGGGCTGCCGTAACGGATGTTCAACTTGATCATCAGCTCGGCCAGGCCCATCGTCCCGAGGCCAACGCGACGCTCTTTCTTCTGGTTCTTCTCGTTTTCTTCAAAATGATAAGGCGTTTTGTTGATGACGTTGTCCAGGAAACGGACCGAATAGCGCGTCGTTGTGGCGAGTTCGTCCCAAGCGACATCGTGTTTCTCTTCGTCGTAGAACTTGGACAAGTTCATCGCCGACAGGTTGCAGACGCCCCAACCCGGCAAACCTTGCTCCCCGCACGGATTCGTACAAATGATCGGGTTAAAATACCAGCTGTTGGACATTTGGTTGTAATATTCCATAAACACAACGCCCGGTTCGGCGGATTTCCAAGCCGACTCGATGATCGTGTGCCAGATCTCACGCGCTTTGACAGTGCGATAGTGGATCACTCTGCGGCCGTCCGCTTTCCACTTCTCGAGATCGCCGTCCCACACTTCGTTGTAGTCCTCGTAAGTCGTATCCGGGAACACCAATTCCCAATCGAGGTCTTTCTTCACCGCTTCCATAAAGCTGTTGCTCACGCAAACCGACAGGTTCGCGTTCGTAACCTGGCCCATCGTCTGCTTGACGGTGATAAAGTCCATGACGTCCGGATGCCAGTCGTTGATCATCAGCATCAGCGCGCCGCGACGGCTGCCGCCCTGCTCGATCAAGCCGGTGGTGTAGCTGAACAAACCTCCCCAAGATACGGCGCCACTCGAAGAGCCGTTTACGCCTTTAACAACCGCACGGCGCGGACGCAAGGAACTGAGGTTAATCCCCACGCCGCCGCCGCGTGCCATGATCTCGGTCATTTCGGACAAGGTCTCCATGATGCCGCCGCGGCTGTCTTTTGGCGATGGGATCACGTAACAGTTAAACAAGGTCAACTCGTCACTGGCGCCGGCACCTGCGGCAATCCGGCCGCCCGGTACCAGCTTCCAATCGTCCAGGATATAGCGGAACTTCTCTTCCCATTGCTTCTGCAGCTCCGGCGTTTCCTCTACGGAAGCCATCGCTTTAGCAAGGCGGTCCCACATTTCTTCAGGGGTTTTCTCGATATTGAGGGTCAGCTTCTCCACGTCGGACTCGACCAACTCGCCCCGGCGTGTCTTCACCGTAACCTTACGACCCTTACGTGCAACGACTTCGCCAACTTCCTTTGTTGGGAATTTGGGATCATCCTTCGTCAGAACGAGGACGACGTCGCCGACTTTGGCGTGACTAGGGTCCGCATCTTTCCAGGCGTACCGGTCCAAGAAGATTTTTTCACTTAGCCCCTCAAGGCGCTGTTTTGGCACAGTTTTCAAAGAAAACACCCTCCTATAAGTTTGGATCAAAGATTCGTAAATATATCGGTCATTCGCGCCGGATCTTGAAGTCGAAAACGGGCGAAAAAACGAAAAAAGCGTTGTTTCAAGCCGATATTCGCCTGCCTGAAAGCCGCTACGCACACCCTATAAACCGTATTATCATATGTATGAATCACAATATATTGTGTGCGAATACCATTATACTATACAATATCTCGTTGTCACAGCAGGACAGCTTGAAATTTTAGGCTTTTTTCCGAATGCTGCTGGCCCAAACACTCGTTTGCTCCGGTTCTCTCAATTTTTCGGTCTTGAATCTATGAAACCGCCATGTAACCATTTCCAACCCAAGCTATAAAACGGAAGAACTGCCTCTGGAGGCTTCATCATGCGATTATCCCTTTCGTTAAGGGAGCAAGGTCGAGGTCGAACGGTTCATCTAAATCGCTTTGATCTGAGCAAACGGGATCATCATGTAAAACGGTCAACCCAAGCAATATCAATAGCTGATGCTCCGTTTCGCTCCCGCTCCCCTCTCAAAAGTTATGAACTCCTTCTTTTTCGTCCATACTACACCTACGTCTGCAAGAAGCACGCGGTATGGACTGATTCGGATCCTTTCGTAGCCGCAATAGAGCTAGTCAAATACGCATCAAAAGGGAGGTTTTACATCATGAATCCTCATCCCCCCGGCCCTTCCCCCAATTCGGTCGTCCCGCCGGAATGGAATCTGCAGATCCCCGTAGACTTCGACCGAAGTTGGTTCAGCGACTTGGAATCGAGACATCAAAAGGGCGGCCCATGGGACGATTGGAAGCTGTTTAACCTTGCCCTTGAGGCCGAAACTGCTTCGCTTGTCACGAGCTTTGAAGAAATGCAATGTTTGAAGCATCTGCAGGGCGTCACCCCTCTACCGCACCAAACCGAAACGGCTCGAAAGGTCCTGTTCGAAATGCGCGGGCGTGCGATCCTCGCCGACGAGGTGGGTCTTGGGAAGACGATCGAAGCCGGTTTGATTTTAAAGGAATACATCGTGCGCGGATTAGTGAAGAAGGTATTGATTCTGGTGCCTGCATCCCTGGTGTTGCAGTGGGTTCGGGAACTGAATCAGAAGTTCGGCATACCGGCCGTAGCGCAGAAGAAAGAGCATTCCTGGCACAACGACGTCGTTGTCGCCTCCATGGACACGGCCAAACGCGACCCGCATAAGAATATTTTACTCAATAACGAATACGATCTGGTCATCGTTGATGAAGCCCACAAACTGAAGAACAAGAAAACGACCAATTATCAGTTCATGCTGCAGCTGCGAAAAAAATATTGCCTTCTCCTGACCGCCACTCCGGTGCAAAACGATCTAGGCGAGCTGTTCAACCTGATCACGCTGCTTAAGCCGGGGCAACTGGGCGGGCAAAGCGAATTTGCCGCCAATTTCGTCGTCGACAAACGACAGCCGAAGAACGAGAATCAGCTCAAGGATGAGTTGGCCAAGGTGATGATCCGCAACCGGCGCGGTGACGGCGAGCTGGAATTCACGAAGCGAATCGTCCGCAACATTGACGTAGAGCTGTCCGAGGAAGAGAAGAACCTGTACAACGGGGTTACTTCCTTCATTAAAGACCAATATAACGCCGCTGGCGGCGACCTCAACAGCATGCTGTCCCTGGTCACCCTGCAACGCGAGGTATGCAGCAGCCGGGATGCGGTATTCGTCACATTGGTTAATTTATCTAAGAAGCTTGCCCCTGATTCCCCGATCCGCGATCGGATTTGGGATCTTGTCGACCTGATCCGTCAGATCAAAGCGAATAGCAAAGCGGAGAAAGCGATGGAGCTGATCCGTGAAATGAATGACAAGGTGATCGTGTTCACCGAGTATCGGGCTACGCAGGAGTATCTGCTGAAGTACTTCCGTGACCGCGGAATGACCGCGGTTCCGTACCGGGGTGGGATGAACCGAGGCAAAAAAGATTGGATGATGGACCTGTTCCGCGGCCGGGCCCAGGTGATGATCGCGACCGAAGCGGGCGGCGAAGGTATCAACCTGCAATTTTGCCATCAGATGATCAACTTCGACCTGCCCTGGAACCCGATGCGAGTGGAGCAGCGGATCGGCCGGGTGCACCGGCTGGGTCAAACCAACGACGTCAATATTTACAATCTGTCTACCAAAGGCACGATCGAGGAGCATATCCTTCACCTGCTGCACGAGAAGATCAATATGTTCGAGTTGGTCATAGGCCATCTTGACGTGATTTTGGAGCGGTTCGAAAAACAACATTCACTGGAAAAAAGCATTTACCAAATCATCCTCGAATCCGGCAGTGAAGAGGAGATAGCCAGCCGCGTCGATTCGCTGGGACGCGAATTCCACACCATAAAATCCGAGCTGGATGCAGAAGCCGAAGGAACCGAAAGCGAAGGCGGCCTGCAGCAGCTGTTGGGAGGTTGATCTGCGGTTATGTCCATGACCTCTGAACAGATACGCGAGTATGTTCTGACCTATCTGGAAGCAACCGAATGTCAGTTCCTTGAGAAATCGCCACATCACGTCACCGTGAAACTCTCTCCTCGCGCGGACCGGGACTTAACGAACCGTCCCTATTACTGGGGGTTCATCGAACGGACCGGAGCGGAGCCGGAAACGATGTCGTTTTCGTTTGTTTTTGATCCGGAGGCTCACCGGGCGGCCGAAGAAGCGAAGGCCTCCCGGGAACAAACGGGACCCGGGCAGCAGATGGAAGCCGCACAGGAGGACACGCTGCTCGGCCGCTACTTTGGCGCGGTCCGCCCGCTCCCGGTACTCGGTCCGGGAAGGATTCAACGCGAGGAGCTCACATTTGGCAGCCCGCGGCTGAAACAGATTTTTGAAGCAGCGCGTAAAGGCGGCCGTTATGTGTATTTGTTCGAGGAGCCGGGGCAACGTCAACGGATGGCCTTGCTGCCCGCCGCCTATGAGCCTTGGCTGGGCGTCTGCTTCAAGGTGGAATTCTGCTGCGATATGAAACGCGAGGAGCTGCATTATTACGGAGTTTCCCTGCTGACGGGCGCCGTCGATGAGTCGTTTCAGACCCGAATTGCGGCGAAACAACTGGTTCCGCGCTTGCCCGAAAACGTCCATATCGAACCAACCAAGCTGTCGTTAGATGCCGGACGCACCGTGCTTGAGCAGCGGCTTGCCGATCAGATTGCCGCTTATGACGACCGCTGGGCCCAGGAGGCCCGCGAACGGTTGAACGACGAGTTAGCATTGATCGACGCTTATTACAAGGATCTCGTGAAAGATCCCGAACCCGAGCGGGCTCAAGGCGCCAGCGAGCAATACGAAGCGAGACGAGATGAAATCCGCTGGCAGTATGAGCCGAGAATTGTCGTATCCGCCTTGGGCTGCGGCATCTTTCATCTGCGTTCGCCGCGGTGACGAGAAATCAGACTGATCTCGCTAAAAGACCGCAAAAATAGAAGCCGTTTGCCGCAAAGCAAAGCGACAGGTTGCAACATCCTTTTTGGGGCGGCTTCGGTACAATGGACAAGCAATCGAAACCAGGCCTGATGAGGCCTGACGAATGGCTAGGGAGGCGATACCATGCCGGAAGCACGCAAACCTCAAAAGAAATTAACCACCACTTGCAAAATTCTCTTATGCGCAAGCATCTTATATAGCGCATCAGGCGCCGGTCTACCGCTGGCGGACGGCTTGGGCACGGCGGGGGCCGCCGGCGAGCGAACCGGGCAGGCCGCGTTGGCGACGCTCGGGACGGCGGCGGATGCACCCGCGCCTGAGGCGCTGCGGCGCTTCGCCGCCGAGGCCGTCGGCCAGCTGGCCCAGGCCGAGCCGTTTACGGCCTGGGCCGGCGCCGACACCGCCATTGAGCCGCTGGGGCCGGGCACGCACAGCTGGCTCGTCACGGTGGCGGCCGCCGGCAGCGGCCAAGGCGGCGCAGCCGAGGTACCGCCGGGCGCTTCAGCCCCGCGCGGCTACCTCATTATCTCCGCGACCGAGAGCGGAGATTACAAGCTGGTCGAATACGGAATGGGCACCTATTCCGTATTCGACCCGGCGCTGCTCGAGGCCGCGCTCCGGCAGAGCAGCCTCGGCGCAGCCGCTGCGGGACGGGTGACCGCCGTCCCGCTCTACGCCGGCCCGGCATTGGCCGCGTGGAAGGTTCGCCTGCCGGATGGCGGCGAACCCCAATACGTCAATGCCGCCGACGGCGAATGGCTGCCCGAAACGACGGGCAGCTGGGACAAGCAGGCGGGCGGCTACGCGCCGCCGCGGCTGGCTGCGAGCAGCCGCGCGCCGTTATCGACCGCCCCTATCGTCTACACGTCATCCCGCTTCGATCCCTACGACAACCTGTTATGGATGACGGCTAAACCGCTGGCGATGAAGTCCGATGCCTTCATCGGCAAGCTGAAAACCAGTCGGAAGCTTGTCTATGCCGCTTCCGGTCCTGAACGCACTTATTCCTTTCCTCTTCCGGTCTACGGATATCAAACCTGGACGAACAACAGCCCTTTGGCAGAGCCATCCGCTGAAGCCGAAGCCGAGGCCGTTTACGTCGTTACCGGCACCGACACCGCGATCCGGTTGATCGCGCTGGACGCTTTGATAGCTAGCGGGAAATTCGTCACGTTCTAGCTGCGAGAGTACTTCGAAGAGCACTGCCGTTAGCTGACAGTGCTCTTTTGGCTCTTACACACGGACCCTCATACGATCCCTATGATCCCGCCACCGAACCCGCACTTCCCTCTGCGGATGCCTGGGCCGTCAGCCGTGACGGTCTGCTGAGCAACTGGTGCAGGCTGTCCAGATTCGTCAGCACTGTGCCGGCGATAATCGTTCCTCCACCCAGCACCGCATACCATCCTGCCGTTTCTCCGTAGAACAACACGCCGATCGTCATCGCGATGAGTGGCGAGACGTACAACCAAGTCGACGGAAACACCGGATTGGTCTTAGCCACCAGCCAATAAAACAAGCTGTGCCCCACCATCGAACCTACCACGGTCAGATAGAACAGCGAGCCTAACGCGGACGGCTGCAGTAAAACCTCGGCCGACACCCTTTCGGTGAAAGCCGACAGGATAAAAAGCAGCAAGCCTCCGTATATCATTTGCGCGGCGTTTAGCGCGATTGGCGACTCCTCCGCATAGCTTTGGGTCACTCGTTTGGTGTACAGGGCGCCGATTGAATACAGCACTTCCCCGATCAAAATCGCCGCGCAGCCGATCGCCCAGCGGGGGCCGGCCTGCACCGAAATCATGTTGGGAAGCACGAGCAGCATCACGCCAACCAAGCCGATGAGGATGCCTAGGACGGCGCGTCTTGTCGTTTTTTGCCGCAGGACGATCATCTGAAGCAACACAATCATCAACGGCCCAGTAGCCGATAACACCGCAGCGACACCGGAGGTCACGTATTGCTCCGCCCAGTACAGAAATGAAAACGTCCCGAAGGTCAACAACGCCCCTGTCACCAGCATCTCCTTGCGCAGCAGCAAGGACCATGCGGCCTTTTTTCGCCAAACCATCCACAGGAACAGGATCGACCCGGCGGCAAAGAAACGGAGACCCGCCGAGAAAAACGGAGGCGCCGCATGGTCTACTCCGATTTTTATCGCTAAAAAAGTCGTGCCGAACACGAGACACACGATCAAATAGTTGACCACAATCATCGAGATCTTCCCCTTTCGCCTATTGAACTGTATCATACAGTAAAGAAGACAGAACAGATGGGTCATCGCAGAACAGATGCTTGGGCTTTTCGCATAAAATGGATTCGTGGTGCAAGGGGGGAAGAGGATGAACGTAAGACCCAAGCCGCCGGCAGAGTCCGGCAAGATTCTCTATACGCAAGTTTATGATTATATTTGGGACCGAATCCGTCGGGGAGACTGGAAAGCGCATGACAAACTGCCCTCCGTGCGTGCGTTGGCCGGGGAACTTCAGCTCCACCGGTTAACCGTCTTCCGGGCCTATGGGCTGTTAAAGGAACAAGGAATCGTTTACGTCAAAGAGAAGTCTGGTTATTACGTTTCCGAAGAACAACCACATGCAGATCCTGCCGCACCCAAAGGCGAAGAAGCAGCATTCTTCGTTCCAACCGCCGCTGGAGTCAGCGAGAAGGCGCTCTCCGGGCCCCGGCACGGGGGCGGACGAATGCAAAACACCTTAAGCGAGATCCACCGCATCCCGGCCGACTATTCGTTCTCCCAGGCGCTCATCGATCCGAACCTGCTGCCGAACCTGTTCCTTTCAGACCACGTGAAGCAGGTATTCGACCGCTATCCCAAGCTGCTTGGCACTTACTCCTCTGTCCAAGGAGACGAGGAGCTGCGGGAGCTCCTCAGTGCAGATTTGCAGCGGAAAAATAAGCTTCAGGTCTCCCCCGACGAACTGCTGATCACGACCGGCGGCCAGCAAGCGATCGACCTGCTGGCTGGCGTTTATCTTCGTCCCATGGACCATGTCCTGGTGGAACGCCCAACCTACAGCTCGGCGCTTGACTGCTTCCGTCAGAGGGGCGCTCGTCTCTTACCCGTGGAGATTCGCAGGGACGGGTATGACCTGGACGTTGTCGAAGCTTACCTGAAACGCCATAAACCCCGGATGTTTTATATGAACCCGACCTTTCACAATCCGACGGGATACACGGTGCCGGCCGTCCAACGCAAGCAACTGGTTGAACTGGCGGAGCGCTACGGTTGCTTGATCGTCGAGGATGACGCAGTTCATGACGTTTACTTCGACGCACCGCCTCCCCCGCCGCTCTATTCCTACGATACGGAAGGCTGGGTCGTCTACCTGCGCAGCTTCAGCAAGTACTTGGCGCCTGGTCTGCGCATCTGCGCCGTTGCCGCGCGAGCAGCCGCGATGGTTCCGCTGCTGACCGCCAAGTCGCTGGCCGACAACGGGACGCCGCTCGTCAACCAGAAGCTGTTCCAGCACTGCTTCGAGTCGGTACGGCTGCAGCTGCACCTGGAGAAGCTTCGTACGGCGCTACAAATTCGCCGGGACGTGATGGAGCAAGCGCTCGCTTCAGGTACAGGCTGGCAGTGGTTCCGTCCGCAAGGCGGCTTGAATCTGTGGGTCCACCTCCCTGACGGGCTAAACGCCAACCGGCTCCTGACCGAAAGCATCCGCCGTGGGTTAACGTTCGTCCCCGGAACGATCTGCGATCCCATGGGTGAAATGAACGACCAAATCCGGCTCAGCTATTCGTTCATGAATGAAGCGCGGATTCAAGAAGGCGTTCACCTGCTGGTCCGCTTGGCCGAGGAGCTGGTGCAAAGCGAATGAAGCACGCGATGAATGATGGGAACGAATTCGATACCCGGGCAAACCTAAAAAAACAGCCGCCTTCTCCCTTGCGGGACGGAAGACGGCTGATTTCGCTTGAGGCTCGGCCAAGTCACACTCCGCGGGAACGGGAGGGATGCTCTTTCCCCCGGGATTCCTTCTTCTTCGGTTTGGGAATCTGCTCGGCCCACAGGGAGATGGAGAACGGGATCATCCCGAACCATCGCCGGCTCCACGGTTCCTTGACCTTCGAGCGCTCACGGCGGACTTCCCGCGGCGTTTCCACGTAATCCACCACCCGCTCCGTGATGTATTTGACCAACTCGTCGCCTTTCGCCATTGGAGATAGCTCCTTTCCAGCTTAGTCATTTCTTCGTTAGCTCTAGTTTGTGCCGAATCGCACCGCATTAAACCCGTACAACCCCATGGCTACCGGCAAATCGCCAATGCATGATTTTCCTTCCGCTGGCTCACTATATAGAGGTAGAAAAGCCCGAAAGGTGAGACACATGGGAAAGATTACACGATGCCTGCTAGCCATAATGAGTTCGATCCCCATAGCATTCGGTTGGGGGATCGCCCCGGCAGCGGCTGACGAAGGTAAGGATCTTCGACATGCCTTCCCCGAACCGGTGATTCTGATCGATGCCGGTCACGGAGGGATTGACGGGGGAACGTCTTACGAACAGATTCTCGAGAAGGATATCAATCTCGAAATTGGGCGGCGGCTTTATGTCGTCCTGAGAAGCCACGGCTACCGCGCAATACTCAACCGGACGGGGGATTATGCCCTAAGCGACGACAATCGCTGGCTTCACAGCCGCTCACGGCACCTGCGGGACCTTGCCCAGCGTAAGGAACTTAGCGAGCAGTTGCCCGCTTCGATCGTCGTCAGCTTGCATGTCAACTGGGGACGGAATAAATCGAAACGCGGTCCGCTTGTACTCCATCAGAACGAAGGACGAAGCGTGGTACTAGCAGACTCGATCCAACGGTCACTGGAAAGGTTCTATCAGTTGGAAGCAGCTCGAGTTCCGGAACACGGGAAGCCGTTTTATTTGCTGAACCATATCGATTGCCCCGCCGTCATTGTGGAGACGGGATTTCTCAGCAATACCGAAGACCGCGCCATTCTCACGAACGGGCGCGGTCAGCAGAGGATTGCCGAAGCGTTGTATCGAGGCATCTCCGAATATTTTACGGTAATGTAAACCCCGGTCCCGGCTTCACGCCGGGACTAATTTGTTCCCGCGCCAATTCGCTGATTCCGATGAAATGGATGCCTTCTGCTTGCAGCATCGGGATATTCTTTCTTAATGCAGCCGCCGTTTTCTTGCCTTGCACACCCACATGTCCAATGGTTACACAGCTGCCTCGGTTCTCCTTCTTCAACAAGGCAAGGACTTGCCGCAGTTGACCCGAGACGTGCTCCACGCTGCCCACATCGTCCAGGAAAATGTCATTTTCAAGCCGGGGCAGTCCCTTCTCTTCGCTTAAGCGAGGAATGACCGACCAATAATTGGTTTTGCTATCAACGAAGAATAAACCGCGTTCCCGGCATACCTCCAAAATCACCGACATCACGCGCTCATCTCCGGTTACCTTCGAGCCCATATGGTTGTTCATACCCACGGCATAAGGCACTTGTTCAATCGCGGCTTCCACCCGCCGACGGATCTCCCCGTCCGTCATGTTGGAGAGGATGGCCCCGGGTCCCAGCCACTCCGGTCTTCCTTGCTTCGGCTCCATCGGCAAATGGACAATCACATCGTGCCCGTGCTCGTGCGCCCGTCGCGCATCCTCCTGAGTGGTTTCCAAGAAAGGCATGACTGCAACGGTCAATTTCACAGGCAAGTCCAACATTTCGTCCGTCCCGTCCATCCGATTGCCAAAATCATCGATAATCACCGCAAGTTTGTGGGTAGACACTGGTTGTTTGCTATCCACTGCCGGATCTGTCTTCTCTCCTCCAGCGCCGACCGGCGCAGCTCGTCCGCTTCCGGGTGTCATCAACAACAGCGCGATCAAACAACTGACAGTCAGTACCGGGAACCATCGAACCGGGTTGCGGAAAATCGTCAAATTCGCTTCCTCCTTTACTCATCCCCACTTGGATTTAAAATCAAGCTTCCCCGAAATTCCCGTCGCCGCGTCAGGCAAGTCCACACCAGATCGGCCGCAAGCAACAGCAATAGCAGCGGGCCAGCCACGGACCACACCGAGGAAATGCTTTGATACGCTTGTTCCACCAGCGGGTGCAGCACTTTGAGCATCAACGCCGACAGAAGTCCCCAATACAGTGAAAATCGCAGGCAGACATGGCCGCCAAGCTGAAACCGTAGCCCAGAATAATCCCACCATCTTCGCCCAAACATCGTGAACAGCAAATATCCGCTGATCCCTTCAACGACGGTTGGAATGATGAGACATAATAGAGCCGCTAGCAGCGGGCGTACTCCTTCTCCCTCCTGCAAAAATATCAATAGAAGCAGCGGGGCTACGCCGTACATCGGCTTAAACGGGCCCTTCATGAACCCCTCCTTCCAGAACACTCCCTGCGTGAACAGGCTGTATACATTTTCGAGCAGCCAGCCAAAGAGTGAATACAGCAGAAAATAAAAACCGAGTTCTCCCGCCGTCATGAACACCATCCTCCTTTCTGCTAGTATGACTGTCCCTGTCCGGAAACATGCGCAAACGGTCCGCTGCGCACCAGAGCTCACAAATAAAGGTAAAAAATACCCTTACATCTGCGAAAAGGCCCCTTTTGAACAAAATAGCGGTATTTGATGGCCTTATTTTTCCGCAGGAGCCCCAAATGGGGCGGTTTTGTCCCTATCGAACCGAAATAAGGCCATTTTTTACCGCTATTTGTTCAAAAAGAGCCATATCACCGAAAATAAGGTGATTTTTTACCGTTATCTCTTCCGAGGCCGGCGAAGTCCATGCCTTACCCATCGGGCGTAGCAGGGCTACCGTGTCCGCCCCATACCAAAAACCAGCCCCCACTACCAAGCAGTGAGGGCTGGTTTTACTTGTGTTATGCCGTTGTCTGTCTTCGCCATCCATGGGCCAAAACTCGTTACATTCCCAGCACCGGATGGGGGACATACGGTTCTTCCAGTCGAGCAATTTCGTCCGGGGTTAACCGAAGCGACACCGCGGCAACCGCGTCCTCGAGATGATGTGGTTTGGTCGCTCCCACAATCGGAGCTGTGACCGGGGTTTTCTGCAGCACCCAGGCCAAGGCGACCTGCGCGCGCGGGACACCGCGCTGAGCTGCAACCTCGGCCACACGCTCGACCACCTTGCGGTCGGCTTCCGCCATAGTCGCGTACAGACGTTGGCCGAACAAGTCGCTTTGCGAACGCTCACTTTGTTCATCCCAATCGCGGGTTAACCGGCCGCGAGCCAGCGGGCTCCAAGGAATGATACCGATGTTCTCCGCTTCGCACAGCGGCAGCATCTCACGTTCTTCCTCGCGATACAACAGGTTCAGGTAATTTTGCATGGAGACAAATCGGGTCCATCCGTGCCGCTCAGCAGTATGCAGTGCTTTAAGAAATTGCCAGGCATACATCGAGGAAGCCCCGATATAACGGGCTTTGCCAGCCTTGACGACATCATGGAGCGCCTCCATCGTTTCTTCGATCGGCGTCGTGGGATCCCAGCGGTGAATCTGATACAGATCGACGTAGTCCGTCCCCAAACGTTTCAGGCTATGGTCGATTTCCGCCAGGATCGCTTTGCGCGATAAACCTCCGCCGTTCGGACCGGGACGCATGCGCCCATGGACCTTGGTGGCGATTACGATCTCGTCGCGGTTGGCGAACTCTCGGAGTGCCCGTCCGACGATTTCTTCACTCGTCCCATCGGAGTACACGTTGGCCGTATCGAAGAAATTAATGCCAAGCTCAAGTGCCTTGCGGATAAACGGACGGCTTTCTTCCTCGCTCAGCGACCAGGGATGCGGCCCGCGGTCCGGCTCCCCATAACTCATGCAGCCCAGGCAAATACGCGATACCTCAAGGCCGGTTCGTCCCAGCTTCACATATTCCATCTTCCATGCTCCTCCCGTGATAAAATCTGGAATCCTAGCCCTTCATGGTATAGTATAAATCAAGCATATGAAATTAAGTACGTTAATGCCAGGTCAAGGAGGTTTTTAGAAATGAAGTTTAATCAAATCACCTGCGCGGATAACGTTGGGCTCGAAGCCTGGGCTTTGGAAGAATTACAAAACTATTCGAAGCAACCCATCATTCGGTTTGATAAAGATCCGCAAAGCAAAGATGAGTTAATGGGAAGAATCCAAGGTGCGGATTGCGTACTTGTATCCTGGAGAACGAGGATTGATCAGGAGTTGATTGCAAACCACCCGTCGATTCGGTATATCGGCATGTGCTGCAGCCTGTATGACGAGCGATCGGCCAACGTCGATATCGCCGCGGCGAGAGCGCATGGCATCGAGGTAAGGGGAGTTCGTGATTATGGCGATGAAGGGGTTGCCGAATTCGTCATGAGCGAGCTCATCCGCTTGCTCAAAGGTCTGGGCCCGCACCAATGGCTAAGCGAACCGGTCGAGCTGCAGCAGCGCAAGCTGGGCATCATCGGGATGGGGACGACGGGCAAGATTTTGGCGCATCGGGCTTCCGCTTTCGGCATGCAAGTCCGTTATTTCAGCCGGAACCGCAAACCGGATTGCGAACAAGCCGGGTTTGAATATGCTCCGCTTCGCGAGTTGCTGCATACCTCGGAGATGATCTCCATGCACTTGCCCAGAAACACCCATCTCCTCGGACCTGAGGATTTCGCCGCATTGGGCCACGGCAAAATTCTGGTGAACACCTCCCTCGGAGCGCCATTTGATGCCGCTGCCTTTCGGGAGTGGATCCAAGCAAGCGGAAATTATGCGATCTTTGACGCTGACGGTGCAGGGGAGTTCAAAACTGAGCTTCACCGCTATCCCCAAATCATCTATACTCCCAAAGTGTCAGGTTTTACCCGGGAAGCCAGAGGAAGATTATCTCGCAAGGTATTGGATAATTTAACGAGTTATAGGGGCACGAGTAAATGAAAAAAACAGCCTCGCAACCGCTCCGAGGAGCAAGTTGCGAGGCTGTTCTACTTAAGGATGCGGTCGAGAGGACTCGAACCTCCACGGGGGGTTAGCCCACACGGACCTGAACCGTGCGCGTCTGCCAATTCCGCCACGACCGCGTTTCTCGGTTGATGCATTGTTTTGCAGCAACGAAATATATAATATCATTTATTTTTCGAAGAGTCAATAAATGAATCTCTGGAAATCCCCCCTCCTTCCCGTTATACTTAAAGGATATCCCGACGAATTAACTTGGAAATGGAGAGCCTTATCGATGTTGACTCATTCCAATCCTTTGATTAAGAAGCAAATCTATGATCGAATCTCGTTCCTCGGCACCGTCTCCAAAGCCGACCTGATGAGCGAGTTTCCGCTTACTAGCAGCAGCATGACACGTTTACTGGAGGAGATGACCTCCCGGGGGCTAATCGTCATCTCCGGGCTGGGGAGCTCGACCGGCGGCCGAAAGCCGATCCTGTTCCAGACGAATCCGAAGCACAGATTTGTGTTTGGGCTCGAAATCTCCCGGATCTACTCCGTACTTGGTCTATATGATATGCATTTAAACCCTTTGTCACAGGCCCGCTGGAAAATGGACGATCGCATGACACCCGATGTTCTGGCGGACTCTGTTGCCAATACCGCGAAGGCGTTTCTTACGGAGCACGGAATCACTTCCGCCGACATTCTGGGAATCGGCATCGGTGCGGTTGGCCCGCTGGATCATCGCAACGGAATCATCCTCGAACCCGAGTGGTTTCCCGCCCCCTCCTGGAGACACGTTCCAATCTGCACTATGCTCGAGGAGCGGTTAGGGATTCCCGCCATGCTCGATAACGGGGCCAACACCGCGCTCATCGGTGAGCACTGGGCGCTACGATCCGAAACCATTCGGCACGCCTTATACGTGCATGCCGGCGTAAACATCCGCTCGGCCGCCATGTCCGAGGGCCGTATTCTTCGAGGAGCCGCCGATACCGAAGGGGCAATCGGGCAAATGATCATTCAGATGGACGGACCAAAGCTCCGTAATAAAGGCAACTCCGGAGCGTTGGAGGCTTTCGTTTCGGTTCCCGCACTTGAAGAGCGGGTTCGCGTAGAGCTCATAGCCGGGCGCATCAGTGTGTTGTCCGGCGAAGCCCCGGACCGTGTGAACTTCGCCGCCCTGGTCGACGCCTTGTCTCAGAACGATTCACTGGTAATGGAACAATTCACGAAAACGGCCGTCTGCCTCGGAACCGGACTAGCCAATCTGATCAATGCCTTACACCCTGAATATGTTGTTCTGGGCGGTCCGCTTGTCAGCGCACACCCGCTTGTTTTCGATATTGCAGTCGAAGTCGCGAAGAAAAATGCATACCATTATCCCGAATACAACCCGCTGTTCACCCAAGGTCAGCTGACTGATACTGCCGTAGCCACGGGGGCGGCGCTGATGGTGCTGCAGCATTGGCCAATCGATTAAGAAAGAGATTGGCCCAATGGTGGTCCATTTGAAAAGTTCCCTTGATTGAAAAAATAATTGGCCAGGTATGAACCCACCTAGCCGATTATTTTTATTGTTGGCAGAGTTGCCCAACTTTCAGAAGATTATGGGCATGGGAAAGCCCCCCTGATTTCTGATTCATACGTGCGCTGTACTGTCACCGGCAAGAATGTTGCAGATAGTGCAACATTCTTGCCGATTCCTTCGTATACGCCCCAAAATCCTGCACGAAATGCAACATTTCCGTGATCGGATCCACTTACCTTCCGGGACGAACCCTTTGCTTATGCACCGCCGGAGGTTGAGACCCGACATGCTCTCATTCCTTCCCGATCCCGCTACGGTATTCGCTCGGGGACATCCCGGTGGATTTCTTGAACTGCCGCGAGAAGTACAGCGCATCGTTAAAGCCAACAGAGGAAGCGATTTGATCGACGGTTAACGAGCCGGTAAGCAACTCCTTTGCTTTATCGATCCTCACCTTCGTCAAATACTGTTTGGGCGACAGTCCGGTCCGTGCCTTAAAGGCGTTAAATAAATGGGCTCGGTGATAACCGAGATTTCGGGACAACTCCTCGATGCCGATCTGCTGCGGGTATTGCAGTTGAAACCAGCGGATCGCCTGCTCCACCTGCCGGTCGATCATCGCCGGCTCCTTCGCGGCGGCACGGGGGAGGATGTCCCGATTCGCCAATCCGAAATGGTGAAGCAGAAGCGTCATCCAGCCCGTCGCCTCAAGGTTCTCCAAACGCGGGTGGTCAGATTGCCGGAACGAGGAGCGGAGACGGGCGTAAAGCTCCCGCAATTCCTCGGGTTCCCTGGAGCTTACGACGGGTTTATCTGGCGTGATGCCGACGTCCTTTAACTGCCGAAGGACGCCCGGTCCTTTTAACGCGACCCAGGCGTAATGCCACGGGTGCCGGGAATCCGCTTCATAAGTGAACAAGCCGTTCGGAAAAATCACGAAGGTGTCCCCCGGCCCGCAGGAATAAATGCGTCCGCCCCAGGTATATGTTCCTTTCCCCTCAAATACCGTGTGCAGCAAATAATGATCGTGCACGGACGGCCCGATACGGTGATTCGGATGGGGACGGCCTTGCCCGCTAAACAAGACGGTCACATCCCGTTCCCGGTCATCGGGGTTCATGTGGACTTCAAATAAGTCATGTTCGGGAATCATCACGGCCCCCTAGATAAGCGTTTTGGCCTGCTCTCCCTAGCGTAAAGGATAGCAGACCAAAATACAACATTCCTCCATACTTCCCTTCCATTCCTCCATACCTTTATTTCAGGGCGAGAGCTATATTGAGGAGGAAAGAGGAGGAGATAGGACATGTCCAAAATTACATTTATCGGGGCTGGCAGCACCGTATTCGCCAAGAATGTACTGGGCGATTGTATGCAAACCCCAGCCTTGCAAGGTTTCGAGCTCGCTTTATTCGATATCGATCTCCGGCGGTTGAAGGATTCGGAGAATATGCTGAACAACTTGAAGCTCAGCAGCGGCAGTACCTGCATCGTGAAAGCCTACACCGACCGGAAGGAAGCGCTGAAAGGGGCGAAATACGTCATCAACGCCATCCAGGTCGGCGGCTACGATCCTTGCACCATTACGGATTTTGAGATTCCGAAAAAGTATGGGCTGCGCCAGACAATCGCCGATACGGTGGGAATCGGCGGGATTTTCCGTAACCTGCGGACGATTCCGGTGATGCTGGACTTTGCGGCCGATATCCGCGAAATGTGCCCGGACGCCCTGTTCTTGAATTACACAAACCCCATGGCCGTGCTGACCAATGTCATGAATACGTATGGCCAGGTCCGTACTGTCGGGCTTTGCCATAGCGTGCAGGCTTGCATTCCCGGCTTGTTCGATAGCTTAGGGATGGACAAAACCGGAGTTCAAGCCAAAATCGCTGGCATTAACCATATGGCCTGGCTGCTGGAGGTGACCCGAGATGGAGTCGACCTCTACCCGGAAATTAAACGCCTCGCGGCCGAGAAGCAGCAGCAACCACATCATGATATGGTGCGCTTCGAAATGATGCTGAAATTCGGATATTACATCACGGAGTCGTCGGAGCATAATGCTGAATACCATCCTTATTTCATCAAGCGGAACTATCCTGAACTCATCGACCGTTTCCAAATTCCGCTGGACGAATACCCGCGCCGCTGCGTCGAGCAAATTTCCAACTGGGAGCGCATGCGGGAGGAGCTCGTTGGCAACCAGGAGCTCAAGCACGAACGCTCTCACGAGTATGCTTCGTATATCATGGAGGCCATCGAGACCGACGTTCCGTTCAAAATCGGCGGCAACGTGATGAATTCGGGACTGATTCCCAACCTCCCGGCGGAAGCCTGCGTGGAAGTCCCCTGCCTGGTGGATGCCAGCGGCGTAACTCCTACCTATGTTGGTAATCTGCCGCCGCAATGCGCCGCCTTAAACCGGACGAACATCAATACCCAGCTCTTGACGATTGAAGCGGCGATCACCGGTAAGAAAGAGCATATTTACCATGCAGCCATGCTTGACCCCCACACTTCGGCCGAGTTGTCTATCGACGACATGATCGCCATGTGTGATGACCTCATCGAAGCCCATGGGGATTGGCTGCCAGCCTATCGCTAAACGGAAATCTTCTGCTATTTGACCGATCCGATCATCCCGGCTACGAAATGCTTCTGCATGACGAAGAAGACGATGGCCGTCGGGAGCGTCGAAATGACGATGGCCAGCATAATCAATCCGTAATCCGGAGAATAGCTGGAGCCCAGCGTTGAAATCAGCAACGGTACGGTCTGCTTCTGCGGCGTTTGCAGCACGATCAGCGGCCACATGTAATTGTTCCAGCTGCTCATGAACGTGATAATCGCCGCCGCGGCATAGGTCGTTTTCATCGTAGGCACGTATACACGGAAGAACATCCCCAGCTCGGATAAGCCGTCGATCCGGCCTGCTTCAAGCAGCTCATTCGGGAACATCTTCGTGCTTTGCCGGAAGAAGAAGATCAGAAACGCCGTCGTCATGGTTGGGAGCACAACCGCGGCCAGCGTATCGATGCCAATCAAGGGAACCAGGTTGGTGATTCGACCGAACATGCGGTAAAGCGGCACCATCAAGGCTGCAAAGGGCAGCATCATCGATAACAATAGCACGTTAAATACGATGTCCTTCGCCTTGCTCCGGTAGATCTCGAAACCGTAACCGGCCAGCGAAGCGACCAGCATAGCAAGTAACGTCGTGGAGACGGAGACGGTCAGCGAATTTTTGAGCGCATTCAAAATATCAACGGAATCTAGCAAGCTGCGCAGGTTCTCCATAAAGTGGGAGCCTGGCAGCAGCTTGCCCCGGGTCACGTCTACCGATGGATTCGTTGAGCTGACGATCATCCATAGAAACGGAAAGATCGAAACAAACGCCGCTATGGCGAGGAACAGGTACATAGACAGTCGTTTCACCCTATGCATCACGATCACCTGCCACTTTAAATTGTACAATGGACAAGATGACAATCATCACCACGATGGAATAAGACACCGTTGCCGCATACCCGAAATTCGCTGCGTACTTGAAGGACAAATTATAAATGTATTGCGAGATCGTCGAGCTCGCGTTACCCGGACCCCCCTGCGTGATGTTCATAACTTCGTCGAATAGCTGCAACGTGCCAATCGTCGAGGTGATCGAAGTAAACAAAATAATCGGTTTCAAGAGCGGAATCGTGATTTGGAAAAACTGTTTGCTCGCCGACGCTCCGTCAATTTTGGCTGCTTCGTAAACCGAAGGATCGATGTTCTGGATGGCCGAAAGGTAAAAGATCATGTTGTACCCCGTCCATCTCCAGGTAATCGCAATAATGATCGTAATTTTGGCCCAAAACGGATCGGTAATCCACGGAATCGGTTCCGACACAAGGTGCAATTGCAGCAGCAGCATATTGACCAGACCGTCGCCCGCAAATAGGTATTTAAAAATAACGGAATAAGCGACAAGCGAAGTGATGCAGGGGAGGAAGATCGCCGTGCGGAAAAATCCCTTCCATTTCAAATTCCGGTCATTTAACATCACGGACAAGATTAACGCCAGCAGTACCATGATCGGAACCTGTACGATCAGGTATATGAACGTATTCTTGACCGCCGTCAGAAACATCGAGTCCGTAAACAATCGCTGATAATTGCCCAGCCCGTTAAAGGTCAAGTTCGAGCCCGTACCGGTTTGCAGCGACAGAAGCAGTGCCTGGATCATCGGATAGAAGTAAAACAGTGCGATCAGCACCACGGCTGCTGTCACAAACAACCAACCGACGGCGGAAGCCTTCCAGCGCAAAACAGAGCCAGTTGCTCTCATCATTGCAATTGAGATTCGGCTTGAGCCTGGGCGTCGCGGATGACGCTGTCCACGTCTTTGCCATTCAAGTAGTTCTGGATTTCAATGGCCATAATGTCATCGATTGCGTAAGTGTGCAAGCCGTAATTGACCTTAGGCACCTCTTCGGTCCATTTGGCGAAATCGGCATAAATCTTCTGACCGCCGAAGAACTCGTCGGCTTTATCGTAAGCCGCTCCGCTGGATGCGGCCTTCAGCGAGCCGATCGCGCCGATTTTCTCCAGCAGCAGGGAATATAACTCGCTATCGGAGCCAAATGTTTCCGCCAGGAAATTCGCAGCCGCGTCCTGACCGTCCATATTCATCACATACCAGGAGCTCCCCCCTAGATTCGAGGCGTTCACCGATGCTGCGCTATTCGCCAGCTTCGGCGTCGGCACGACCGCCCATTTACCGGATTGGGAAGCCTCCGCTTTAACAGACGGCGTAATCCAGTTGCCGGTTGGGACAGACGCAACATCTCCGTTGTTAAACGCCGCCAGGAATTGGCTCCAGTCCGAATTTAATTTCACGATATTGGCGTCGAACATCGCTTTATAGGTTTCGAGGGCTTCCTTGATCACCGGATTGTCCGCCAGATTTGGCGTTTTACCGTCTTCCTTCAAGTACCACGTTCCTGCCGACTGCGCCATCACGCGGATTAGCCCGATGTCATTGGGATCCTGAGTCAGCATGTCTTTGCCCGTAACTTCCTTGACTTTCTTGCCGATTTCGATGTACTTGTTCCAATCGATATTGGTTACATCCTCCACGGTATATCCCGCTTGCTCCAGGTAATCCGTCCGCACGTAAAGCGCCGTAGCCCCGGAATCGAACGGTACGCCGTATTGTTTACCGTTATAGCTCGTCGGTCCGATTTTGTACTCTGCGAAATCCTCCGGTTTGATGAGATCGGACATGTCGCGAAACGAATCGGGATAAGCCTGCAAGAAATTTTGGGCCCGATAATCCTCGATCAGCACGATGTTCGGCAGCCCTTTAGTCGTCCCTGAGTTCAGCCCGGTGTTCAGCTTCTGGACGATGTCGTCCTGCGCGTATTCTACGATGTTCACCTTGATGTCCGTGTGCTTCGCTTCATATCTTTCTTTGGCCAAATTTAATGCGGCGATATTAAAGTTCGGATCCCAGGCCCAAACGGTGATCTCCTGGGCGCCTTTCGAGCCGTCCCCGCCGTTCCCTGCAGTCGAACCCGCAGTGTCCCCCGTACTCTCCGAGTTGCCGGAATTGCCAGGAACAAGCGGACACCACCAGCGTCAGCACTAGACTGACCATCAATAGCATCAAGCTTTTTCTCATTTCGGTTCATCCCCCTGTTATCGTGATGGGCAGCGCCTCATTAAGAAAGCGCTTCCTTTTATCGCTTTTAGGATAGCATTGCGGCGGAACGGCCCGTTAGGAATATCTTTGTGCGGTTTGGTGATTTTCTTGTCCATGTCGAGTTTACCGCAAGACGACACTGGTCTTTTTTTTGGAAAATAGGAAAATCTTTAGACCGCATCCCCGGTTACCTCCGAATCCTCAATCAGTGGAAGTACGATGCGAATTTGCGTCCCTTCTCCCTTCACGCTGGTGATCCGGACGCCGTAGGACTCCCCGTGCAGCAGCTTAATCCGGTGATTCACATTTTGAATGCCAATCCCCGTTAATAGCTGGCTGCGGTTCTTCGGATGATCGGGAACCCAGTCGTTCGGGTCAAATTCCATACCGTCCCCGTTATCCGCCACTTCGCAAACAAGGGAATGATCCGTTTTCGAAATCAGGATGTAAATCGTTCCTTCGGTTTTAACGTTAAAAGCATGAAAAAAGGCGTTTTCGATAAAGGGCTGCAGAATCAGCTTGGGCAGCTCGCACCGGATACAGTCTGGAGATACGAAATAGCTCACCTTGATCCGGTCGCCGTAACGGACTTGATTGATAAATACGTAGTTTCTCAGGTTCTCGAGCTCCTGCTCAACCGTGATCGTTTCGTTGGCATTGCTGATCGTATTTTGCAGCAGGGAAATCAACGCGTTAATCGTCTCGGCCGCGGTTTCCTTGCTGCCCTTCTGGACCAACAGCTTGATCGAGGCTAAGGTGTTGTACAGGAAATGCGGATTGATCTGCCGCTGCAGTGCGGCGAGCTCAGCGTTCCGCTGTTCCTTCTGCGTTTCTAGCAGCTTGTGAACGTAATCGTTTAGCTCGTCCAGCATGTAGTTAAACGCTTTGCTCAGCTCTTTGACTTCATAGCTGCCGCTGACCGAGATGTAGTTGCGGAAATCCTTCTTCGTGATGGTCGACATCAGCCGGACCAGACGTGTCAGCGACAGCGTTAACCGGCGGGAAATCACGAACACAAGGAGCAGCGCAGCTCCAATAATGACCAGGCAGATCAACGCGACTTGGCGAATGTTGATGATCTGCCCGGCGGTGTACTGCCGATCGATCAGGTTCACGAGATACAATCGATAGGGCGGCAGGTCATTCGCCAGAATGATCGCTTCTTTGCCAAATGCCGTCCCCTTCAAGTAATCCAGCCGGTCGCGCTTCAACGTCTCGACATCCCGAAGCAACTCAGACGACTTGCTACCGATCAGCTCCGTGCGGTTGCTGGAGACGACAACGCCGGCCGGGTCAAGCACGAGCACATCGTTTCCGCTACTCGTAAAGTTGGCGAAGAACCGGCGAAATTCCGTTTCTCGAATCGCGATATACAGCATCCCATAACTGAGCCCGCCCGTACGATCCACCAACGCTTTGGAGGCGACGATAAATCGCTCCTTGCCTGCTTTACCGTCCCGCTCGTCATATTGATACAACACCCGTCGCGGCTCCGCAGCAGTATAACGGGTTAACGGATCGTCAGCAAGTTCCTGAGAAGACACCGGCCAGTAGTTCGAGTCGGTCGAGTAACTGCGCCCATTCACCCCGATGATGGTGACCGCCACATCGTAAGCCCCCAGATTGGACGCGATCTGCTCCATCTGCTCCGCCATGCGGTAATACACCTTCGACATCGCCACCGAATCCGTGTCCCCGCCGGTCAAATACGTCTTCACCGAGCCGCTTTGCGAGGCAAAGGTGACCGCGTTAACGACGGAATCGTTAAACGACTCCATCCCGGTATTGATCTGGTTCAGAACTTTCCCGTTGGTGATGCTGAACGTTTCGGCAAACAACCGCTCCGCCATGCGGATGGTGATTAGCGAGGTGAGAAGGCACACCGCGACGATGCTTACCGTCATGACGACAAAGAGCTTGGAGATGAGATGGCTGCTGCGAAACTTTTCGATTAAATTCATCCGTTATCCCCTCTTGGCGAGCTGCTGCCGGCGATATTCCCGCGGCGACAACCCCGTTTGCTTTTTGAACACTTTGGTGAAATAACTGGGATCCGAATAACCCACTTGGCTGCCGATCTCCGAAATGGGCAACACGTCGGTACGGAGTAGCTCCATCGCCTTGGCGATACGGATCCGATTTAAATATTCGCTAAACCCCTCATCGTTGTGAGTGGAGAAGTAGCTCGACAAATACGACGGATTAAAGTGAAAATGCCGGCTGAGTGAGCTTAAAGAAAGCGGCTCTCCATAGTGTTCATCGATATACTCAAGCAGCAGCTTCATGTTGCCGTCGCCGGGCAGCGGGACACGGGCCGATATCAGTGCTTCCGCTTCACTCAAGAAAGCGTGGAACGCCTGTAAAGCACCGGCTACGTCCTGCGCTTCATCAATGGCTTTAAAATAGGTGAACTTCGATGCTTCCAGCTCTTTCGCTTCGCGGTGGAGCTCCAAGGCTGCAATCGTCACGTGGAATACGGCGTTCCCCAAGAACGATTTGAACTCAAAGGGCGTTTGCCGATAACTCCCGGCCGCTTCGGCAGCGAGTCCTCGCAATCTCCCGAACGCTTCCTCCGCCTGCCCCTTCTTAATTCCAGACATCAATTCCTTCATGTCGAATGTAGGAAGCGCGGTAGCCGGGGGTAGCTCTTCTGTTTGCAGGACGGTCTTTCCAGGAAAATAAAACCGAAATCCCAACAGCTTCTGCCACTCTTCCCGGTACGCGTTCCCCAAATCGCGAAGCTCCGCAAATTCGCTGCCGATCACCCACGTCAAATCCGGCATCAGCGCTGCTTTGGCCAGCGCGTATCCGTACACAGCGTCAGTCACTTCAACTCTGTGCTGACCGGGAAAATTCAGCAACATTAGCAGTTGCCTGCCTTCGGAATAGATGCGCTGAATCCGCATCGAAACGGTCAGCTCGTACAATCGGCTCTCCAATCCTGCCGCAAGACCGGATAGATACCCGTCCGGTTCCCCCGCTATTTGGCTGGCATCCGTACCGGTCAGCAGAAACCGATCATACGGAAAAGCTTCGGACAGCCGTTGATCCCGTTGATCCCCCTCCTCCGATTCGTATCCGTCGATTAGACGCTCGAGCAGGCGTTCCAGTGGCAAGTCCCCGCGTTCGATTTCTCCGAGTGAAAACCCAGGAATTTTGCGAGCGGTTCTTTGCAATACCTGCAAGAGCTCCTCCGTCTCCAGCTTTGGCTTGAGGATATAGTCCGCGACACCGCTTTGGAACGTGGAACGCACATACTCGAATTCCCCAAAGCTGCTCAGCACGATCACCTCCACCTGCGGGTAGCGGGCTTTCAGCACGCGAGTCAATTCCTCCCCGTCCATCACCGGCATGACGATATCCGTAATGACGATATGAGGCGACAACGGTTCCATCATCTCCAGCGCTTCCTTGCCGTTTGCGGCCTCGCCGACAATGCGGAACCCATGCGTCTCCCAATCCAGATGGTGCTTGATCCCCTGACGCACCAACAGTTCATCATCAACAATCATTATCCGGCAGAGCTCGCTCATGTCTTTATCCCCCCAGGATCCAATCAAGTTCCGTTCGAAATGTTAGCGTATACACAAAAGAGCAAAACGGCGGTCTCCCGCCGCTTCGCATCACTGCAGATCCAATCGGTAATTCACCGCATACTCCGCTTCTTTAAACCCTTCCTGAAGATATAACGCTTTGGCCCGTTCATTTTCCGCGTTAACGCACAGGATGACCCGGCTATATCCGGTTTCCCAGCCAAACTCCATCGCCCGACGAAGCAGCAAGCGGCCGAGTCCCTTCCCTTGGTATTCAGGGAGCAGTGCGAGAGGCCCGATGTTCATGATCGGCGCATCCACGTATTCGTCGTCCGCGCAACGTACAATGCCAATCGGCCGATCCTCATGGACCAATAACAGCATACCGCCGTTCAGATAATCCGATTCTCCGGGATACTTCGCCACCATGTCCGGCGTAATTGGCGTTTGGCTGCCCTTCAGTTGAGAAAATCCAGCATTCCGCACGACGCACCAAGCTTCCTCGTCCTCCCCAGGGCGGAACGCACGGAAGTTATAGCCTTCCGGAAGGTCATACGGCGCGGGGTTCAGCGGTTCGTTCACCAGCAGGAAAGAATATCTTTCCACCTGGAAACCAAGCTGTGAAACGATCTCCATCAGTCCGGGATTAACCGACGGCACAAAGATGAACATCTTCGCCAAGCCCTCGCCATGCTTCACGATTTCAGCAAGCAAGCGATGGTAAACGGCCTCATCCCCGGTTTCGCTGTGCAAAATGCGAAAACGCGCCTGCTGTCCCTTTCGCTGGTAAGCATCGGCGATGATCGAAGCCGCGCCGATCAGTTCCCCCTTCTCATTGACGGCTATGTAAGTGGGATGCTCCTCATGAATTTGGAACTCAGCCAAATCCTCTTCATACAAGAAGGAGTCGTCCACCTCTTGGCGATGCTTGCGACAGTATGTCTTAAAGTCCTCCATCCGCTCCGGACTTAAGGGCAAAATTCGAATGTCCATGTTTGCTCCCCCTTTTAGATCAATAGAAATTAATGATGCGCTATGCTAGGATATCGTTAATTAGGATGGAGGTGGTGTGGATGAGCCTTTCCTTTACAGAGGCTTTACACCTTAACGCGCTGGATGAATTGAAACGCATACCGAAAAGCGATTTGCATAGTCATGCCGGGCGCGGCGGCAACATCTCCTACATTGAAGCCTGGTCCGGTGCTAAAATCGAGCCCCCCGGCCGGCCTTTCGACTCTCTCCTGGATATGCAAGCCTGGTTCGAGTCCAACATCAAAATCCATTGCCGCGGCCTCCAAGGATACTTAAAACGGATCGAAGCTTCCTTCGCACAGGCGCAGGCCGACCGAATCGAGGTATTGGCACTTAGTTTCGGCCTGGATGAAATCTCCGCCTTGGGCGGGATGAAGACGTTTATGGGGATCATAGAAGAATTGCACAGATGTTTGACTCCCGGCACGTCGTTTTTCCCTGAGCTGTCATTAGGCAGGGAAAGCCGGATCGAAGATATTTTAAAAGAGATTGATGAGGTATTGGCATATCGTTGGTTTGCTTCCATCGACATTTGCAATGATGAATTCGCCCAGCCGATCCGCCATTTCAAGCCGGTCTACCGGATTGCCAAGGTAGCGGGGCTAAGGCTTAGAGCGCATGTCGGGGAGTTCGGCTCACCGGACGATGTTCGAGAAGCTGTGGAGGAGTTGGAACTGGATGAGGTTCACCACGGCATTGCGGCGGCACGATCCGTCTCCGTAATGAATTGGCTGGCTGATCATCACATCCGGTTAAATGTCTGTCCAACGAGCAACATCCTGCTACGGGTAGCGGACAGCTACGCGAGACATCCCCTGCGCAAACTTTACGATTACGGGGTTCCCGTTACCATAAACACGGATGATCTGTTGATCTTCAACCAAAGCGTCTCACAAGAATACCTGAACTTGTATCAATCTGGGCTCATGACCGCGGAGGAACTCGATTTCATCAGGGTGACCGGGTTAAGTTATGTCGGCTCACTACATAAACATCATTAAGATCAACACAACCGCAAGAACACCAACGGCATACATCACGCCTAGACGTAGCCAATTCCGGCCAGTTTGTTGGGTGTAACGCGGATTTTCTTCCCGGTTGCTTTGCGATTGCCCGATTCTTATCGTCGCGATCAAAGCAAACGCCAAAATCAAAATGATGACTAGGATTAACCATGCCATACAATCACCTTCCTAAAGAAGTCGTTGTCCCTATTATAATCAGCCTGGGCCAATCGCGCACTATAGCATCTTCTTTCTTCGCTCTTAATATATTGGAATCAGGAAGGCGAAGGGGGATGGATCATGGAATTAAACCAGGCTCAAGTCCAGCGCGCGTTGTTCTTGGCGGCGGTTTGCGGCCAGACCTACGCGCAATTCACGAATTCGGACGGTACGTTTGTCCTCCCGCCGCCTTATTCACTGTATGAGACCCTCGAAGCAAAATCCCTGATCGGCCAGTGGGAACGCTTCGGGTTTATATGGCATTCGGCGGACGAGATCGTGATCGCCTTCCGGGGCACTAGCTCAACGTCCAACTGGATTGCCGATGCCATCGCCACGCAGCAGAAGTTCAAATGGGCCAAGGATGCCGGCGCCACGCACCGGGGATTCACCGGCATTTATGCATCGGCCCGCCGCCAAATTCACTCGGCGCTGCGCCGGCTACCGGAGGATAAGACGCTATATCTAACGGGCCATAGCCTCGGAGCCGCCCTGGCAACGTTGTGTGCCATGGACATCGCCGCTAACACGCCTCGCGTGCCCATCCTGTTTACGTTCGGATCTCCTCGTGTCGGGGATCCGAATTTTGTTAACGCATTTACCCAGTACGTCCCAAACAGTTATCGGATTCACAATGAATTCGACGCCGTGACGCATATCCCCCCTACGATTTTCAAGCTGCCAAAACTAGATAAAACCTACTATTACCGCCATGTCTCCGTTTCCTACCCGCTGTATTTCGCCGACACCTCGTTATCCTCCAATCATGTCATCGACAGCTATTTCGCAGAGTTGGCTAAGCTTGATTCGGCATACACCGATTATTTATCCTCCTTGAGCCCTTCGTTTTGCCCGAATCCGGGCTAACATCGTTGAGAACCGAAGAACCGCTAGCCGTCAATGCACGGCTAGCGGTTTTCTCTAAGAGAAATTATTGGCTCAGATGAATACGGAACACGTCTCCGGGTTGCCCGCCGAACACGATCTTCCCGCCGGCCGGCAGTTTAAAGGAAGGCTGCTTACTAATAATCGACGAGTGAACCAGCAACCCTTGTTCGTCATATACGATGAAGCCGCCGCTTCCTTCCGTTTTCACGGTCATCGTCCGCTCTGCCAAGGACGGCTGTATGTTAAACCATCTTGCCTGGCCGCTTGGTAGAATGGTGATCTTCGATTGCGCTCCGGCGTAGAGGTTAGGAATTCCATCCTCACGGATAAAGGTTTGACCATTTACATCCAAAATCTCCGCGCCACTCAACTCCGAGAATTTGAAATCAAAAGCGTCCCGGCTGTTCATATTCGGAATTTCCATAATGTTCACCGCCTGATTGGCATCCACGATTTTAGCGCCGTTGGCATAACCGTATTCAAGATCAAGTGAGATCGTTTTATTGAGAACCGACGTGGCCAGGAAGAACAGGGAATTGATTTTCTCATCCAAAGCATAATACATTTTTCCATCTCTGGTTTTCCACTTTTCTTTCATCGCTTGACTCAGCGGTTGAGCTTCCAGCTTCTGATATTCGTAGGATACCATATGCATTTGGCTAAGCCCCGGGAAGTTCAAATATGCATCCAGCTTCAAATAGGTCTTGCCGTTGGTCTCCTTCACAAAGCTAACGTTGGCCGTGCCATCGCTGCTCGCAAACCGGCCGTTGCCCGTATATACATACGTTTGTGCCGGAATTAAACCGCCCATTTGGGCTGCCAATTCCATTTGCCCTTGTTGAATGACAACCTTCATTGTTTCGCCGACCATTCCGTATAATCCGGAATAAGCTTGCAGCTCCTTAGGCATTTCCATCTTAACGGGAGCCTCGAAGGTCGGAGTCGGTTGAATCTCGTCAATCAGGCCTTTTTCGTCCAAATACTCCAGCAATACCCCGGCGGCGAAGGCACTGTTATAGAACGAGCTTCCTCCCGAAGAAAGCACGGCGATCGAGATATGCTGCTCCGGCAAGACGATCATTCCGGCGTGATACACGATCGTATCGCCGCCTTTCGATAAAGCGGTGATGCCGTATTCTCCAAACGGAGCCAGCTCTACAGCATCCCAGCCCAATCCGTAGTTAAAAATATTCGTTTCTTCCTCCACCCAAATTCCGTTGCGATATTCGTGGGCTTGCATCAATTTCGACGCAGCCTTGGAAAGCAACTCCGGCCGGTCTCCCATCAGGACTTCGGCAAATTTCGTTAATTCTTCAGCAGTAGAATAGATGCCGCCCGCACCAAGCACATTGGCATTTTCCACAGGTAAAACATGATCTATTCCTGGAAAATAAGTTTTGGCCAGCTTCTCTCGGTCAAACGTATCGAGTGGCGTTTTGGTGCTTCCGAGTCCCAAAGGCTTGCTAAAATGTTGATCCAGGTAATCTGAATAGCTGACACCACTTACGCGTTCCACCAGAATCTCCAGTAGCGTAAAGCCATCATTGCAATAGACGGAATACGCGCCGGGGTCAGATTTCAGGTGCTCGGACCGCAGCTTGCTCAGCAATTCGTCATGGTTTTGCGTGTCGTTATCATCAAATAACATGCTGTTCTCGTAGTGGGAACCATACAAACCCGATGAATGGTTTAACAACATCCACGGCGTAATTTGGCGATACCTTTTGTCCGCCATTTGAAAGTCCTTGACATACATCGTGAGCGGTTGATCCAAGTCCACGAGCTTCGCATCGACCAATTGCATGGTCGCTGCGGCGACAACCATTTTGCTGACCGAGCCTATTCCGTACATCGTCTCCCGGGTGACGGGCGCACCCGTTTCCTGATTAGATGCTCCAGCGCCGTCAGATAACGTGATCGCTCCATGATCCCTAATGGCGTATTGCAGGCTGGTTACGCCATAATCTGAGATGACGGTTTGAGCCAGCGCTTGCGCTTTATCCTTTACCGGGTTTGCACTTGCCTGAACGTTTCCTTGACCCGCCGGCATGATGAGCACCAGTAACAACGTAAGGAAACCAATCATCCATTTGTTCATTTCCGATTCCTCCCTGTACCTTTATCTATTGGATATAGGTTTTATCGTACATGAAGGAAGAAGCGGATGAAGGCCACTCGTTCTGAAACGCAAATATCAATCCCCGAACGGCAGGACCACCATATTATTAAAGGACTTACTGCCCGTCTCGATGGTCATGTTGCCTCCGTATTTCTCGCATATTCTGGAGATATTGGTGAGGCCGATCCCGTGAAACTCCCGGTTTGGCTTCTGGCTTTGTAAACGAATCACCTCATGCTCGGTTTGGTTTTTAATCTGAATGGACAGAGCAGACTCGTCCGAGCGGATGCGAATCAGGATATAGCGATCTTCTGCGATCTTGACTTTCTTGGAAGCTTCCAAAGCGTTATCCAGCATATTGCCGAGCACGACGCAAAGGTCGTAACGATCGATGTTCAGATCCTGCGAGTAGAGACTCAGCTGTGTGTCGATTCGAATCCCATTCGCCTCGCCGATATTCAGTGCGTTTGTGACAAGGGCATCGATTACAAGATGGCCCGTATTCACTCGATGATAAGCGTCTTCGACTTTATTTAGCGTGACTCTTATATGTTCTAATGCCGCAGCCGGGTCCCCCCGCTTGATGCACTCCTCAACATACAGAAATTGCTGGTTCGTATCGTGGATGATGCGTTTGATGGATTTGAAGCTATGCACCGTTTTTTCATAGTTCGCGTCTTGGTAGTCCATCTGTCGCTGCAATTGAAAATTCTCCTGTTGGAATTGAAACTTCTCCATCATCGTGTCGAACATATAGATCACCAACACATTGAGTAACAACAGTCCGATGACCCAAATAAAGAAATGCAGGTTTTTTTCGCTAAACGCAGCCAACCTATTTACCTGATAAATGCTGAACACGGGGACGAACAGAAATAGAAGGTAGTATGAAGGCTTTAACGGATACGTTCGACGTTTGGCCATGAGTCGGATCAGCTGAACTACAACAAACATAAACGTGCAGGAGAGCAACAGAGTTTTGGCGGACGCCGAAAAGCTCGAAGGTTCAAAATTCCGAAATTCGTCCGAATTGAGGGTGTAGAAAACAAACAAAGAGAGCGAATTGACGATGGACATCAACACCGCGTACAAGACCGTATACATCAACTTGTTTTTGAGTTCAACCTGGTAGGAGTCCGCTAAACTGTAAATCAGCAATAAGGCTACACCGGAGGCGGCGCCCCACCCCATGTCGACAGTCAAATAGACCGTGCTCACCAATACGAATACGATAAAATGCACGATCCGATGCGGTTTACGAGCCGACCGCCCAAACACCGAGTCAAAATATAGGAGAAGCTGGTAACCTAGCACGAATACGATGCTGATCAGAATCGGAAGATGAAATGGAATCATAAGTTGTCCTTCATTACCTTGAATTTCGTATAGAAATCTTTCACTTCTTTGATTTTCGATCGTCCGATCGGCATTTCCAATCCGTTTGACATCTGTACGACACTCCCAGCAAATTTGTTCACATGGTTCATATTAATGATGATTGAGCGATGAATCTGCAAGAACTGACTGTCTTTTAGAGACTCCGCATACTTCGAGATCAGTCCTTTACTTTCAACAACTTGAGATACGGTTATGAACTTCAACTTGTTCTTCACTGTTAGGCTCTTGGCGGATTCAATCGCGATAATTTCATCATGCTTGAGCACCACATCTTCATAGCCGGATTGAACGATCAAGAACTTCTTCTCCTGCGCTTGAAAATAACGGCACAACCGAATGACCTTCTCCTCCAGTACCGACGGCGCGACAGGCTTGATCAAGTATTGAAAAATAAACACATCAAAGCTCTCCACCATATATTCGGGATAACTCGTCAAAAAGATGATTTGCTCATCCAGATGCTGAAGCTCCCTGATTCTCCGGGCTACGGAAATCCCGTTTATCCCGCTCATCTCCACATCCAATATGAGAATATGGAACGGCGATTTCTCCTGTTCATAATGGGACACTAACTGTTCGCCGGAGGGGAACAATTCGATTTCAAATTCGATATTGGCTTTAAACGATAAAGCCAGCAATATCTGCCGCAGTTGGTCTCGTTGCTGCTCATCATCATCGCAAACCGCTACTCGAAACATCCTGCCTCACCTCCGTTGCTTTCTTCTCATTGTTCCACTATAACGCAACGCAGGGTTTCCCTCCTCTTGCTCGCTTCTTTGCACGATTATCCCCTTCACTCAGGGAGCAGAGTAGAGTTGAGGGTTGGGGCAGAGTTGGGCTTGAGCTGGGTGGAGATCGAGGTGGAGATCATAGAACGGACGTTAATCATGCGCCATGATTCACTTACTAGCATCTGATCCAACGGGATAATCGTGCAAAGAGCGAACAAGTACGCGTATTGAGCTAACGGATGCGCGCTACACCGCTATTTCCGAGCATACTAACTAATATAGCGAGCAGTTATTGGGAACTATTCATGTTCTGATTCTGTAATCGAATCAGTACTTTGCCAAAACGTCCGCCCTCCTGAATGACTACTTTGCCGGACGGATATGCTTGATCCAAATAGTCAGCAATGATATTCCGATTCCGCTCATCTACTGGCAGACGGTGATGGCCAAGCCAAGACATCGTTTCCTGCATTGCCGTTTCTCTGGTGACCTCCTTTGTTTTCTTTTCCCATGTGATTAGCGATTCATAAGCATAACCTTTAAGATACAACAAATGCAGCAAGTATCCCATTTCCGTAGGTTTCGTATGAAAAGGCTGACCCGTGAGGAGAGGCCAAACTTCGTTCACAAGGCTATGCTCTGCAGGAATTATCGGCATGATTGTTCGTTGAGAGTCTTGGCCCTATGGTCAAAGGATCTAGCAGGATCGATCCCGGCTCTTCTCATCATGTTTACGATGGTATCGGAATCGTCTTTCCATGCTTTTTCCCAAACGGATGCATTGTAAAAATCGTTCATGATCCTCCCTCGCTCTTTCCTTTTAGTTTATGGACTCCCCTATTTCTGCTTCCTGTTCTAGTCCCGGCGACTTCCCTTTACGAAGAAGGAGACCAAGTACAAACGCAACAAGGGCGATGACGCCGCCGAAAACAAACGCATTGTTGATGCCCGCTGCGAGCCCGTTGGCAATTTCCGCCGGAGCCTGCGGATCGCTCACCCCGCTCAAATAATGCTTTTGTCCGCCCGACATAATACTGATGTACAGAGCAGTGCCGATTGCGCCGGACACCTGCTGCAGCGTATTCAAGATCGCTGTCCCGTGCGGGTGCAGATGGTTTGGCAGTTGGTTGAGCCCCGCCGTCTGTGCGGGCATCATGACAAGCGCGGAACCAATCATCAGTGCGACGTGAACGGCGACGAGGAACCCCGTGCTCGTCGTTTCATCGAATCGGGTAAATTGCCATAATGAGATGGCAACAAGGGCCAGGCCTGGGATGATCGTTATGCGAGGTCCAAACTTATCAAACAGCTTGCCTGAAATCGGAGCCATGAGCCCATTCACAAACCCTCCAGGAAGCAGAATCAAGCCTGATTTAAATGCCGTTACCATGAGTACACCTTGCATAAATATTGGAAGCATGATCGCCGAGGAGAAAAATGTCATCATTAGCACAAGCATAAGCGCCACGATAAGCGTAAATGTCGGATACCGGAAAGCACGTAAATCCATAACAGGTTCCTTTAACAATAACTGCCTCCACACGAACAGCAATAAGGAAATAACGCCTGCAGCGATCGTCCAGACGACTGCCGGTTCCGACCAACCGTGTTCGCCGGCATTACTGAACCCATAAACGATTCCGCCGAATCCGATCGTTGATAACACGATGGATAGGAGGTCCACTCGCGGTTTGGTAACTTTCGACACATTCTTCAACACAACGGCTCCTATGATAATGGAGAGCAGCGCAAAAGGTAGTACAAGGTAAAATAGCCAGCGCCATGTTAGTCCGTCAATGATTAATCCTGATATAGTTGGGCCAATTGCCGGGGCGAACATGACGACGAGCCCAAAAATGCCCATTGCACCTCCGCGCTTTTCTGGCGGATAAATGGTCATGATAACGTTCATTACAAGCGGCATCAGCATGCCGGTTCCCATCGCCTGAATGATCCGCCCGACCAGCAGCACACCGAATTCCGGCGACACCGCCGAGGTAACCGTACCGACAAGGAATAAACTCATCGCAGACAGAAATATTTGCCGGGTCGTAAACCATTGCTGCACGATTGCCGTAACCGGAACAAGCACGCCAACAACGAGCATATAGGCGGTGGAAAGCCACTGACCCGTTGCAGCAGACACACCAAACGATTTCATAAATTCAGGAAGGGCATTGCCCATTAAAGTCTCATTCAAACCGGCGACGAACATGCCGATAATCAGAGCAAACAGGATTGGGCCGCGCTTTATTTTAATTAAGTCGATCATCCTTTTTCCCCCAAGCCTCTATATTCAGGTAACCGTGCCACACATCGAAAAGTTGTTTTTCCATAATAAATATATCCTCCATAGATCTTCAATATCCACAATTAGAATATATGAAATGCATTGCTTGAACGCCTTATCCCTGTTTCTCCCCCTCCCTCAATAACATTACAATTATAGATCTACAGTGTCCATAATAAAGGATTACATTCCTTTTTGCAATAACATTCTTTGAACTGCGCAGATTTCGATTCCACGGTCTTCGGCATAGCTGAGCCAACCTAATGCTGGCAAACGGTGTAAACATGGTTAGAAGCAACGCTTTGCAAACCACCCCAATCAAACAAAAAGCTCCTGAACCGTCACAAGGACAGGTTCAAGAGCTAGTTCATTCTTAAGGTGGTGCGGTCGAGAGGACTCGAACCTCCACGGGGGGTTAGCCCACACGGACCTGAACCGTGCGCGTCTGCCAATTCCGCCACGACCGCTTGGTGTTTAAAATCCGCGAAATCCATAACCCGTTTTTCACGGCGACAAGATATAAAATATCATGCGCCGCAAAAAGAGTCAACCCTTTTTACTCCACCGCGATGGAATGCAAGTCGATACGTCCACCTTGCACGCTCACAACCAGCGTGGATGCGGCAGCCGAAGTCAACTCGGCGCTAACGCGGCGCAGATCACTGCCCGGGGAGAGCGTTATGCATGCTCTCTCCACCCCATCCTGCATGACGGTTACGAGCGCAGCCTCCTTGCAAATCAGCTCCAGCGTCGCCGTATGACCTGCATCGATGCCGCGGAAGGAGTAGGCTGCAAACTCGCCGTCTGTTAACTCCAAAGCGAGGTTCTGCCAGCCGCTGTCGAACCCAAACTTCTTCGTTTGGGGCTCGTCTACAATCGGTACGATTTTCATCCCCGTTTGGGCCCGGTACTTATAGATGTTCCCTTCCGTACGGGTTCCGCTGTAGGAGACACCTCTCCCCGGCAGTTCATCGTAATCCGTGCCGCGAACCCGGCAGCCCGGAGTACGGAACACCGCCGCCGTCACCTCCGGCCGCAGGGTGCAATTCTCTACCTTGATATTCTCCAGATAGGCATCAAGAATTTGCTGCACGCGTTCATAACTTGGCCGTGCTCCCCCTTCTGTATAAGCAAGAAACTCGTCCCAGCTCTCGGGCTTGTTCACGGTATAAGGCGATGTCGCGCGCTCCATCTTCTTCCATGGCCATAAATTGTAGCCGATTCCCAGCGACAAAGCGAGCGGATACATCGCAGCAAACCACTCCAGGTCGTTCTCCCCGGTCTCGCCCAGCCATAAGGGCAGATCCAGCACCTCGGAAAGCGCCAGGAACTCCTCATACGCCTCTTTGCCGGGCTTGCAGGCATACCTATGGAAATGAATAACCATGTTGGGGTCATAACGTTTATAAAATATGGCCGTATTCGTCGCCCAATGATGCCCCTCCACCGATAGCAGATGCCGGTTATCGATTTCCCGAATGGCGGCGATCGCTTCCTCATAAAAGGCCGCCAACCGTCGAACGAGGTAATCCTCGTGTTTTCCCTCCATCAACCCTGGCCGAACCGGCTCGTTCAGCAGGTCGTAACCACCTACGATCCAGCGATCGCAGTACCGTCGGGCGAGCTCCTTCCACAGCTCGATCCCTTTGTTCCAACTGTCTTCATCGGTGAATAAGCGAGGGAAATCATCAACCGAGTCGTCGATGTTGGCTCCGGTCTGCCCGCCGGGCGCACCGTGTAAGTCCAAGAAGGCATAAAGGCCAAATTCCTCGCACCAATCCAGGCAACGGTCGATCAGTGCAAAACCGTCCTCTTTCCAACGAATCCCCGGCTCGTCCTCCATCAGAATCCGCCATCCGAAAGGAATGCGAACCGAATTGTAGCCCTGCTCCGCCATCAGCCGAATATCCTCGCGAGTCACATAGCTTTCTCGGAAACGCTTCCAGAACTGTTCGGCATAGGAACTGCCGGCAACTTCCCGAATGACTGCTTCGATTCGCCGTGGGCGGTCAAACCGGGGGTTATGGGACAACCACATGTACCCTTCGCATAGCAGCCAATTTCCCAGCCCCCAGCCTGTGAGCAGGATCTCCTCTCCCTCGCCGTTCACGATCCTTGTTCCCTCTGCGCGGAGAAAGCCTTTCACCCGCGAGCGATCCGTTTTTTCGTGCATCGTTAGTCTCCTCCCGCTGCTTATCGGTAATCTCGAATAGATCATTGAATCGGAACCATTATAGCATCCGATTCCCTCGAGCAATCGCCGTCCCGATATTTGTGACCACGACCCGAAAAACGTGCACCTCTCCATTGTTTCGGTTATTCTGGCAACTCCCCGGGGAAGCTTGCTTCATTCGACGGGATTGTCACTCGTTCCACCAGCTTCTCCGGCTTGGCGGTCCCCTTCGAGCGGCAAGCCGTCAATTCGATGTCCTCCCCGTTCTCGATATAAAAGGCGGGACCTTCATGATTTTCGATCGCCACCTGGTTAAACCTCACGTCCTGCACATTCCCCAAGTAGAATCCTCGCCGCGCCATATCCTCAATCCCGGCCATCATTGCGGGGCGGCCGGGAATCGCGTCCTTCGCCATCGAGATTTCGATGTGATCGAAGGTAACTTCCGAAATATACCGCTCTACTAAGCCGTATAGAAACCCGGCGGAGGCATGAACCTCACGAGCGGTGATGTCGGAGAAATGAATCCGTCGAAAATGCGGCGTCTCATCCGTGACCGGATAAGGATTTTTGTCCCACACGTATTTTTCCTTGCCGCGTGGTCCACAGAAGTAATAGAGATTCATGATAAATGGACAAATCACGTTTTCCATGACGATGTTGTTGATCCGGATGTCTTCGACGATACCGCCGCGACCGCGTCGGGACTTGAGCCGGATGCCACGGTCCGTTTGTTGGAAGACGCAATTCGAAATCGTCACGTTGCGGATATTCCCGCTCATCTCGCTCCCAATGACAACGCCGCCATGCCCATGGATCATCGTGCAATTCGTAATCGTAATGTTCTCGCAGGAAACCCGCTCCGCCGTCTCCTCGGTACCTGCCTTAATGGCGATGCAATCGTCTCCGACATCGATATGGCAATTACTGATTCGCACGTTCGAGCAGGATTCGGGATTAATCCCATCCGTATTGGGCGAATCCGCTGGATTCAGAATCGATACGTTGTCGATGGTCACATCGCGGCAACGAATCGGATTTACCGTCCAACTGGGGGAATCGACCATCGAGACGTCCTTGATTGTCACCCTCCTGCAGCGGTCGAAGCTAATCAGCTTTGGACGCGGATACTGAAGCTCCTCCGGGCGGTTTCGGTGCTTCTCCCACCAAGGCTGCCCGTTCCCCTGCAGGCAGCCGCTCCCCGTTACGGATACATTCTCGAGATCCTCCCCGTAAATACAGGAGGCATGAACCTCTCTTTGAACTCCTTCCCACCTGGATTTCACCATCGGATAATCGTCCGGATTGGTGCTGAAGGATAACAACGCCCCGGGACTTAGCCTAAGCTCGACATGGCTCTTCAGGATGATCGCCCCCGTCAAGAACGTCCCGGCCGGCACGACCACCGTGCCGCCCCCGGCTTCGCTTGCGGCCGCGATTGCAGCGGCGATGGCCGCGGTTGCCGGAGCTCCGCTGTCCTTCACCGCACCATAATCGGCGATATTATACATGCACATCGGCTTGATTCTCCATTCGGCTGATTAACGTTTCCATTTGCGTGCAGGCCATCACGAACGCGCCGACGCCGTGCAGATCGTTTTTTACCTTAGGGCGGGCGGCGTAATGGTCATAGTCGCCGGCAGACGTGCCAATACAGATGTCCGGCACCACCAGACGGCCTAGTTCATCCCATTCCACGACCCGGGTAAGCCCTTCATACCCCCGCATTGCGGCTTGCGCTGCTTCCTCGCCTACAATGCCCAGCTGTACCGCTTTTGCCAGAGTATAAACAAACAGGCAAGAGCCCGATGTTTCCAGCCAGTTATCCGGCCGTTCGCCTTTATCGACGACCTGATACCACAGCCCGCTCTCCTTGTGTTGATAACGGATTAGCGCGTCCACGAAACCGGACAGCGCACCCGCAAGCTCCTCTCTCCCAGGCTCCTCTGCCGGGAGCAAATCGAGAAATTGAGATACGGCCAAGCCATACCAGCCAAGGGAGCGGCTCCAAAATTCCGGAGAACAGCCGGTCTCCGGATCAGCCCACGGCATCTGCCGGCTCTCGTCCCAGGCATGGTACAGCAAGCCGGATTTTTCGTCCCGCATGTATTTCCGCATCAGCTTCTCCTGTCGGAGCACCTCCGCCCGGAGCCCCGTTTCTCCGAATGCATTCGCATATTTCAGGGAAAATACACCCGCCATATACAACCCGTCTAGCCACATTTGATACGGATATTTATCCTTATGCCAATAACCGCCCTCGGACGTGCGATTTAACGTCAGCAGCTGGTTTCTCAGCTTGTCGGCCGCAATCCGATATTTGGCTGCCCCGGTTCGTTCGTCTAACGTGAACAGGAGCAATCCGGCCTGCACGGCATCCAGCTCATCGCGGGCGAAGTACAGGTTGCCCCGTTCATCCACCAGATCATCGACATATTGTTGAATGTACCTGATGTACTTCTCTTCCTGAGCGACCTCCCACAACTGCTCCATGCCGCACAGGAAGACACCTTGATGGTAATGCCAACGATGCGCAGGAGGCAAGCTTCCCGCGTCGGCGTAGGTGTCCATCAACGAATCGCAAGCCTTCCTCGCCCATTCGAGCGGTGTGTTCGGACCATGCATCGTCATTCCCAAGCTCCTTCCGTCTCAGAATTGGATTCCCCTCGATTGAATCCCCTTTGCCCCGTTTACCCCTTCATCGATCCCAACAATGCCCCTTTGGCAAAATGCTTCTGCAGATACGGATACACGAGCAAGATCGGCAGGGTTGCAACTACAATTACCGCCATCTTGATCGTCTGGTCCGGCGGCGGAACAGTCCCGTCCAGCTCGGCACTGTGGTCCAGTCCGCTCGCCAGCACGACGATTTGCCGCAGCAACACTTGGATCGGCCATTTCGCGCTTTCGTTAAGATACAAAATGGCCGACATGTACGTGTTCCAGTACGTTACCGCATAAAACAGCGAGATCGTAGCGATTGCAGGCATCGAGAGCGGCAAGACGATTTTGAACAGGATACCAAAATCATTGCAGCCGTCAATCCGGGCGGACTCCTCCAAGCCCTCCGGAATGTTCTGGAAGAAGTTCTTGAGGATAATCATGTTAAACGCGCTGATCGAGGACGGAATAATCAGGGAGGCGAACGTATCGATCATCCCCAGTTCCTTGACGACCAGAAATGTGGGAATCAGCCCGCCGTTGAACAACATCGTGAAGACGACCAAGAAGTTGATCGTTCTCCGGCCATCGAGATCCTTGCGCGCCAGTCCGTAAGCCATCAGCGCCGTCAGCAACATGCTGAACACCGTGCCGATTAGCGTCACGCCAATCGAAACGCTCATCGCCTTAAAGATCGTATTGGTCGAGAAAATAAATCGATAAGCTTCCAGGCTCCACACTTTAGGAATCAGCACGAATTTATTGGCCGCGAGCTCGGCGTTCGTCGTAAACGAACCGGCCACGACATGAACGAAAGGCAACACCGTAATCAACGCAATGATGGCCAGCAGCGTAAAATTGAGGGCAGCGTAAATCCTGCCGCTGACAGATCGGTCCTCCACCATCAGTAAACGCCCTCCTCCCCGATTCTCTTGGATAGTTTATTCACCAGCATCACTAGAATTAGCCCAATAACGGATTTGAAGAAACCGATTGCCGTGCTGTAGCTATATTGGCCCTGCCTTAGCCCCGCGGTATACACATACGTATCGATGATCTCGGCGACTTGTCGGTTCATGGAGTTGAGCAGCAGATAGACATGCTCAAAGCCCAGATCCAGCACATGCCCGATTTTCAAAATAAACAGCGTAATAATTACGCCCCGGATCGACGGTAACGTAATATGCCACACCTGGCGCATCCGGCCGGCTCCATCCATCCGCGCCGCTTCATACAATCCCGGATCGATAGCCGCCATGCCTGCCAGATAAATGATCGTTCCCCAGCCGGCCTCCCTCCAAATGACCTGGAGGATGTACATAGGCCGAAACCACTCGGGATTCAACAGGAAATTGATTTTCTCAAGACCAAAGTACACCAGCAGCTCGTTGATGATCCCGCCGTCCATCGTCACCATCACGTAGGTAATCGATACGATGATGACCCAGGACATAAAGTGCGGCAAGTAGACGAACGTCTGGAACAACCTCTTAAAGAAGTGGCCCCTGAGCTCATTCAACATCAATGCCAGAATGATCGGTACCGGAAAGTAGATAAACAGGTTCAGCGCAAACAAGATCACCGTGTTTTTCAAAATGATCATGAAATCCGGCTCGGTAAACAGCCGTCTGAAATGCTCCAAACCGACCCATTCGCTGCCTCGGATGCCGTCATACGGCTTATAATCCTGAAAGGAAATGATCAACCCGTACATCGGGAAATATTTGAAGATGATGAAATACAGCACGCCGGGCAGTAGCATCAGGTACAGCCATTTATTTCTCCATAGTCGCTTTCGGAGAAGTCCGGTCTTCGTGCGTCTCCCGAGCGGAATCTTCGGCGTGACGGAGGATGGAGCGGTCGCTTCACTCATACGTATCTTCCTCTCTCCAATGAGGTCCTTCAAAAAGTTCATCTTTCCATGACGAAGGAGTTCAAGACGTAGATTCGGCGTCGAATCTTGAATTCAGCCGGGCCCTCCGTTGCTCACGTACTCTAAAGTACGCTCCGCTACTCAGGCCCTAGCTTCATCCAACCTTCTTGATCCTGAAAACCTGACTTTTTGAATTTTAATTAATGGCCGCGTTATATTCCTCGATAATCTTCGAACCGCCCCGACTCTTCCATTGCTCAACCGCTTTCTCGAAGCCGGCCTTGTCGATCTGGCCGTAGATATATTGATAGGTGGCGTCCGTAATCAATTGCTGCAGTTCTACGCCTTTATCCGTAAAGGTTTGCGAATCCAGCGCCGCAGTCGGATCCGGAACGCCTACCTTCACGTTTTCCTTGATCAGCTCTTCAGCATGAATTCGGCCCGGCAGCGTATTATAGCTCTCATACATGCCATTCGTTTCGGCTTCACCGATGACGCTGTCCTTGAACGGCTTCACTTCGCGTTCGATCAATTCCTTATCGTCCGCAACCTTGGCTTTGCCTTCCACTACGGTATAATGTGTGCCTTCAATGCCCCAGTACATCAAATTAGCCACTTCCGGCGTCATCATCTTGTCGAAGAACGCAAGGATCTTCTTGAGCTCCGCTTCATCCTTGACCGCCGATTTCGGGAACAGAATGATATTGTTGTACCCCGGAATCATCCATTGAGCGAATCCACCGTCTGGTCCGGCAACCATGCTGTGCGTATCGAGTACGGCATCCGGCACGTTCTTAATCAAATCCTTATTCAGCGAATCGATATCCTGCATGGACCCGCCGATGTAGAGACCGGCCTTCCCGCTTGTAAACATATTGACGGCATCGGTTTTGCTTGTCGCCGCAAAGTCTTGGTTCATGTAGCCGTTATCCCGCAGCTTCTTGAAGAAATCCATCGTATCGATGTACTGCGGGAACATAAATTCCGGCTGAAGCTGACCGTCCTGCTCGCCCCAGTTATTAGGCGTGCCGAACCAGGCGGATACTGTCTTGAATGCGCCGTAAACCAGTTCGTTTCGGTCCGCGAGGCCGGTCGTATCTTTTTGGCCATTGCCGTCCGGGTCTTTCTCCGTGAAGGACTTGGCCATTTCAAACAATTCATCGACATTGGCCGGTGCGGAAAGCCCCAGCTTATCCGCCCAATCCTTGCGGTAAATAATCCCTTGACGCGCCAGCGGTCTGCCGATATAGAGGGAGTACAGCTTCCCCTCCACCTTCGTATTGTTAAGGATTTCCGGTTTCAATTTGTTAAGGTTCGGGAATTCGGTCAAGTAAGGGCCAATTTCCCAAAACTGCCCGTCCTTGATCGCTTCTTTCATTTGAATAAACGTGGTCTGGTTTTTGAGGTAGGTCACTTGGGGTAAGGAGCCTGTGGCAAACGAGGTGTTCAGCTTTTCTTCATACGTGTCCGCCGGAAAAAACTGATAGGTCAGCTTCGTGTTCGTCAGCTTCTCCAGCTCGGTTTTGATCGTATCGGGGGGTGTTTCCGACGTATTTAGCGGTAACATAATCGTGATTTCTGTCGGTTTCTCCGCCTCTACAGGCGCGTTCCCGCCGTTGTCCGTGGTGGACGCAGCAGGTTCTGTTGCCGCCGGGCTGCCGCTCCCCCTATTGTTAGCGCTTCCACAACCAGCCAGCACAACGCTAAGTGATAACAGTGCGGTCAGGATGAGGATGAATGATTGTTTCTTCATACCTTTGGACCTCCCATGGTTTGGATTGCTTACCCTTCCACGGTAACCTTCCAAAGGCATAACGGAAACAATCATTTCCTCATAACGGCAACGCCAAGCGGCGGACCTGAACAAATGATTATGGGTGTGATAACGCATCCTCGAACTCGCGGATGACCGCTTGGCCGCCGCTTTGTTTCCACCGTTCAATCTCTTGCCGAAAACCTTCGGCATCGATGCGCCCCAGGATGTAATGGTACGTGGCATCGCTAATGATCGTTGACAGCTCTGCGCTCTTCTCGTCGTACGTCGGCGAGCTGAGCCGGATCGTTGGATCGTCAACCAGGAACGCTTCGTTGTCTTTACTGAGCTGTTCGGCGATTTGAGTCAAATGCTCTTTTTGCGCGACATCCATCAGATTGGGGTTGCCGATATCCGCAATCATCAGCGAATAGAGCGGGTTTACCTCATTCACTCGCAGCTGCGAGGTCTCCTCCGGCAAGATGACCTTCCCGTTTTCTATCTTGTAGTGCCTTCCTTCCAAGCCGTACATCATCAAATTGGCGACATCCTTATCCATCGTCCGGTCGAAAAAGCCCAGCGCGACCTTTAGATCCTGCTCCGTTGGGATCATTTTCTTGGAAAACAAATAAAGTCCGTTGAAATTAGGAATCGACCATACCTTATAACCGTACGGACCATTAATCCGGTTGACCAGGGTGAAATCAGCGTTTGGGTTCATCGCCCTCGCCTCAATGGAGAGGCGTTGTACATCGGTCATGCTTCCGATCAATACGCCCGCCTCACCGCGAATGAACCGGTCGCGCTGCACTTCTTTGCTCGTGAGCGGGAAATCCAGATTGATCAGCTTTTCGTCGTACAGCTTTTTCACATAATTCATCGTATCCAAATATTCGTCCGCCATAAATTCCGGAATGACCCGGCCGTCCTCGACTTTCCAATTGTTTGGCGTGCCGAAATAGGAGCTTAACGTCTTGAAGATGCCGTAAACCAGATCGTTCCGGTCTACGATACCTAGTGTATCCTGCTTCCCGTTGCCGTCCGGATCACCGTATGTAAATTGTCTCAACACCTCATAGAGCTCATCAAGGGTCTGAGGTTCTTCTAAGCCGAGACGGTCCAGCCAATCCTTGCGCAAAATGAGGCCTTGCCGCGAGGACGGACGCTCGGTGTACAACCCGTAGATCTTTCCGTCAACCGCAGCCTGATCCAAAATTTCCGAATCCAGCTTGCTTAAGTTCGGAAACTCTGCCAGGTAAGGTCCGATTTCCCAGAAAACATCCGAGCGGATGGCGTTCCTGACCAGATGGTAATCGGAAAATTTCACGAAGCTGACCTTAGCTAAGGAGTTGGTCGTCAGCCCAGTCATCATTTTGTCGGTATAGACGCCCTCAGGCACCCACCTGAGATCCAGCCGAACCTCGGTCTTCTCCTCGATCTCCGCCACAATCTCCTTGGATGGCGGCTGCGGAAAATGCAGCGGCGCTAATATGGATAAAAAAGGCCGGTCCACGCTTGTCGCCTTAAGCTTCGTTTCCCGGTTCATGCAACCGCCAAGCAAGCAAACGACGATCAGGAGAAGGATAAGCACGGAGAAGCCGCGCTTCCCGCTTTTTGTACTGAACATTCGTTATAGCCCCCCATATCGAAGAATAATACAAAATGATTATTGCCACACGAGATGATTATTGCTATTATTTTACAGACGCTTTACACTTGAACATAACGACTTCTCATCGATAAGGTCAGGTGCTGATTTTGGTGAAACCCTTAAGCTTCTTAAGCAAACTGATGATTTTTACGATCGCCGTGAGTACACTGCCCGTCCTGTTCATCGGTTCCTTTTCGTATTTGACCTCAACCCGGGAGATCCAAAAAAATGTCAACCAAAGCAAAATGGAGCTGATCTCTCAAATCAACTCCAATGTAGAGCGTAAATTAACGACTGTCAACCAAACCTTAAATCAAGTGGTCAACTCGACCGTACTGAAAAAGACTCTTCAAAACCCGTTAAGTGAAAGCGATTTCAAACTATACAACGATCTGCGAAACGAAATCCGGAACATGCAGTCCTTCGATACGAAACTGGAGGATGTCGTATTGATCAACCTGCAGCAGGACTGGATGGTAAAGAATTCGGGCTTGTACCGGATGAGTGAGTATAAGGACCGCGAAGGGCTCGAACGGTTGATGAACACGCCTGACGATACCTCCTGGATTTTAACCCCGTCCTCCTGGTTTTACAGTGAGGAGAACGCCGATTCCGCACCGTGCAGCTACAGCATCAGCCTAATCAAGAAGCTGCCGGTCTCTAATTTGCACAAGTACGGATTGGCATTGGCGAACATTCCGGCCTGCAGCCTGCAGGATGTCGTGGCGACCGACAGCGAGCCGCCGGACAGCGTGATCGTCGTTAACGAACGCCGGCAAATTCTGATGCACCCGGATCCGTCGCTCATCGGCCGGCAGTTGGAGGAATCCGGATGGGGAGATACGTCCCTAATCGTGGACGAAGCGCAGCCTGCCGGGCAATTTCAGACGTTCATCGGCAAGCAGGAATATTCCGTCACCTATTTGCGTTCGCAGCTGAACGGGTGGGTGTATCTCTCGGTGACTTCCATTGGCAGCCTTACCCGGGAGGCGGGAAAGATCGGGCTTTATACGTTCTATGTCTGCCTGTTGATGCTGATGTTGTCGATTGGTTTGGCCTGGTTCGGCTCACGCCGAATGTACTCGCCGATCGAGCGTCTTCTAAATCTGATCGGCCGGCGGAAGACCGATGTCCGCCGAAGTCATGCCAACGAATTTGAGTTAATCGGCGAAGAGTATCACCGCTTGTTTCAGTCCAAATCCCAGCTCGAAACAGAGGTACACCAACACATTAGGCAGGTGCGTACCTTTTCCTTGATCGAAGCGTATCAAGGGCATTACACCAAACGCCAATTGCTCGAGAAACTTGAACAATACGGCTACAATGAGCAAATCGATGCCTGGCAAACGATGGCGGTGTTCACGTTGGCCCTTGATTTTACGGATGATTCGGCTTACGGAAAAAAGGACCTCAACCTGCTCCTGTTCGCCGCGCAAAATATCATTGAAGAGTTGCTTGATCCCCAAAGCCGGTTCGCCCCGGTGATCATGGATCAAACGATTGTGACGTTGATCGGAAGTCCAGACGGGGAGCCCGATTCGTTTCACCAAACCGTGTATGCCTGGACCGAGAAGCTGCAACATGAAATCCATCAGTGCCTGAAGCTGCAAGCCAGCATTGGCTTAAGCTTGCCTTTCCAGGCCATCCATAAGCTGTCCATCGCTTACCGCGAAGGGATTGAGGCGCTGAAATACCGGATTAAGCTAGGCACCGGGGTCATTATTCAATACGAGAACATCAACTCCGGAAAGCATGTGCTGAACGTAAATTACCCGACCCATAAAGAAAATGACTTATTGGACGCGATTAAGCTGGCGGAGGTGGAGAAAGCGAAAGAACTCACCGGACGGCTATTTCATTCCTTATTCGGTCAAGAGCTGTCGCCGCAAGAATATCAAATCCCGTTAACCCGCCTGCTGAACAATCTACTGGTGATGATGCAGGAAGCGGGAATTGCGTTGCATCAAATCCAGCCTACGGGCGGTTCATTGTTTGAAGAGATGCTGGGGTTACATACCAAAGCGGAAATCGAAGATTGGTACTGGACGACGGTCATCCACCCGATGATCCGTATCTTCAACAACCGGCAAAATGCCCAGTACCAGAACATCTCGGAGAAAATCATCGATTTGATCCAACACGAATACGACGCCGATCTGACCTTAGAGGCCTGTGCTGCCCGCCTTCATTACAATGCGAATTATATCAGCAGTATCTTCCGGAAAGAAACGGGGTACTCGTTCAGCGAATACCTCACGATGTACCGGTTCAAGATGGCTAAACTTTGGCTGCGCGAAACGGAAATGCCCGTCAAGGAAATCGCGGCCAAGCTCCGCTACAACAACTCGCAGAATTTCATCCGCTCCTTCCGCAAAGTGGAGGGAATGACGCCGGGGCAGTTCAGGGAGACCGCCGCAACACATTTGCTGGATAAGGTTCGGGAAACGATCTAGGTCTCTGACAACGCTTCTTGCGCTACTCGAACACAAAACGCCGCGACTAGTCCTGCTAGGCGGCGTTTTTCATGATTATCCCGTATGCTCAGGTGATAGATTCTCTGCCCCTGGTTTGGTATATTTATTCGAAATCTTGCAGCACCACTTTACCCACCGAACGTCCCGTTTCCAGCATCGCATGGGCTTTTCGCAGATTAGCCGCATCAATCGGAGTTAGCTTTTCGGTCACCGTCGTGCGGATAATCCCCCGGTCCACCAAGCCTGCCAGCTCGTTCAGAAGCTTATGCTGCTCGATCATATCAGCCGTTCCGAACATCGGACGGGTAAACATCAGCTCCCATACGAAAGTGACGCTTTTGTCTTTCAGCATTGTCAGATCAAGTCGTTCGTCCGTCTCGACGATCGAGCAGATTTTCCCCTGCGGCGCAATCGCGTCCGCCATGTTCTTCCAGTGCTTCTCGGTACTGTTCAGGCAGAAGATATAATCTACATTCGCAAAGCCAAGTGCCTTCAACTGAGGAACGAATTCTTCGTAATGGTTGAGGATATGATCGGCGCCAAGTTCCTTTGCCCATGCTGCCGATTCCGGACGGGAGGCGGTGCCGATCACCGTAAGCCCCGCATATTTGGCCAATTGGGTCGCGATCGAGCCAACGCCGCCAGCGGCCCCGATGATCAGAATCGTTTTCCCGGAGTTAGCGTCTTCGACGGAAGAAAGGCCCAGACGGTGGAACAATCCTTCCCAAGCGGTGATCGAAGTCAAGGGCAACGCTGCTGCCTGCGCAAAGTCCAGCGTGCTCGGCTTCAGGCCGACGATCCGCTCGTCAACGAGATGGAATTCACTATTTCCGCCCGGCCGCGTGATGCTCCCGGCATAATACACTTCATCTCCTGGTTTAAAAAGCGTGCAATCCGGTCCCGTCTGCTCAACAACGCCGGCCACGTCCCAACCGAGCACTCTTGGCTTGCTTTCCGTCCGGTTCTTTGGCCCCCGTACCTTCACATCTACCGGATTGACGGAGATCGCATGAACCCGGACTAGCAAGTCTTGGCCAGTTGGCGTAGGCTTCTCGATCTCCACATCCATTAGGCTATCAGGATCATTGATGGGTAAATACTTGGTTAAACCGACTGCTTTCATCTTGTTTCCAGACATTCGATTTCCTCCTTTGGAATTCGTGGATCTTATGTCCGTAAATATATCGTTATGGAAACCTTTCCGTAAGTACGCACATTCGTGTTATATAGTATCCTTTTTTATACTTATAAAGATTACTTTAAAGGAATAGAAATATACTCGCTGTATTCCGATCTCACCTGTTCGGGGTCCTTATCTTTCGATTCGATATAAAACTGCATGATCTCAAAAGCAGCTTCGAGCTGTCCCCGGTTCTCTTCCGAAGTGAACATACGTACACCCGGAGGCAGCAGTTCCGCACAGCCACTCGTACAAAAGGCGGTCAACTCCAGATCCAGCCCTCGGGAAACGTGAGCCACGAACGCACCAACGAATTCATTCAGTACCACTCCGCAACCACCTTGATGCCTCGCCAAAAAATCCGGCAAGCGGTCCGCATTGTCTGCCGTCAGTACGAAAACCGATTCTTCGTTGAGCTGAGCCGCGTCAACAATGGCCTTCACCGTACCCTTGTTAGCAAGTGTATCCAACACAAGAAAGTGCCGTCCACCTCGATCAGCCGTTTGCTCTCTCCATAACTCGAACGCTTGTCGATAATCTATCACGACCTTGTGAAACAAAGGATCATCGATATGGCTATCCAGCAGCACGATCGGTACCCCGATGCTGAAGTGGATCGAGATATCCCGGAACGTTTCCTTCTTCACGCCGGCCAACAGCACCCCGTCTACTTCCCGTTGACGGATGATTTCCGGAGTTGGCTTCTCAGCGTCCATCCCCAGGACGAGCAGGTGATAGCCTGCCTGTTTGCAGAGCTCGTCCATTCGTTCGGCCAGCATGCCGTAATATAGCTTCTTCCATAACCCGTCTTGCTCGCTGCGGCTGAAGAGCAAGGCCACCATACCGGACTTACCGCGGACAAGCGAACGTGCCGTTAGACTTGGGATATAATTCAGCTTGTCAGCGGCTTCGAGCACCCGGCAACGCGTCTCGTCCGTGATCTTCTGATTGTCCACCTTATTCAGAATATAGCTGACCGTCGCCACCGATACCTTCGCTTCACGGGCGATGTCTTTCATCGTCGTTTTTTTCACAGTAAGTCCTCCCACTCCTCTACGATGAACTGAAGGCGAACCGGCGTCGAGGTATTAAACCGTCTATTCGTATCTCTTCGTTCATGAAAACCAAAGCCCCTTGATACTTTCACATCAAATGCCAAATCTCTCGGCAGCAAAAAACATCCCTGATAAAAGCCGTCCCGAACTTTCGGAATTTCGAATCCTGCATGGATTCGAGCGTCTGTCGGAGTTGTCGGCGGAACGGTCACGCTGATTTCAACCCGCACGTAATCTGGCAACTCCGGGACGATCTCGAAGTTCGTCGATCCGGTAAGGTCACGATAACGTACCGTCACTTTGGACGTCCCTTCGATTCGCGGAGTGACTCTGCCGTTAGAGTCAACCGTTAAAACCTCCGGACGATCCACCGTATAGTCGGCTGCCAGCAAATTCATTTGGAAGCCGGTGTCGTAAGTCACCTTCGGATTCAACTGCCCTTGGAGGCCCTGCAGCCCGATTGTCCCTCTAGCAGCCAATTGCAGGTTATGAGGACGTCCAATCTCGCCGAACAGATACAACAACGGGCAATGCAACCGCCCCGCCCAATCCGCCTGGGAATGGCCGGCCGTCTCATCGAGCAAGAACATCAGATCTTCCCCTGGCTTAAAGCCGACCTCAATCAGTTCGTCGACGAATGCCCGTACATGTCGGGGCATGATTAGCCCTTCCGCTCCGCCGACATCGACCCAAACCCGCAGCTCCGCCGGCTTAACCGGGAAGGAGTGATATAGTTTTTGCTCACGAAGCGGTTCCTGTTTGTTCGTATCGCCTCCTTGTTCATTCACTACTGTATGCACCAGGAATGGCGACATGATCGCCACCTGACCAAAGACATCCGGTCTGCGAAACGCAATATGATACGAGACAATTCCGCCCGCGGACGAACCGATTAATGCGGTATGCTCCCGATCCTTCAAAGTGCGAAATCTGCCGTCGATCATCGGTTTCAATTCCTCAATGAGAAACCGTTCGTACAGCTCACCCTTGCAGGATGCGTGGAACGCTTCGCTTACGCTCGGATGCTCGTGAAAATATTCGGATGCCCGTTGATCCGAAATCGAGGAGACGGCTACGATAATCACTTCTCTCATTTGGCCTTTCCTGCTTAGCCGATCTGCCGTCAGATGCATCTCCCACGAGCCTCCCATCCCATCCGATGCAAACATATGCTGTCCGTCCTGTGCATAAAGCACCGGATACCGGCGATTCATTGCTTCTTCATAAGAAGGAGGCAAATAGACGTAAATATCCCGTTTGTTGTTCAACAGCTTGGAGTAAACGTTGGAAAGTGTGATGATTTCGGCGCTCATTCGATAACCATCCTCCTATGGGTTAATACCACTTAATCGTTTAAGTTAAGTTGATACTAGTTCAGCCTTCAACTTTTGTCAACGAGATCCGCTATGTACAAAAAACAAAAAAGCTCTTCATTCGCCGTAGGCGAATCAAGAGCTTTCTATGGATAAATCGATGCGGTCGAGAGGACTCGAACCTCCACGGGGGGTTAGCCCACACGGACCTGAACCGTGCGCGTCTGCCAATTCCGCCACGACCGCAAAATGGTTATCGTGCAAAAATCATATTTTGCAGCGACAAGATAGATCATACCATGCACTGCATAGAGAAGTCAATGTAAAACTTTCAAGATACACCCTTGATTAAAAACACGAGCCTGGGGTATGATAAGAACATAAGTTCGCATAAAGAGGTGTTGACCTATGGCCGTTCCCGGCATTAAGGAAGAGGAACTATCCCTCATTAAGAGCGCGTTACTGCTTGGTTTTTTGCAAAAAGTGTTTCAACGCGATGCCCGAATTCTCGAACAAAGCGGGCTGCTGAAGAGCCCCGAAGCTTACGTCGACCTCATCCGCGGCGGCGAACGTCGCGTTGCGCTTGTTCTATCGGAAATACACGGTAAATTCCGCGAGCGGAACATCGAAATCGAGCGGATCCACCAGGATGAGAACGGGATTCAGGCCGAATACCGCTGCCGAGGGTATCACGGGAAGATGCGGATATTGTGGGCTGGCCTACAAAGGGAGGTGTCCTCCCGGATGCGCGCATATTTGACTGGCAGTACCCCAGCGCCTAGCTCACCCCGGGAGCGAACAGACAAAAGGAACCTCAAGGCGCATCCGCTTCCTTAAGGTTCTCTTCTCCGGATAAATCTATTGAACTGGCGGGACGCTCAACGCTTCCTGCACCCGAGTGACGCCTTGGGATAACGCATTCCCGGCCAAGGCAGCCGAAGCGACGGCGACCGTCTCGAGAATCTCCGCATCGGTCGCCCCCTTGGACTTCGCCTCCTCGGCATGGTAGAACGTGCAAATTTCGTTGTTCGTCGAAAGCGCGACCCCAAGGGCAATCAACTGCTTCGTCTTGGCATCCAGTGTACCACTCGAGAGGCTTTCGCCGGTAAACGTATGGTACGCTTCGGTTACCTTCGGCAGGGCTTCCCCGAATCGGTTAATTTCGTCCTTGTAAGCTCGTATTTTCTCGCTGACCTGCGACATGCGAAACATCCTTTCCTAGCTATTGTACCCGCACTTATACGATGTCCCGCCCGGTCAAAAATATGCTTAATCCACCGGCGAAATCCGTGGCTCCTTCGCAAGCTGGTAAATGTAATTACGATCGAGCTTGACCACGTTGCGGTTCGGTTTGCGGACCAACACATGCGTGTCGTCCCAAGCCACTACAATCCCCCGCACGTCGTTCTCCGGAATACCGTCGCGTACGACGCGAACCTTTTCTCCGGACAGCCGGTATTGGTCCAATGTTTCGTCTGAAATCATACGAATACGTCCACCTCCTGGATTTCATTATACAATAGTTGGGGGTTAGGTCCATTATGAGCCTGCTCCGTGCAAAAAAAGCCCCGCCGGTGAACCAGCGGGACTTCGTGATGACTTTTGGATGCCTAAAGCAACCGGTGCGGTACCGGATCTAGATCTGGCCGCATACGGAAACCGTACAGTTCCCTCTTATCGAGAAGCATGTTCTCGGCTGTCATTCGTTTCGAACCAGAAATCAAGCACTTTCGCCGACATGACTCTCTGTTCCAAATACCCTACCTGTTGCGGACTGAACTGTTCCTTCCAGGGCACATCAAGCTCTTGGCACAGCCCGGCTATCGTCAACAATTGCGACCATGCTACATAGCGTTTGTACCAGAAAAACTGAGGATGTTCAAGCATATAGGGATAAAGGTCATCAAACTCGGTATGTTTGCAATCCAGGGCACGTTCAAAAGTAACCTTCGCTTCGGACAATTTCGAAAGAAAAAACTCCGCGTCTACTGCCAATTCTTTCCCCATTCTTTAAGCCTCCTCTCCCTAGTAATCCTCATTATAGCGAAAAAAAGGGGGCCTGCAAAGGATTAACCGAAATTTGGCTGGTTTTTCTTCATTCGTTTGTCCTAGTCAACGAACGTAATACGGCCGCCTTCCAGAGATGCGATACGCGCCAGTGTTTCAAGCCGAATGCCTTGCTCGCGAATCGCTTGAGCGCCGGGTTGAAAGCATTTCTCGATGACGATTCCTGCTCCCACCAGTTGAGCGCCGGATCGGGCGATGATTCGGATCAATCCTCGAGCGGCGTCACCGTTGGCGATAATATCGTCGATAAACAGCACTCGATCCTTCTCCCCAAGGAAATCACGCGATACCAGAATATCCGTGACGATGCCTTTCGTAAACGAGGGCACCCGCTCGCACAGCATGTCCGGCTCGGCAAGCAACGTCTTCTTCCGCCGCGCGAACACGAGCGGCACACCCAGCTCATAAGCGGTGGCGAACGCCACGGCGATCCCCGACGACTCGACGGTGATGACGCGGGTAACCCCTTGATCGCCAAACCGTTTGGCGAATTCCTTGCCCATCTGCATCGTCAGTTGCGGATCGACCTGATGGTTAAGCAATCCGTCAAGCTTCAGCACTTGGTCTGAGACGATAACCCCTTGCTCTACGATCTTTTGTTTTAATAACTCCATGTGATTTCCTCCACAGATCAAGATCAATATTTCCGTTCAAAAGTCTGTTTCAAGTGTTCCTGAGGTTTGGGTAAACATGCGGCGGAGCGGAGCGTAACGGAACGTAACGCCCTTATTTGCACATTTCCCGGATATTTCCCGCTGTAACGGAACACAGAGACCTTATTAGGCCATTTTAACGGTCAACGAGCAAGAAATCCCCCAAATAGGATCTCCTCGTTCCGTTAGAATGTGAATCCGCCTATTCTCCGATCAATAACGTCTCTGGGTTCCGTTAGATTGACGAACTCCTTGATTCCACTTCGTGATCGAAAGACGACTTTTGGGACGACCGGTTCAATAGAGGTCCAAAAAGGCGGCTTTCGAGCATCGAGAAGGTTGGATGAAGCCAGGGACTGAGTAGCAGAGCGTAGGCAGACCTACGTGAGCAACGGAAGGCCCGGCTGAATTCAAGATTCGACGTCGAGTTAGCTCCTTTATTCCACTTCGTGATCGAAAGACGACTTTTGGGACGACCTCATCATTAGGTTTAAGTCATGTCCCGTTGTTGGACAACATACCCTGTACTATATATAGCACAAGAACCGGGGGGAAAACCATGAAAAATGCCGTAAAAGTTCTGCAGATTGCTTTTACCTATATCGGCACCGTCGTTGGCGCCGGTTTTGCGACGGGACAGGAAATTCTCCAGTTTTTCACCCGGTACGGCAAATGGGGCGTCTTGACGATCCTATTGTCGACAGTGCTGTTCGTATGGCTCGGAACTAAAATGATGCTGCTCGCCCGCGACATCAAAGCCGCTTCCTACGAGGACCTGAACCGCCGTCTCTTCGGCGAAAGGATTGGCCGGGCATTGAGTTTGTTCACTTTGATCGTGTTGATCGGCGTTAACAGCGTGATGCTCGCGGGAGCCGGCTCCGTCTTTATGGAGCATTTGGGGCTTCATTATCAGACAGGCCTATGGATCACCCTGATATTCACCTATTTACTGTTGGGACGAGGGATAAACGGGGTGCTGCAGCTGAACTCCATCGTTGTGCCGATGATGTTAATCCTGTCACTTGCGATCATATCAAATACCGCCGGTACCCCGGGAGCAACCCGTTTTCTGACGATGGAGACCGACTCCGCGCTGATCGCCGCCTGGGCGGCGCCGTTGATGTATGCCGCGTTCAACCTGTCGATGGCCCAAGCAGTGCTCGTGCCCATCGGCAGCCACACCGAAAGCCGTCGCGTCATTGTTCTGGGCGGCGTTCTCGGCGGTCTGGGGGTTGGTTTTATGTTAATGGCCGGTCATTTTGCTTTGTCGGCCTACATGCCAGGGATCGTACAGTATGAAATCCCGATGGGCAGCATCGCTCAGCAGCTCGGGACAACCATCCAGCTGATCTATGTCCTGCTTATTTTCATGGAAATCTTCAGTACCTTCGTCGCCGATGTTTATGGCGTGACCCTCCAGTTGCAGCAGCGGATCAAGGTGCCCCCCATGCTGATATCGGTCACGATTTTGTTTATCTGTTATATCACCAGCCAGTTTGGCTTTAGTTCCCTACTGTCCGTGCTGTATCCTGTGTTTGGCTTGTTCAGTTTGTTATGGGCGCTGATGCTGGGCTTATATCGGCAAAAAGAAACCCCCAGAGGCTAAGCCCCGAGGGTCTTCTGGCAACCACGGCTCCCTGTGTGTATCTCCTACATCCGCACGATGTTCGCAGCCGGTAGCAGCGTTTGAACTCGCCGGACAACATGCTCGTGGCAAGTCATCATCATAATCTGCTGGCGATCGGCAACCTTCCGCAGTACCGACAAGGCCCCTTCAAGGCGGCCTTCGTCGAAGTTAACGAACAGATCGTCCAGCAATAATGGCAGCGAACCTTGCCCCGACACGGCTTCGGACAAGGCCAACCGCATCGCCAGGTACAGTTGTTCCGCCGTTCCCCGGCTGAGGAGCGCGCTCTCGAGCGGCCCAAGTTCCGTATGCTCGGCCATCAGCTCCTGGGTGCCCATTTTCATGACAATGCGCCGGTAAGTGCCGCCGGTCATTTCCGCAAAGTACCCCGAAGCCGCCTGAAGCACCGCTGGCTGTCGCTCTTCTTCATACACCCGGCGCGCACGGCCGATCAGCTCATGGCAAACGGCCATGACCGCATACTGATCGAGACGGTCGCTAAGGGCTGCCCGCTGTTCCTCCAACTGCTGTACGAGATCGTCCCGCCGGCAGCGGACTGCTAAATTTTCCTGCTCCTGCAGCAGACGTCCTCGCTTCTCCTGCAGTTGCCCCAGCAACACTTCCGCTTGCTGCAAATCCTGCTCCGACATCTCCAGCTGCTGCCGGAGCTCTAATTCCTCCATCGTTTGCAAAAGCCGCTCCAGCTCGGCTTGCTTGGCTTCGTCAAGTCCAGCGAACAACATCAATTCCAATTGACGCAGATCGCGTTCCAAAGCATCCCGCCGTTCCCGCGCCGCGTCCAGGCGCAGCAGTTCCTCGCCATCTCCAGCGCCTGCTTCGGCGAGCAGAGCTTGCTCCGATTCAAGAACCTGGTGCAAGCGATCGTCCAAGCGCTGCCCCTCTTCCTCCAGAGGTTGCAGCTTGGCGGATAGCTGGTCCAGTCGGCTTTTCTCTTCGATGGCGCCGTTCAGCCGGGCCAATGCTTCCCGCAGAACCGTAACTGCCTGATCAGGTTTTTCTTCGCTTCCATAGGCCAAGCATTCCTGCTCAAACTGCTCGTTTTCCTGCCGCAAGGCCGCCATCTTGGCCGTCAGTCCGTCGAACCGGGTTAACCCGTCCCGCCCTTGCTCCGCCAAGCGGAACACGTCCGACGCTGCCTCCGGGGATAGATCAGCGGACAATCTCCGCTCGACCAACCAGGCCTCCCACTCTCTCGCAAGCTCGTCAAAGTCCGCTTCGCGCCGGGACAACTCGCGCTGGGTAGCCGCAAGCTCGTCCCGGACAGCGGATGCCTGTTGGAGGGCGACGTCCGCCTGGCCCTCCAACGCGGCGTGGCGCTGATCCCACAGCAGCCACGCCTCCATCAGCCGGCGCAGCTGCCGCTCCTCTTCGCCCCAGTCCATCAGACCGGACGAAGGGGCGGCCCCGCTGCGCGACCGGGAAGCGGCCGCGGCGCTTTGCGGATGGCGGACGAGCCGGGACAGCAGCGCGCTAAGGCGCGCTTCCGGGCCGGCGTCGTCCCCGGCGCCGAGCGCGGCCGAACCGCGGCGCAGCCGCCGCTCGCCGGCAGGCGGCGCGCTGCGGAAGGCGGCCAGCGCCAGGGCGGCGTCCAGGCCGAGCAGCACGGCTGCCGCGGCCACGGCGCCCCACGGCGCTTCCGCCGTGAGCCACAGAATGACGGGCAACGCCATCGTCAGCACGCCGCTCCCGGCGAGCAGCTTGCGGTACAGCGCCCGCATCTGTGCCGCGGCCAGCGCCCTGGCGTCCGCCGCCAGCTGCTCGGATGCCTGCCGGCCCGCGCCTTCCCGCCAGCGGTCCAGCTCGCCGCGCAGCTCGCTCCAGAGCGCGCGGATTTCGCCCGGCTGCTGCGGGACGAGCATGGCGAACTGCCGCCGCCCCTCCGCGGCGCTGTACTCTACCCGCGCGACTGCCGCCGCGCCGGTCTTCTCCGCGGTTGCCGCAGCTCGTTCCAGCTTGGAGCGCTCGCTCCGCAGCAGCTCCATCTCCTTGTCGTACGCGGCAAACCGCGCCGCAAACCGGCGAACGCTCTCCCGTTCGCCCACCGTTCCGGCAAAAGCGCGCAGCTCCTCCGCGCCCCATGCCGGATTAATGCTGCGCAGGCACTCGGCCAGCCGCCGCTCGAGCTGGAGCGCTTCCGCCGCCAGCTCCGCAAGCTCGCCCTGCCGGGCCTCGTAGCCCGGCAGGCGGCCGGCCAGCTGCCGCAGCGCCGGCTCCTGCGCCAGCACCGCCGCATCCGGGCGGTGCCGCGCCAGCTCCACCTGCAGCGCTTCCCGCCGCCGGGCCCATTCGCCGCGCTCCAGCGCCAGGCGCTCACGCTCCGCTTGCAGCGCCTGCCAGCGCGCCGCCCCCTGCGCGGGGAAGCGGGTGACCGTCGGTAGCGCCGCCAGCTCCGCGCGGATGGCCTCGCGCTGCAGCCAATCGGCCCGGCTGGCCGCCGCCTTATGCAGGCGGGCGGTTTCCCGGCCCCTCGCCGTGCGGGCTGCTTCGGCCTCCGCCAGCTGCGCCGCCAGCCGCTCCAGCTCCTCCAGCACATCGTTGTACCGCGGCAGCAACGCTTTAGCGGCCTCGGCCTCGCGCTCCAATCGCTCTACCGTTTGAAGGAGCTGGGCGATTTCCTGCGTCCGTCCGCGCGGCCGATATAGTTTGTCCATGTCCTGGACTAGTCTTTTCTCCCCGCGCAGCACCGCAGCCCCACCGCCGATACCCGCGTGAAATAGGTATCGGCTGAGCTCCTCCGACTGCAAAGCTCCCACTTCCTGCAGCTCGGTCAACGACACGGCAAACAGCTGCTTGAACATCGCTTTCGACATGCCTCCGAGCAGTTCTCGCTGCATCTCCTCCTGCGTCGCTTCCCGCACTTCCCCGTTCGCATCGCTGCGCGTGATCCGCAGCCGATCCCCGCGTGTACCGGGTAAATTCCGACCCTCCGGCGGCTGCGCGTAACGCTCGATCAGCCAACGGGCCCCGTCATCGCCAAGGACCGTCAACGCCCCGCCATGCGCTCCGCCCCGAAGCGGCTCATAACGCTCGGCGGCCAATGCCCGAGAAGGAATGCCAAACAACAACGCTCGAACGAAACCGAGCAGCGTGCTTTTTCCCGCCTCGTTGGGACCGTACAACACCGTCACTTGACCGGGAAGCTCTACGTCCAGTCCGTTCAGGCGACCAAAGCCGCTGACCTGCATGCGTTCCAGCTTCATGAAGCCCCTCTCCCTTCTCGCGGAAACGGCGTATCCTCGTTCAGCAGGGCAGCCGCCAGTTCTTCAGCCCGTCGCAGCAGGTCCTGCTTGGCCTCCGGATCCTGCTCCTGCAGCAGCCGCCGCAGTTGACGATTGTCCGAGAGCGGTGCCAGCGCAGCACGAACTAGTTCATCCACATATTCGGGTTCCGCCGACGTTCGCTCACCCAGTCGAAATAGCTCGCCGAGGAAGCTGTCCTCCGCCATTAGGCCCTCGCGATCCAGCTCCACCCCGGTCTCGAGCTTGAAGCCTGCCGGCCAAACGATCCCTTCCCCTGGCATCAAGCCCCCCGCATCCGCCGCAGCGAAGCCGGCTTCCTCGAGCCGTCCGCTTTCCTTGCGCCGCAATTCTTGCAGCAGCTCGGCTGCTTCCGGCCCGGACTGCAGCAGCGTATGCAGCGGTCCCCGTCCGGTGAACGTGAGACGAGCCACCGTGATTCGTCCAGGCTCGGCTTCCCGCAGCTCGTCCAGCCATTCTTCTACGCTTCCCTTCCAAGCTTCTTCGGTGGTCAACCCGTCAATCGAAAGTCGGCTTTCCATCCATAGCACTTGATCAAGTCTCCGAAACGTTAACCGAGCTTCCCCGTTCTCCGCCACATCTACAAGATAACAGCCCTTCGGGCCGGTCTCCTTGAGGCTGCGACCTTGGATGTTGCCAGGGTACACCACCCACGGCGACTCGCAAAGAATCTGCCGCTTATGGATATGACCCAGCGCCCAATAGTCGTAACCCGAGGCCTCTAGATCGCGGAGCGAGCACGGTGCGTAAGCGTCATGCCCCTCTTGACCGTCCACGTTTCCATGCAGCAGCCCGATGTGATAGAGCACCGAACCCGGCTCGCGCCGATACTGCAACGCCAGGTTATCATGTACTGCCGGAGTCGGATAAGAAGTCCCGGTCAGCACCGCTACCGGCTCCCCATCGTGCCGCCTTACTGCGGTGACGCTTTCCGCGCGAGGACCAAACTCATAAACATGCCCAGGCAGCGCCAATCTTAGCCGTCTACCAGATAAGGGATCATGGTTCCCCCGAATCATATAGACCGGGATGCCATGCTCCCCCAGCTTGTCCCAGCCTTCGCGCAAGCGTAGCTGCGCACGCAGTGAGGAGTCCGAAGCATCATAGATATCCCCGCTGATCACGACAAAGTCGACGGCTTCCTCAATCGCAAGCCGGACCAACCGGTCAAAGGCGGCGAAAGTGGATTCCCTCAATAACCCGCGCAGCCGATCCGGCACGCCGGACATCCCCGAAAAGGGGGTATCCAGATGCAAATCGGCCGCGTGAAGAAAACGAAAGGCTTTCATTCGTGCAACAACTCTTTCCTTATTTGAATTGCAAGTACAGCTTCTTCAATTCATGTACAACCCGGTTTAACGAGTATTGGGCTTTGGCTTTCTCCGACCCGCTGCGGGCCAGCTGATAGCGGTAATCTGGATCCATGATGACCTTCTCCAACGCTACGGCCAAAGCTTTCGAATCTTCAGGCGGGACCAGGAGACCGTTCACGCCGTCCTCGATTTGCTCGGCAATCCCGCCGATCTCCGTCCCGACGAGCGCTAGGCTGCAGAGCGCCGCTTCGGCGAACACCGAACCGAAGGCTTCCGCCCGCGACGGCAGCACAAAAATATCAAAGAATGGCATGAATTCCTCCGGATGCAGCGTGTACCCGTAAAATATCGTCTCATCATAAATGCCCAGACGCTGCGCCAGTTGCTCCAGCTCTTGGCGGATCGGACCGTCGCCGATGATATGCAGCACATAGTTATGTCCGCGTCTTTTCAACTCCGCGCAGGCCTGCAGCAACGTATCCAACCCTTTGGCAGGCACGAGGCGGCAGACGGTGACCAACTGGGCGACTTCATTATCATGGGGGATCGGCTTAAACCGTTTCTCGTCAAACCCGTTTGGAATAATGCCGATGGCTGCGGCATCGTCCACATAAGGCGTCAGGTAATCGGCAAAAGATTGCGAAACGGTATACATCCGGTCGGCGCGATGCTCCAGCTCGCGGTACAGCGAAGTAAGAAACCGGTGCTCCGGCCCGTTCTCCCGGATGCGACCGTTCAAGATGAGTTCTTTTTCATAACTAGAGTGAATGCTTTGGATGACCGGGGTTTGCGGAAACACTTCCTTCATCGCTAGTCCCGCAATCGGATGATGGGCATGGATCACATCGTAAGGCTGCTTCAACCGAAGCTTCGTCCACCACAAGTAGTCGCGATAGGTTTGAACGTATTTTTGCACGATCGGGCTCTCCCCGTACTGCTGCCAATCAAAGGTATGAAAAATAACGGGATCGCTCCCCTTCGAACGGATCCGTTTCGGCAGAGAAAATAATTCCATCTCCCAATGGGGAGGATTAAACCGGTCTTGCAGGTACGGAATCATCGACGATACGCCCCCGGGTTGTTCCGGCGGGAAAAATAAAGCCTGCAGCAGTTTCATTGAGGTTCTCCTTTGCATGTCGTTTACGATTGTGCGATAAAACCCGCTTCTTTTTCCATTATGCCATAGGCAAGAAGGAACATCCATTCCCCTTTTGAGAATAAAAAGCGATATGATAAACTGCTGAAGTGACGGATAATCCGTTTATTCGGAAGGAGCAGCAATCATGACCATTCCATCCCTGCCGGCCGCTTATCAGGAAGCGGTGACGGCCATGCTCGGCCCGGCCGAAGCGGAGGCCTTTCTCGCAAGCTATGCCGCCCCTCGCGCCTACGGACTGAGACTGAATACACTGAAAATGAACCCGTCTTCTACGGCAGCAAGCAAGCTCGCGGAGCTATTTGATTTGCGTCCGGTGCCTTGGTGCGGGACGGGCTATTATTACGAAGAGTCGACCCGGCCGGGCAAACATCCCTGCCATGCCGCTGGACTCTATTATATTCAAGAGCCGTCCGCGATGTCCGCCGTGGAGCTGTTGGATCCGCAGCCCGGTCAAACGGTGCTGGATCTGGCCGCCGCCCCCGGGGGAAAAACGACCCAAATCGCTGCAAAAATGGCCGGACAAGGCCTGCTGATCAGCAATGAGATCCATCCGCAGCGGGCGCGAATCCTGGCAGAGAACGTCGAGCGCCTCGGCATCCGGAACGCCGTCGTGACTCAGGCAGCGCCGCCGGCACTGTCGGCCCGCTTTCCGCTCGCCTTCGATCGCATTATGCTGGACGCTCCTTGCTCGGGCGAGGGCATGTTCCGCAAGGATCCCGAGGCGATTCGCGAATGGTCGCCGGATTCGGTGGAGTTATGTGCCGCACGGCAGTGGGACATCCTGCAGGACGCCGTGGCGATGCTGAAACCCGGTGGCCGCCTTGCCTACTCTACCTGTACGTTTAATCGCCAAGAGAACGAGGATACCATCGCTCGCCTGCTGATGGCGTATCCTTTCCTGCGTCTGATCGCCGAGAAACGAATCTGGCCGCACCGTGAGCAGGGCGAAGGCCATTACGTCGCCCTGATTGAGCGGGATAATGCGGAAAAGGACGGCACGATGGACCCCGGCAGTGCCGGACGCGCAGACACCGGACGCAGCAATGTGCGCGATCGTGGACGTGCCGCCCGTGGGGGTCGCTCCGGCCCAGTGGAACGTAGCGCCGCTGCTGCCTTAGAAGGCTTCCGCGCTTGGGCGGCGGACGAGCTCCCGGCTTTCTCACTTCCCGTCGGAGGCACCCCGCTTCTGTTCGGCGAGGCGCTATACCTCCTGCCGGCTAGCGACGGCTTGGCGCTAACGGCGGAACACCTGACCGGCCTGAAGGTCCCACGCGCCGGGCTGCACCTCGGCGATGTCCGCAAAGGCCGGTTCGAGCCCGCTCATGCGCTAGCTGTGGCGCTTAACGCCGCCGAAGCCGCCCCGCGAGTATGGACGCTCGGCGAGGATTCTCCCCTCGCCGCTGCCTTCCTGCGCGGCGAGACGCTGGAGGTGCCAGCAACATTACGCGGCTGGCACCTCGTGACCCTCGCCTGCGGCGAGGGCCAATACCCGCTGGGCTGGGGCAAAGCCAGCGGCGGACAGCTGAAGAACCACCTGCCCAAAGGCCTTCGGCATTAGGCACCCCGCCCAATCTATCCAATGTGGACATTAGTCCAGACCGCGCCCTCCCAGGCAGCATACAATACACTATCTCGTGATCAACGGGAAACCTATCCTGATGTAAGGGAGGAATAACAATGGGTGAAATCTACGGAGGAGGCTTCACTTCAACGGGAGCTATTTTGGTGCTGTTCATCTTGCTCGTTATCGTTTCCCGTACCCTTTTAGTTTAATGCCACGACATGCCTGAAAAGCGGCTGGAATCCTGCATGGATTCCACCGCTATTTTTTTTGCCTCCCTTGACAAAGGAAACCAGCGCATGGAATAATACGATCATCTAATTATACAAATATCGAATTAGTGAGGGATCAGAATGCAGCTGGACCGGTTGGTCAATTTCCACAAAGCGGTGGGCGATGTCACTCGTATCCGCATTATCGCACTGCTACAGAACGGCCCCCTCCATGGTCAGGCCCTAGCGGGGAAACTTGGGGTCACGCCGCCGACGATCACGCATCACATGACCAAGCTGCGAGAAGCCGACTTGGTGTACGAGCGCCGGGATAAGAATACGATCTATTTTTATCTGAACGAAAAAAGCCTTGCCCTTCAGGCTCAAGCGATCCTGAATATCGGCAAGGCGCTCCCAGCGGCCGAGGACAAACACGAAGAAGCGGCGCGTAAAGCCGCGGTGCTGGACAACTTCTTCAACAAGAACGGCACTTTGAAGCATCTGCCGGCCCAACGCAAGAAAAAGCTGATCGTTCTTGAACGCCTCGTCAAGGGGTTGGAACCGCACCGCAAGTATAAAGAGAAAGAAATCAACGAATACATTCTGAATTACCACGAGGATTACGCCACGATTCGCCGCGAGTTTATCATGAACCATTTCATGTACCGCGAAAATGACATTTACGAGTTGAACCCGCCGGAGCTTTGGGGTAAAAGCTCATCCTAATCGCTAGCGGATTGTGCCGGTCAAGCAATGAGGCATCGCTTATCGCCTCGTTGCCTTTTTTTGCCCACTAAATTAGATGATCATTTAATTAGATAGTTATAACACTACTGTTGTTTTCTCTGAAAAGGAGTGATCTCATCCCATGAATTCCTTACGAATCCTACGCCAGGAACCCTCTTACCGCCGTCTGTTTGCAGCCGGACTGGTCAACGGCATCGGCGACCGGTTCAGCCAAGTGGCCGTCCTCGGCTTGCTATTATCGCTGACCGGCTCAGGCCTAGCCGTCGGCATCACCTTTGCGGTCCGCCTGTTTCCATACCTCGTCTTCGGACCGCTCGGCGGACTGCTCGCCGACCGTTTCTCCAAGAAAACGATCATGATCTTCACCGATGTCATTCGTTTGTTTTTTGCGCTGACCCCGCTACTGGTCCGCAATCCTGGGGATATCTGGATCATCTATGCCAGCGCGTTTGCCTTGTCCGCAGGGGAGGCCATTTACGCCCCAGCCCGCATGTCGCTGATCCCCCGGCTTGTACGCCAAGATCACCTGCTGGCGGTGAATAGCCTGGAACAGGCTATGGTCGGTTTCGTGCTCATCGGTGGATCTGTCACAGGGGGCATCCTTGCTGCCGTAGTGGGCGGACAGGTGTCTTTCGTACTCAACGCGTTGTCCTTCCTGATCTCCGGCTTGCTGCTCCTCCGCCTTGATCCCGCCAAGCGGTCGGCAGCCGCAGAGATCAATTCCGGCGAGCTAATATACACGCCGACGCCAGCGCCGACGCTCGGGCCCCGCCAAACCGCTGTACTCCGACGGTTGCTCACTCAATCCTTCTTTTTGCGGATCATGTTGATCGTGTTTGCCGTTTGGCCGATCGCGGATGGAATCTTTAATGTACTGATCAGCGTATACGCCGCCGAAGTGTTCCGTATGGGAGATATCGGCATCGGATTACTCTATGGAGCGCTGGGTGCCGGGATGCTGGTCGGCTCCGGACTCACCGGCAGAATGGCCCGCTATATGCGGACGGCCGCTGTCCTGACCGTGTTGATCGAAGGGGTTTTCCAAGTGATGATCAGTCAATCGCCTTCGTTTCTCCTGCTCATTTTGCTGTTAGCCTTATCGGCAGTCATCACTAGCGTGGGCAACGCCTGCAACGAAACGGTTCTGATGCAGTTGATTCCAACCGAATGGCAGGGACGGTTCTTCGGCGGATTGGCCACCTTGCAAAACACCTTAATGGGTATCGCCATGCTCGCCGCCGGTTTCTTGCTTGAAGTGGTGACGCCTAGAACTTTGGGGCTCACCGGAGGATTGTTTCTCGTCTTGCTCGGTCTCAGTGTAAGCCTCGGCTGGCTGCTGCACCGTCCGAGATCAATTGAGCACTCCTTGTCCGATACCGAGAAGAAGACCACCCTCTCACCCTGATGGAACATCTCCTAGAACATACTTTACCAGCGCTTGCCTCACGCCTTCCTCGTTGTTCGAGGCGGTCACGGCATTGGCCGCCGCTTTCACATCCAGCGGAGAATTGTCCATAGCTACGCCTAACCCGGCATAGGTGAGCATCGTTAAGTCATTATAATAATTGCCGATCGCCATGACGTTTTCGGCAGGGATTCCGCGCTTCTCTGCCAGCTTCTGCAGGGCTGCCCCTTTGGAAGCTTCTTTATGCATTAAATCGATGAAAAAGTCGCCGCTGCGCAGCATATTGAATTCCTGTGTCCATTGGCTCCAATCCGAGTACACGCGGTCCAGCTGATCCATCTCGCCGGCGACAGTGAATTTCACGATCGGTTCGCTGAAATCGGCCCAACCCGGCATATCTTCCGGTTCCATCAGAAATTTGTGGTACATGTCCAGCGCTTCCTTCGTGAGCCCTGCCGCATTTTCCACATACAGCGCAAAGGTGGTATTGACGTCAAAATGAACGTGATTCTTTCGGCAGTACTCCATATACGGCTCAAGTCCATGCGGATTCAACGCGAATTCGTGGACGATCTCCTCGGTCCGCACATCCACCGTGGCTGCCCCGTTATGGCTAATCACATAGCCCTCCAACCCAAGCTCGCGCATATAGGGAATCGAGCTCCGCGGAGCCCGGCCGGTGCATAACACGAACTCCGTGCCTTGCCCCGCGATGGCTCGAATCGTCTCGATCGTTCCCGGGGTCAACACGTGGTCGTCGGTGAGCAGCGTGCCGTCTACATCTAATGCGATCAGTTTGTATTTCATGTGTGGTCTCCTTTCTTGACTCAACCCTCCCCATCCCTCCCTTACCGTAAGGGAGGGGGCCCGAGGGCCTGCTGCCCTCTGGTCTCCCGCAAAGGGGAGGAACGTGGGAGTGCATGAGGTGCTCCTGCACGCTCTCCCCTGCGGGGATTCGCTTAAGTTGGCTCGTGGAACGCTTTTCCCCCTTCGGGTACGTCTTACTTTAGGCGTTCCCGTTCAACCTGGTAAACCGTGCTGCTCATCCCTACTTCTGTCGGCTCACCTGGGCAGGCAAACGTGCTACAAGCCGCTTTTCGCCCTACGGGCACGCTCTACTTCGGGCGCGCCTGCATAGCGGTGACTGCAACGTTCGGCCTATATCCTTCAACTTCGTGCTGTTAAGGCGCTCTCCCTTCGGGAATCGCTCACTGTAGAGCGAATCGCTAGTTACCCTTTTGAAGCTCCGGTGCCTTTGTACGTGCGCAGCGACTCCAGCTCGGAGTCGGTCAGCTCGCGGAAGGCGCCGAGCGGCAGAGACTCATCGAGAAGGAGAGGCCCCATCGACAGGCGCTTCAGGTATGTGACCCGGGAACCGACGGACTCGAACATCCGCTTGACCTGGTGGAATTTCCCCTCCGAGATGGTCAGTTGGATGCGGGAGATGCGGGTTCCGTCCGCTTCGGCTCCGTGTTCCAGCACCTCTAGCTCGGCGGGTAAGGTGACGTAGCCATCGTCGAGCTCCACGCCCTCCCGGAAGCTCGCGGCTTCCGCATCGCCCACATGGCCGAGGACGACAGCCTCGTACGTTTTGGGTACATGCTTGCGGGGGGATAACAGGTCATGGGCCAGTTGACCATCGTTAGTCAGCAGCAGTAGACCCTCTGTATCTTTGTCCAGTCGCCCGACGGGGAAAGGCGAGAATACTTGATAATCCATCGGGAGCAAATCGAGTACGGTTTTCTCCCGCCGATCCTCAGTAGCTGAGATGACACCGGGCGGTTTATGCAGCATCAAGTAGACAAACTCCCGATAAAAAATCCGCTCCCCGTCCAGCTCCACCACATCCGTTCCAGGATCGCACTGGATGCCGCTGTCCTTAACGACCGCTCCGTTGATCGCGACTCGGCCTTGTTTGACGTATTTTTTGATTTCCGATCGGGTTCCATAACCGAGATTTCCCAGAATTTTATCCAACCGTTGCGTTTTCTTGCCGGCACTCATCTTACGTCCACCTCCACCCGGCGGGATATTCGTTCTTCAGCATTCCATCCTGCCATTTGCCCCAACCCAGCGAATAGCCGTCGACCGTGATCAGCACGTATCCTTTGGGGCTAGCGTTCTCCGAGCATTGAATCCTCGCCGCTTCCACCTGCAGGGTTTCTCCCTTCAGATAGCGAATTGCCTCGCCGTCTGAAGCGGACAAATCCAGCACCCTCACCGTTTCCGATGGAGACAGTGCTGTGGCCAAGGGCTGCCCAGGTATAAGACGCCCATTTTTCACGCTCCCGACGTACCAGCCAGGCCGGACAACCTTCAACCCGTCCAGACGCTCCTTGGTAAGCGGAGACAGGTAGACGTTGCCTCCAAAAAGCAGCGGTTCCCCCGGTAGTTCCGCCTCATTGAGATGCTCACGGGAAAAAGCCCGCCAGCTCTCTAACAACTCCCTCTCGTCCACGCCTTTGGCATCGCGCCCAGTTCCCTGGCGGCCCCGGTGGCCTTGACGGGATTCCCGTTTACTGCGGGATTCCCCCTCCCATTCCGAGGGGGCATTACCCAATCCTATGGTTTCCTCCTGGGGTTGTCCTTCCCCTTGTCGCTCCAGTACGGCGAGAAAATGTCCCTCACCCTCCACCTTATGCGGCCAAAGTCGGCCGCACATGGCAGTTTGCGCAGCGACTTCCGCCGGATATATCCGGCCTTCCTCTCGCTTGGCTAGCCATTCCAGCCACTCCGGACGTCCAGGGGAGATCCGGGGATCCCACTTGAGCGGTACGACCTTAAACTCTGGATGCTCCAACAGGAAATCCGCGATCGTCGCCTCGTTCTCTTCCGGCGCAAACGTGCAGGTGGAGTATACCATTCTCCCGCCCGGCGCCAACAGAGCCGCCGCTGCCTTCAAGATATCCCGTTGCATGCCGGCATACTTCCGAATCCATTCCGGTTCCCATAGCCGGGCCATATCCTCGTCTTTCCGGAACATCCCTTCCCCCGAGCAAGGTGCATCGATCAGAATTTTATCGAAAAAATTCGGGAACGCACGTGCGATTCGCTCCGGTGTCTCGCCGAGCACGACCGCGTTACGTACGCCGTACAGCTCGATATTTTTAGCCAAGGCTTTGGTCCGTTCCGCGTTAATATCATTAGTTACAAGCATGCCGCTTCCGCGCAGCTTGGCCGCGATTTGCGTCGACTTTCCTCCCGGGGCCGCACAGAGGTCGAGCACTCGCTCCCCGGGCGCCACCTCCAACAGCTCCACCGGCGCCATAGCGCTTGGCTCTTGGATGTAGTAGAGCCCGGCGTGATAATACGGATGTTTGCCCGGCTTCGTTTGCTCATCGACATAGTACCCCGTTTGACACCAGGGAATCGGCCGCAATTCGAACGGCACCGCTTTCCTGAAGGCCTCGGAATCAATTTTTAGCGTATTGACGCGGACCCCCGCAAACCGCGGATTGTCGTAAGAGGCACGGAAAGCCGCATATTCTTCTTCTCCCAACAGCTCCTGCATGCGCTCCAAAAATTCTTCTGGTGGTTGTACCGCCATGCCTGTCCCATCCATTCTTCGATTCAGTCATTTTGCTTCGTACCGCAAAACGCCCGTCTCCCCTACAATGGGGGACGGGCCGAAATCAGCCTTGTCAACGCGCTTTCCTTTGATCCAACTTTTGCTGCCTTTCCTCATGCTTCTCACCGCGCTGCGGTGTACGCCGCTGCGGATTATTCGGGGCGATGTTCTCCGATGCCACTTCCACCATGCGGACCAGTTCCGAATCTAACAAACGGATCGTCAGATCGTAAAAGGCAAAATCCCGTTTCCCCTCATCTGCTAGCTCTCTGATGTACGCCTCCGTCTCCCGCAGCAGCTTGCCAAGGTCGATGCCAAGCGACTGTTCCGGATACGGAGACAGCTGTTCTAAGGCCGAAAGCAGCATTTTCCGCCCCCCGGACAAATTGCCGCGCCGGGCATGGAACAAGCCGACAGCGATCTGAAGCAACCCTTTGTACAGCGGGTCATGTCCCCGCGCCAACCAAAGCTCCTCGAGCACCTCATGGCACTCGAAGTAATCGCGGTCTCGGTTGAAGTAAACGAGGTACGCCACAAACAGCGGCTCATAGCTCATCCCCGGGCTCCTCTACTTTTTTGTGCTGCTTGATGAGGCCTTTCACTTCGCCCATCAGTAGCTTCATCCCTTCGAAATCCTTCGTTTCCCACAGCCGGTTGAACCGCTCCTGCGCGTCAATCGCTTCGGACACAAGATGGTAAAAATACAACTGATGAATCGACGCAAGTACCGAGGAGACGATGTTGGAGTCGTCCTCGAAGCTCTTCTGCGCAACCAAAATCTCCTCGCGGATGCTGGACATTTCGTTATCGAGTACGAAGGCGGCTTCCGCGGCCTTTTTGAGCCGGCCCCGCATCTCCTCGGGCAGGCTCTCGCGATACTTGTAGTTCAACGAATGCTCGATGGTAGCCCAGAAATTCATCGCCAGCGTGCGAATCTGGATTTCGGCTAGCACCTGCTTCTGGCCAAGCGCGGTTTGCACCGGATATTCCACGATCATATGAAAGCTGCGATACCCGCTTTCTTTATAGTTGGTAATGTAGTCCTTCTCGTAAAGGACCTTAAGATCCTTGCGCATCCGAATGTACTCCGCCACCCGGCGGATATCTTCTACGAACTGACACATGATCCGGATGCCGGCGATATCTTCAATCCCGGTCTCCAGATCCTCCAGAGCCACGTTGTACCGCTTCGCCTTGTCTAGAATGCTGGATATTTTCTTGACCCTTCCGGTCACGAATTCGATTGGCGCATACTCTTCAAGTTTCTTCAGTTCGGAGCGCATCGTCTTGAATTTGACCTTTAGCTCCTCAACGGCTTGTTCATATGGAAGCAAAAATGTTCCCCAATCTCTACTGTCCATCCTTATGCCTCCTGTCTTCTATCCCCCCGGCTTGGCTTCAGCCGGCCGCTTATCGGTGGTCCGCCCCAACCGCCTCGGAAATATGGCGATAGCCGTCCCGCCGCAGCAGTTGCCGCAGTCCACGGTGCAGCTTGCGGTTAATCTCCGGGCCTTCGTAAATCAGCGCGGTGTAGATTTCAACCAAGCTGGCACCTGCCTTGATCTTGGCGTAGGCATCGTCCGCCGTGAAAATTCCGCCCGAGCCAATGATCGGCAATCGCCCGCCCGTTTGCCGATAGACCCGAGAAATGATCTCCGTCGATCGCATACCAAGCGGTTTGCCGCTCAGGCCTCCCGTTTCCTGGGCGTTCTTATGCGTGATCCCCTCTCGGGACAACGTCGTATTCGTGGCGATAAGACCCGAAACACCACTGTTTTGGATCGTATCGACCATATATTCCAGCTCATCAAAGCTGACGTCTGGCGCAATTTTGACCAGCACCGCCTTCGATTTACCGTGTCGCTCCGCCTCTTCCGCCATCCGGTCGATCACGGCGGTCAACAGCGTTGCCAGCTCGTTACCATGCTGCAATTTACGCAGGTCCGGCGTATTTGGTGAACTGATGTTTACGACGAAAAAATCAGCGTATTCGTATAATGCCGAAATGCATTTCTCATAATCGCGAAAAGCTTCTTCATTTGGCGTTGTTTTGTTCTTTCCAATATTGACGGCGACCGGAATCGGACGAAGCTTCAGCGCCTGCAAGCGCTCTGCCATCGCCTCCATCCCGCGGTTATTGAACCCCATCCGGTTGATCAGCGCCTCCTCGGGAGGCAGCCGGAACAACCGGGGACGATCGTTGCCGGGTTGGCCCAACGGCGTCACCGTGCCAACTTCCATAAATCCAAATCCGATCGCGGAAAAACCTGGCACCGCGTCAGCATTTTTATCAAGACCGGCGGCTAACCCCACCGGGGAAGGAAAATGAATACCGAATAAGTTCGTCGCCAGCTCCGGCGCCTCCGGCACGCCGTACATCCCGCGCAACATCGATGTCATTCCGGGAATAGCAGCGGCAGTATGTAATCCATTGATAACGAGATGATGGGCATCCTCCGGATCCATCCGGAAAAACACCGGTTTTCCCAATGCACGATACAACACGTTTCTCTGTTCACTCCGATCCGATGCTTTGCATGATTTTGCTATTATCAGTTTAGCCTTTTCCGTTGGAAAAGAAAAGTTAAACGGTGCGTGAACATAACAACAAGGTGATGGAATTTTATGATGAAAGCCGTTACAATAAGGGGGAATGCACCTCCATTATCGCTTCAGACTAGGTTAGAGAGGGGAAATATTCATGTCAACCAAACGCAAACCGCCTACATTCCAGCAAAAAAAGGACGAAGTCAACAAGAAAGCGCTCATCTGGTCGATTTCCATCGTAGCTGCGCTCGTGGTCGTGACTGCCGTCCTTCTGATCGTAACCTAAACTAGTCCAACCAATGGTATGTGCGGTGGGGATTGGTCTGATCCTGTCTATCGCCCAGGGCGAAACGCTCCGCCGGGACGTTTTTCAGCTTCGGTAAGATCCCCTTTCCAATCTCCACCTTCGTTCCCTTCGGGACGAGATCGAACAGCTCCTCCACGTCCTTCTTCCCCATGCGGATGCATCCCAGTGACTCATCCTTCCCGATGCTGTCCGGCTCATTTGTTCCGTGAATCGCGTAATTCGTATCCGACAGCTGCATGCCGCGGCTGCCAAACTCTCCGTTATCCCTTCCGTTCGGGTTCATCACTTTCTCGGAAATCGCAAATGTGCCCTCCGGTGTTTTGTCACCGCCCAAGCCAACCGGATAACTCCGAACTATCACATTCCCACTAACCACGGCCAGTACATGCGCTTGTGTATCGACGATAATCTCATATGGCTCGGCAAAATACGGCCGCTGCCCCGGAACCATTCCCTCCGCGAGCACCGCTGTCTCATTTTCTTTTCCCGTCGCGGCGATACCTTTATTTTTCAGCTGCGCCAACAGCGGGCCGAACCCCTGCACCATGGTCGGATCAGTCCCCGCGATCCAATTGTCAGGATACGGCCCGGTTAGATCCTGCAGGCTGGAAGGCCAGGCTCCCTTGGCCTGCTTATAATGGGTCATCGCTGAGGCCAGCACGCCTAGCGATTCCTGCTGCGGAATCCACACCTTCGCGTGCTTCTGCAGCTCTGTTGGATCCGGCGGCGTACATTCGCAGGCCGCCGGATCATAGGCTTGGAGCGTAGTCCGACCGTCAGCCGGACTTTGCTCCAAGCCGAACACGACTGGCAGGTCGTCCGACCAGACCAGCCAGTCGCCAGCCCGCTCCATGCCAAGCGCCGCCGCATGGAGCGGGCTAAAATCGGTTTGCCGCTGCAGCGCGAGCAAACCGCCCACGGCCTCCGCCTGCGTCCCGACGGGATCGCCGGCGTAGCCGATGGCGGTGAACGCCGGCCCCGAGAAGGCCGGCGCCACCGGAGGCGCACCGCCCACCGCCTCATCCTCGGCGAGTGGCGGCACATCGGCCGGCGTCTCTCCGAGCTCGACGCCAGCTGACGCGGGCACGATCGCCGGCCGATTCCCCGGCGCATCGGCCGAGGGAATCCACATCAGCAGCGCGATCAACAGCGCCAGGCTGAACTTGCGTAGGAACCGGCTTCGTTTCTCCCGCCGGTGCGTCTCCTGCATCAGCCCTTCCTTGTAGCCGGACAGTACCTCTTCCGGAAGCGGGATTTTGCTGGATTCAAACGCTTCGTACACGTTGCCCGCCTGAATATAGCAATAGTGGGCTTTCCCCGCTTGCCCGTTCAATTCATATTCCTTGCCCAGTAAATACCAGGCCATTTTATTGTTAGGATGGTTTTCTACATATTTTTTAAGATAAGCTGAGTTTCCCATCAGTTCCTCCATGCCAGGTAGTCGAGAAATCACCATTATTTACTTATATCGGCAGAGAGATCAGGGATTCTAACCCATTATTCGCCAATTACGCATTTTTGCGACTTAATACCTAGCGTAGGTTTAGAAGCGGGTATACGGGATTAGAGATTATGCAGGGCGATGCGAGGCGATGCGGGGCTACGTGCCTCTGATCGCCTCTTTGCACGATTATCCCCTTCGATCAGGACGTGGTGGTGGCGAGAAAAAGAGGCTAGAGAAACTTTGTAGATAAATGATTTTTTTGGAAGAATTTTGGTTGTATTAGGAACGTATGTTTGGTATAATCAAATTAACGAACGTATGTACGTATATTAATAGTGAGGGAGGGAAGCCGACATGGAAGGTGGTCATCCGGAAACGATTCTGCCACCCCTGAACTGCTGCCGTTATACTAGTGAACAGGATTGTGTGGACGCACTGATTGCATTGAAGTGGCCAAACGGTTACATCTGCCCACGCTGTGCTCACCCCCATTGCAGCCGTCTGACCACACGACGCATTCCTTTGTTCGAGTGCGGTAAATGCGCGTATCAAACGTCACCTCTGGTGGGTACGATTTTTGAAGGAACCCATCTGCCCTTATTAAAATGGTTCCAGGCAATGGAGTTGTTCTTGCTTCCCGACGGCATCTCGGCTATGCGGCTGAGCCGGGTGATCCACGTTACCTACAAGACCGCTTGGTTGATGCTGCACAAAATACGCCATGCCATCGGAGAGTTTGATGCTCGTGAGTTGTTGAGTGGAGTCGTAAAGGTAAATAGTGACCTGTACGGATTTGATCCGTCCCGCGGCCAGCTTTTATATTCTCGTTCCTCTGTAGTCGTGGCAGGATGTACAGTAACGGATGCTGGCGAGCCTGAGCATGTCAAAATCCAACTCGTCCCGCAAAATAGAAGAGAGATCCGTAGGGCAAACCGCCGCGAACTCGCCGCCTTCATCACTGAGAATGTGGAGATTCGTACATCGGAGATACAGTCGTTTCCTATTGCCTATCGGCTGTATACACCCTTGCGGAAAGTGGTAAGAGAGGCGTGGGGATCGCTGAGAAGTACCTATGTGGCCTTAGGACGGAAGTATCTGCAAGCGTACTTGAACGAGTACACTGTGCGTAGGCGTCTACGCTTGTCTGGAGGGAAAGCGACGATGTCGCATAAGTTGCTGTGTATTTGTGTGGCGATTCCAACCATTTCATACCATCAACTGATTGCGCGTATACCGAATCCGCCCCTTGTAGCTGCAGCTTAACATATATTACAGGATTTCTTGCAGTTCTCCAAAACCTGCTTCACTGTTCCGAGGCACTATTCTTTGATAATCCTGTCTTATTTAATAGTTATTTTTTCACATAACTTTTCTCGCCCACCTAATTATCTGAGTATCTGAGTATCTGAGGCGCTCTGTTTCACTCTGCGTTTCTGCGTTTCTGCGTTTCTGCGTTTCTGCGTTTCTGCGTTTCTGCCTTTCTGCCTTCTGTATTTCTGCATCTCTGTTCCTCTTTACTTTTTCTGCCTGATCAAACGGGATAATGGTGCAAAGAGAGAGGACAGGGTAGTACGAGTTAGGCTACCGCCCTCCCCCATACCATCCTGTCCTCAAGTTAAATTATTCTTAATCGCGGCTTGCCAACTTCGCCAACAGGCGGACGAGTTCCAGATACAACCATACCAACGCCACTATCAAGCCAAAGGCGCCGTACCATTCCATATATTTCGGAGCGCCCCGCTGGGCACCGTTTTCGATAAAATCAAAGTCCAGCACCAAATTCAGCGCCGCGATAACTACGATTACCAGCGAAATACCGATGCCAATCCAATCGTTACTGTGCAGATACGGGATGTTAATGCCGAAGAATCCGAGGATAAAGCTAGCTAAATACACCAACGCAACCCCCGCGGTTGCCGCAAACACACCCAACTTGAAATTCTCCGTGGCTTTGATTAAACGCGTTTTGTAAGCCAAGAGTAACGCCAAGAATACGGCCATCGTCAACAAAGCAGCCTGAAGAATAATGCCGTTGTACAGCGTTTCGTAGGTCGCGGATATTGCGCCAAGGAACATTCCTTCCGCTATCGCATAAAGAGGAACCAGATAGGGCGACGTCCGGGGCACAAAGCTAACGATCAGAGCCAGGATCATGCCGATAATCGCACCGGCTACCGCCATGCCGCCCACGCTATAGCCGTCAAAATAAAGCATCCACGTGCTGAACGCACTACCTAGAAGGATAATCAGCGTGATAAACGCCTTGTTAACCGTACCTTCAATCGTCATTTGCTGCATCCCGGAGTACGAGTCCGGACGATCAAAGGATGAATCGCGAAGAGTAGGATTTCCGCTTCTACCGATCAAGGAATAACCACCTCGTTTGATGAATTTGTATTCAGTATTCATTCCTATGATCATATCACATTCTACTCCCAAGAAGAATAAAAAAAGAACGCCCCCGCCGAAATCGGCGTAGGGCGTTCCTTGAACCAGTTATTCCAAGGTTTAACCTTCTTTATTAAACGGCTCATCCGCAATTTTGATGGAATCCGTCGGGCAGCCGTCGCAAGCGTCCTGGAGATCGTCGTGCAAATCATCCGGAATCTCCGTTACCCCGCGATTGCCGTCTTCGCCGTAAATCACTTCGGCCAAACCCTCATCGTCATAATCGTAGATATCCGGTGCTGTCGCGCCGCAAGCGCCACAAGCGATGCAAGTGTCTTTCTCAACCCAAGTATATTTCGCCATCTCTTATCTGCCTCCTGAATAAACGGTACGAGTCCGGTGCGTTTTATATCACCATGACCAATATAATATAAATAGTTTGCAATTTCAATGCGTTTTCCGTATTATACCAATTCCAAAAGGTGATCATTCCTTGATCGTTCATTCCTCGATCGAACGAGGGCCGTCCGCATTTTCGTCACGCTCCTCGCGAAGGAAATCCGTCTGCAGCGAAGTCCCGCGAATCCGATGATTACGGATCAACGCCGACGGATCGTCAGTCAGCATGCCAGCGGTCAGAACTGCGTCTTCACCAAACTTGTCCCTTAGCATATCCATCGTACGGGTTAGCGACTCTTTTTTGGGCTGGCGTTCGTAATCGAACAAATCCAACTGCAACGCAGACTCCTCTTTGGGAACCAAATTTTGCAATGTAATCCCAAGCAGTCGTACCGGCTTGTCTTCGCTCCAATGGCGACGATACAATTCACAAGCTTCACGGTATATCTCCTCCGCCTGCTCGGTTACCGTATCCAGACTCTGCGAGCGGGTGATCGTCTTCATGTCCGGGGTGCGGATCGTAATCTGAATCGTTTGCGCCATCAGATTCTGTCGACGTAACCGACGCGCCACCTGGTCGGCGACGTTCAGCAACACTCGCTGCACGTCCTCCATCCGGCTAATATCGCGCGGAAGCGTAGTCGTATGGCCGATCGACTTGTTTTTTTCACGTTCATCATTAACCGGCGAATCGTCGATTCCGTTCGCCGCCCGCTTCATCCAGGATCCAGCCACTCCAAATCGCTCGATGAGCTTTCGTTCCTCGGCGGCCGCTAGCTGGCCAATCGTATAGATCCGCATCGACTTTAGTTTATCCGCGGTCTTCCGGCCGATGCCAAACAAGTCGCTGCACGGTTTATCCCAAAGTAACTTCGACACATCACGTATACGCAGAACGGTAATGCCGTTCGGTTTTTTCATATCCGAAGCCATTTTGGCCAGTAGCTTATTCGGGGCAATGCCAACCGAGCAGGGAAGACCTAGCTCGTGCCGAATCCGCTGCTGGATTTCGTTTGCGATCTCGAGCGGGGTGCCGAATTGTTTGGAGCCGGAGATATCCAGATAACATTCGTCGATGGAGACAGCCTGGAGCAGCGGCGTGTATTCATATGCGATATCCATGAACGCCCTGGAATATTTGCGATAGAGGTGGAAGTCCGGCTGGATAACAATAAGCTCGGGGCACTTCTTCAGCCCTTGGCTGACGGTCATCCCTGTCGACACTCCTAACTTGCGTGCGGTATACGAGCAGGTGACGATCACGCCCTTTCGCAATTCCACGCTTCCGGCCACCGCTGTGGGTTGGTTCCGATATTTGTCGGGCTCTTCCGCCTCATGAACCGAGCAATAAAAAGCGTTCATATCGACATGCAAAACGACTCTTCCCCGGGCAGGGTAAAAATCAGCAGTATCTCTCACTTTCTTCCCCTCATTTATCATACGTTACTCCTAAGTTCAGCATACCCGTCCCCGGAAAGACGGTCAATATCGGCACCAACCATTTTCTCAAAAAAGCGTGTTACATTTAAAATGTAAGTGTTATAATTATTAATTAAAAACCAAACACACGGTGAGAGCTAACCACCCTCATACATTGCCAAAGGGGGATACTTCGATCATGTCAAAGCCAATATCCATCTTCGACACCACCTTGCGCGACGGTACTCAAGGCGAGGGCATCAGCCTGTCGGCGGACGACAAGCTGAAGATCGCCAGAAAGCTGGACCAGCTTGGGGTTCATTACATTGAAGGTGGAATTCCGGGCAGCAACGGGAAAGACATTGAATTTTTCAAGCGGGTCAAGGAACTGAACTTGCAGGCCAAGATCACCGCTTTTGGCAGCACGCGTCGAAAAGACAGCCTAGCTGAACACGACGCTAACCTTCACCGGATGGTGGAAGCCGGTGTTCAGGCGGCGACCCTGGTCGGAAAATCGTGGGATTTTCATGTACACACCGCCCTGCAGACGACATTGGAAGAGAACCTCGCCATGATCTTCGATTCCATCGCTTATTTGAAGCAGAAGGGGCTTGAGGTTGTTTTTGACGCTGAGCATTTCTTTGACGGGTATAAAAATAACCCTGATTACGCTCTCGCCGTCATGCGTAAAGCGGAAGAAGCCGGCGCCGACTGGTTGGTGATGTGCGATACGAACGGCGGCACGATGCCGCATGAGGTGTTCGATATCGTCAGCACGTTGTCCGGAGCGATCTCCGGCTCAAAATTGGGGATCCATACCCATAACGATTGCGAGCTAGCTGTTGCCAACTCGATCAGCGCCGTCCGCGCCGGAGCTACGCAAATTCAGGGTACGATGAACGGATACGGCGAGCGTTGCGGCAATGCCAACCTTTGCTCGATCATACCAAATCTACAACTCAAGCTTGGTTACGATGTGCTCGAGGCGGACCGGTTGAAGCAACTCACCAACACCGCCCGCTACATCAGCGAGATTGCCAACGTGCATATGCAGGTCAATCAGCCCTACGTCGGAAACGCCGCGTTCGCTCACAAAGGCGGCATCCATGTCTCCGCGATCCTTCGCGATTCGCGAACGTACGAACACATCGCTCCCGAGCTCGTGGGCAACCGTCAGCGTGTGCTCGTCTCCGAATTGGCGGGACAAAGCAACATCCTCTCCAAAGCGCAGGAGATGGGCATCGATTTCGATCCGGAAAACGAGAACACCAAGCAGGTCATCGCCAAGATCAAAGATTTGGAGCATCAAGGATATCAATTCGAAGGCGCGGACGCTTCTCTCGAATTGTTGTTGCGCCAAGCTAACGGTGATTTAAAGGAACTATTCATCTTCGAATCGTTTAAGATGCTGGTAGAGAAAACTGCCGACCGGCCAGTCGTATCCGAAGCTTTCGTCAAGCTGAAGATTGACGGGGCTAGCATCTACACCGCGGCGGAAGGCAACGGTCCGGTTAATGCGCTGGACAATGCGCTCCGTAAAGCGCTGATCACGTATTACCCGGGCTTGAAAGACATGCACCTATCCGACTATAAGGTTCGTGTACTCGACGACAAAGACGCCACCGCTTCGAAAGTGCGCGTACTGATCGAGTCCCAGGATTTCCACAATTCCTGGAATACCGTCGGCGTCTCGAGCAACGTGATCGAAGCCAGCTGGGAAGCGCTCGTAGACAGTATTCGTTATGCTTTGCTGGGGCAAACCAAACGCGAGGGTTATGAAGAGATCCCTTCCGCCGGTCGGGGATTAGTCAACCACTAATACCAACAAACGCCATATTCACAAGAAGGCCCGAACCACCGCTATTACTTGGTGATTCGGGCCTCTTCACGCTAAATCAAGTTTTTGATTTTGGCTTCCAGTTCTTCCGGTGGAATGACCCCAACGATAACATCGCGTATGACACCCTGTTCGTCGATCAATACGTTGGTCGGGAAGGCGATACCGTTAAACATCCGATAAGCCTCTTCTTTTTCATCCAACAGCACCGGGAAGGTATAACCATATTCCTTAACGAAAGCCTTCGCCTCATCTAGCTTATCGTATAGCGTGACATTAACGGCATAAATATCCAGGGAGTCTTTATATTTCTCAGCCAGCGCCTTCAACTCAGGAGCTTCTTCCTTACACGGATCACACCAGGAAGCCCAGAAGTTCAGCAACAGCACTTTGTCCCGCTTGCCTCCAACTTCGTATGTTTTCCCATCCAGTCCCGGCAAGGAAAAGGCCGGCGCAGCCGTCCCAGGCTTAGGTGCCCCCTCCGCCGCCATAGCACTGAGGGAAGGTTCCTTCTTACTTCCCTTGGAGTCGCCGCTCAGGCTCGAAAACCAGCCGTCCTGTCCCCCACGATCTAGCAAGGCGATCGCCAGCAACACCAATAGCGCAGCCAATATCCATCGATTACGATTCATCGTATGTCCGTCCTTTTATGCCCTCAATTGTTTTAAGATTACGTTTACCGTAAATATTGTACCCTTTTTTAACGATTTGTTACAATGGAGCGTGAAAAAGGTGAACCTTTGAAACTTAATTCATGGACAGGAGTTCGCAAAATGAATCAGTTCTGGATGTTGCCAGCGAAAATTCGGGACGAAATGCTACGAGATGGGCTACAGCGGCACCCCGAGGAGGCTTGCGGCCTCCTGTTCGGTACGTTTGACGGCCGCCAAGGAACAATCCAACGTTACCTTTCCGTCGCCAATCACTCCAAGACTCCGCAGCACGCTTTTGAGCTCGATCCGGCCGTGTGGGTCCGAAGTTGCTTTGATCCGCAATTGATCGGGCTTTACCATACCCACCCCAGCTCACCACCACTGCCATCGCCGGAGGATCTGCGTCAACTGCCCATCTTCGCTGCCCAAATTCGCCTCTACCTGATTGGGGGCAGGGTTTCCTTCGCAAACGATAAGCCGCCCAGCGGACCGGACGGCTTCAGGATTCAAGCTTATGGGATCGATTCGAACGGCACGGGGTATACCCTTTTGCCCGTACATCAGGAAAATCAGAATGGTGAATAAGTACAAGCCGATAAGAGGTTACGTTACGTTTTACTCAAAAAAGTATACAGATCACCTAAGGTTAAGACGTTTTGTTCTCTCAACCGGTCGATTAACGCGATCCAAAGACGAGCGGTCATTTTGGAATCCTCCAATGCGTGATGACGCTGGGTAACCGGGATCCCATATACAGCCAGCCATTCGTCCAGCCCTCCCGAGATGCGGCGCTCCGGTTCCAGCTTACGGGCAATCATCATCGTATCCAGCACCCGGTGCCCGAGATGGGCTTTAGTTGTTTTCCATAACGCCACGTCCAGGAAGGCTTTATCATGTGCACTCCCGTGCGCGACGAGCACCCGGTCATCAACAAAAGCCATGAATTCACGCAGCGCCTCCAGCAAAGTGGGGGCAGATTGGGCCATCTCCGGCGTAATTCCGGTTAACTCGATAATCCGTTCGGGAATTTGGCAAGCCGGTTTAGCGAGGGAATAATACACTTCTTCGCTGATGCGCTCCCCCTCCACCTTAACCGCCCCAAAGGACAAAATTTCATCACCATAATGGTAATGAAATCCTGTCGTCTCCAAATCGAAGACTGCCGTTTTTAATTCGCTCAGCGGAACGTGAAGCGTCTCGGGACGACGCTGCCCTTTGGTCAAAGAACGAACGAATGCGATTTGCTGCGCGCTGGGCGCGCCAAGCATCGAGGCGATCCTTGGCGACACTCCGCCGCCCTTGAAGGCATCCCAAAAACCACCGTTTCCCTTCATCGGTTCTTTCATAACCATTTCCTTTCCGCATACCGGTGCTGCCTTTGGAGAGTGCGGTACATGACCTTGACCGTGCTAAGTGATTCCCGCAGTTCGCGCCGGAGCTCTTTCTGTTTTAACATCTCTTGAGGCAAATAATGGGTTCCTGTCAGCAACCCGTTGTCCGTTTCCGGGGGAACAAGGGACCTAAGCCTCACCGCCGTCTCAAACGCCCGACTACAGGATTCCAGCCAACGGGTAGGAACCGCCTCAAGCTGAACCAGCTGAGAAATGCGTTCCCAAGTTGACGAGGATTCGACCCCATATTGCAAAGCCAAATAACGAACGGCATTAACAATCGGAATGTACAAGCCGTACTTGACGTCAAAATCACCGGCATGCTCGCCGCTCTGTTCCGTTATCACCTGACCCAGAATATTTAATGCTGCTTTGTGACGGACGGTATTTCGCAGGATCGCTGCCACGACATCGCGATCGTTGCCTTGATCTTCTTCCATGACGGTCTTCATCGTTTTGCGCAAAGCGGCTGTCAGCGCCGCATCACCGTAGACATGGCGCAAATCAGCGGCAATCATCAAATAGCGAACTTGTTCCCAGGCTAGAATATTTCGCCACTCTAGCAACTGTCTCTCCCACGAAACTAGGTTGCCTCGCCATAACTTATTAGACAACATGACGCTGCCGGGGCACGGAGGATAGCCGACCTGCTCAAGAATCGCTGAAAGCCTGTGGCTGAATCGTTCAAAATAGAGCTCCAACTGCTCTACGTCGCCCTCCCCGTAGATCAATCCGTTATCCTGGTCGCTCCATAAAGTCGGTTCCGCTCGACCAGCGCTTCCAAAAGCAATAAAGGCATAATGCGAAGGAGGAGGGCCGTAGCCCTCCCGGATCATCTCTTCTTCGCAGCATCGGCAAGCTTGGGTCATGACAGCATCATGCAGGTCCGAGACCTCCCGGTTCCATGCTTGAATCGGCATCGATGTCAGCTTGCCGTATAAGCGGTTCTGCTCATCGACTCGGGCTGCCTTTAGCATAGCGGGAGTCGCAGCGGACCGGATCGCGTTCAAGCTTGCGTTGTTCATGGCCGTGTCATGACTCATGGCCCCCAACTTCCTTTCCTCTCTCTTATTCGGCAGGAATGCCGGACGAAGTATTCTTGTTCAGCAAGTTCATTTGTTCTGGATAACCGTAAGTGCCATGCTCGCTGATATCCAGACCCATTGTTTCTTCTTCCTCCGTGACACGTAGCCCAGTCGTCCACTTCATGATCCCTAAGACTAAGAAGGAAACAACCAGTACGAAGGCGAAAGTACCGATCACCCCAAGCAGCTGTACGCCTAATTGTCCGAAGCCGCCGCCATAGAACAAGCCAGCTTTGCCTACGCCCGTCTTCTCAGCCAATTCCGGCGTTGCGAACAAACCGGTGGAAATCGCACCCCATACCCCGGCGATCCCGTGTACGGAGAAAGCGTAAATCGGATCATCCAACCCAGCGCGTTCAAACCATCTTGCCGTAAAGAAGGTCAAAATCCCGGCAACCGCACCGATGATAATGGAAGCCCAAGCGTCAACGAAAGCACAAGAACCGGTAATTGCTACAAGAGCGGCCAGCACGCCGTTCAGCATGCTCGGAATATCCGATTTGCCCATTACCGCCCAGGAAATGAGCAGTGCGGCAACCGCACCGGCGGCTGCGGCCAGATTGGTTGTCATCAGGACATAACCAAAGAATCCATCGTTCAAAGGAGTTAATGCGCTGCCCGGGTTGAAACCGAACCAGCCGATCCACAGGATAATGACGCCGAGTACCGTCAACACTTGGTTATGGCCAGGAATGTTGTTCGGTTTCCCATCTTTATTGTATTTACCCAGACGTGGTTTAAGCAGAATAGTTGCTGCAAGAGCCGCTGTAGCACCGGTTAAGTGAACGACCGTCGAACCGGCGTAATCTTGCATCCCCAGATTACCAAGCCAGCCGCCGCCCCATACCCAGTGAGCTACGATCGGATAAATCAGGACAATGAAGATCGTACCGAAGATGATATAAACGCTAAGTTTGGCGCGTTCCGCCATCCCGCCGCAAGCGATCGCGAGCGATACAGCCGCAAACGCCATTTGGAACAAGAACATCAAATTGAGCGGTACACCAATTTCGGAGAATACGCTAAAGGAACCGATATCCCCTTCGCCGCCGAACAGGAATCCGGTCGTACCCAGGAAGCTGTTCCCGTCGCCGAAAGCGAAACCGAAGCCAAGCAGCCACCAAGCAAGAACGGATATTCCCAGAGTAAGGACCGTTTTGCCGGCTACGTGCCCGGCGTTCTTCATCCGAACGGTACCTGCTTCAAGTAAAGCGAAGCCGGCTTGCATAAAGAACACCAGCATGGCTGCGACGAATACGAAAAGCGAATTCAGGCCCAGCTCCAGAACCGGGGCAGTAACCTCTCCCTCCGCTGCGAATGCCGAGACCGGAAAAGCAAATGACGCGAGAAAAATGAGTCCACCATAAAGCCACTTCTTCTTCATCTTTAACACTCCCCTAATGTTAAGTTTCCTTACACAAAATGAATTGTTAAAGTGATTATAAGACGAAAGACGCAGGAATGACAATAGTTTTTTGAAAAAAAATAGATTTACTACATACTTTCTAACATACTATGTTAGGTTTATGGTTATATCGTCTTATAGTTACTGATAAAAATAAAGCATAACGTTTGACTGTATGCTTGTTGTTAAGTATCATGAGGATAAATAAAATAAATATAGAAGCAATCTTTTGGATATGTCGGAAGAGGTGATGGAATTGGAGTAAATAAACTGTACCGGATCGGAGAATTGGCTAAAGCCGCCGACGTCAGTGAGCGGACGATCGATTATTACACGAAACTAGGGCTGATCTCCCCGGAGAAGCGCACCCAGACCAACTATCGTTTATACAGTGCTGAAACCTTGACCAGGCTTGAACGTATTAATCAAATGAAACAGGAGAAATATACGTTGGAAGAGATCCGCGAGAAGCTGGACCAATGGAACCGGGTGACTCACGAGGTACAAGTGACCGAGAAGTTGAGTTCGCTGGAGCTCCATATGCAGCAGTTGGAACGCGAGGTCAAGGAGCTGGAGCCGCTCATTTCCAGCTTACAGCCGAATCAGGCCAAACGCGCATTCGCGAATTTGTTACCGCAAAGCTTAGCCTGTATGGAAGCGATCCGGCTGTTAATGAACCACGGGCCTTTTTCCTAACCTATATTTCTAATCAACCTCTGTTTGCATCCTTGACAACTAAATCATATGGAGGAATGATTCATGTATTCAGACGTGATGCTTATCCCGATTCTGATCGCATTTGGGCTCTCGCTATGGGCGCAGTTTCGGGTCAAAGGTACTTTTAACAAATGGGCAAAAGTTTCAAACCTTTATGGTTTAACTGGTCACGACGCAGCAAGACGTATGCTCGACGCCAACGGCCTCTATGATGTCCCGATCGAGCCGGTACGCGGTGCCCTGACAGACCACTATGATCCAATTCACCGTGTAGTCCGGTTGTCAGAGCCGGTATACTACGAGAGTTCCATATCCGCCGTCGCCGTCGCCTGTCACGAAGTCGGACACGCAATTCAGCACAAGCAGAAATACCCCATGCTGGTGCTTCGCCATCGGATGTTCCCGCTGGTGAACTTCGCTTCCGGAGTTGCCCCCTTCCTGCTGTTGGCCGGTTTCCTCTTTGGCGCGCTGAACTTGATCGGACTCGGGATTATCTTCTTCTCCGCCGCCGTCTTGTTCCAGATCGTCACCCTGCCGGTCGAATTTAACGCCAGCAGCCGAGCTCGAAAGGTGATGCTCGAGCAGGGCTTTATCTCTCCGAATGAATCGCGCGGAGTCGGCAAAGTGTTAAACGCCGCGGCTTTAACTTATGTGGCTGCCGCTTTGATCTCCATTCTGGAATTGCTTCGCTACATTCTGATTTTCACGAGTAACCGCGACTAATCAACTTCACGTAACAAAGGCTGCACGGTTTCCGAGCCCATCGGCTCGGAATCGTGCAGCCTTTTTTTTGTTTTCAGCCGATTCAGCAAACGTTTACATAACAATTCATTCACGGATTTGGCAGCGTATCGACCTGAAGGCCAAAGTATTCCAGCAGGAACATCCGGAACGATTGCGCCACAAGCGGCAGCTTCTCGTCGGCACGGTGAATCAATCCGATCGTGCGCGTCACCTTCGGTTCGGAGATCCGTACGCGGATCGGCTGGAGCGTAAAGCTTTGAAACAACGCCATCTCCGGCAACAAGCTAACGCCCATGCCGGCGGCAACCAATCCTCTTATCGTATCGGTTTCTTCGCCTTCGAAAGCGATTTTCGGCGTAAAACCTGCCTCCAGACAGGCATGCCAAACAATCGGTCGCAGCGAATAGCCCTTGCTGAACAAAATGAACTTCTCATCCTTGAGTTGGCTTAGCTTGATGCTTTGCTCGCCAGCCAATGGATGCCCCGGTGGAAGAATGCCTACCAAATCCTCCGTCAACACCACATTACCGGTGACTTGATCATGATTTTCTGGAAATGGAGAGATAAAAGCTAAATCAATTTCCCCGGATACGACATCGCGAATTAATGTAGGATAAGTGCCTTGTCTAAAACGAAACTTCACATTGGGATACAGCTTGCGGAACTCCGCCACTACGCTGGGAATCATATGAATCCCCAGACTGTTCGGGAATCCTAAACGGATTTCCCCCTGCTCCGGATCAAGAAATTCGTGCACCTCGCTCACGGCCCGGTCGAGATCCTTAAGAATCATCTCCACTCGGCTGCAGAACAGTTGCCCAACGGCGGTGAGATGGAGATTCCTGCCCTTCTGCATAAACAAATTAACGCCAAGCTCCTGCTCGAGCTGGTGAATTTGCCGGCTTACCGCCGATTGGGCGACGTGCAGCTCCTCGGCAGCCTGAGTCACGTGCTCTTTTCTCGCCACTTTCACAAAATACTGCAGTTGTCTTAATTCCACGAATCTGATCGCTCCATTTCGCATGTGCTCGAACCTATTCTAAATTTAATGTACCATTTACACTCTTTAGGTTCAACGCCGTTTTAACAACCGGATAATCAACCCGTAGATAAAGAAACCACCAACGAGTCCGCCGAGATGAGCTGCCAGGTTGATCTGTGGAACCAATACCGAATAGATCACGCCGATAATGAGCAGGCTGTATAGCGTTTTACGCGAGCTTTCATCCATCAGATTTCGCTGCAGTAAAGCAATGTAGAGAAATGCGCCATAGACCCCATAGACGGCGCCTGAAGCCCCTACGGAGATATGAACATCCGCACCAACCTGATAGATTCCCATGCTGATGAGGTTCCCGACGAGCCCGCTCCCCAAATAGAGCAACGCGTATCGCCACCAACCCAACAGACGCTCCAGCGGCGGCGCAAACACCAGGATCGCAAAGGAATTCGAGAACAGGTGATCAAAGCCCCGGTGCAGGAACATGGAGGAGAACAATCGCCAGCTCTCGCCGGCTAATTCCGGAATATTGGTCAACGCTCCAAACTTGAGTAGTGTATAGGGATTCGTCGATCCTCCATTCACCGCCAACACGATAAACATGATGATGTTGGCAGCCAGGAGCAAGCAGGTCACGGGATAATACCGCAGATAACTTCTCCAGTTTTCGTATCTTATGAAAATCATCGGAACCTTCCTTTACCTTGGTTTTTCCTTATGTTGGACATTTTCTTTTCAAAACGATTATAATTAAATTTGAGTGAATAAATCCATCTGTCTAGGAGGAAATGAACATGGCCCAAGAACGCGCAAATGTAGCTACATTTAAAGGCAATCCGATCACGCTGATCGGCCCGGAACTCAAAGTCGGCGATACGGCTCCCGATTTCCGCTTGAATAAAAACCTGCTTGAAGAAGCAACACTGCAGGACTACGCCGGCAAAATCAAGCTGATCAGCGTTGTACCTTCGCTCGATACGGGTGTCTGCGACGCGCAAACGCGCCGATTTAACCAAGAGGCCGCTGGCCTTGGCGAAGACGTGGTTATCCTGACCGTCAGCGCCGATCTTCCATTTGCCCAAGCCCGCTGGTGCGGTGCCGCCGGCGTTGATCGGGTGGTCACCTTGTCGGATTACAAAGACAATTCCTTCGGCAAAGCCTATGGCGTGCTGATCAAAGAGTTCGCGCTCGACATGCGTGCCGTGTTTGTACTGGATAAAGACAACAAAATCCAATACGTGGAAGTATTGAAGGAAATGACGGAGCATCCGGATTACGAAAAACCGGTAGCTGCCGTTAAAGCGCTGCTCTCTTAATTCCAGAGCCCAAACGAAAAGCGAGTAGGAGAGGATTCTCCCTGCTCGCTTTTTTTTGCGTTGCTTAACGAATTTTACAAGTTCGAGGACACTTTGTGAGCTGCCAGCTTCTTGTCCAACACCGAGAAGAGCTGGAGGATGTTGCGATAATTCGCGCCTAGGTCTCCCATCGATCCACGTGTCGCGGAATAAATATCAACCGCGCTTCGCACCGGGCCGGTGGATACGATCGATACGGTGATATCCATCACGCGCCCAAGGCTGGTCCGTTTCTCCAACGTAATCTCGCCAACGGACTGCACCTCGTGCAGAACTTTATAGCCGGGGATTTTCTTCAAAGTCGAGGAGACTTCCTCCCAGCATTTCTCTTTGGACAATGAATAATACCTGGTTTTGAGTTCGGGCACTTTCGCGCGGTCGCTGGTTCCTTCCTGGCTGCGGAAAATGCCGGTAAGTGTTCTCTTGAATGACAACGGTTCTTCCTCCTTCACGTTCCTGACCCCATTTGCATGGGTATGCGTTTTCTTAGTTATTAGTTTAACATTCTTGGATGACAAACAAAAGCGAGCATGCGCATTTCGGCGCAAACAAAAAAAGCACCTTGTCCCTTTTCTTTATGAAAAGAGTACAAGGTGCCGCTCACATGTTTCATCATAGACCCGCCTATGCCGTCCGATTACATTATCTCGAACCTGCACCCGCAGGTGGGTGACCGCAGCGACGTTTTTGAAGTCCCCGCATCCAATGGATAGGGCCTTTCAGCCATGGCGCAATATAGGTCTCCCGAGATAACCGTCATTGGTTCAAAATAACAGAAATCGAAACGCACATCGCAGGACGTAAACCTATTATACGGCTTCGTTAAGCAATTGTAAACTCACCGGGCAAGGAAGATGATGGTAAAGTCAGGCCGTAAAGTCAATCCTTTTCCTTCTCCTCGCTTGTCGGCAAATCCAGGGCCAAATCCTCGTCGTCCTGTGCCGAATTGCTGACATTCGACGCATCTTCAGATTGGCGCATCCGCTCTACCTTCTCCTGTATCTTGTTGTAAGCAATATAGAAATTGTAGAACGCAACGAATGCGGTCAAGCTTCCAAAACCAAAGAAGATCAACCAGCCAAAGCGTAAGGTCAGAAACCCAAGTACGCCCGCACAAATGAGCGTGGACAAGGTTCGGAACGGCCGGAGAATGGTGAACAGGATTGCATTTTTGATCAGTTGAAACGCTCCAAGATGGTAATGTGCAACAAGCGAAAAGAAGTTAAACAAAGACAGGAACAGAATCAACAGGAAGAACAGCATCACCATGCCGATCATCTGCAGATTGTTCATCTGGTTCATGTAGACTTCATAATCCACGTACATAATCGCAAACAAAACCGTATAGAAAATGCCGCCGATCATGCTCTGCTTGTAGTTTTCCTTGTATCCTTTGAAATAGACTTTGATGATGCTCAAATCGCTTTCTCCCATCACCCATTTCCGAGTCACGGAAAATAAAGCGGCGGTTGCCGGAAACAGTGTAAACGGTGCCAATATACCCATAATCCAAATCGTCAACGTCTCCGGCTGAGGAGTCGGCGACTGCAGCACCAGCAACAGCTTCATCGCAAGTACGATCATAAACGGCGACGAACACAGCAGCCACAACAGGTTACTGCCGGCGATCCGCATAATCCATTCGGTGATTCTATAAAATCCACCCATAAAACCTTTGTATTCCAAGTAAAGATCTCCTCTCAAGCATTGTATAGTGCAATAGCTCTGCCTATATTAACTATACATGATTCGTCCAACTCGTTCCAGCGCCTAATTTGCTCTGCTTTGGGTAAGCGTCTAATCTAAGAGGGCCCCTGTGCCATAGTATATACCGTAACTTCAAAACTTCAACATCATCAAAGGAGGTTATCACATGTCCGGTGTAGGATATGGCGGAGGTTTCTGGACCTCTACGGGTACGATTCTGGTATTGTTCATTCTGCTCGTTATCGTGAGCCGTACGATCCTTCTGTAATGAACAAAAACGAAGAAGACGGAGATTCCTCCGTCTTCTTTTTGTTGAGATTATGACAGACTCACCTTAGTTGTCGAACGAAGGGTTGTCATTGTATTTGGAAGAAGAAGGTCTGCGTTCTCCGCCCCCCGAACCGGTCCGTGGCTTGCGGTCGGAAGAACGGTAGGAGTCGCGTCCACCATCGCGGCTATAGCCTCCGCCTTTGTTGTAACCCCCGCGGCTGCCACCTTGGGAATCGCGGCGGTAGCCTCCGCCTCCGCCTCCGCCCGTGCGGTTGCCGTAACCCGACGGCTTCCGTCCGCTGGAACGGATATCCGGATTGCGACGTTTCACGCGAATCGGTTCTTCCGGCGTCAGTTCAACATTGGTTTTCTCGTTCTTGTCCCCTGTAATCAACTTGAATGCAGCTGCCAGCAGGTTCACCGAATCGTATTGCTCCAGCAATTGGATCGCGATGCCTTTATTTTCGTTCATTTCATTGTTCTCCACCAGCTCAATCAAACGCTCAGCAATAATGCGCTGTTTGCCTTCAATCGCTTCAGCGATGCTCGGCAGCGGCTTGCGGGTGATCTTATGGCGTGTAATCCGCTCGATAAAGCGCAGGTGATCGATTTCGCGCGGCGTCACGAAGGACCAAGCCGCCCCTTCTTTGCCGGCACGGCCGGTACGGCCGATCCGATGCACATAACTTTCCGGATCCTGTGGCAGGTCGAAGTTCACGACATGGGTCACGCCGGATACGTCCAAACCACGTGCGGCCACGTCGGTTGCAACCAGCACATCGATACTTCCGTCGCGGAATTTACGCATCACGTTATCGCGCTGGTTCTGCGACAGGTCGCCGTGCAGACCATCGGCGGAATAGCCTTGTTTCTGCAGGGCTTCGGACAATTCGTCGACACGACGTTTCGTCCGGCCGAACACGATCGCGAGCTCCGGCGATTCCATGTCAAGCAAACGGGTCAAAGCGTCGAATTTCTGGCGTTCTTGAACCTCGATGTACGCTTGGTCAATCAACGGGGCGCTAACTTGTTTCGGAATGACCGACACATGCTCCGGATCCTTCAGGAATTGTTGGGCTAACTTCTGGATATTCGCCGGCATCGTTGCGGAGAACAGCATGGTTTGACGCTCTTCAGGCACCAGCTTCAGGATCGATTGAATGTCCTCCATGAAGCCCATATCCAACATTTCGTCGGCTTCGTCGAGAACGACAGTTTGTACATCGTCAAGTTTAATCGTTTTCCGGTTAATGTGGTCAAGCAAACGGCCCGGTGTGCCGATAATAATTTGAGGCTTCTTCTTCAAAGCGCGAATTTGGCGTACGATGTCTTGTCCGCCGTAGATGGGAAGAGAACGCGTACCTTTAAAACGGGAGAGCTTACCGATTTCTTCGGCGACCTGAATGGCCAGCTCGCGGGTTGGCGTCATAATCAGTGCGACGATACGATCTTCTTCTTTAGGAATTTTGTTAATGAGCGGCAAGCCGAAGGCTGCGGTCTTTCCTGTCCCGGTTTGCGCCTGTCCGATCATGTCGCGCCCTGCCATAGCGATCGGGATCGATTTGGCCTGAATCGGCGTCGCTTCTTCAAATCCAAGTTCCGTAATGGCTTGCAATACTTTAGGCTCTAGGCCGAAATCTGTGAATGTGTTCAATGTATCATGCTCCTTCTATATAGTGGACATTCCACCGGCTTAACGGTATTCTTAAGTAGCGTTTAAAAGGTTGTTCAAAAAACATCTTTTGAACTTCAATTTAATCGTTTATAGGCTGTCCAATCCGCCTGTAAATTTTACATAGGTCTAGTCTGAAAACTGGAAAAGAGTACCTACTCAAGAACATCTCAAGTATTATAGCACAAAATATAAACGGAATACCAGCAAGCGGGTTGGGATACTTCCTTTATTTTCGTGAGGTGAAAGATTGTGTTTAAGGAAATTAGGAATGCAATAGTCATTGTGCTCGGGGCTGCCATGATCGCCGCGGGTTTTAATCTGTTCCTCGTACCGCTCCATTTGCTCAGCGGCGGAGTGTCCGGTTTGGCAATGCTGACCGCCTATTTTTCTCCGCTCAGTATCAGTACGATGTATCTGGCATATAACGTGCCGCTTTTGATCGCCGGATTATTTTTGCTGGGGAGACGGTTTATCGGTTTAAGCATCTTATCGGTTGCGGCCACGACCTGGCTCATCGCCCTGATTCCGACACCGGACAAGCTTTTGTCATCGGATACGCTGCTCTCGGCAGTATTTGGCGGTGTGCTGGTGGGCATCGGCAGCGGCATCTCGTTCCGCGTCGGCGGCTCGTCCGGCGGATTCGACATTGTGGGTTCGATCGTAACCCGCTTTCGCGATTTTCCGGTCGGCAACGTCATTGTCGGACTTAACGGCATCGTCATTCTAGCGATGGGCTATCTGGAAGGGAATTGGGATCTGGCTTTGGCCTCGATGGTCTCCATCTATATTTCCGGCAAGGTCGTCGATCTGATCCATATCAGCCATATCAAAGTGACGTTGTTTATTATCACCGACAAAACGGAAGTGATGCTCGAGCGGCTATTGTCGCTGCCCCGCGGCGTGACATTGATCAAGACTCAGGGCGCTTTTTCCCATAAAGAAAAAGATATGCTGATGACCGTCACAACCCGTTATGAACTGGCGGAACTGCGGGAAATCATCAAACAAACCGATTCCAGCGCCTTCGTCAATATTGTGGAAACCGTCGGGGTAATGGGCTCGTTCCGCCGTCGTTAAAGCGTTTTACTGAAAGAAGCGGCCGTTTCCAAACTGCTGCTTCTTTGTTATAATAATCACAGCGGTTCCTTTATAACTTCAAAGGGTTCAGCTTTACCCCGTATTTCACAGGCTTTTTGCTTTTCCGATTTAGGATTGATTCCGCAGTGAATGATTCTGAAAGGAAAGGGTGATGGATGTGGAAATGGAAATGGAAACGGTAAAACTGGAACAGATCGTTAAGAAGTGGTTTCCGGATATGTTGCTATTTCTGAACCAAAGGGAACTGAATTCGACGATCCTCCTCCGGGATGGCATGACCATCTTGGAACCGCAGGACGCGCTGGAGATTATTCAATTCAGCATCTGCGAGCATCAAAACCCGGCGTTTCTTCATTAAATATGTAACGCTTACAAGCACGACGGAGTCGTTTCTTTTGCTTCGGCAAAGGAAACGACTTTTTTGCGTTTTTTTCTTCTATGAATCTCTGAAACTTTTTACCAATTGTGACATTCCTGTTCCTTCTGAAGGCCGTTCTTCCGATATAATAAGTAGCGATTGCAAACAAGGGAGAGATATCATGAACATCATCTGGACACTACTACTTCTGGCCTTGAGTACAGGCAGTGGAGCAGCGCCGCAGGAGCAAGCCGCGGGGATGGAACCGGCGAACTCCATGATGGCATCCGTTACCCACACCTTCTCGGTGAATCTAGCGGAGGGGCGCCTGGACAATCCTATCAAACCATCCGATCTGAAAGAAGATCCTCAGGTCGACGCTCCCAAAGTCAAAGGCATTTATGTTACTGCATACAGTGCCGGGGGATCCCGTATGAGCCAACTGGTCGATCTCGTCGACAAGACCGAGCTGAACGCGATGGTGATCGATATCAAGGATGATCTGGGTTATATCACGTACAAGACGGATAACGCCGAGCTGAATAAATTGGGGAAACCGCAGCCATTCATCCGTGACATCGATGCATTAATGGCTCGCTTGCAGAAGCATGATATTTATCCGATCGCCCGAATCGTGGTGTTTAAGGATACGATTCTGGCCAAGAAGCATCCGGAGCTCTCGTTCCGTCACAAGGATGGATCCGTGTGGAGCAACGGCAAAGGCGACAGCTTTGTGAATCCCTACAGTAAAGAGGTTTGGGACTATAATATCGCCATCGCCAAGGAAGCGGCTAAGCTCGGCTTCAAGGAAATCCAATTTGACTACGTTCGGTTCCCCGAAGGCTTTGAGAAACGGGCGGATAGTCTGAGCTATACAAAAAGTGAGATGAGCCGCGTCGACGCCGTCTCCTCCTTCGTCAAGTATGCCAAAGATGAGCTCGAACCGTTAGGGATCCGGGTTTCGGTGGATATCTTCGGATACGCGGCATCGGTGCCAGCGGCCGAAGGAATTGGTCAGGATTTCGTGAAAATCTCCGACAATGTCGACGTGATTTGTCCGATGATCTATCCAAGCCATTACACAACCGGATGGTTTAATGCCAAGGATCCCGACAAAGCCCCTTATCAGACGATCAAGGGCGCGGTACAGGATACGCAAACAAAGCTTTCGGAGCTGGGAGAAAAGCAGCCGATTATCCGGCCTTGGATTCAGGACTTTACCGCCAGTTGGCTGGGAAGCGGACATTACATCAAATACGGCAAACATGAAGTGGAAGAACAAATCCGGGCGCTGAAGGAAATGAAGGTGGATGAGTTTCTGTTGTGGAACGCCTCCAACCGTTATACTTCCGGCGTCGCTTATGAATAATAATGCTGCAAAGCCATCAAACCCGGGCCTTTCTGCCCGGGTTTGGTTTCGCTTGAACGTAAAGTAACCCTTTGAGGATCGGAGATATGTCGGCTTATGAATCAAACATACACGTTAAAACAAAAATATGGGCAATTTTTACGCATTTTGATCCCCATCCTGGTCACCCAGGTGACGATGTCCCTGATGACCTTCTTCGATACGATGATGTCCGGCCATGCCAGTCCGGCTGACCTTGCGGGTACGGCCATCGGCTCAAGCCTTTGGATCCCGGTACAAACCGGACTTAGCGGTATCCTCATGGGCATCACGCCCATCGTTTCGCAATTGGTTGGCGGCGGTCAGAGTAACAAGGTCGGCTATCACGTCATCCAGGCAATATGGTTGTCGGTGGCCGTGAGCTTGGTCGTGCTGCTCGTCGGGGCATTCTCGATCTCTCCCCTGCTGAACACGATGGACCTGGAACCCAAGGTGCATCATGTCGCCTTCTATTTCCTAGTGGCGATTTCCACGGGAATTGTTCCGTTGTTCGGCTATATCGTACTGCGCTCGTTTATCGATGCGCTGGGACAAACCCGGATATCGATGATGATTACGCTGATCTCCCTCCCGCTAAACGTGGGCGCTGGATACTTGCTTATATTTGGACACGGCGGCTTCCCTCGTCTTGGCGGCATCGGTTCCGGAATCGCCACGGCCTTTACGTATTGGTGCATCTTTCTAATCGCTTTGTGGATCGTACATCGGCAAGAACCGTTCGCCTCATACGGCGTCTTTCGCAAGCTGCATCGCATCTCGCTGGCCAAATGGCGCGAACTGATGAAACTGGGTGTGCCGATCGGCTTCGCGATCTTCTTCGAGACGGCCGTTTTCGCCGCCGTAACGCTGCTGATGAGCCGATTCGACACGCTGACGATCGCTGCTCATCAAGCGGCGAACAATTTCGCCTCGACGCTATATATGATCCCGCTCAGCATCTGTCTGGCGCTAACGATCCTCGTCGGCTTCGAGACCGGCGCTTCCCGGCTGAAGGATGCCCGGCAATACGCGGCCCTTGGCATTGGGACTGCCGCGGCCTTGTCTTTGGCCACCGCCGTCCTGTTGCTGTTGTTCCGCCAAGGTGTCGCGCAGCTCTATTCGAGCGAACTCGAAGTCGTCTCGCTGATCAAGCACTTCCTGGTGTATGCGATCTTCTTCCAGATCTCGGATGCCATCGCCACGCCAACGCAAGGCGTGCTGCGTGGGTACAAGGACGTTAGCCCCGGCTTCTGGATCTCTCTGTTGGCCTATTGGGTCATCGGGCTGCCGTTTGGCTTCGTCCTAGCCAACTACACTCCTCAGGGCCCATACGGCTACTGGATTGGCCTCATTACCGGCCTAGCCGTAGCCGCCGTCCTGTTGCTGTATCGTCTGGTCGTGATCCAGCGTCGGTTTAGCAGCCGACAGATTCGTCCGGCGGATGCGCAATAAATGATGAGAAGCCCGTGACCGATGGAAGGTCACGGGCTTCTCTTTTTAACGCGGCATGCTGTCGGTTGCCACTACGTAGCCGGCCCCGGGCGCGATCCGTTTCTTCTCCACGATCGACAACTCCGTGACTGCGGGTGCGGGCAACACCTGCCGCTGCAAATGCCCTTCGGCTGCGGCGAACGCCTTCTCCTCTTCCTCGGTGGCGATGACGATCACGAATGCACCGGCGGAGGTTTCCGCCTCCAATCGATACAGATACATACGTACCTTCCCCCTTCATCAGCTATGCGTTCGATTGTAGCAGATGTAGGAGGGTTCGCCTAGACTGAGCTTTACCGCTCCGAACAATTGATCATGTTGCCTAATTTTCAACATTTTCACCCGAAAAGGTAGAGGCTCCGCCATACTCCAGAACAACAAGCCGAGCCGGGATTCCTCCCGGCTCGGCTCCTCTAACGAACTAACTCATCTATTTATTGCGACAAACGCGATGCCAGCTCGTACAGCTCCATGTTAAACGGCTTCTTCGTGCTGACAACCTTCTCGATGTCGGTCAAGATCATTTCGCCGCCAATCATGCCGCAGGCTTTGTTCGACTCGCCGGCGATCAGGCTGCGCACGGCGAAGTCGCCAAGGCGGCTGGCCAAGTTGCGGTCGAACGGCGTTGGCGATCCGCCGCGTTGGATATGACCCAACACGGTTGCGCGCGGCTCCACGGAAGGCTGGCGTTGCTTGATCGCCTGCACCACGTCCTCGCCGCTGCCCACGCCTTCGGCTACGATCACGATGCTGTGGCGTTTGCCTTTTTCAAAGTTCTGCTTCATGCGGTCCGCTACTTCGTTCAGGTCAAACGGCACCTCTGGTACGAGGATCGTCTCCGCACCGGCAGCCAATCCGGCATGCAATGCGATGTCGCCGCAATGACGGCCCATCACTTCCACAACCGAAGCCCGTTCATGGGAGGACATCGTATCACGCAGCTTGTTCACTGCATCCACCACGATGCTCACCGCCGTATCGAAACCGATGGTGTAATCCGTAAAGGAGATGTCATTGTCGATGGTCCCTGGCAGCCCCATCGTTTTGATACCGAGCTTGCTCAGCTTCTCAGCCCCTTGATAAGAACCGTCGCCGCCGATAACGACCAGGCCATCGATCCCGTGTTCGCGCAGAATCTCCGCGCCCCGTTGTTGGCCTTCCGGCGTTTTGAACTCCAGGCAACGTGCGGATTGGAGAATCGTCCCCCCACGTTGAATGATATCGCCGACGCTGCGGATGTCCATTTGGAAAATATCATTGTTGAGCAAACCTTGATATCCGCGTTGAATGCCGTACACTTCCAGGCCGTAGAACAACCCGCTTCGTACAACGGCGCGTAAGGCCGCGTTCATGCCCTGGGAGTCTCCTCCGCTGGTAAGGACTGCGATTTTTTTAACTGCTGACATGATAATTCCTCCTAATTCGGTTGTAAGTAAAGTTAGCATTGCTCCAGTTTTCTAAAGATGCTTGCGAATCCACAGGCTGTTAGCGAAGAAGAACAACCGCATAAGCGGGCTTCGCCGCATCAACCGTTTGGATACCTCGCGAATTTCGTCCTGCTGGCTGACCTTCGGGTCGGATAAATAGAGGGCCAGCAAGCCTTCAATGATCATCCTATGAAACGAGGAAGCGGGCAACTTCCGAATATCCTGCCGCGCTCCCTCGACGATCAACGTGATTCGGCCCAACATCGTTTCCTTGCTATCGTAGTAACTGCAAAAGTTCAAATCCCCGCCAAGCTCATCTTCCGCTTGATCGATCAGATAGTCCAACATAATATGTAGCCCGCAAACATGCGGAAAATAAGCGTCGTGGATCGTTTTTGCGCTTTTCTCGTCCAACCCGTCGTGACTTGCCGCCAAAAACAACATAAACACCCCGAGAGTTGAACCCGTCGCTGCCGCGAACTCGTTCCATCGCAATTGCGGCGCACGATACTCGTGGTTCGCCCACCAGCTTAGCAGCTTAGCCTCGCGCTCCTGCGGGTCGATGTGCTTGTACACCTGCAGATCCGTATAAAGTCCTACGAGGTCAACGATGTACGGCATCGCCGCCGGGTATCCGCGGAGCTCATCGATGTTCGCTTGGCAAGTCCCAACCAGCCGGTGCAGATAACCACCATCGTCCTGCTCCTCGCGAAGGGCATAGTAGTTCCGCAGCGCCGCATCAGGGTCTACCGCATCCAGCATACTCTGGTGCAAGAGTCGGAAATCCTCAGGGTCCTTGGAAGTGCTTCGGTCGCATAAATTGTCCAAATAATCGCTGATGGTTTGGAACGCAACGATGAGAGGGATCAATACGTGGCGCATCCGCAAGTTTGCGGCCGCATATACGGCACCGCCCTGGCAATGGAACTCTTTCGTGGCGATGCTGGCCAAAGCTTGCCGCCGCAGCTCAGGATCGGGGATCTCCTCGGCATCCTTCCTCCAACGATCCAGTTCCTGACGGACATCCGGCAAAATAAACTTATAAACCCGACTCATCAGCCGGATCGGCTCCTTCGGGAATTGGTTTCGGCTTTGCTCAAGTTCAATCAATGGCCTGCCTCCACTGCGTTGTTAAAAAACGGCCTATCTGAAAACCATTCTATATTATAATATGATCCAACTTTTAGCACAAATAAACAAAATCACAAATGCCTTTTGACGGAGGGCTCATCCTGGGTTGTCCGGTACCAAATATGCAGATCGTTAATTCGGCTGGCCAGCTCAGCGATTTCGCCGTTGAGACGACAGCTGCGCTCGAAATCGGACTCATTACTCATCTCGCCCAGCATGTGCTCAATCGACCGTTCCAGCACCATGACTTTGCTTGGAATCCGTCCGCGGATCTCTTCCCAATAGGCGATCATCGCCAGCCGTTCCTCCCGCTCGTATTCGTCAAAGGGACGCTCCAGCACCGGCACGTGAATGCCCAGGCGCTCATCGTAAACAAAACAATCCTTCATGGCGATAACCTCCTAGAGATCAGTATAAGGGTTTTACATAAACGGAGCGTAAATTTGTTGCCGCCGAACCTCTTAATTTCTGGTATACTTGCAAGCATACTAACCATAACCGCACTAAGCGCACAATGATCTGACTGCAGAAACGGAGTACAGAACCCCATGAATCGGAAAACTACGGTCAGCCCCGATATCGGATGGCTACGAGCCTTTACCTTTACAATATACGGAACAAGTGTCCTTGTTTCCTCCTATTTCCCACTATTTTACGCCCAGCTTGGATTTTCGACCAGCCAAATCGGTTTGCTATACGCCCTAGGCCCCATGATTTCGCTTGTCTCCAATTTACTGTGGAGTATAGCCAGCGACCGTTACCAAACGATTAAGAAGATCCTGCTCATCTTGCTGGTCGGCCAAATCGCGTTGACGTTTATCTTATCCGCCTCCACCTCATTTTCTATCATCATGGCGGTTATAACCGTATTTTACTTCTTCTTCTATCCGGTCTTCCCGTTGTCCGACACCATCGTGATCTCTACGGCCAAGCAGCACGGCATCCATTTCATCTCCATCCGCCTGTTTGGTTCGTTCGGATACGCCTTCTTTGCTTTACTTATCGGTTACGTTCTGACCCGGGTAGGCTCCTCAAACACGATGTGGGTATCGATCGCGATTGCCGGACTCGCGCTGGGGTTCATCCTGTTCGTGAAGGACCAGCCTACATCCGTAGCCAAGATGGATCTGTCGGGCATTTGGGCGATCCTGCGTCAAAAAGAGCTTCTTTGGTTCTTCGGCTGCGTCTTCTGCCTGGCCATTGGCATGCGGATGAACGAAGCGTTTATCTCGATCAGCCTGAAGGAGCTCGGCGCGAGCGAAAATCTCATCGGCTGGGCGATGCTCGCCTCGTCGCTTTCGGAAATCCCTGTGTTCATCTACCTCAGCTTCCATGGGGAAAAATATAAGGAATTGCCGCTCCTGCTGCTAGCCAGCCTGCTGTTCGCCGTCCGGTTCCTGTTGATGGGACTAACCGGATCCGCCTACGGCATCCTCGCCATCCAGGCGATGCATGGCGTAACGTTCGGCATCTTCTATGTCACGGCCATCCGCATGCTCACCCGGCTGATCCCCGATGAATTCCGGGCGACCGGCATGGCCTTGTACACCATCGTATGGTCCAGCTTGGCCGGGCTTCTTAGCGGCACCTTCGGCGGTGTGATGTTCGAACAGCTTGGCCGCCAGCCGTTCTACCTGACCGCGATGGGCGCGGCAGCGGTCGCGTTCATCGGGTTCGGTAGCCGATATTTCCAGAAGGGGCCGGGAGCGAACAGTCCCTCGAAATTCGAACATAAGGCTTAGCTTAAGAAATGGAAAATTCGATACGATGTTGAATTATATTCGATTTTTCATATCCAATTTTCCGCTGAAGCCCATTTTCTATTCGATATTTCATATAGAATTCTGACCACCGTCTTCCTTGAACACAATTCTATATGAAATTTCATACTCATTCTGCCGAAATCGCCTGAAATTTCGACTTCTACTCGATATTTCATATACATTACTCGCTTAAGCTTTTCGGTACCCGGATTGGTCAACTGAGTCCATGCTATGCGGATCTCCCTCCCCAAATATGGCTTTCTCATTCACCAGGCCCTACTCTAACTCTATCTCTGTTCAAAGGACATATCTTCCTATATAATAGTTATTATCAGATGATAGTACCTGGTATTAAATATGAAGAAGCAGGTGAAAACGCATGGATTTCGCTTTGTTCCGGGACATCTTAAAAACCCGCCGCAGTATCCGGGAATTTACCGAAGAAACCGTCAACCTCGCCGATATTGAGGATCTCATCGATTGCGCCCGTTATGCGCCCAGCGACACGAATTCGCAAACCTGGGAATTTATCGTCGTTAGGAACACCGATAAAATCAAACAAATCGAGGACTTCACCTGGGAGAGCCTGCATGAAACCGCAGCGCGCGCCGCGGAGCATGGGCTGGAACGGGAAGCCAAGTTATTGGTGAAGTCATTTGGCCCTTACGCTACCGCCTTTTCCGGTGCGCCGGCGTTAATCGTGTGCTTGTCCACCCCGTACACGTCCAAGTTCCGGGAAAGAATTTTTGACCCGATTGCCTTCGTGGCTCCCGAGGTTTGGGAAGAGGAAGGACTGAAGAGCAGCTGTCTAGCCGCCCAGAACCTGATGCTCGCCGCGCATGCCAAAGGCCTGGCCACTTGCCCGATGACCGGTCCGGTGCTGCTGGCGGAAAAGAAGCTGCGCGAATTCCTCGACATCCCCGCCGACCGTGGAGTGAACATGGTGATCGCGCTGGGTCATCCGGCGATTTCGCCGAAGCCGGTGCCCCGCAAGGAAATCGCTGATATTTTGCGGATCGTTGATTAAGCGTTAACCCCAAGAGGCTCCTTTCAGCACACAGCTGAAAGGAGCCTCTTTTTCTGTTGCGCTTAGGACAACCGGCCGTAAGCCTTCAGTATCTTCAAATTTTCCACGGTTAGCCAGCCGCGCCATTCCTGCTCAGCAGCCGGACTCGTTCCCGGGAACGTGAGCGCCCAGCCGCCATCTTCCTGCTGCGTGCTCAGCAACCAATCCAAATGCCGCTGCACCTCCTGATCCGAGACAAGCTTGGCCGCATAACTGTCCGGGGTTGGCGCGTAGTCCAGCACCTTGTGGACGTAGCCTTGAGCCAGCGGATCGGTTTCGATTCCGCTTGGGCCTGTCAGCCATTCATCCAACCTAGATCGATGTGAGGCCGCCCGCTCGCGGTCAGGAACCTGCTGCAAGAAGGCGATCCACTGCGCAGCGTCGTGATAATCTCCGGGGAGCCCCTGTTCGACGTGATTCCACAAGAAGTCGATATGGCTTCGGAACCAATCCTCGTGAATGAAATCCGTGCGTTCCTGTTGCTCCAGCAACATGCCCACGATACTTCCGGTCGGGTTGATCGAAGGAACCCCGTCCTCTTCAGTGACCCACCAAGGTGCATGCGGATATCGGTTCACATTCGTCGTTGCCCGCGGCAGGCCGCCACCCGGAAGCGTGATGCTGCGCAAATATCGGATCACCCCGTCCAGCAGATCCGATCCAAAACCGCCGACCTCACGCATCACCAGCAACGCCGTTTCAGTGGCCACCGGCTGGCTGTGCGGGCCGCGCATATCCGCCTCAAGCGCATGGCCGAAGCCGCCATCCTCGTTCTGGTACGGTCGAAGCGCACCCAGCACCTCCTCCGCAGTCCCTCCATCAAAATGATAAGCAAACCGTTTGCGATCCAACAACCGGGCATTCGAATAAATGAAAGTTGCGGCCCGTTCCAACACTCCCCGTTCACTCATAACCCTCTTCCTCCTCGCCAATTAAGCTTCGAATATCCACTCGGGATTCCAGACAACCTCCCACAAATGTCCGTCCGGATCTTGAAAATACCCTGAGTACCCGCCCCAGAACGTATCATGGGGAGGAACGGTAATCTTGGCCCCTGCCGCTTCAGCTTGCTCCATGACCTGATCCACTTCCGATTTGCTCGCCACATTGTGGCCTAGCGTAAACTCCGTGGAGCTTGGAGCATGCACGATAAGGCCGGTATCATGCGCGATACTTTCCCGTTTCCACAACGCCAGCTTCAGTCCCGCCTGCAAATCGAAAAAGGCGACGGCCCCGTGCTCGAACTCCTGGCCCACGATCCCGTCGGTCGCCCAGCCGAGTCCATCCCGGTAAAATCGCAGCGCCCTTTCCAAATCCTCCACACCGATCGTCAATACCGTCATTCTAGGTTTCATCATTCTTGCTCCCTCCAGTCTTCTCGTATCCTACGTCCGTCTCACGGGCCGGAGTAACCCGGCCTGTCCGGTACAGCTCGGCCAGCTCCACAGCCCGCCGATGAAGCTCCTCGCGCAGAGCCAAAGGCTCAAGCACTTCCGCATCATGACCTAAACTGAAGAAATGCGATACGGCCCAATCCCATTCCGAGCCTGGCAGGATGCAATCGAGTCGCCATTCTTCCTCTCCTATTTGGTGCACCTCCTGGCCAAAATGCGGATCCTGCTCCGCCAGCAGTGAGCCACGGTACGTCAGTTTTACAAGGAGTCGGAAGTCCTCCCTTGGGGCCCGTGTTAGGGGTTGCCTCTGCATGGCGGCCTCTCCCCTTCCCGCACCCGCATCCGGTGGGGGAGACGTCTCGTCGACCTCTACGAACCGGTCGACGCGGAACGTTCGCTTCTCGCCGTGCGCAAGCGACTCGGCTTCGCAATACCAGAACCCGTGCGCGGCGTACACGCGCAAAGGTTTCAGCGTCAGCTGCCGGCGATAATTCACCGAGCGATACTCCGCTCGGATCCACTGCCCGCCGGCGGCATAAGCCATCAAGGCGCTGAGGAACGGCGCCTGGGTCCCGCGCTCCGGCACCTCCATCTCCACGTGCCGGAGCAATGGAGCTATTTGCCCTAGCATCTGCTCGGGCAAAGCGGAGCGGATCTTGTCGGCGACGGTCCATTTCGCCTCGCGGAAGGGACTGCCGCTGTATTTGCCCATGCCGTCCAAGGCCAGCAGGACGGTCAGGGCCTCGCCGGCGTCAAGCTGCAGCGGCGGCAGCCGGAAGCCGTCCATGAGGCGGAAGCCGCCGCCAGGGCCTGAGAGCGCATACAACGGAATGCCGATCTCACCCAGAGCCTGCATATCGCGGAGCACCGTCCGCTTGGACACCTCCAGCTTGTCAGCCAAGGACTGAGCCGTCTCCGGCCGCTGCTGCAACGCTATCACGATCGCCATCATCCGATCCATCCGCTTCATCGCTTACGTCCCCTCCCGTTAAATCCACTTTAACAAAGCAATGGTGACAACAGAATGTCACCCATTATCCTATGTATACAAAAAAACACAGCCCTATAAAGAGCTGTGCCTTTCATTATCGCGCTTGGAACCAAACTTTATAAGTGATCCGTTAAACGGAAGTGATCTTATAATTTGATTACGTTAGCAGCTTGAGGACCACGGTTACCGTCAGTGATTTCGAACTCAACGGCTTGGCCTTCTTCTAGAGTTTTGAATCCGTCGCCTTGAATTGCGGAGAAGTGTACGAATACGTCTTCGCCACCTTCAACTTGGATGAAGCCATAGCCTTTTTCTGCGTTAAACCATTTAACTGTACCTTTCAAATGAACAACCTCCTAAAAATAATCGTCATCTTTGACGAATACCCATATTATACTCTATGCCCAACGACAATGCAACGTGTCAGTTCGCCCAAACTTTACGGTCCAAAACCCGCGTTAGAACGTACGGTTTCATTTGCTTTCCTCGGGGGCGTGAGTTATCATTTTACATAAAATATTACCATTAATCCGCGGGTTTCATACCTGCAAACCGAAGCCAAAGATTGGAGAACGCCTGAGATGATCAAAAAGCACGAAATATACAAAAAAGACAAATGGAACATGATGACGGTAGAGGTTCAAGGCAAGTACATCGTACTCCGTGAAATTTCCGACCAGTGGGGCGAGGAGTCGCATACGTTCCTTAGCCGTCCCGCGCTCATGGATTGGGTGAAACGCCGGTTTCCCAAGGAGGAATATGCGGGTAACGAGACGGAATGGGATGATATCATGAACGCCTTTAAGCAGGTTTAACCCGTCCCTCCGGACCATTCCAGTACGAAACGGAGTATTAATTATGATGGATAGTTCCAACCTTCTTATTTTTATCATCTGCGCGTTCGCGCTAGGCGTCGTGGTTGTCCTAAACAAGGATCGCCTGCAGCCTCGCCTTCGGCGCGGCCTGGCCCTAGCCTCCGTCATTATGATCGCGGTGGCGTTTGGGCTGATGATTTACAGCTTCCTTGCCTGACAATTCCCTATAATTCCTGCAGCAGACGGCCATACTAGGAAAATGCCCAAAGCCAACTGGATCATGAGATCCAGCTTAACATCGGGCTCCCGACACGAATAAGGGAGGTTTTCCGGTATGAGACACAAGCGCACCCCACGTGCGATTCCCCTGCTGTTGACCGGTTGCCTTCTGGCAGCCGCATTCCCAGGCAGCGCCGCGATTGGTCAGCCTGCCTCATCATCTTACCCAACCCAAAGGAGGATTCCGATGAGCACCGTATTGAAACGTTCAGAGGTACCACAGGAGAATACGTGGAAGCTGCAAGATTTGTTTTCCGACCAAGCCGCTTGGGACAAATCGTACAACGATCTTAAGACGCTGAAAGACAAAGCCGCCGAATTCGAAGGCAAGCTCACCAATGCGGAGAGCATCAAAGCCGTATTCGAGCTGGAAGACGAGTTATCGTTGCAAATTGAGCGGCTTTACGTTTACGCCCATCTCAATCACGACGAGGATACAACGAACCCTACATATCAGGCCCTTGTGCAAAAAGCCAAGAAATTAAGCGTGGAAGTCAGCGAGGCCTTGTCTTTTATTACCCCGGAAATTCTGGCTTTGCCGGAGCAGGAGCTCGACAAGCTGATTCAAGATCCTGCCCTTGCGGACTACAAGTTCACCTTGCAGGAAATCAAACGCGAGAAAGCGCATGTGCTGAGCAAAACGGAAGAAGCGCTGCTCGCCCAGGTTGGCAATTTGTCGCAAGCGCCGCAGCAAATTTTTGGCATGATCAACAATGCCGATATGAAATTCCCGAAAATCAAGGACGAAAACGGGAACGAAGTAGATTTAACCCACGGCAGCTACATTCAGTTCCTGGAGAACCCCAACCGCGAAGTACGCGAGCGGGCATTCAAAGCCGTTTACGAAACCTATCGTAAGCAAAAAAATACCATCGCCTCCACGCTGAGCGCGAATGTGAATAAGAACATGTTCTATTCGCGGGTCCGCAAATACCCTTCTGTGCTGGAAATGTCCCTATATGGCGACAACATTCCGAAGGAAGTGTATACGAACCTGATCGATGCCGTCCATGAGAGCTTGCCGCTCCTGCAACGCTATATGAAGCTGCGCAAGAAGCTATTAGGCGTCGACGAACTTCATATGTATGACCTGTTCGCCCCGTTAGTCGAGGAATACAAGTGGGATATCACTTATGATGATGCGAAGAGCATGGTCGAGGAAGGCCTTCAGCCGCTGGGTGAGGATTACCTGAAGGTGCTGCGCGAGGGCTTCGAGAACCGCTGGATCGACGTGTACGAGAACGAAGGCAAACGTACCGGCGCATACAGCTGGGGCGCCTACGGCACCCATCCTTACGTGCTGCTCAACCACAAGGACAATCTGAACAGCATGTTCACGTTGGCGCATGAGATGGGCCACGCGCTGCATTCTTATTTTTCGGATGAAGCTTTGAAATACCGGGACGCTCAATACACCATCTTCCTGGCCGAGGTCGCTTCGACGACCAATGAAGCGCTGTTAATGGATTACTTATTGAAAAAATCAACCGATCCGAAGCAAAAGCTGTACCTGCTGACCTACTACGCTGATCAGTTCCGGACGACGTTATTCCGGCAAACGATGTTCGCAGAATTCGAGAAGCTCATCCACGAGCGCGCCGAAGCCGGAGAATCGCTGACGCCGCAAGAGCTGTCTGAGATTTACTACGAGTTGAACATAAAATACCACGGTAAAGACATGGTCGTTGACCAAGATATCGAAATGGAATGGGCACGTATCCCCCATTTCTATACGAGCTTTTACGTGTATAAGTACGCTACCGGTTTTTCCGCGGCGACGAGCTTCTCTAAACAAATCCTTGAAGATGGCAAGCCGGCGGTTGAGCGTTACCTCGGTTTCCTGAAGAGCGGTGGCAGCGACTACTCGATTAATATTCTGAAAAAAGCCGGTGTCGACATGTCCTCGCCGGAGCCGATCCGCGAAGCGATGAGCGTGTTCGAGAACGTCATCGAGCAAATGGAACAATTGACGAAGTAACCTAGGCTAAAGGCTTCCACAAAATCCCTTGCCCCAAGCGGACAAGGGATTTTATACTGTTCTAGAAGGAGGTGTACCCTCATGAAAATTCAATGGTCCTTGATTTTAGCTCTGATCTTCGCCTTGATTACCGCTGTGTTTGCCGTGATCAACGTCGACCCGGTCCAGGTAAATCTGCTGTTTGGCTCGGTCAGCTTCCCGCTGATTTTGCTGATTCTCGGCAGTACGCTGCTCGGCGGCATTATCGTCGGGTCGTTTGGCATATACCGCGGTTACCGGCTGCAACGCGAAGTCAAAGGCTTACATGCCAAGCTTGTACATATCCAAGAAGCAACCGGCTATGTCTTCCCGGAACCGGAGAAACCGGAACGCGGCAAGAAGAAGAGAACTGCCGAAACCGACACGGAGACCGGAAATGGTACCGAGTCGGCAGAGGATTCCAACCAGCCGTAATCTGTTATGGAGCACCACGGACTAAACCCCTGAAGGAGGTTTCCCATGAATATTCAACCAAATGAAACCTATATGTTAAATTTACTGAAAACCTTGCTGGATACGCCAAGCCCAAGCGGGTTCACGCGTGGGATCATGTCGCTGATTGAGCGTGAAGCCGAAGCGCTGGGCGTGCCTTGCAGCTTTAACGAAAAGGGCGGTGCGATCTTGACTCTGCCCGGCCGTGATTCCTCTCGGCGCATCGCCCTCAGCGCCCATGTTGATACGCTCGGCGCCATGGTGCGCGCCGTCCGCTCGAACGGGACGCTGGCAATCACATCCGTTGGCGGATTTATGATGCACAGTATCGAGAACGAATACTGCCAGATCCACACCCGCAGCGGCCAGGTCTTTACCGGCACAATCCTGTCGACCCATCCTTCCGTTCACGTGTACAGCGATGCGCGTGACTTCAAACGCGAGGAGAAGAACATGGAGGTGCGGATCGACGAGCTCGTGGAGAACAAAGACGACGTATTGAAGCTAGGCATTGCCGTTGGCGACTTCATTTCGTTTGATGCCCGTGCCGTAATGACACCCAGCGGATACATCAAGTCCCGCCATCTGGATGACAAAGCCAGCGTGGCTGCTCTGTTCGGCCTGATGGAATCGAGCCGCCGAGAAAGCTGGACGCCGCGGCACGACCTCGTCTTCCTTATCTCCAACTATGAAGAAGTTGGGCATGGCGCCTCCTGGATCCCGGACGGCGTGAATGAAATGATCGCCGTCGACATGGGCGCGATGGGCGATGATTTGAGTTGCAAAGAGACCGATGTCTCTATTTGCGCCAAGGACTCCACCGGCCCTTACGACTATGACATGACCAGCCGGTTGATCGAGCTCGCCCGAGGCCTTGGCATCCCGCATGCGGTCGATATTTATCCGCACTACGGTTCCGATGCCTCGGCAGCGTTGCACGGTGGTCACAATATTCGCGCCGCATTGATCGGGCCGGGCGTGCATGCTTCGCATGCCATGGAACGGACCCATAAACAGGCGGTCATCAATACAACCCGCCTGTTGGCCGCGTATGTGGCCGATTAATTGGCGGCGCTGGGGGATCGCCACGGCTTCGGCTGGGGCGATCTTTCTCGGTATCCTGCTGATGATCGGCTGGGGCAGCCGCTATTTGCTCCCCCATCATTATGAATATCATAAGCTTACTGCGGTGAACGGTGTCAAGCTGCATGCCTTGGTCGTCGATCCGGAACGGATTGAGCTCCGAGCGGCGGATCAACCGCTAGGGCGTTACCGCGTGTACGGCATCAACGGCGGTTTTTTCTACAACGATGCCGTATTGTCGATCGCGGTGAACAATGACCAGCCGATTCAAGGCACGGCTGGCGCTTACGGCTCCGGCTGGTACAACGCCAAATACGACCGCGGCACGCTCGTATGGGACGGCGCCACAGGCGGCTTCTCGGTCCAGGTGGCTTCCGCCGCAGACGAGCTTATAGTCAAGGATCGCGCTAAGTATTTCGCTCAAGGCGGCGTCAGCATGAAGCTGCAGGATGATGCCGGGTGGAGGGCGGCGGTAGAGTCCGAGCACCTGCCGAACCCCGACGAGAACCGGCTCCGCTCCGGACTCGCGTATGACGCGGACGGCCAGCTGTGGCTGATCGTCACGCCTACGCGCTGCACGGCCGAAGCGTTCCGCAGCGCCGTCAAGGCGACGCTCGCGGACGGCCAGCTCGTCGATGGTATCTTCCTCGACGGCGACGGTTCGGCGCAGCTCAACGCTGCCGAAACCAAACTGAACGGCGATTCCCGCGATTTGCGGCAGATTATTGTGATAAGGTGAACGAAAAAAGACGCCGTGTGGCGGTGTCCTCGGTAGGTATCCTTGATGTCCCTCTTATGTTGCCTTTGCGCGATTATCCCTTTTATTCAGGGGGGACAGGGGCCCGGAGTGAGGGCGAACTCTTCTCCAGTTCTTAGAGATATCTGATCAAAGGGGATAATCGTGTAAAGCCCCCAATTATATACTTCCTGATATCTTAATAAAAACGCCTATTCGTTATAAATAAACGAATAGGCGTTTTCACTTATGTCCTCTTATGTAGATTTTTATGCGCCACCATGCATATCAAAGGTTGTAATAATTGGTTGATCAAAGTTACCGCTACCTGGTGAAGCCAATAGTAAGGAAAAAAGAACTGCAAAAACAACGAGGAATTTGAATTTCATATACTTCAAGTCACCTCACACACAATAATTTTATATTTCTGGCATATTTCTTTTGGAGCCATATGTCTATGTTGTTCAAATAGAACCATGAATTTAATAACTAGTTCCTTTTTATTAATTATAATTGAATTTCCCAGTCCTTGCAGTAAATAATTAAATCCCTTTGTGTAATCTCCTCTGTGTAAATAATAATAGGTTAGATCATATAGAAACTTATTATACTTATCAGGTAAGACCTGGTCATTATACAAATCATTTGACTTCTTGAGGTTTATATATGCATCTATTTCTGAATTAAATTGAAGGAGTATAGAATCGACATCAATGTTGTATAAGTTTGCAGCAAACATTATATTCAAAAGTCCAAGAGTAATTTCCTCTTGGTTTTCTTGAATAAACGTCACATATTCTTGCAATACTTCAATATCTCCACTCATTAACTTATTGACATAAAGATTGACCATCGACCATTTCTGAAATAAGCCTAACCAATGTCTCGTATCCTCGTCCGTTTCTCGTACCCAACTTAAATCGGTATATTGATAAGTATATTCCAACGCTTTAACAAAATCTCCCCTACCGTCATATGCTTCTGCACGCAGCAGGTTTGCATAGGCGATATAGACAAACATGGGTCTGCTAAGCCGACGCTGCATGTTCTGAAACTCCTCTTCCGAGCGTCGTTCATTGAAATAGAGCAGGCGTGCCTTGTGTTCCATCTCCTGGGCCAGAGCCTCAACCCGGTCCCACTGACGAAGCGAGCGATACAGGTTGGCCAAATCCTTGAGCGCGTCCAGCTGCAGAACTTCATCCAACCGATCCACATAAGGTTCGAACTGATAGGCGATTTTGAGGTTATGGGCCTGGTCCGTTCCGATTCGGATCTTGAACAGGCGATACTGGCATACCGCGAGCCGCTCGGAATATTGCCTGGTTTCGCTCATCGCCACATTCTCATACAGGATTTCTGCGGCAGCGTACAGCCCTTTCTCATAAAACTCCTCCGCCAGTTCAAATAACGAGGTGGAGTACATCAAATTATCCATAAGTAAGCTAATCGTTCTTCGTATACAATCCAGCTTGTCCAGTTCGGCGCATTTGCGTAGGAAAGGGCCCACTCTCCGCCAGTCGGGATTCCTCTCCTGAAGATAATCATGAATGTAATTCTCGTAATAATGTCCTATGGGTACGCCCATGATCTCCGAAATCCGGTCCAAGTGATCCATGGTTAAGGTTCGGTTCCCGTTCAGCAAATAACTCAGCGTTCCCACGTTAATATTTAACCTCATCGAGAATTGACTCAGATTCAATTCATTGTCTTTCATAAAGGAATGAACTTCCTCCAGGATCGTCGATGTACTCATTCGTTATCACCACACATTCCTTTGATACACGAGGTCTGGAATTATATGTATAAAGTTAATATATCTTCTTTTCATACTGCGGTCAATTAACATTCTAAAGCTGATGAAATATAGAAGCCCTTGCCCTCTCCGTTTGAGGAGAGGGCAAGGGCTTGCTTGCTTACCCTAACTTGCGTTTAAATGCTCTGCTCGCAAAGATGTACGCGAGGAACATGATTCCGCAGCACCAGCCAAGCGCGATCCAAATCTCGTTCCCCACCGTACCTCCGTAGAGAAGGGTACGAACGGCATTCACGATGGAGGTGACGGGCTGGTTCTCGGCGAATGCACGGATAACTTTAGGCATGGTTTCGGTAGGAACAAAAGCCGAGCTGATAAATGGAAGGAAAATCAGCGGGTACGAGTAGGCTGTCGCTCCTTCCATCGACTTCGCGGTTAATCCGGGAATAATCGACAACCAGGTCAGCGCCAGCGTGAACAGGCCAAGAATCCCAACTACCGCAAGCCAATCCAGGAGCGGAGCGCCCGAACGGAAGCCCATCAAGAGTGCGACAAGGAACACCACCACGAGAGTTAACGCATTGGAAAAGAGCGAGGTCAACACATGAGCCCACAGCACCGATGAACGCTTGATCGGCATGGTGATGAAACGCGACATCAGCCCGCTTTTGATATCATTAAACAATCTTAAGGAAGTGTAAGCAACGCCGGAAGCGATCGCCATCAACAGGATTCCCGGCAACAAATAATTCACATAGTTGTTCGTACCTGAATCAATGGCTCCGCCAAAAACATAAACAAACAACAGCATCATCATAATCGGCGTGATCGCGACCGTGATGATCGTATCCGGGCTGCGCAGGATGTTGCGCATTAATCGACCGAGCAATACCCCTGTTTTGTTCTTCATTTATTTCTCCTCCTTCTTGCCGATGATCGCGAGGAAGATTTCCTCCAAGCTCGGCTGCTTCTCGATATATTCTACTTTCGCCGGGGGGAACATCTCTTTGAGCTCTGTGAGCGTTCCGGTCGTAATGACCTTACCCCCATGCAGGATGGCGATTCGATCCGCCAATTGTTCGGCTTCTTCTAGGTATTGGGTCGTCAGTAAGATGGTTGTACCGCTCCCGGCGAGCTCTTTGACGGTATTCCACACCTCAATCCGAGCTTCGGGGTCAAGCCCTGTCGTCGGTTCGTCAAGAAAAATAACGGCCGGCGTACCGATCAAGCTCATGGCAATATCCAGCCTGCGTTTCATCCCCCCGGAGTATTTATCCGCCCGGAGGTTAGCGGCATCGTTTAGGCTGAATCTGGCAAGCAGACTGTCGGCAACTTGTGCCGGCTTCGGGACTCCGCGCAGCTTAGCGATCATCACCAGGTTCTCCCGACCGGTTAGCATCCCGTCTAAAGCGGCGAATTGCCCCGTCAGGCTAATGGTTTGGCGAACCGAATCCGGCTGGCGCTTCACGTCGAAGCCACTGACCGTCGCTTCACCGTCATCCGCCTTCATCAGCGTCGATAGGATGTTAACGGTTGTCGTCTTCCCCGCTCCATTGGAGCCCAGCAAGGCGAATATTTCACCCCGCTGCACCTCAAAGTCCACCCCTTTTAACACCTCCTTGTCTTGAAAAGATTTTCTAAGTCCTTTGACAGAAATCGCTGCATTCCTCATCATTGTTCTCCTCCTATACGTTAGTATTTAGTGTGACTGGTAACCCGTATTACTTACTACCTGGTGAAAATAAAACTGAATAGCAAGGTGGCGATTCACCTAAGTTACCGGCTATTCAGTCGTGAACATCGATGGGGTGACATTAATTCGACTTCAAGGCGTTGATTTTGGACGAGACAAAATCCCACTTCTCCCAAAACATTTCAAGCTCTTGGCGGCCTGCCTCATTCAGGGTATAAAATTTCCGGGGCGGTCCCATATCCGACGGTTTCTTCTCGATGTTCACTAGGTTCTTCTTCTCCAGTCGTACGAGGATGGTGTATACCGTCCCCTCCACGACTTCGGCGAACCCCAGCTCGTTCAAGCGGCGGGTAATCTCGTACCCATAGGTTTCACGACGGCTGATGATTTCCAGCACGCAGCCTTCCAGCGAACCTTTTAGCATTTCCGTTAAATTGTCCATGATCTGCACCCTTTTACTTCATTTTTTATGGATAGACTTGTTCACGGCTTGATTGACTTTTTGGTTTACAGATTCTTGATAGACGTCGGCGTAAGTTTTGGAGTCTTTGATGAGTTCGTCGCTAAAAGCCGCAACGTCGCGGCCTGTCACTTCCAGGACCCCTCTCCCCAAGCTTGCTCCCTCTTCAAAGAGATCCACAATCCCCGAGAGTAAGTCGATCCCGTCCATGAGTTCAGTTGGACCCACCTTAAACAGATATTTCTGAATCTCGTTATAGACGATTTGATAATCCTGCGGAAGTGCTTTAACCCGTGCGACGTGAGCCCGCCATTCTTTTTTGCCTTGGAGTATTTGTTGAATATTCATGTTATCCCTCCTACTTCCCTAATTTTTTGGCGACATTTCTGTTGAGTTGCTCGCGCCATTTGTCGCGAAGCGACTTTGCTCCTTCTTCGCCGGCTAGCGATGAACAGAAGCCTTGGATATCGTCGCCCAGCACCTCTTGAACACGTTGACCGTCCGCCGCTGTTTCTTCAAGCCAGCTAAGCGCTCCATCCAAAATGGGCATAAGGATGCGACCGGTGAAATCGGAGTGCTGCCAGAGATTTGATTTAATCTCCTCCCATGCCGCTTGATAATCGGCCGGCAGCTTGTGGGCACGCGCCTCAAACCCTTTAAATTCCCTTGTCATGTCGTTGCCCGTAATTTTGTCCCAAAAATTCATGACGCTCTTCTCCTTTATCTCGAAAGTTCGGGGCAATGAAAGCCCACTATTCTGTCTGACTAATATTCTGTATAACTTAGTACCTGGGAAAAAGGAACCGAATAGCTTTCTGAGTACCTCACTCCCGCTATTCAGTATTGCTTATTACAGGTACATTGTAACACCGAGTAGCAGGGGTGTCAACTGGATTTCTCAATAAACTTTTCGCGGCTAGCGTACCCCGAATTTCCTTGTCCTTATTACATTTTTAATATTCGGGGGTTCCCGCCCGGTGATATGGTTTGAATATAAAGCTTTACGGTAAAAGTTTTTTTGTCTGGGGAGGGTAGGAATCGCGATGAAGGAGCATCAGGAAATGTGCATCGGAATCTGCGAGACGACATTGGATATCGCCCACAGCATGGGTCGGTTGTTTTTTAACGATGGGGAGCAGATATTGCCTAGCAAGTTTTTTATCTTACTCGCGGTTTACCGGAACGGTAAATCGACGGTAACCCAAATCGCCGAGCTGGTTGGTTTATCGTCCAGTGCCAATACGATCGCCATTAATAAAATGGTCAAGGAAGGATTGCTGGACCGGGTTCGGGATACCGTGGATAAACGCATCTGCTGGATCGATTTGACGGCGAACGGCCGCTTGGTCCTTGAAGAGATGATAGCCAAGCGCAACCATCTCTTTCAAACGATCCTCGGCGATTTTCCTGAGCAACAACTGCAGGTGTTTTTGCAGTCTTTGCTGACGATTCGGGATAAATTTGCCGTAGGAATTACGGAGACGGAGGAACATCATGTTGCTGCAGATCGGACTTGATATCGGATCCACCACGGCAAAAATCGTAGCATTGCGCGAAGGGCGCATCGTGCACCGGGCGTATGTCCGCCATTATTCGGATATCCGCAACGCAGTACCGGCATTATGGCGGGAAGTCATGGAGCGCTTTCCTAACGCGGAGGCCAGCCTTTGCATCAGCGGCTCGTCCGGGCTAAAGCTAGCGGAGTTGACCGGCATTCCGTTTCTGCAGGAGGTTGTCGCCTGCACGAAGGCGATTCAACGGCTGGCACCGGAAACGGATACTGCGATCGAGCTCGGCGGCGAGGACGCCAAGATCATCTATTTGCGCGGCGGCATTGATCAACGCATGAACAACGCCTGCGCTGGCGGAACCGGCGCGTTTATCGACCAAATGGCCGCGCTGCTGGAGACCGATCCGGCGGGGCTGGACGAATGGGCTGCCCGCTGCGAAACGATCTACCCGATCGCCTCCCGCTGCGGGGTGTTCGCCAAAACGGACGTCCAGCCGCTCCTGAACGAAGGAGCGCGTCGCGAGGATATCTCCGCCTCAATCTTTCAGAGCATCGTCACGCAGACGATCAGCGGGCTAGCCTGCGGGCGCCCGATCCGAGGCAAGGTGGCTTTTCTCGGCGGGCCGCTCACGTTCCTGCCGCAATTGCGGAAGCGTTTCATTGAAACTCTTCAGCTCGCGCCGGAAGATGTCGTGTTCCCGGACGATGCCCAATATTTCGTGGCGATCGGAGCCGCATTCCAAGGCTCCGGCCCTTTATCTCTCCCGCTCAGCGATTGGCTGGAGCGCATGGAGAATGCCGAATGGACGATTGCTCCTGACGGCGAGAACCGGCTTGCCCCCCTGTTCGCGGACGAACAGGAGTACACCGACTTCCGGAAGCGGCACGATGCGGCAAGCGCATCCCAAGCGGACTTGGCAAGCTATAGCGGTCCCTGCTTTCTCGGCATCGATGCCGGATCGACCACGACCAAGCTGGTATTGACCGGCGCTAAAGACCAAATTCTACATACGTTTTATCGTGGCAATAAAGGCAACCCGCTAGCTTCCCTAGCGGAAGCGCTGCAGGAGATGTATGCCCGGTTGCCGGAGAATGCGTATGTTGCTCGCGCCTGTGTTACGGGTTACGGCGAAAGCTTGATGAAGGCCGCGTTCCGCGTGGATGCCGGCGAGGTCGAGACGGTAGCCCACTATAAAGCGGCGGCCCGCTTTATGCCGGATGTCGACTTTATTCTCGATATCGGCGGCCAGGATATGAAATGTATCAAAATCCGCGGAGGTACAATCGACAGCTTGCTGCTAAATGAAGCCTGCTCGGCGGGCTGCGGTTCTTTTCTCGAGAGTTTTGCCGGGGCGCTTGGGCTGGGTATCGAAGAGTTTGCCTCCGCCGCCCTGGAGTCGGTCCATCCGGTGGATCTCGGCTCGCGGTGCACGGTGTTTATGAACTCCAAGGTTAAGCAGGTGCAGAAGGAAGGTGCGTCCCTGCCCGACCTTTCGGCTGGCCTGGCTTATTCTGTCGTAAAGAACGCACTGCAAAAAGTAATCAAAATCCGCAATCCTGAGGAGCTCGGACGGCGCATCGTCGTGCAGGGCGGAACCTTCTACAATGATGCCGTGCTGCGCGCCTTTGAACTACTTACGGGCAGGGAAGCCGTTCGCCCCGATATCGCCGGCATCATGGGCGCTTATGGTTGCGCGCTGCTAGCTCGCGAGCAATATGACGGAGTAGGTTGCAGCAGCCTGCTGCCTTGCGAAGAGCTGCATTCGTTCACCTATGAGGTCTCGCATGCCCGCTGCTCGTTATGCAGTAACTATTGTGCCATGACGATCAATCGGTTTCCCGACAAGAGCTTCCATGTCAGCGGCAACCGCTGCGAACGCGGCGCGACGCAGAAGACGTCGAAGACCGGTCTTCCCAATCTCGTCGAATCCAAATACGAGCGGATGTTCAGCTACGCCTCGCTCCCTCCGGAGCAGGCCACGCGAGGGACAGTCGGCTTACCGCGGGTGCTGAATCTGTTCGAAAACTACCCGTTTTGGCACACGTTTTTTACGCAGCTGGGGTACAGGGTTGTTCTCTCGCCGAAGTCCTCGAAAAAACTGTACGAAACCGGCATGGAGACCATTCCGTCGGAGTCCGTCTGTTATCCTGCTAAGCTGGTGCACGGCCATATTGAAAGCCTCATTCGCAGCAAAGTCGACTTCATCTTCTATCCTGCGGTCATTTATGAGAAGAAGGAAGACGCCTCGGCCGACAATCATTTCAACTGTCCGGTCGTCGCCTCGTATCCCGAGGTCATCCGGACCAATATGGACCGGTTGAGGGAGCAAGGCATTCCGTTGATAAGTCCATTCCTGAACATCGATCATGTACCGGCTTTGAAAAAAACACTGCAAACCACGTTTCCTCGCATTCCGACAGAGGAACTGGAGGCGGCGGTTGACGCGGGGCTGCAAGAAGCAGAGCGGGCTCGCGGCGATATCCGCGCTCAAGGCGAAGCGACGCTGAAGCTGCTGGAGGAGACGGGAGCCAAAGGCGTCGTGCTCTGCGGCCACCCGTACCACAGCGATCCCGAGATCAATCACGGTATCGCCGATCTGATTGCCGGGATGGGGCTGGCGGTTTTGACGGAGGATGCGGTGTGCCATCTGGGCAGCGTCAAGCATCCCCTACCCGTCGTCAATCAATGGACGTACCATGGGCGGATGTACCGCGCGGCTTATTTCGTTAGCGGTCGGGCCAACCTGGAGCTGGTGCAGCTCACTTCGTTTGGCTGCGGGATCGATGCGATTACCGCGGATACGATTCAGGAGATCTTGGAGCGTCACCATAAGACGTTCACCCTGATTAAGGTGGATGAGATCAGCAACCTAGGGGCGGCACGGATCCGGCTGCGCTCGCTGCTCGCGGCGATGAAGGAACGGGAACCGTCGCAGAATACCGCACGGACGGTGTCCGCACCGGTTTCGCCGGCCTCTTTTACCAAAGAAATGAAAAGCGGATACACGATTCTTGCCCCGCAGCTCTCGCCGATCCATTTCGAGTTGTTCGAAACGGTATTCCGCGGGGCCGGTTACCGGCTGAAAGTGCTGGAGAAGGCCAGCAAGCAATCGACGGAGGAAGGCCTGAAGTTCGTAAACAACGACGCCTGCTATCCAGCGATCATGACGATTGGGCAAATCATGGCGGCCCTGCGCGGCGGCGACTATGATCCGGAACGAACGGCCGTCATTCTGACCCAAACCGGGGGTGGTTGCCGGGCGACGAACTATATCGCTTTGCTGCGCAAGGCGCTGAAAGAAGCGGGAATGTCGCAAATCCCGGTTATTTCGTTAAACGCAACGGGGATCGAAAGCCAGCCGGGCTTCAAGCTTAATTTAAAGCTGATCAACCGGTTAATTGCGGCAGCCTGCTACGGCGATTTGCTGATGCGGCTCTTGTACCGCTTCCGGCCATACGAGCGCAACGCTGGCGATACCGAGCTGTTGTTCCGCAAATGGATGGTACTATGCAAGCATTCCCTGCGGGAGTTCTCTTCTCAGGAATACAAGGGGAATATCCGAAGTATGGTTGCGGAGTTCGAAGCTCTTCCGCAAACGGGGGCTACCAAACCACGGGTTGGTATCGTCGGTGAAATTCTGATCAAATTCCATCCCGATGCCAATAACCGGATCGTAGAGGTGATCGAAGCCGAAGGCGGCGAAGCGGTAGTGCCCGATTTTCTCGACTTCATGTTCTATTGCTTATACAACCCGATTTATAAGGCGGATCACTTAGGGAAGAGCAAAATGTTGGGTTTCCTGAACCCGATAGTGATCCGATATATCGAAATGTACCGAAAACCGGTGAAGCAGGCGCTGGAAGCCAGCCGTTGCCTCACCCCTCCGGAGAGCATCTACACGCTGGCGGAGAAAGCCGGACGCCTGCTGTCGGTCGGCAACCAAATGGGCGAAGGCTGGTTCCTTACGGCGGAAATGATGGAGTTGCTCGATCACGGCGTGAACAACATCGTTTGCATCCAGCCGTTCGCCTGCTTACCGAACCACATCACCGGCCGCGGAATGATCAAAGGGCTGAAGGAGCTATATCCGGACGCCAATATCGCGGCGATCGATTACGACGCCGGCGCCAGCGAGGTGAATCAGATCAACCGTATCAAGCTGATGATGTCGGTAGCCAGCGGCGTGTTGTGCTAAGCAAGTAAAAAACCTTTAAGCCAAGACCTGCCCAGGTGGGCCGGTGTGAGGCTTAAAGGTTTTTTATGCGATAAATCGAATAGAAATCGCCGATTGGGGTATTTTTGACGGCATATATATGAAATTCCGAACAGATTTAGGCTCCCGAGAGAGCAAGTGCCAGTTTCTATATGAAAAATCGATTAAAATCCGAATCTCCCGACGCAATTGGTAATTTGTATGCGAGAAATCGAATACAAGTTAGTCCTCCACCAGCCGATGCCGGTACCACTTCGTTCCGCGGAAACGGCGCAGGAAGATGAGACCGCGGATTCCCCATTCGATGTCCATCGCCAGCCAGACGCCAACGACGCCAAACGGCAGCACCACGCCTAAAATATAGCCAAGCACGACGCGGAACAGCCACTTCGACAGCATCGAGACGACCGACGTATATTTCGCATCCCCGGCGGCCCGCAGCGCCGAAGGCGTGATGAAGCTGATCGCCCACAAAGGAATTTGCGCGATCGTATTGATCAGCACAATCGTGAAGATCTCATCCACGATCTCTGCCGGCGGGTGAAACAGCGATACCAGCGGATGGTACAACGGGAGAATGAGGAGTCCCATGACGACGAAGGTTGCGGAGGAGAGCCACAGGAATGAGCGTGTCAGCTTCCGGGCGTCCTCGATCTCCCGGCGACCGATGCACTGTCCCACCACGGTCACGATGGCGATCGACAGCGCGTTAGCCGGAATTTGAATCACCATCGCCAGCGATGCGCTAATCGCGTTGGCGGCAATGGCGTAAGTGCCCAGGCTGACGATAAAGATCTGCGTCAGAATTTTGCCGCCGTTAAAGAACATTTGCTCCGCGGCAAACGGCATGCCGATGGAGAGGATTTTTTTGAGCATCGTCCAGTTGACCTGAAGCATGTCCCGTAAACGTACCCTCAGCGATTCGTCCATCTTGACTAGATAATAAATGGCGCAGGCCGCGGCTAAGTACCGGGAGACATTCACTGAGATGTTCATCCCCATGATGCCCATATCCGCCAAGTTGATGAGGACAAAGTTCAGCGCCACATAGGTTAGGTTCATGATCAGCGACAGCATCAAGGAGGCTCGCGACTTCCCGATCCCCCGCAGCACCCCGCATACCGCTTCGACGATCGCAATCCCGCAAAACGACAGACTGCTGCCGATCAGATACGATTTGGCGTTCTGAAAGACATCGGCCTCCGCCGAACCGAACAACAGGTTTAAGGTGGGCGAGTGCAATGCGATGATTAGCAAACTAATGGCGAGCGCTAACAGCAGAACCGAGGACACGGAACCGGAAGAAGCCTTGGACACCATCGCGTCATTTCGGCTGCCCTTGTACTGTGCGACCACGACGGTCCCCCCAGTCGCCACAGCCACAAATACGTTGATCAGGAAAATATTAAGGGAATCGACCATATTCACTGCGCTCACCGCCGCTACGCCGGAGGAACTGATCATTGCAGTGTTAACCAGGTTCAAGCCAATGATAAACGCCTGGTCGATCAAGATCGGAATAATGAGTGCGATAATTTGCCGGTAATCCATCGATTGACCGGAGAAATGCCGATCCAAAAAGCGATGAGTTGATGCTTTCCTAGCTGCGCTTACCACGATATCAACTTCTTTTTCATCAAATTTATGCAAAAGAAAGACTCTTCGCCAGGCGAAGAGTTTGCAGGTCTCGATTATATCATAAATTCATAGATTGGAGCGCTACACCCCAAAAAGTTGCATTTTGTGCAACATTTTGGAGGGTGCCGGCCGTTGCAGGGCAAAAATGCTGCATGTAGTGCAACATAATTAGCTTAAAAGCCCATCAACTCGCCCAAATGTTGTAGAAATTACAACATTTCATCCGACCAGCGGTTGTATTTGGTGCATTCAGGCTGCGGCTGAAAAAATCAGGCCTCGGACTCATCCTCACCTCAGCCGTGCTTCACAAGTTCCGCTGGGCTTCGATCTTCTCCGCCAGCTCGTTCAGATACGTCCAGCGCTCCATCAGGCGTTCCAGCTCGGCTTCCGCTTCCTGCTGCTGCTGCATTAGCTCCTGCAGACGGACGGCGTCGCTCGCGGCGGACTCCATTCCCTCGGAAATCGCCGCAAGGCGCTGCTCGGTCGCTTCGATGGTGGCATCGATCGTTTCGTATTCGCGCTGCTCGTTATAGCTGAACTTCAGCTTCTCTCCGCGGCCCGGGTCTCGGCTGCCAGACGGAGCTTGCGGTCCGGCGTCGCCCCGGTCAGACCGGTCGGTGCCTGTTTTGCGCAAATCCGGGGCGGTTTGTCCGCCCGCTTGCTGCGTCCGCTCCTCATATTCGCTGTAGTCGCCCACGTGCACGGCGACCACCCCGCCTCCCTCAAACGCCATGATCTTGTCTACGGTCCGGTCGAGGAAATAGCGGTCATGGGAGACGACAAACACCGCGCCGGGGAATTCATCCAAATACGCTTCCAGTACCGTCAGCGTCTGGATGTCGAGGTCGTTCGTCGGTTCGTCCAGCAGCAACACGTTTGGAGAGCCCATCAGCACGCGCAGCAGATATAACCGCCGCTTCTCTCCCCCCGACAGTTTACCGATCGGCGTCCACTGCATGTCCGGCGAGAACAGGAACCGCTCCAGCATTTGCGCCGCGGTAATCCGTGAGCCGTCCGCCGTCGTGACAACCTCCGCCTCATCCTTGATATATTCGATTACTCGCTGCTGGCTGTCCATTTCCTGATGTTCCTGGGTAAAATAACCCAGCTTCACCGTCTGCCCAAGCACGATTTCGCCGCGATCCGGCTCAATCCGTCCGGCAATCATGTTCAGCAGCGTCGATTTCCCGCTGCCGTTAGGCCCCACGATGCCGACGCGGTCCCCCGGCACCGCCGTGTACGTCAGCTCCCCGATCAGCAGCCGGCCTTCGATCGACTTGCGCAGCCCGTCGATTTCCAGGATTTTGCGGCCCAGCCGCGTGGAAGCAACCGAGATTTCGAGATTGTCGTTCTTATATTCCGTCTTCGCCGACTGCAGTTGCTCGAACCTTTCAATCCGCGCCTTTTGCTTCGTCGAGCGCGCTTTGGCTCCGCGGCGGATCCAGGCGAGCTCGGTCCGCAGCAGATTTTGCCGCTTCTGTTCGGACGCGGCTTCGCGCTCCTCGCGTTCGCTCTTCAGCTCCAGGAAACGGCTGTAATTCGCCTCATAACGGAACAGCCGGCCGTGATCCAGCTCCAGCATGACATTGCAGACGCGATCCAGAAAATAACGATCATGCGTAATAAGCAGCAGCGCCCCGCGCCGTTTCTGCAAATACGTCTCCAACCAGGCGACGGAATCATTGTCGATATGGTTGGTGGGCTCGTCCATGATCAGCAGCTCAGAGGGAAGGATTAACGCTGAAGCCAACGCCACGCGCTTGCGCTGGCCCCCGGACAAGCTGCCCATGTTCTGGGCGAAGTCGGTGATGCCTAGCTTGGACAGAACGCTCTTGGCCTCGCTGACCAGGGTCCACGTTTGCAGTCGGTCCATCTCCTGCGACAGACGCGCCAACTCCGCTTGACGTCCGGCATCCCCCGGCTCTCGTTCCAATGCTTCCTCGGCCTCCATATAAGCCGACACGACCTGCAGCTCGGACCCGCCGCCCTGGAAGACGCCGCGCAGCACGGAAATATCCGGGGCAAACTCCGGATTTTGCGCCAGAAACGTCACCCGGACGTCCCGATTGATCGCAACCTTGCCGGAATCGGCTTGTCCCATGCCGGCAATCACCTTCAGAAACGTAGATTTCCCTGTTCCGTTGACGCCGATCACGCCGATTTTATCGTTTTCATCCATGCCGAAGGAAGCGTCCTGAAACAGCACTTTCTCCCCATAGGTTTTCGTCAGATGTTCCACCGTCAGTATGTTCATTCGCTAACCCCTACTTTATCCTATCATCCCGATTCCCCACGCCACGAACCCGGCTGCCAGAGAACTGAGTAAATTCACCATATCATTATCCATCCAACGGTAACCCCGCAAATGGACGGTAGCTTGGTCACAATGTACCGCCACCTCGACCTCTTTGCCGCACACGGTACAGCGCTGCATGTCCTGGATGGTCGCGCCTAGCCAGGAATCGGCGAAAGCCCCAACCAATCCGGAAACCCCGCCGATCAACCCCCATTTCACCAGCGCGAACAGCGCGGGAACAACTTCGTTATACGCATCGTCTCCGATCCACAGTCGGAGCAGCCAAGCGGCGCCGCCGATGCACGCCGCACCGGCCAGCGCTGCGGTACTCCCCAGCAGCGTCACCCCGCCCGACGTTCCCGGAGGAACCCGGCGGCCGTTTAAGATCGAACGCGGCTCGCGTTTGCTGAGCCCGCCCCATTCCGTCGCCCATGTATCCGCGGTCACCGCGGCCATCGTCCCGACGAAGAAATACGCCCACGCCGGATCCGGCCAGAACAGGTTGCCGAGACAGGCCAACATCCCCAGACCGCCGTTCGCCAACACCTGGCCGGCGTCCCGGCGTCCGCTTTTGGCATAAGATTTCTCCAGCTCGGCTTTACGGTCTCCGCGAAAATGCGAGAAAGCCGATGAGCTGACGAAAAACAACAGCAAAATGCCAAACCAGAACAAATTGCCTGCCCCGTAATATACGGTCCCCATGACGAATGCGGCCAGCATGCCGGAGAGGGATAACGATTTCTTCTTGTAAGCCGCTCCAGACACGATTAGGGCGCCAAGCGCCCCAATGATCCAATCGAAATTCATTTTGCCGCCGGGCCGGAAGCTACCGTGCAGCTTCCCAGCACCTGGGAGCCATAGGACAACTCCAGCTTATCTCCTTGAACAACCGGGCCCACCCCTTCAGGCGTTCCGGTAAAAATCAAATCCCCTTCGCCCAGACCGTAATGCTCGGCGATATAATCGACGATTTGCTGCAGCGGGAAGATCATCCGACTGATGTTGCCGCGTTGCACAACCTCTCCGTTCTTGCGCAGCACAAAATCTTCGTTTGCCGTTTCCGCCGCGCCAGGGAAGGCAAGATAAGGCGTGATTGGCGCCGACTGGAGGAAACCTTTGGCCGGTGTCCACGGATTGCCCTTGTCTTTGACGATGTTCTGCACGTCGCGAAGCGTGAAGTCGATTCCAAACGCGATCACGTCCACCAATTCGTCGACCGTCATCCCCGGCTTATAATCACGGGCGATACGCAGCACTAACTCGGCTTCATAATGCACCGAACCGCGGTCCGCCGGAAGCTCAAGGCCCCGGCCGTCCATCGTCGTCACCGCATGCGACGGTTTCAGGAAGATCATCGGCTCAGTTGGCACCTCGTTGCCGAGCTCCTCGGCATGTGCCCGATAATTCCGCCCAACACAATACACATTAGCGATCAATTTGTTCATCGTCATCTTCTCCTCCTGGGGATTGTGGTTTCACAATCACATGATTCGTTTTCCCGCTGCCGATCGCCTCACGCCATACATCCGGCCGGTTTGTGCAAAGCAGAATGTCGGGGTGCAGCGCCGCCGTTTTCCGCAGAGACCTCACATCGTCCATCGTCCATGCCATCACGTCGATGCCGTGCTTGAATGCTTTCTCGGCTAGCTCTGCGGTTAATGCGCGATAATGTATCGATAAAAAAGAACAATGCAACAGCTTCAGCCGCAGCAGCAAATCCTTCGGCTGCCGGTCAATAATCAGACCCGTGCGGATGCCGCGGCCAATCTCCTTGATTTTCGCCAGGATCCGCGGCTCAAACGAAGTCAGCACGACCTCGTGTTCCATATGCCGACGCTTGACGGCGGAGATCACCTTTTCCTCCAAGCCGGGGTACCTATTCCCTTCCGTCTTGATTTCCAGATTGGCGCGCAGCCGTCCGGCGATCGTGTCCAGAAACTCATCCAGGCTAGGCAAACGTTCCCCACGGTAAGCCTTAGCTTTCCAACTGCCGGCATCCAGCGCCTGCAGCTCCGCCCACGTCTTGTCCTTGACCGGCCCCCGACCGTTTGTCGTACGGTTTAAGGTAAAATCATGAATCAACAAAGGCACGCCGTCCTTTGAACATTGTACATCAACTTCGATCCAACGGACATCCTTCTGCTCCATAGCCAGTTGGACCGCGGCCATCGTGTTCTCCGGGGCGATCCCGGAGAAACCGCGATGGGCGACACATGGGTTACGCAATCCCTCGCCTCCCTCCTAACGGAAACGATCCTTTCCTTACGCGCGATGATCCGCCAGCAGCGTTAATCCGGGCTCTTTCGTCCTGCCGATCCGGGAAGTGCTCACTTCGCCATCCTCAGAAATCCGCACTCCCGGCGAGAAGCTCTGGATCTCCTTCAGCAACTGGCTTCCGTCTTGAGGGCTCATCGGCACGGGCTGGCCCAACTCGGTAAGATAAGGGATCAGCTTGAGCTTACAATCCCCGCTGCGTGTACAGGAAGCCGCAAATACCGCGGTCTCCCACGTCTTCGGGTCCTTCGATTTCGTAAAAATAAAGTTGCCCGTGCTATAGGCAATCCACTTGCCTTTGTATTGCTCCAGCCCCTGCATTACATGAGGATGGCCGCCAATGACCAGGTCAGCACCGGCATCGATAAACGCGTGGGCCAAACCCTGCTGATGTTCTTCCAGCTTGGTGGTCCGCTCTTTGCCCCAATGGGTCATGACAAGCACCAGATCGGCATTCTTGCGCGCCGCCTTAATGGCGTTCACTGCAGCTTCCGGCGCGTACGCCGAGGCGACTCCCGGTTTGTTCTTTCCGGCAACCCATCCCGGCTCCGGCACTACCCGGCTGAATCCGAACAAGGCGATCTTGATGCCTTTGCGTTCGAAATAGACCGGGGCGTAAGCTTCTTTGCTGTTCTTGCCCGCGCCGACATACAACACGTTGTGTTGCCGCAGGGCTTTCATCGTATCCTGAAGACCGGACACGCCTTGGTCCAATACATGGTTGTTCGCCAAATTGACCGCGTCCACGCCGGCCTGGGCCATCGGTCCAATCGCCTTCGGCGGCGACTTGAAGACAAAGGTCTTATCAACCGCCGGGTTTCCGCCGGAAGTCACCGGCGTCTCCAGATTCAATACGCTTAAATCGTCGTTCTGGAACAACCCCCGCACGTATTTGTACGGAGAATCGTATCCTGCTTTCTCCAGCCGCTCCTCAACCTTTCCGGAAAAAATCGTGTCCCCCGCAAAATGAATCAGCAGTTGCTCCGCATCGCCGCCATTCTCCTTGCCCGAACCAGTGCCGGATGGCGGATTGGCTATGCCAACCTCGCCTCCGTCGGGTGCATCTCCATCCCCTTCTCCGGGCGTGGTGTCCCCCGCTTCGGAGTGATCCGTACCGTTCCCTTTCTCCGTCCCCGTTGGTGCAGCACTGTCGTCCTCCGACTGTGGAAGTGGCGTTTCCTCGGCACTTGAATCGCCGTCGTCCGGTACACTTTCACCCGAAACGCCGGGCAACTGCCCCGTTCCCGCCTCCGGTACAGCCTGCCCGGTTCGTTCTTCCAAATAAAAGTAAGCTCCCAGCACGAAAATTAAAGTGATGAGAGTCATGTTAAGCAGGAGCCAGATCCGGTTTTGACGCCGCCTTTTTTCCTGCTGCTTCTTTTTGTTTTTTTCCGACCTCGGTGGATACATGACGGACTCCTTTTTACTTCGATCTATCTTTTCAGTGAACCTTCGATGTCAGGTTTTGAGCACCGCCGAATCCACCTCTCTGAATACGCTTCGTGATCAAGAGCTGACCGTTTGATTTTATTATATCAGGTATCCGAAAATAAATAGAACCCCTCACCTATTTTGCGGGCAAGGGGTCAAGAAGTCCTAAGTTGGGTTGGGTCACTGAGTCGGCTCCACTTTAAGCCTGGGCGACCTTCAATTGATCGGCCATCTGCTCCGCCAGCTCCTTCGCCTGCTTGATGCAGTCAGGCAGGCCGACGCCGTAAAACGCCGCCCCGGTTGCATAGACGCCAGGCAGCGATCCCTTCAGTTGGCGGGTTAACTCCGCGACCTGCTGCAGATGTCCAACCGGATACTGCGGCATCGATTTCGGCAACCGAGTAATTTCCGTGAACAACGGCCGGGCCGTGATATTCATCAACCGCTTCAGATCCCCAAGCACGAGCTCCGTTAGCTCCTCCTCGGGCAGAAATGCCTTCTCCTCATCGCCGGAACGGCCAACGTAGCAGCGCAACAGCATTTTGTCGTCCGGGCTCGTATGCAGCCACTTGATGCCGGTCCACGTGCAGGCGGTAATATTCAGGCCTTCCTTGCGCGGTACCAAGAAGCCCGAGCCATCGAACAAGCCAGTAACATCCTTGCGATCAAACGCCATAACGACGTTAGCAACGGACACGTAGTTGATCGCATCCAGCGCGGTCACATCGACATGTGGCCGGAGCAACTCCGCAGCGGCAAACGCTGGAACGGTGACGATCACATCGTCTGCCGCCAGCCCTTCGCCTGACGCAAGCACAACCTCGTACGCTTCCGGTCCCGTACGGCGGATATCCACCGCTTCGGTCTCCAAGCGGCAATCTACATCCGACAGCGATGACACCAGTCCGTTCACCAACGTCTGCAAGCCTTTGCGGAACGTCAGGAACGCACTGCGCTTCGTGCCTGTGTGCGTTTCCACCGGCTTCTTGCCGGTCATCATGCCCTTGATCAAACTTCCGTAAGCCCGCTCCACCTCTCCGAATTGCGGGAAGGTCGATTGCAAGCTGAGCTTGTAGGTATCGCCCGCATAGATCCCCGCGAGCAGCGGCTCGGTTACGTTCTGCAGCACCTCGGAACCCAGCCGGCGTTCGATAAACATACCAAGTGATTCGTCCTCCTCGCTTTGCCGCGGCGGCATCACCAGGTCCAGCATCGCCCGGGCTTTGCCGCTCCAGGAGACGAGTCCGCTGCGCAGGAAGGGGCCAAGCTCCGTCGGGATGCCTAACACCAGCCCCGAAGGCATTGGATGCAGCTTGCCTTCACTGACGATGTACGTCTTCTTGGCGTTCGGGTTCATTGAGACAAGCTCGTCTTCCAGTCCCAGCTCCTTCGCCAGATCGGTCATGGCCGTCTTGCGGGCCAGGAAAGAATCCGGACCTTTCTCAATGACGAAATGGTCTTTCTCGAGCGTTTCGATTTTACCGCCAAGGGTGTTGCCTTTTTCCAGCAGCGTAATTTGCGGGGTTAAGCCCCTCTCCGAATAGAACTTGCGAACGTAAAAGGCCGCGGACAGCCCGGTCAGCCCCCCGCCGATAATGACAACCTGACGTGAAGAATCACGCATGTCCTCTCATCTCTTTTCCCAAGATTTGATAATGACGTCGCCGAGCGCCTCCATGTATAAAGGTTCGGTGTTCAGCGATTCGATCCGTTCCAGTCGCATATCCAGTTCTTTCGCGATCGTTTTGGCTTCGATGTCCAGATCGTACAGCACTTCCAGATGGTCCGATACGAACCCGACGGGAGCGACCAGCACATCCTCCACTTGTTCTTCGCTCAAGTCTTTTAACGTATCTAAAATATCCGGCCCCAGCCACGGATCTGCCGTACGGCCCGCGCTTTGCCAGGTGAACTGCCAGTTGGTCACGCCAACTTTGTCCGCCACGGCCTGGGACGTCTCCAGCAATTGGTCGCGGTATGGATCGCCCATTTGCAGGATCTTCTCCGGCAAGCTGTGGGCGCTGAACAGCACTCGAACCTGATCGCGCAGTGCGCCGGCTTCCTCAAATTGGTCGAGCTTGGCGGACACCCGAGCGGCAAAAGCCTCGATCAGCTTTGGATGTAAATGATAGCTCTCCACGAAGCGCATCGAAACTCCTAGCTCTTGCGCCTTCGCCTCCGCCCGCTTGACGTAACCGCCGATGCTCATGACGGAATAATGCGGTGCAAGCACGATGCCAACCGCTTCGCGGATGCCGTCCTTCGCCATTTGCGCCACGCCGTCCTCTATAAAGGGATGGGCATGCTTAAGCCCTTGATAACAAACGAACTCCGTATCTTGGCCCGCGGCCATGCGGTTCAGCGTTTCCTGCAATGCGGCGACTTGCTTGTCCGTATTGGCGCGCAGCGGAAACACTCCCCCTACGATCGCCTCATATCGGCCGACCAGCTCCTGGAGCTGTTCCGCAGTTGGGGGATGGCCACGCCGGATATGCGTATAATACGCTTCGACTTGGTCCAGACTTTGCGGCGTGCCGTAAGACATCACCAACACTCCGATTTTCGATTTCACGATTCCAGTTCACCTCTAGTCGATAATTGAGTTGCACTCATATATGTGGTTTAGCATTACGCACGCGGCGTTGATTGATGCAGGATTGCTTCGGCGGAATACGCATGTACGAATTCCGTTAGCTCGCGCAGCTTGTCGATGGAAGCCTCAGGAAACAAGCCGTGCCCCAAGTTAAACACAAATCCCGGGGCCGCTTGGCCGTCGTCAACAATTTTTTTAGCCTGCTGCTTAATGACCTCCATCGGCGCGGTCAAAATGTAGGGATCCAAGTTGCCCTGCATTGCGAACTTTCCATTCGTCCGACGTCGACCTTCCGCAATGGATACGCGCCAATCGAGCCCTACCGCGTCGGCAGCGATATCGGTCAACGACGGAAGCAGCTCTCCTGAGCTTACGCCGGGAAAATAAATTTTCGGTACATCCAAATCGCGAAGTTCGGTAAAAATACGGGTGATCGTCGGGAGTACATACCGCTGAAAATCATTTGGAGCAAGTGCTCCCACCCAACTGTCAAACAATTGGAGCGCTTTGCCTCCGCTTTCTACATGGGCTCGCAGATAAGCGATGACCATATCGCCCAGCTTGTCCATAAGCTTAAACCAGGTTTCCGGTTCGCCGTACATCAAAGCTTTCGTGTGGATATAGCTCTTAGACGGCCGTCCTTCGATCAAATAGCTGGCGATTGTAAACGGCGCGCCGGCAAAAGTAATGAGCGGAACGTCAAGCTCCTTATCCAGAATTGCGATCGTCTCCAAAATATGCGATAAATCCTTATGGACGTCGATCGGCTTCAGTCGCTCCACATCCGCCAGCGTCCGAATCGGCTGTTCAATAACCGGCCCGATATTTTTGACAATATCAAACTCCACGCCAAGGGAAGCAACCGGATTCATGATGTCGGAATACAAAATAGCCGCATCCACACCAAGCTTGCGGACGGGCATCATGGTGATTTCTGCCGCCAGCTCCGGCTGTCGGCATATCTCTAATAAGCTGTACTTTTCTTTAATTTTCCGGTAATCAGGATCATATCTGCCCGCCTGGCGCATGTACCAAACCGGAAGACGATCCACCTCTTGCTTCCGCAGAGCCCGGATCAAACGATCGTTGTAAACCAAGCCGCACGCCTCCAATACTCGTAGAAACCATTTTGATGAAAAATCATAGCTACACTATAAACATTCTAATGTACATTATGCCCTACTTAAAAGTAAGTAACAACTATCACAACGGCCAAACGCATGGCGAACCTATGACAATCGAATGAAGATGCCATGAAGAATGCCTCAGACCAAGCATTTCCAATAGTGATATACTAGGATCACTTTGTGAAGTGAGATGCATCCTTAGACCCTGCGAAAGGAAGTGAAAGCACATTGAACACCTGGAAGGTCAATCTCATTGTGCTTTGGTTCGGACAATTTCTGGTCAATGCCGGGATGACGATGATCACGCCGTTTCTCTCGCTGTATCTAGCGCGGGATTTGCACGTGCAGGGAGAGCATGCGATCGGAATGTGGGCCGGGATGATTTTTGCCGCCAATTTCGCGACTTCGTTTATTTTTCAGCCCATCTGGGGAAAGCTTGCCGACAAATACGGTCGTAAGATCATGTTGCTGCGCTCCGGCTTCGGCATGGCCATCGTCATTACGTTGATGGGCTTCGCTACGCAACCTTGGCATCTGCTCGGCTTACGATTGCTGAACGGGACCATCTCCGGCTTTAATCCGGCCTCCGTGGCGCTGATCTCAGGCACGGCGCCGAAGGAGCGAATGGGCTTCGCGATGGGTACGATTCAGTCCGGCACCGTGGCCGGTACAATTCTGGGGCCCTTGATCGGCGGATTGATGGCGGAGTGGATTGGGTTTCGGCCGATTTTTTACATTACCGGGGTGCTGTTATTTATCGCCTCCTTACTGGCACTTCTGTTCGTGCGCGAGAAGTTCGACCGCGAGGAAGCGTCGCATACGCCGCAGCCTTCCGTGCTGCAGGGCTTCCTGGAGCTGAACAAAACGCCTCAGCTGACCGCGTTGTTCGCCGTGACGTTCCTGCTGCAATTCGCGATGCTGAGCCCGATGTCGCTGCTGCCTTTATACGTGGAGAAGCTGCACGGACAGACCGCCGACGTGGCGTTCTGGGCCGGTTTTGTCAGCGCCGTGACGGGGATTTCGAATATGATTACCTCGCCGGTTCTCGGCAAAGTCAGCGATAAGCTGGGGGCTCACCGCATCCTGACCTTTTGTCTCATTGGAGCGGCGGCCACGCTGATCCCGCAAGCGTTCGTGCAAACGGTGTGGCAGCTGATCGCCGTTCGGTTTTTGATGGGCGTATTCATGGGGGGGCTGTTGCCAAGCGTCAATGCGCTGATCCGGTACTACACCCCGGACGGCATGGAGAGCCGGGCGTTCGGTTTTAACAGCAGCACACTGGCTCTCGGCAACATGATGGGCTCGCTGATCGGCGGGTTCCTCGCCGGGTATATCGGCATCGAAGGCCTGTTCGTCATCTCCGGCATACTGCTGCTGATCAATACGATGTGGGTCCGGCTGAAGTTGTATGCGAGACCGAAGCCGCGAATGACGGCGCCGAGGTAGCAGGAATCCCTCCAGTTATTTTCAAGCATTCGTACGCGGAAAAATGAACCGCTGTCTCCAGCGGCTCATCGTTTTATCGGACTAATACGAGAGTTCCCGCACTGACAGCGGCAATTCTCCCTATAACAACGCTTGTTTGGCAAACTCGTAAAAAGCCAGCGCCTCGGGCCGACTACCGAAGCCGGCCTGCGCCAGCTTGTCGCTGCCGCCGCCTTTTCCGCCATATGCGGCCAGATGCTCCTTGAAGAATGCGCCACAGGACACCGAATGGCTGCCGTTCTGAGCCAGCACCACCTTGTGCTCGGATTCGGTCGCCAGCAACACTGCCGCGTCACATTGCGCGGTGAGCTTCTGCGCCAGGTTCTGCAGCTCTCTTAACGTCTTGTCCGCAAAAATGTGAGCGATCCGCCCGACTTCCTGCTTGGCCAACAGCTGGCCTACCGTAATCTCGTCCATAGCTTCTTGTAATGCGTCCAATTCGGATTGCAGCCCCTTCTGCTCGTCCTCCCATTTGTCCAGACGCTCCAGGATGCCGTCCCGGCCTGTTTTCAATCTGGAGGTCACCGCCCCAAGCACTTGTTGCTGCTCCCGAAACTCGTTTAAAGCCCGGTACCCGCATTTGAAAAAGATCCGTACATGGCCCTTCTGCTTCTCGGTCTTCAGCAGCTTAATCATCCCGATCGCGCCGGTCGCCGCGACGTGCGTTCCTCCGCAACCGTTGTATTCCACGCCCTCCATCTCGACGATACGGACGCGGTCTACCGCCTTCGGCGGTTTTACCAGAGGCAGCCGCGAGGCTTCTTCTTCAGTGACAAAGTAGCCGGAAATCTTATGATTCATATAGATATGACGGTTCGCCTCGTGTTCGATGGCAGCAAGCTGCTCTGTCGATACCTCCGTCCGATCTACGTCAATCGTGCAGTAGTCCTCGCCGAGATGGAAGCTTAGCGTCATCGCCCCATGCTCTAAGCATACGGCCGACAACAGGTGTTGCCCGCTATGCTGCTGCATGTGATCAAACCGGCGGTCCCAGTCGATTTCACAGCGGACCTCCCCCTCTCCCGGGAATCGCTCTACCTTATGCAGCACTTCATCGCCTTCACTGATCACGTCAAGTACGGGAATGCCTTCAATTCGCCCCGTATCGTTCGGTTGCCCTCCCCCGTGCGGGTAAAAGGCGCTTTCTTCCAACACGACGTAAACGCCGTCCTCCCGTTCCATCTTGTCTTTGACGCGGGTTGTCCAACAGGTCAAATAAGCATCGTCAAAATAGAGTCTTGTCGTCATTGCTAACTTCCCTCTCTTTGTATCTTTCCTTAATCTCAGTAGAAGTCCATTTCTTCCCTTTACTATACCTGAACTCGGGGGTACTTCGCACCATCGTTACTGAGTTGCCGCACATGGCTCTCTTCCTCCTCTCATATAATGGGGTGAGGTGACAAGGAGGGAGCAAGGATGGCGTACAACATCGCCGATATTCGGAGAGAGATTCACCGATTGTCTGAGGAACTGATTCAGCGGCAGGAATCGGATGGCACTTGGCGGTTTTGCTTCGAAAACGGCATCACCCTTGATGCATGCACGATTATTCTTTTTCGCACGTTAAATGCGGACCGGGAGGAGCTGATCCGGCAGCTGCACGACCGCATCTTGGCCGCCCAGCAGCCGGAAGGCTGCTGGCGATGGTACCGCGACGACGATGAAGGCCACCTGTCCGCCACGGTTGAGGCGTATTATGCCCTGCTGTTCTCCGGGTACAGCCGGTCGGAGGACGAAGCGCTGCAAAAGGCGAAGCGTTACATCTTGGAACGCGGCGGCATCGGGCAGGCGAACAGCCTGCTTACAAAAGCGATCCTGGCAGCCACCGGGCAGAGGGCCTGGCCCTCGTCCTTGTCGCTGATCCCGATCGAAATCCTGTTGTTGCCCGAGTCGTTTCCGCTGAACTTCTATGATTTCTCCGGTTACTCGCGGGTTCATCTTGTTCCGCTGCTGATCATGGCCGAGCGGAACTTTCGCGCCAGGTCCATGCGGACGCCCGATTTGAGCGAGCTGTTCTCGGACGACCGCGGTCCGGAAGAAGAGGCGCTGACGCAGTCCCGCGAGAGCCGGGAACCGCTTGAGCAGTTCCAATCGGCGTTAGGCCATTTGGTCGGAACGCCGCGGCGCATTCGTCAGGCCTCGATCCATAAAGCCGAGCAATATTTGCTCGAAAGGATCGAAAGCGACGGGACGCTTTACACCTATGCCAGCTGCACGGTGCTGATGGTCTTCGCTTTTCTGGCGCTTGGTTATGAAACACAGCATCCGGTCATCCAGCGTGCCGTCGAAGGTTTAGCTAACATGAAGTTTACGGTGGACGGCGGCGGCCTTGGCGAAAGCGGCTACGTCACGATCCAGAACTCCCCTTCCACGGTCTGGGATACCGCGCTGATCTCCCATGCCTTGCAGGAAGCCGGCGGCCCGCCTTCCCATCCGGCCGTTCGACGGGCTGCCGATTATTTAAGGGAACGTCAGCATCGTAAACCGGGGGATTGGCAGATTCATAATCCGGGCACCGTACCCGGGGGCTGGGGTTTCTCGGAGACGAATACATTCGTTCCCGACGTCGACGACACCACGGCCGTCCTGCGCGCCCTCCACGCCTTGCACGCTGACGATCCCGCTACCCTCGACGCGTGGAACCGCGGGCTGAATTGGGTCTGGTCGATGCAAAACGCCGACGGCGGCTGGCCGGCTTTCGAAAAAAATACCGATAAGGTCATGCTTACCTGGCTGGCCATCGAAGGGGCAAAGTCCGCGGCCACCGATCCATCGGAAGCGGACCTGACCGGCCGGACGCTGGAGTACCTGGGGAATTTCGCCAAGTTGGGCGTACGTCACGATTGGGTCGCGCGTGGGGCAGACTGGCTGCTAAGCCATCAACAGGAGGACGGGTCCTGGTACGGTCGATGGGGGATCTGCTACATTTACGGTACCTGGGCGGCATTAACGGGATTAATGGCGGTAGGCATGCCCTCCGACCATCCGTCCATCGCGAATAGCGCCGAATGGCTGCGAAATATCCAAAACGCCGACGGCGGCTGGGGGGAATCCTGTCGCAGCGATCAAGCGAAGCGGTACGTGCCGCTCCGCGCCAGCACGCCCTCACAGACGGCGTGGGCGCTGGACGCGCTGATCGCGGTGCACGACCGGCCAACGCCCGAAATCGAACGCGGCTCCGCCCGTCTGATCGAACTGCTGCACGAAGACGGCTGGCCCGCCTCCTATCCGACCGGGGCCGGGCTGCCGGGGTATTTTTACGTTCACTATCATAGTTACCGGTATATCTGGCCGCTTCTGGCGCTCTCGCATTATGCGAAAAAATATGGGGACGAATCGGCGGATGATCCGATCGGCTGACGTCCCGCCGCTCCTGTTATTTTGCGGAGCACCGGGACGTTCAGGCCGCGATCCGCGGGGGATCCGGTGTCGTCCCCCCGACCTTACGACCGCATGGTCCACGACGTCGATCGGGGAGACTTCTAGTTTTGCCAATAGTTTCCGGTAGCTGTTCTGCGATATGTTCAAACCGCATCACGCGATGTATAATGGACCTAAGACGAAGAACGTCCCGATCCATGCATTTGGAACCGGGGCGTTTTCTTATTTTTCGGGAGGGATGGGTCCATGGTTTCAGAGATGGCGTTTGAACAAGCTCATGCCGCATTTATGCAGGCGCATCTACAGTCGAGGACGGGAGAGCGCAGAGGGCGTCTGGAGCGCGGTCACCGGGAGGCGGAGAAGTTATTCTGCCGGAAAGTTTGGTGGGAGGTGCAAGGGAATTTCGATCGCCTGCATCCGGAGTATGAGGTTGTAGATTGGCGAGGGCACTCTTATTTTTGCGATTTCGTATGGTTGGCTGGACCCGTGAAGCTGGTCATCGAGATCAAAGGGTTTGGTCCGCACGTCAGGGACATGGACAGGCAAAAATACTGCAACGAGCTAAATCGGGAAACTTTTCTGACCGCGATGGGGTTTCAGGTGATTTGTTTCGCCTACGATGACGTCGCGAACCGGCCGGAATTGTGCATCACCTTGCTGCGCATGGTGCTCAATCGGTATTTGCCGGCGAATTCCCCAGCGGATGCTCAATCGATCCAAGAACGGGAGATCTTGCGACTTGCATGCATGCTGGCCCGGCCGCTGCGTCCCGTGGACGTAGAGACCCACCTGTCCCTTAACCATCGGACCGCCGTCCGTACTCTGCAATCGTTAAAGGCTAAGGGAGTTTTGACCGCAGTTTCAGGTGCGGAAGGCAAACACGTCGTAAAATACGAGTTGCATAACGACGCCGTTTATTGGTTTTGAGGGGGGAAGGGCCTACACCGGCAAAGAAAAACCTGCATAAATACAGTTTTTTGAGCGCCTTTTCTTCAAATCGAGCAAATGTCTGCAAATATACAGTTTTTTGTGGTGATTACCGTGATATTAGCCTTTCCGAGGTAAAATCCCTGCACTTTTGCAGGTTTTCGCCCTAAATCGGTTATTCCGATGAAAAAGCCTGCACTTTTGCTGCTTTTTTGGGAGTTATCCAAAAGAGTACATATACATAGGCACCCCCCCATCATAGTGATATGATGATTGTGACGATAAAGGGTTGCCTTACACTTATCTTTAGGGAAGGAAGAGGAAAACATTGTGACCGAAATCAGAGAGGCTGTACTGGAGGATTTGCCGGACCTACTGGCCATTTATAACGAGTCGGTGCTGAACTCCGCGGCCACGTTTGACTTGGAAGCACAGACGCTAAAGCAACGGAGGGTCTGGTTCGACAACCACGGCGGGCGGTTTCCGCTGATCGTGGCGACGGCGCAAGGGGAAGTAGTCGGTTATTGCAGCCTGAGCCCGTTCCGGGCGAAACCGGCATATGCCCATTCAGCCGAGCTTTCGGTGTATCTCGCCGCCGAGTTCCGCGGCCAAGGCATCGGCTCCGCCCTAACCGCCGACATTTTGCAACGCGCAGCAGCGCTTGGCTATCACACCGTCATCAGCGGGGTGGTCGGCGGCAACGAAGCCAGCCTCAAGCTGCACGAGAAGTTCGGCTTTGAATACATCGGTTGTTTCAAAGAAGTGGGACGCAAATTCGGGAAATGGTGGGACGTCCATTTCTATCAATACATAACGGGCGCCGGCCATTAAGCCGGCGCCCATCGGCAAGCCTGTTTTCGTCTAGCGAACCGCCTATTTCCGCTTCATATAGGAGTAGATCGGCAGTCCGATCAGCGTGATCCCAATCCCGATCAAGGATTGGAGCGGGCTGCTAATGATCGTGCTCCCCAGGATATATATCCCGCCTACGATCCCAACTAGCGGCGTCACAGGGAACAGCGGCACGCGATACTGCCCTTTCGGGGAGGATACATTCCTCCGCAGCAGAAACACGCCAAACACGCCCATCGTAAAGAAAATCCACAACACGAAGATCAGCAGGTCGGTTAACGTATCAAACGTCCCCGAGAAGATATAAACGACTGCCAGCACTCCTTGAAAAATCAACGCATTGGACGGCGTCTGAAACTTCGGATGGATTTTGCGGAACACCGCCGAAAACGGAATTTCTCCTTTCTCGCCCATAGCCTGCGGAACCCGCGCCGCCGTCATCAGGTATCCGTTTAGTGCGCCAAGCACGGAGACGATGATCCCCACGGTGATGAACATTCCCCCGCCGCTGCCGAACAACGCTTCGGCCGCATCCGCGCCGGGAGCTTTGGAGCTGACGATCGCGTCATAAGGCAAGATTTGAAATATCGCCAGGTTAACCAACACATACACGCAGATAACGAAAATCACGCCGATGGAGATCACTTTGGGCAGCGTTTTTGCCGGATTCTTGATTTCGCCCGCCATGTTGGTCACGCCGATCCAGCCGTCGTATGCCCACAACGTCCCCAAAACTGCTACGCCAAAGCCCGCGCCGGTAGCAGCCCCATGCACCCCCGAGAATCCCGGCGCCGAGCCGGTGAACAGGCCAAAGCCGATGATGCCGACGATCGGGATCAATTTGCCAACCGTAGCCAGCGTTTGAATGACGCCGCCATATTTGGTGGAGACCACGTTCATCGCTAGGATAAAAGCAAGGATCGCCACGGCAAGCAGCTTTTGCTCGAACCCGTTCATCGGGATAAAATACCCGGAATACGAGGCGAACGCGATGGCTAAGGCCGCCACGGACGCAGGATAGGAAATCACCGTTTGCACCCACCCCAGCAAGAAGCCCACCATATTACCGTATAGCTCGCCAAGATACGTATACAAACCGCCGGATTTGGGAATCGCGGAGGCGATTTCGGCGACGGATAAAGCCGAAGCCAACGTGATAATGCCCCCCGTCACCCAAGCCAACAGACTCATCCAGGGAGATCCGGCATGGGTTAACACGATCCCCGGTTTCAGGAAGATCCCAGATCCGATAATGACGCCGACAACGATGGCAAGGGCTTCGACGAAATTCACCGTTTTACGGATAGGCCGGTGTTCTTGCCGTTCTTGTTCGATTGATTTCATAGGTCGTTCTCAATTCCTTTTGGTTGTCGTATTTTCGTAAATGGGAAGCTGGTCCGCAAATTACCGCATCATTATACTGTACCGGCCTTTCCTTAAGCAATCGATTTTTGTGAAAAAAGGAACACATTCGCTCGATCTCGTGAACCTGTGCTAATCCCCTGCTCCATCCCGTACATATAATTTCAAAGCCGAACATAAATATCAGTAGAAGTGATAGCGCCTATACGTAGGAAAGGCAGGGAACAACCATGGCGGTTTCTTACATGGATTTCACATCACCCAACGCACAGTTCTCGTTCGACGTCAACCGGAACACGACGGTCAGAAAGGACCAACGCAACTTCATCAACGAATTGTCCATCCATCAGTTAAATACGCTCGGCAATATGTCGTTTCTGGACACATACCTGGACAAAGGCAATGTCATCGAAATGCATATTCACCAAAACGCCTCCGAGCTTGTGTACTGCCTGTCGGGGGAAGTCGTCGTCTCGATCATCAACCCGTTCACCAAAGAGCTGCGGCATTATCCGAACCGTCCCGGTCAGGCGACAAGCATCCCGCAGGGGTGGTGGCACTACGATACCGCGACCATAGACGGAACGCGTTTTCTGGCGATTTTCGATCAGCCGATTCCTGAAATTATCCCCGCGTCCGATATGCTGCGGCTGACTCCGCCCGAAGCGTTCGCGCATACCTATTGCCTGGATGTCGACAAGGTCCGGGAAGCGTTCGCTCCGCTTAATCAAACGGTGATCATCGGCCCACCGCGGGGTTGTCATCAGGAAAACCAACAAGCCCCTTTCCCTAATCCGCAGCAGCAGGCTTATTCGCCGCATCCCCCTCACCCTCCCTATAACCAAGGTTATGGACTTCGGCCATATCAACAGAGCGACGGCAATCCCCGCCGCCCGCAGGTCATCGGAAACGGTTGGGCCCATTTATACCACGATGGACCTTGAAGATAAGAAGTAGCTGAGGAAATCGAAAGAACCCCAAGCTCGGATTGGGGTTCTTTCGATTTTTTTCCTTATTCAACTTTAACAATGCTCACCCTCGCCCGCAATTCATCAATCAGCACACGCTCAGCCAAATCGTCGGAGAAGGCAGTTGCGCTTCCCGAAGCGACGCCGGCGCGGAACGCCTCCATCAAGTCCCCCCCCATGGCAAGCGTTCCCGAGAAACCGGCGATCATCGAATCGCCGGCGCCCACAGAGTTGCGCACCTTCCCCGGCGGAACATTCGCATGATAAACCTCGTTTCCGGTGATTAACAAAGCCCCTTCACCAGCCATCGAAATTAATACATGCTGCGCCCCTTCTTCAAGCAACCGGCGACCGTAAGTAATTAACTGTTCTCGTGTTTCTATAACCACGCCAAACAGCTCGGCTAGTTCATGATGGTTCGGCTTTGCGAGCAGAGGCTGGTACGCCAGTGCCCGGCGCAGCGGTTCGCCCGTGGTGTCGATGACGAATTCGGCTCCTTGCAACCGGCATCTACGGATCAACTGCTCATAGAAATCGCCGGGAAGCGACGGAGGCAGGCTGCCGGCCAAGATAACGAGGTCGCCTTTCCTGAGGAGGGACAGCTTCTCCACCAAGGCATTGGCTTCTTCTCCCGTAATGGCCGGGCTCCCGCCGTTAATCTCCGTTTCCTCGCCATGCTTGAGCTTGATATTTATCCGGGTATCTCCGTCGTCGATGCGTACAAAATCGGCGTTAATCGCCTCATCCCGCAGAAATCCCTCAATGAAATCACCGGTGAATCCGCCGAGAAACCCCATGGCGGTCGTGTCCGCCCCAAGTCGCTTCAGAACGCGCGAGACATTAATGCCTTTCCCGCCGGGTAACTTCAGGTCTCGAGTCATGCGATTCAATCCGCCAAGCTGCAGGCCGTCTACTTCCACGATATAGTCGATGGAAGGATTTAGGGTGACGGTATATATCCTCATGTGTTTACCCTCCAATAAGGTTTGTCATTTCCGCGATCGGCTTGCGCCAACGTTCCGGAACTTGCTCCGCGATGAGTGCCGCCTTATCCAGTTCCATGATCTTGGAGAAGGCGACGTGCCCGATTTTACTGGAATCGGCAAGCACATAGGTTAGCGAGGAGAGCTCACTCGCACGACGTTTCAAAGCTGCTTCCTCCGGGTCCGGCGTCGTGTAACCCCCATCAGGATGAATACCGTTCGCCCCGAGAAAACACCGGTCAAAACGGAACCCTCCCAGGTTATCCAAGGCCAAGCTGCCGACCAGCGCTTTCGTGCGTTTCTTGGCTAAACCGCCGAGCAAATAGCTTGGAATATCGGCCTCCAGCAGCGCATCCGCCAGTGGCAAGCCGTTCGTCACGACGGTGATAGATTTCCCTTTCAGATAAGGGATCATTGCCAATGTCGTCGTTCCGGCATCTAAATAAATCGCCTCTCCGCTTCGTACTAAACCGGACGCCATCTCGGCAATCTTTTGCTTTTGGGGGAGGTTTACGGCTGATTTCTCCGCCATTCCCGGCTCAAGCCCCCCGGACATTGTTGGCAACGCCGCGCCGCCATGGACTCTCCGGAGCTGGCCTCGCTCCTCCAGATCCTGCAAATCGCGCCTCACGGTAGATTCAGACGCCTCAAGCATCGTGCAAAGCTCCTGGAGCTTGACGATGCCCTTCTCCTGCAGCAGCCGCAGGATCCGGCGATATCTCTCTTCGTTTAGCATCATTCCTCCTCCTAACTAAACACATCGTATCATAATTTCCGCAAATATCAATCAAATACATTCATAATCGATCATTTTCAGTCACTCCACTTGTCATAGCATGAAAAAAAGAACCCTGTTCAATTCAGAACAGAGTCATCTTCTTCAATTCTATTGACTTGGCGCAATGCCTTTGACCAGCAGTTCCGTCCATTGGGCGGTATAAGGGAGAATCTTCGAGTAGATATGCGGGCTGGATATCCCTTCAACCAAAGCTTGGAAGTAAATCAGCAAAAATTCATCCGAATATTTCAGATCCACCTTGCCTTCTTTACGCCCGCGATGGAATAAATCCAACATCATGCTATAGCTCTCCTTGACATATTGCTGCATGATCAACGATAAGCCGTCATCATCCTTCTTCGTAAAATAATCCATTAAATCCACATAAAATTGCTTATTGATTTTATCCAAATAATTGATTTTGTTCAGGCTCATAGCAATGATTGTTTCTTCGAAGGGCTTGTTTTCGGCCATGATGGCTCGGGCCGCATCCCCCATTCGGGTTAAAAAATACGTAAAAACCTCGTGGATCAAGTTTTCTTTGCTTCCAAAATACTTAAAAACCGTCGTTTTACCGACATTGGATTGTTTCGCGATCTCATCCATCGTTAGATTTTCAATCCCGTCATCGGAGTTCATTAAGTTAAACGCCGCTTCCAAGACTTGCTTTTTCTTCTTTTGGGTCCTCTTTTCAAAACCGTTCATTTCTCATTCCTGCTTTCCAACCGTGTTGAATTAAAAATATTTATGATCTTCTTAGTTCATAATTTCTCTACTTATTAAGTATATACCGAATATTATGAATCATCAAACAAACTATAGTTCTAAATTTCTTTTTTTTAAATTGACTGGGTAGATAAAAAAGGCTTATAACTGAATTTGTAAATGAACTTTGGTTTAAAACAAGGGGGATTATCGCAATTATATGAACTATTATCACATTATTAGTTCTTTATTATTCGAAGTTATCCTTGGTATTTAAACTGGAAAGCACGTTACTAAAACTGTGAAGAGGGAGTTTTAGTGCTATGACGGAAATTGTAAAAGTGCAGGGTTTACAAAAAAAATTCGGGAAATTCAAAGCTTTGCGTGACGTGTCGTTCACGGTAAACGCCGGGGAGGTCGTCGGTTTTATCGGGCCAAACGGTGCGGGGAAATCAACCACGATTCGCACTTTGCTTGGCATCATTAATCGGGACGCCGGAGAGGCTAGCATCTTTGGCAAAGATGTTTGGAACGATAGCCTCGAGATTCATAAACGAATTTCTTATGTTCCGGGAGATGTGGCTCTTTGGGGCAGCCTCACCGGCGGCGAAATCATCGATTTATTTATTAAATTGCACGGCGGCGGAGACAAAAATAAGCGCGATTATTTGATTAAGCGTTTTGAGTTGGATCCTAAGAAGAAGGCAAAGGGCTATTCCAAAGGGAACCGGCAAAAAGTTGGCTTGATTGCGGCTTTGTCCGTCGATTCCGATTTGTATATTTTCGATGAACCGACTTCCGGTTTGGATCCGTTGATGGAAGCAGTCTTCCAAGAAGAAGTCGAGAAAATCAAACATGCGGGAAAAGCCATCTTGCTGTCCTCTCATATATTGAGCGAAGTGGAACGTCTGGCCGATAAAGTCGTGATCATCCGCCAAGGCAAAGTGGTTGAAACCGGAACATTGGACGAATTGCGTCACTTAACCCGTTCTACGGTCACGATGGTAACCGAAGGCGATGTGGCCCGGATGGCTTCCATTAACGGGGTCCATGATTTCAAGCAAACCGGGAATCAAGCGACCTTCTCTGCGGATAATGCATTTATCAATGATATTTTGTCCGAAGCGGCAAAATTGGGCGTCAAGAAGTTCGAATCGGTGCCGCCTACGCTTGAAGACTTATTCATGCGTCATTACGAAGTCTAAGAGCGGGAACGGAGGATACGATCATGCAGGAGAAATTTGCACTTTGGGACACCTTATTTATTCAATATCTGAAACGGGATTGGAAAAAAATCGGGATCTGGATTTTGGGATTAGGCTTGTTTTCGGCTGCTTATGTCCCGGCTTTTGAAGAGATCGGAAAAGGGCAAGGATTGCAGGGAATGTACGAGACCTTGCAAAATCCGGCGATGATTTCCATGGTTGGTCCGACACCGGTTGAGACCGCGGCGGATTACACTTTAGGTGCCATGTATGCGCACGAAATGTTGTTATTCTGCGGTTTGTTCGCGATGATTATCGCCGCTTTGCATGTGGTAAGCCACACGCGCAAAGAGGAGGATTTGGGACTTACGGAGCTTGTCCGCTCCTTCCGAGTAGGTCGACAAGCCAATTCTTTTGCGGTGACTTCCGAAGTCGTCATCATTAATATATTACTAGCTCTCGTCATTGGCGGAATCATGACCAGCTTTGGCGTAGACACGATCTCGGCCGGAGGATCCTTTTTGTTTGGCGCATCCATCGGGATGGCAGGGATCCTAGGGGCGGTGATTGCCTTGGTTATGGCGCAAATTATGCCGACCTCATCCGCCGCAACGGGAGCATCGCTCGGGATTGTAGGCTTGCTTTATATTTTTCGAGCCGGAACGGATGTGTCGAACGCCGACTTCTCTATGATCAATCCGATGGGTTGGACTTATCTGACTTATCCATTTACGGAGAACAATTGGGTACCTCTCATTTTGGCCGTGGCCTTCAGCATCATTGTCGTGATCATCGCTTTTGTCCTTGAAGGCCGTCGGGATATGGGGGCCGGTTATTTACCCGAACGTGAAGGTCGGGAGTCAGCAAAAAAATCATTGCTGTCCGTCCCTGGCTTGTTTACCAAGCTGAACAAAGGCGTAATGATCAGTTGGCTGATTGCTTTCGTCGTCATGGGCGCAGCTTATGGTTCGATTTACGGAGATATGCAGACCTTCCTTGAAAGCAATGAAATCATGAGCCAAATGTTTACGATCTCCGGCGTTTCCATCGAAGAAGCCTTCACCGGGACCATTATGATGGTCATGATCGGATTGGTTTCCATTTTGCCGATCGCCATCGTGAACAAACTTTTCGCGGAGGAATCGCGGCTGCATTTAAGCCAACTTTATGCGACAAAAGTGACGCGGGCTAAGCTCTATTGGACGAATGTCATTTTGGCCATCGTTGCCGGAATCATTGGCATTTTGCTGGCTACAAGCGGACTTGGCGGAACGGCCATTTCTGCCATGGGCGACAGCTCAACGATGGATATGGGAGATTTCTTTGCCTCAGGCTATAATTTCCTGCCATCCGTGTTGTTCTTTACCGGACTTGCCGCTTTGGCTTTAGGTTGGGCGCCAAGACTTGGCAAAGCCGTTTATGCTTATCTTGGTTATTCCTTTGCTTTAAACTACTTTGGCGGCATTTTGGATTTGCCGGAATGGTTCTCGAAAACCGCGGTCCAAAGCTGGATCCCTCGGATGCCGGTAGATCCGTTCGATGCGGTAACCTTTATTTCGCTCTCGGCAATCAGCATTGCCATGATGGGAGTTGGCTATTTGGGATACCGTAAGCGGGATATGGTTGAAGGAGCTTAGACGTCAAAAAATAAGACGGGTCACTTGATTCTTGTCAAATGACCCGTCTTTCTTTATTTCACCATCGCCAGCGCCAGTCCGTCATACGCCGGCAGCAGCGTGCTAATCAGCCGCTCGTCCCGGGCGATCGTCTCGTTGAACCTGCGCATCGCCTGCACCGACGGCCCGTTTTTGTCCTCGTTCAGGGTCCGTCCGCGCAGCAGGATATTGTCGCCGGCAATCAGCGCTCCCGGATTCGCCAGTTTGATGGCGTATTCGAGATAGTTCGGGTAATTTTCCTTGTCCGCATCGATAAAAAAGAAATCAAACCGTTCCCCCCGCTGCTCCAGGGTCTGCAAACTATCGAGCGCAGGTCCAACCATGTACCCCGCAACCTGCTCGAATCCGGCTTCGTGCAAGTTGGCCCGAGCCAGCTCGGCGTTCTCCTCCTTCAACTCCAGCGACAGGAGCCGCCCGTCCGCAGGCAATCCCCGCGCCAGACAAATGCCGCTATACCCGCCCAACGCACCGATTTCCAGCACGGCTTTGGCACCGGCCAGCTTGACCAGCAGCGTCAGCAGCCGACCGTACCCCGGTGCGATCGACACGTCCCGCATCCCGCTGTCCGCGATGGATTGGGTCACCCGCTCCAGCACCTCGTCCTTGGCATATAGTTCATCACCGTATTGTTCCGGTGTCAGCATCTCGATCTTCCTTTCATCCGTTCATTCCTTGATAAGAACCGTTTGTAACTTACAGAACATTGGCCTATACTGAATTGTATGGTTTTTCCGTTATTCTCACAAGTCTATGCGAAGCTGGAGTGATTGACGTAATTATGGCTGGACCTTTGCAATTGATCGCAACCGCCCCAATGGGCCTGGAAGCCGTGGTGGCGCGCGAATTAAAAGAATTGGGTTATGAAGACACGGTCGTGGAAAACGGGAGGGTTCATTTTACCGGGGATCTGATCGACATCTGCCGATGTAACCTGTGGCTGAGAACCTCAGACCGGGTGCTCATCAAAATGGGTGAGTTTACCGCTGTTACGTTTGATGAGCTGTTCGAGGGCACCAAAGCGCTGCCTTGGCAGGACTTTATTCCGGTTGACGGGGAATTCCCCGTGGAAGGCCGTTCCCACAAATCGCAACTCAGCAGCGTACCGGCTTGCCAGGGGATCGTCAAGAAGGCGATCGTCGACAAGCTGCAGCAAGCGTATCATACGGAGTGGTTTGAAGAAACCGGACCGCGTTACGTAATTGAAGTGATTTTGCTGAACGACAAAGCGTTGTTGACGCTCGACACCACCGGCCCGGCGCTGCACAAACGCGGCTACCGCAAGCACGCGACGGAAGCGCCGCTGAAGGAGACGATGGCGGCGGCGATGATCCTGCTGAGCCGTTGGAACCAAAACCCGGCGCGTCCGTTCTACGATCCCTGCTGTGGATCGGGCACGCTGCCGATCGAGGCGGCGATGATCGCCTGGAACATCGCGCCGGGCCTGCGGCGCACGTTTAACTCTGAGCGCTGGCCTGTCGTGCCGGAGGAGCTGTGGCAGCAGGCGCGCGACGAGGCGATCGACGCGGTACGGGACGACGTGCCGCTGAACATTACCGGCAGCGATATCGATCCGGAGGCGATCGAGATCGCCAAAGCCGCTGCTAAGAGCGCCGGGTTAGCGAACGAAATCAAGTTCGCTTGTCTGCCTGCGGTGAGGGTCCAGCCGGAAGGCGATTACGGCGTGATGATGACGAATCCGCCCTACGGGGAGCGGATTGGCGAAGAGAAGGAAGTGCGCAAGCTGATCGCCCAGCTTGGGAGAGTTATGGCCGGGTTGCCGACATGGTCCTTCTTCGCGCTCACTCCGACTAAGCAGTTCGAGCACGATTTCCAGCGCAAAGCGGACAAGCGCCGCAAGCTGTTTAACGGGCGTATCGAATGCCAATATTTGCAGTACCTCGGGCCCCTTCCTCCGCGCCATTAAACGTGGAGGGAGGGTCTCTCCCTTTTTTTATACATGCAACCGCAAGCAAGGAAAGGAGCTGACACTACGTCATGCTGCGTCTGACCTCGAATCGCGGCCTCGGCAGCCGCTTTTTCGTCTATATTTGGTTTATCGCCGCGGTCTTCATGAAACTCTACGTTCTTCATGGTAACCTGCACGCCCGTTATATTGACATGAACCTGCTGGACGATCTGATAGCCATCGGTTCGATTATGCTCGTATCGTTCTGGACCTTATGGCTCCCCCCGCGTGGAAGAGGGGTCGCTTTAGGCATATTGAACGTGCTGCTCACCGTGCTTATCTTCGCCGACTTGGTCTACTATCGGTATTTCGGCGATTTTTTGACGGTACCCGTGTTGCTGCAAGCCGGACAAGTCGGGGAACTCGGCGGCAGCATCCGAGAGTTGATCCATCTCGCTGATCTGTGGCTCATCGTCGATTGGGCCGCTTGGGCCGCAGTGAAAATTATGCTACGGTTCACGCGAGGGGGCAGTAGCCGCCGCCAGGGTCAGCTTCACAACTCGTTTGGAGGTCGGTCCTCCAGCCTCAACTTTGGCGGAGCCTCCTTCTCCCCCGTTTCCTTCGGTTCGGGAAGCCGGAGAAGCGGCGGACGCCGGTTCGGACGCCTTTTTTCCGGGATTGGCGTCTTTCTGCTTGGTTTTGTTTTGACGATGGGACCGATTCGTTTCTATACTCAGACCTGGGCCGTTGGGTTGTTCGAAAACAACTGGTGGAACGTCTCCTTATACAACGTGACCGGCTTGCTTGGATTTCACTATTATGACGCCAGCCGCTACCTCAAGGAACATCTCGGAAGCGGACAACAGGTCAACGCCGAGGAGCGGGACGAAATCCGTCAGTGGTTTAACGAGGCCAGCCAACGCCGCCAATCGGACAATAACCTGTTTGGGGCATATGCTGGGAGCAATGTCATTATCATTCAGGCCGAGGCCTTCATGAATTTCACGATCGGTAAAACAATCGGCGGCCAAGAAATCACGCCGAATTTCAACAAACTGATGGACGAAAGTTTATATTTCTCGAACTACTATCATCAAACGGGTCAAGGACGAACTTCGGATGCAGACTTCTCCTCGAATAGCTCGCTGCACCCCCTGCCGACGGGGTCGGTCGCGGTCCGTTACCCGAATCATGCGTTCGACATGCTCCCGCAGATTCTGAAGTCGCAAGCCGGTTATACGGCTGAGGCTTATCATGCGTATGAAGGCAGCTTCTGGAATCGCAACAATATGTATCAAGCGATGGGGTATGATCGGTTCTACAGTAAAAAAGACTTCCAGCTGGACGAACCCCTGGGCTGGTCGTTGGGGGACAAATCTTTTTTTCGGCAGTCGTTAGAGGTGATGTCTCAGGAGAAGCAGCCCTTTTATTCCTTCCTGATCACATTATCCAGCCATCATCCGTATTCGCTGCCGGCCTCCATACAGGAGCTGGACACCGGCGAGTTTGAAGGCACGATCTTCGGTGATTATTTGCAAGCCGTGCATTACGTGGACGCGGCGCTTGGAGAGTTCGTAGAGGGCTTGAAGCGGGAAGGACTGTGGGATCGTACGATTTTGGCATTTTACGGGGACCATGACAATTCGATCACCGACAAAGCGGGGTATGAGCAGTTCCTTGGCAAAACGCTGAGCGATTTAGACATGCACCAGATCATGAGTCAGGTGCCATTGCTCATTCATCTGCCTGACGGTGGACATGCCGGCGTCTATCCGGAACCCGCCGGACAGCTTGATCTGACGCCGTCGCTGCTGCATTTGCTGGGCATTGCCACGGATTCCTACTACATGATGGGCAATAACCTGTTTGCCTCCACCGGGCCCGACCGCCCAGCGGACCGTCTGGTCGTTCTGCGTTCCGGCGCCTTTACGGACGGCAAGCTGTACTACATTCCGTCCGCCGACAACCTGTTCACGAACGGCACCTGTTACGATTTGTCCAGCCGTACGCCTGCCGAGATCGAACCGTGCCGGGCTCCCCACGAGGAAGCCATGAAGCGCCTGCGGATCTCCGACGAAGTGATCGCTACCAATCTGATTGCGGACTTCCGCAAGGAAGATCAAGGGGTGAGGCGGTGAGAAACACTTGAATCGCGGACAACCAGCTCAGGGAGCAGTTTGACATTTTCGATGGGCTGGTTGTACCCGTTCATGCGGCGAACTAGCATTTCTGCCGCCGTCCGTCCGATTTCCTCTGCCTGGAGGGATACCGAAGTTAATTTAGGATAAGTGCGGGACGATAGGCTCAAATTATCCATTCCGGCGAGTAGCAAGTCTTCGGGGACGCGAATCTGTTTCTCTTCACAGGCCCGCAGGAAGCCGTATGCCATCAGGTCATTGGCGCAGATAATAGCCTCTGGCAGCAAATGGCTGCCGTCGAACAGGGATAGGCCAGCCAAATATCCACCTTGCTCGGTATAGTCGCTTTCTCGAATCCATTCGGCGCGCAGCGAAAGCTTTGCCTCCTGCAGTCCATCACGGTAGCCTTCGTAGCGTTCACGGCCGGTTTGTTCTTGCAAACGGCCTCCTACATACCCGATGCGGCGAATGCCTTGACTCGCGAAGTGGCGTACCACTTCTTTGATCCCCTCCTGCGTATCGACCCAGACATAATGGAAGTGATCCTTTCCAACCGGCGAAATATATTTGTTCGTTAGCACGACCGGCGCTTGGAGGCGATTCAGCAGATCGATATTTTCCTCGCAAAAATGGAAAGAGACCATGATCATGCCGTCGGCGTATTTTTCCCGCAGTAGTTGGATCGCCCGTTTCTCTTCGTCAAGCCGATTCTTCGTATCCATCAGAATCAGCAAATAACCGTACGGGTCCAGCACATCGTTGATCCCCTGGATCATATCGAAATAAAAAGGATTGCACATATCCGGAACTGTAAACAATACTTTGTTGGACACCCGCGTTTTCAGCATTTTTGCCGATTGGTCAGGGGCGTAATCCATCTCTTCTGCCGCCTGCATGACCCGCTTCCGGGTTTCTTCCTTACAGTACCCTCGGCCAGACAAGGCGCGCGATACAGTTGACGGGGAGATGCCCAGTTTTTCCGCGATATCGTAAATTGTCGCCAAATGATCATCCCATTCTATGAAATCGCTATCAACACTTACTCCTATTTTAGAATAGAACCCCTCATTGAATCAATCGACGGGTTACACAAACAAGCGGCCATCCCTACGGATGGCCGCGATGTTTATGGATTTGGGTGGGCAAATTGCTGTCGATTTGATTCCTCGTCGAACGGCAGGATGTCCGGCAGCGGCATGCGGTCTTTAACCTTCGGCATAGGCGCAAACGGCAAATGCGGCTCGGATTGGTACCAATAGGCCGTGGACGAGAGATCGTCGCTGCGGTGGTTGTTGTGCCCGTGTTCGATGGTTACTTTGATGCTTTCGTCGAACATGACCGGGTCTTGAATATGGTAACGATACACGGAAATTTTCCCGCTCCAGTTAGGTCCTCCGCCAAGAATGATGCCGTGATACGGCGTGCATACCTCCTGCTGCGGGCACCAGGCCGTATTGAAGTAATCCTCCGTTCCCGTTCCGTGCAGGGAAGGCGGCCACGACTCGCCGTCGATAAAGATCATGTCGTCGCCTTCGCCGTACCAGTTCCACTCCCGGGTCTCCCGCAGGTTGTGGATGTTCAAATTGCAGCCGACGTAATGGCCTTTGCCTTGAACCTCCAAGATGATGTAGTTGCCGTCCCCGGTCGTGTTTTTGCCGCCGAATTCAAATAACGCGTTGTCAATATCCTTGTCGGGAATCCCTTCCGTTGGACATTCGCGATGCCATTTGGCATGAAAGCGCAGTTCATCTGCCGGCAAGCTTTCATACTCTTCGTAATCGACATAAAAATAAAACTTGATCGTCTGCTCTGCTTCACTTTCCACGGTGATCCGCGCTCCGGAAGCAAAAGGCATCGGAAAATAGCTGATGAATGCCTTCCCGTCCTCCGGGCTCATCATCAGGCAGGCGGAGGTATAGTTTCTTGTAATCCCATGGCCGAGGCCAAAGAAATCGCCGATCGGCGCTTCCACGCTAGGTTCGGTTTCGTCGTCCCAATACATGCGCAACACGATTTTGCGCGGCAGGAACGTTTCTTCCACCGGAGCATCGGTCGCCATCGTCATCCAGACATGCTTGATGCAACCCGCACCGGGGATCCTGCAAATTTCGACGTTGTCCCCGGGTTTAATGCTGAAGTAGTCCTTGTTGCCTCCCGAGCGGTCGTAGCTGGACGCACGCTTGCTTTTGCCTTGACGCTTGCGGGAGAGACTTGACAAATTTTGCACGATCTCCATGTTGTGATCCCTGCCTTTATAAGTTTGGTCAGCCGATATCGGCTATGCAAGTTGCTAGATTCTGCTTTTGAGAAAAGCCTCCACTTCCTCGCGGCGGGGCAGCGAAGGAATCGCCCCTCGCCGGGTGACGGTCAATGCGCCTACCGCGTTAGCGAACCGCACGGCTTGCGGGACCGAAGCACCGCGCAGCAACTCTACAGCCAGGGCTCCGTTAAACGAGTCGCCGGCCGCCACCGTATCGACCGGCTTCACCGGGAAGCCTTCCACGCTCGTAAAGCCATCGCGGCCGGCGATCAACGCGCCTTTTTCCGCGAGCGTCACGATGACATAGCTTACTCCGCGATCCAACAGCATTTGCGCGCCTCGCCGGACGTTCTCGAGCGAATCGGCAGGTATGCCTGTCAGTAAACTCAGTTCGCTTTCGTTCGGCGTCAAATACGTAACCTTGCGCAACAGCTCATCACTCAGCGTCCGCGCCGGGGCTGGGTTCAGGATGCAAGGCACGCCATACTTCCGGGCCAGCTCCGCGGCTTGCTCGATGACGGAAATATCCATTTCCAGCTGCATTACGAGCATTTGCGCATTTCGAATGAGCGGCTCCAGCCCCCGAGTCTCCTCCAGCGTAAACTGAAGGTTGGCTCCTGGGACGACGATAATGCGATTTTGTCCGTTGCCGTCCAGAACGATCGAACCGACGCCGGTTGGCGCATGCGCATCGGTCAAGATATGACCGATATCGATCCCCTCTCGCTCCAGCACCGTTCTCATCTCTTCGCCGAACGGGTCGTTGCCGAGCTTGCCCGCCATCGCCACTGAGGCGCCGAGCCGGGCGGCCGCGACCGCCTGGTTGGCTCCTTTACCTCCCGGGAACCGATCGAAGCTGTTGCCGATAATCGTTTCCCCGCTTTCCGGAGCCCGGTTGGCCCCGATGACGAGATCCATCATGAAGCTGCCGATCACCATAATGCCCATGCTTGCGCTCCTCCTTACGAATGGACGTCCGAACCTGTGTTTTTCCGGGACAGTTGGTCACCCAGGCTACCTCCGGGGTGAAACAGATGGAAACTTTCCTGAGTGAAGCCTTTCACTTTGCATAATGTAACGACCAAGGCGTCGCCGACGGCCAGTTGCAGGAGGGCGCTCGTGGTCGGCGCCAGTCCGAGATGATCGGCTTCCCGCTCGTAGTTGTAGGACAAAACGGCGTTACAACGACGGCCTAGCGTGGAATTATGGTTTTTGGTGATCGCGATGCAAGGCGAGCCGATTTTTTCGATGATTCCGAGTACGTTCAACACCTCGGCCGTTTCGCCGCTATTGGACAGCAGGATCACCACATCTTTCTTTTCGATCATCCCGCTGTCGCCGTGTACCGCTTCGGCGGAATGGACGAAAAATGCTGGCGTGCCCGTACTGGATAAGGAAGCCGCGATTTTTTTGCCGATATGGCCCGACTTGCCGATCCCTGTGACGACGACCTTGCCCGTGCAGTCTTTCAGCATTTCGACGGCCTTCACATATTCTTCGTTGACGTTTTGGCTGGTCAGATAAAGCGCGTGGGCTTCGTTCTCCAGCGCCTCCCGCACCCATTGATCGATCATAGTATCTTTGCTCCTTTCAACTAACAGAATCGAAAACCTTCTCTTGCCGGTTATGGAAGGTCCCTCCCCGTAATCCGGTGCTTTGCAGCATTATCCCGTTTGTTCAGGCCTCGAAGCCGTGAATAGCACAACCCCGGGAACGAAACGATCGGGCGGAGAATCTTATTCCCTCGTGTTCCCTCGCCCCGCTTCATCTCCCTTACCCAAAGGGATAATCGTGCAAAGGAACTTACAGAAATTAGCATGGTCTCTTTAATCAAGGTTCAAAAAGCCGGGTTATCAGCACTGTCTTACTTAATGCCGGTCATTTTGATGCCTTCGACAAGATAGCGCTGCGCCATAAAGAACAACAGCAGCGTCGGCAACGCGGCGATCACCGCGGCGGCCAGCACCACGTTCCACGGCGTGTAATACCCGCCGCCGACGAGGTTGGCAAGCTGTTGCTGCACCACCCACAGCGATTCGCGCTGCGTGATGATCAGCGGCCACAAATACGCGTTCCAGTTGGCGACGAAGAACCCAATCGTCAGCGGGATAATGATCGAACGCGACAGCGGCAGCGCGATCCGGAAAAACGTTCCGGCCACCGACAAGCCTTCGATATAAGCCGCTTCCTCCAGTTCTTTCGGAAAATCGCGGTAAAACTGCCGGAACAGGAAAATCCCGTAGGCATTAAAAATCGACGGTATGATCAGTCCGGCATAAGAGTCCAGCATGCCGAAGCTCTTCGTAATCAGGTAGAGCGGGATCGTAATCACCGCAAATGGCACCATCAGCGTGCTTAACATCCAGGCGAAAATATACTTCCGCCCGGGAAAACGCAAGCGGGCTAAAGCATATCCCGACATCGCGTGAAACAGCATGGCGACGACGGTGACGGTGATGCTGACGACCAGCGAGTTGCCGATCGAACGCAGCAGATGCGTCGTTTGGATCGCTTCGGTAAAATTGCTCCACGCCAGTTCCATGGGAACCCACGTCACGTCGAGCACGTTCTCCTCCGACCGCAAGGAGCTGATCACGAGCAGGTAAATCGGAAACACCATCACCAGTCCCAACAGGACGGCAATCACATTCTGCGGCATTCGCTTCCATGTTCTCACTTGGGTCACCTCCTTAATCTTTGGCGGAAAACAGCTTCATTTGGACGAGGGACAAACAAAAGATAAGCAGGAACAGGACGAATGCCAGCGCCGACGAGTATCCCATGTTCAATAGCTGGAAGCCTTGCTTGAAAATATAGACGACGCTCACCTCCGTGCTGCTCGCCGGCCCGCCTTTGGTCATGACCATGATTTGGTCGAAGACCTGGAAAGAGCCGATCGTCGTCACGATGAGGATAAACGTATTGGTTTCTTTGAGCAGCGGAAACGTAATCCTCCGGAAAATCTGCCAGCGCGAAGCCCCGTCGATCGTGGCGGCTTCGTAATAATCCCTGGGGATTTCCTTAATCGCCGACAGGAAAATAATCATGTTATAACCGACGTTGATCCACAGCAGGATCGCAACAATGCTGTACAGCGCCTGCCCAGGAGAGCCGAGGAATTGCTGCGGCTGACCGCCAAATAACTTGATCACCTCATTAACGATACCGTTGCGCGGATCGAGCATGTACATGCCAATGATCGCGGAAATGACCGAAGTAATGGCATAAGGAATCAAAAACAACGTCCGAGCCGTCGAGACGGTTTTGCCTCTGAGCGCGTTCAGCATCACCGCCGAACCAAGCGATAGACAAAACAGCAGCGGAACGTAGACGACGGTAAACTGCAGTGTTTTTCCGACGGAGTGCCACCAGTCCGCATCCTTGGACAAGCTGACGTAGTTATCAAAGCCGATGAACTTCATCGGGTTCAACGCGTCCCAATCATGCAAGCTGACGTAGAACGCGTAAACGATCGGTAAAAAGACGAAGATGAACAAGCCCAACAGATCGGGCAACAAAAAACAGTAGGCCGTGATTCTTTCCTGCCATAATCTAGTACGCCATTTGCGCGGAATCACTTCAACCCCTCCTCCAAAGAAGATTCGGGGGAGGCGAGCAACCGGTAAGCAACACCCGCCCAGCCCCCAATCCGACATATGCCTAGTTTCTTTATTTCATTGCTTCGTTGATTTTGGCGTCGGCGTCTTTGGCGGCTTCCGCCCCTGTTTTGTTGCCGAACATGACTTGCGTCATCGCATCGCCGATCGCTTCGACGACGTCCGGGTTATACACCGGCTCCGGAATGGCCGATTCATAAATTTCGTTCGTGTACACTTGGCGCAAGCCTTTGTTGTAGATTTCCTTACCGGCTTCCACTACCGATTGGCGGGCAGGGTAAGCGAACTTCGTTTCCGTCGCCCATTTCAGCGGACGGGACGTGTCGGCGTCGGCAAAGGCCCACATGACGAACTTAGCGGCTTCCTCCAAGTTTTTGCTCTTAGCGTTCACGGCGAATTTCCAGCCTCCAGCCGTCGTTACTGATTTGCCCCCGTCAGGAATCGGCAATGGAGCGAGCTTGATCGGAACATCGCCATAGACATCCTCGATCCGGCTGACTGCCCAGGTTCCGCAAATTTGCATGGCTGCCGTCAGCTTGCCCAAATTATCGATCTCCCAAGGGCCGTACTGCAGCTTGGAAGGCGATAGTTTCTCCTGGAAGAACGTGCCCCAGAAATCGAGCGCTTTCGCCGTCTCCGGCGAATTGAACGCCGACGTCTTCCCGTCGTCCGCCAGCACCTTGCCTCCAGCTTGCCATAGAAACGGATAGAAGTTGAAGTTGAAGTAGGCGCCCTTGTCCGGAGGCAGCACGAGACCGGCCACTTTGTCCGTCGTCAGCTTACGGGCGGCTTCCAGCAGCTCATCCCACGTTTTGGGCACTTCGACGCCGGCTTGCTTCAGCATGTCTTCGTTGTAGTAAAGGCCCAGAAGCTCCATCTCGTAAGGCAAAGCCAAAATTTTGCCGTCCACCGTTACCGCATCCAGCGCGGAAGGAAGGAAGTCCTCTTTGATCCCTTCCGGGAAGTACGGCGACAAATCGGCCAGATACCCGGAATTGGAGAATTTCATGAAGTCGCCGGGGCTGATCATGTAAATGTCGGGACCATTGCCGCCGGAAAAGGCGATCGGCAGTTTCGTCGAGGTATAATCAGCTTGATTGTAGGTGGAGTATTCGATTTCCACGTTCGATTGTGAAGCGTTGTACGCTTTGACGAGATCTTGAAAATACTTCTGCTCGGCTTCGGTGTGCATATCCCAGAATTGCAGCTTGACCTTTTCCTTCGTCCCTCCGCCATTTGCGGCTGGAGCTCCGTTCGAACCGGCATTTTCCGCCTGATTGTTCGATCCGCCCGAGCCGCAGCCGGCCAGGAGAAGGAGTAAAAGCGCCATGAGAGCGGGCAAAACGATCTTCCAACGAGTCTTCTTCATCTCTTATGAATCCCCTTTCATTTGTGGTCGACTTCAGTATAGTCGCCGGGGATTCATGCTCGTAACGGGAAATAATTTCGGAGGGTGGATTATTTTTCGCTGTCCGTCAGGTAGTCGGTAATTTGCCGATAGGTGCTGGCAGCAAGATCATCGGGCAGCGCTCCACCGTACAGCAGACGCTGGAGCGAATCCGTGAAAATGCCGCTGATTTCCGCTGGATACTGTGGCTCCTGCCGCTCCGTACCGTAAATCTGCTCCGTGAACACCTGGCGCAAGCCTTTTTGGTACAATTCACCGCCCGCTTCCATAACCGATTTGCGTGGGGAATAGGCAAACTTGACCTCACTGACCCACTTCAGCGGAAGTTCCGGTTCGCCGGCAAACGCCCACATCACGAATTTCTTGGCCTCGTCCGCGTTTTTGCTGAAATGGTTCACGCCAATCTTCCACCCTCCGGCGATCGTGACCGGCTGTCCGCCGTCAGGCACGGGAAGCGGAACGACGCCGATCGGTTTGTCGGCGTAAATCGTCTCCAGCATGCGGATATTCCAGGTGCCGCTGACCTGCATCGCCGTTTCGCCGCTGGCTAGGATGCCGATGTCCGTCGTTGGGCGGGACGGGTGCATATTCAGCAGTCCCCGATCCGCCATGTCGCGGAAGAACCGGAACATCTTGTCGGCGCCGGGAGCATCCAATCCCGAGGTCCGACCGTCTTCCGACACCAAATCCGCCCCGGTCTGCCACAAAAAAGGGAGCCAGGCGAAATTTTGATACACGCTTTGGAACGTCTCCATCGTCAGCCCGCTGACGCCCGGCGACTTCAACGCCTGAGCCGCTGCTTCCAATTCCGCCCAAGTCGCCGGCGGTCGAATCCCTTTCTCGCGGAACATCGCTTCGTTGTAGTACAAGCCCAGCAGCTCCGTTTCGAACGGCACCGCGTAAATTTGCCCGCCCAGCGTTACCGATTCCAGCGCCGCATCGTTGAAATCCTGCCGGATCTCCGGCGAGAATTCCGCGGTAAGCGGCTCCAGAATCCCAGCATTCTCGAACCGCCGGATCGTTCCCGGGGATACGAAAAACACGTCCGGCCCATGCCCCGAAGCAAACGAAGCCAGCAGCTTGCTATCAGTAAAGTAGTCGTCGCTCGAGATGAAATCGACCTGGATTTCCACGTTTGGATGCTCTCGCGTATATTGCTCGCCCAGCCATTTCCAGAACTCGAACTCTTGGCCGGTATGAAAGCTCAGCAGATGCAGGACGATCCGGTCCGGATCGGCCTGCGTGACTTCCGGATGATCCAGCAAAATATCAAGGTCCCCGCGTTCCGCCGCAGGCTGCGGCGACGTCCGGCAAGCGGTAAGCAGCAGCGTTACGGCCATGATCGGCAGCAGCCAACGCCAAATCACCCTACTTTTCATCGTCCTCGTCCTTCCGGTAGAAAAATTGCCGATACTCTCCCGGCGTCACACCCTCCGTTTTTTTGAACAGCCGCGAGAAGTATTTCACGTCCTGATACCCGACCATTTCCGAAATGTTATACAGCTTCAGATCAGGGTCCATCATCAGGTTTTTCGCCTTATCCATCCGAAACTGGGTCAAATACTCGATTAACGACATCCCCATCTCCTGCTTGAAAAAGGAGCTGAAATAACTGCTGCTCATGCCTGCCTTGCCGGCCACGTCGTTCAGCGAAATATCCTGCATGTAGTGGCGATGGATAAAGCCGACCACCGTTTCCAGCGTCCGGTTGTGCTTCTGCTGCTTTTTCCATTCCGCCTTGTCGATCGCAGCCGCCGTCAGCTCATCGACGAACCGGATGAACTCGTCGGCGGAGAAATTCACCTGAAACCATTCGTAAGGCTTAAGCTCATCTTGGAAGACCAGCGCGGTGATTCTCTGCTCGTGCACATAGCGAACGACGGAGGATAACAACTGAAGGCAATACCCGTGAAAGACCGGGTAAACGACGTTTTGCTCCAGTACCGTGCCGACGAAGCGGCGCAGCGTTTCCCGCGCCCGCGCGCCGTCTCCTTCGCGAAGCGCTAACACGAGCGCCTCGTCCAGTTCGCTCGGATAGCCGGGGGCGTTCCCGTTTCCTTCCGTGTTCGCCAATTCCCCATGCTCATGCACGAGACCGCTCCCGTAAATCCAACGGTTCAACAACGCTTCGCGCGCTTCAGCAAAGGCGTGGGGCAGCTCGGCGAATTCGCCCGCGCGGCCGCTGATCCCCACCGAAATGGAGATCCGCACCCAACGGCGAACCTCATAAATCATCGATTCATAAACGTCCCTTGGACAAGGCCCGCCGAGCAGCAGAAAATAGATTTGCGACGCGCTCGCAAACAAAAACCGGCTGCCCAGACCCTCCCGGTTTTGCAGAATTTCGTACGCGACATTCCGTACGGCAAACACCACCAGCTGACGGTCTCCCCATTGGTCTTCGGTCACCAGCTCGTCGAAATCCTCAATATCGATCGCGATGACGCAATAATTCTTGACGCCTTCGGGTAGTTGGCCGCGCAGCCGGTCCAGATGGTCGGCGGAGTCCTCGATGCCTAGCAGCCAATCCTTCCACAACTTGGCGTAGTGGAAGTCGGCGGAAATCGCCGAAGCGCCGGTTACTGGCTTGCTGATTTCTTTTTTCAAACGACCGAGCAGATCACGAACTTCATCCGGTTTCAGCGGCTTGAGCAAATAGTCGAATGCCCCGAACCGGATGGCGGTTTTGGCGTATTCGAAGTAACCGTACCCCGACAAAATGACGACCTGAACCGGATATTCCCGCAGCACGTTCAGCAAGTCCAAACCATTCATGTTCGGCATACGGATATCAGTAATCACGAGATCGGGCATATCCCTGCGCACGAGCTCCAGCGCTTCGTTTCCGTTCTTGGCTTGGCCCACGACCGTCCATTCGGCGTCCAGGGCGGGAATCAGCTTGGTGAGTCCGCTGCGGACCTTCGGCTCATCGTCGACGATCAATGCTTTATACATGTCATATCCCCCTGTTTGATTGATCTAGGTTTCGCCTTATCAAGCGATTGCCGGAATGACGATCGTAATCGTCGTTCCTTGCCCGTAAACGGAGTTGACCTGAACGCCGAACTCCGGCCCGTATTCCAGCTTCAGACGGTCGTTCAGGTTATACATCCCGATGCCGTGCACCAACCGGTCGCGAATCATTTGCAGCTTTTCCTCGGAAATCCCGATGCCGTTATCCTGGATGCGGATCAAGATGGCCCGGCCGTCCTCTTGCAGCGCCATCGACACATCAATGCGCCCGCCCGATTCCATCTCCTCCATCCCGTGTAAAATGGAGTTTTCCAGGTAGGGCTGTAGCAGCAGGCGTGGCACTTTATAGCCGTAAATGGACGGATCGACGTCAAACCCGATTTCGAACCGTTCCTCAAACCGCATCTCTTGCAAATAGGCGTAATTCCTTGCCCATTTCAGTTCCTCTTCGATCGTGACCAGCGGAGCGCCCGGCCGGATCGCGTAACGCATGATATCGCTCAGCGACGTAATCATGCCGCTGATCTCCGGCTGTTCCTTTTCGATCGCGATCCAGTTCATCGCGTCCAGCGTGTTGTAGACGAAGTGGGGATTGATCTGCGCTTGCAGCGCTTTGACCTCCGCTTCTTTTTCCTGTTCGGAGATGACCTTCACTTCGTGGATCAAGTCGTTGATCCGGCTGCTCATGCTGTTGAAAGAGCTTTGCAGCAACCCGATTTCGTCCTCCGACTGCGCCTGTAGTCGATATTCGAAATTGTCTTTCTGGATCCGTTTCATCGCCACCGCCATCTGGCGGATCGGTTTGGTGATGTAGTGGGTCGTCAGCCAGGCCAGCAGCACGAATAACAACGCGAAGACGCATAACGTAACGATAAAAAAACGCTTCAGCGAACCTGATTCTTGCCCAACGTCCGACTGTGGGATTAACGAAAAATAGTACCAGCCATTGTAGTCGGAGCGCTCCATGCCGATGCGGTAAGGCTTCCCGTTCAAGTCCTGCCGGGATAACGCGTCCCCGCTTGCGACCATCTCCTTGAAAAAGGCCTGATCCGCAAGCTTTAGCCGGTAGGCCTCGTCGTTGCCGTGCCATACGATGTTCCCGTCGCCGTCCGCGATCAAAATGACGCCCTGCGGACTCACGCTGACGCCTTTCACGATGCGATCCAGCGCGGAAATTTTGACGTTCATCATCAGCACGCCGATATTTTGCAAGGAATCCGTCACGTCTTTTACCAGCATGCCTGCCGGGATGTAGTAGGTCGAGTAGTTGAAATAGTTATTCGCGGGCATTTCGTACGTCGGCAGCCACGTAATTTGCCCCGCCCTCGCCTCGACAGCCCCCGTCCATTCGGGATGCCGCTCCAGGATCGGCCGGAACACGCCGGAGCCCTTGATGTCGGCAAAATACATCGCCCCATTCCTCGCGAGCAGGTAAATCGAGTCGATGTCCTCCTTGCCGCGCAGCGAATCGCGCAGAAACCGATTGACCTTGTCTTCGGCGTTCGGCTGGACCCCTTTCGAATTTCGGCCGTCCATCCGGCTAAGCTGCTCGATGAGCGGCCCGTTGTCGTAAATCGCGAGCATGCGGTTTTCAATCTCCGACAGCAGCTGGTCAACGTTGCTCCGGACCAGATGAAGCGACTGCAGCGCTTCGCGGTCGGCCCGCTCGGCAGCGAAATTGCTGGAGCTCCGGTAGAAAATAAATCCGGCAAACACCAGCGGCGTCAAAATAAACAGCACAAGCATCAGCATCAGCTTGTTCCGGAGTTTGGCGTTTTTGAGCCTAGTCCACATCAGGGCGTTTCTCCTCCAGTCATAAAGCGCTTACATGATGGGAAATTCCAAATTGTGGGATCGATTGCAGATCTCTAACCAAAGTATACGACCCCGTTTCCGTTTCGGCAAAAGAAATCGGATTCATCCCTGAAATTCCCGGTTTCAGCCGCCCCATTCCAGCCTCAAATGTCCAATTCCGGATGATGCGCTTTGATTCGCAAGTAACTTTCCGCCGCTGCCCCGTTGCCCCAATCGAAAATCGTAAACTCGCCCATCCCGACTCCCTGCTCGTTCACCTCCCCTCCATGCCCGTAGTTTTCCATCATAAAACCGTAATCCCGTTCCCCGAAAAAAGGAAACGCTTCCTCCCATTGCGCTTTCGTCTTCGGATTTTCCGGGCAATACATCATGACGAAGGAGGCCTTAAGCGCGGCCAGCCCGCGTTCGAGATATTCGGTTCTGCCCAGCTCGCGGCCATACTCCAGAATCAGCTCGGCGAACAGGCTTTGCCGGGAATCGTTCCATTCGCCGTCGGCGTTCATGACCCCGAATCCTCCCAATACATCGACATGCAGGTACGGGGGCTGCCAAGAGGCTTGCGTCATCAGCATTTCGTCCAGACATCGCTCCCCTGTCGCTAAATAATGCGGTTCCCCGGTACGTCGGAAGCATTCGAGAAACGCCTCCGCCGCCCAAAACATCGATAAATTGCACTGCTTATACATATTGTTGCGCGCATACTTCCGGCCGACATGATCCTTGCCGCCAAACCCCGAGCAGGACCAGTACGTTTCGAAATCTTCCCAGCGCCCCTCGGGCACCACCTGCTCCGCGACCGTCTTCGCTGCCTGCAGCGCGGCTTGAGTATAGCGGGCCTGGCCGGTCATTTCGCCAAGCTGGAGCAAAAACGTGACGGTAACCGCCGTTTCCGGCGAATCACGCAACGCTTCGAGCGGTTCCAGGGTATGCCAATCCAGCCAAGCGGGAAAAAAACCAAGCGCATCCTGAAGCGCGATCAACGCGTCCCCGTAACGAACGGCATAGGCCAACAACCGCGGGTCCCGCTCCAGCTCCCCGTACCACCGGAGCATCCATAGCGCCGTCCAGCTCATATCAGCGATATGATAAGGCGCCTCTTTGATCCGTCTGTCCGACAGCGGATTGCGGTCGGAATTTCCCCAATACGCAGTGTCCCAACCTTTGGAGCGGCGGACAAGCGCGCCTCCGAGTTGGACCTGCTCCATCTCCGTGGCGATCACCGACGGAAAAAAACCACCGCGCTGCGGGGCGGACAACGCCAGCTCCTTCGTCAATCTGGCCCGCCGGATCAGGTCCGAGTCATTCTGTTCCCGGCCATAACGGAACACGCCCGCTGCTGAGCGAAGCGAACTGAACCACGCCTGATTCCAGATGGAGCGGGTTTCCCGTTCGCTTGCCGGTCCGGGGAAGTTCGGGCTTTGCGTAACGTTGACGATGAACGCCGGGGCCCCTACCCGGGTCCCGTTCAGCTCGAACTCCTGCCACACCTGCCGTTCCCAATGCTCGAACGCCCAACAGTACGCGTGACACACGAACGATTCCAGCGGCGCGGTTAAGGGAGCCCCAGTCCGGTAAAGCGGCGCCCCCCACCGCTCCCAAAGGAACCGCAAGACCGTTCGCCACGGGTTGGTCAGCGCCTCCGGCGCATCGCTGACCATCAGGTAAAAGCCAACCTTCACGCTGCCTGCGGCGTAACTAGCTCCGGGCTTTCTTTCGTAAAGCACGTGTTCCTTTACCCGGCTTTCGCCCATGCCCAGCACAAGCTCGTTTCGGGAAGCGTCATTATCCATGTACCAGCGGACCTGCGTCCCTTCTCCCAGCACGTCGAGGTCGGGAATCAGCGCCAGCATCCGCCGGTTATCCCGGACGATCAACGCCGGAGAGCGGAAGCTGTGCTGATCGATCACATGGCAGTCGGTCGGGGTCAAATGGGGCGCCCAATGGAAAGAGGGGGCAAAGGCCGGTATGACCTTTACCCTCCAATCATCCTGCCGGACCGGACGATCCAGGCGAAACGTCAGCCCAAATCGGTACACGCCGGGTTCCGGCTCGCTGCCATTTACCTCCGGCTCCTTACCCCCGATGAAATCGTACGCGATTGACGCTACGAATTCCGACAGGTCCGGGCCGAGCGAGATGTTGCCTAGCATGTCATTCCCTCCTTGGATTCGCTTAAATGACTTCCAGCCCGTCGTTATCCGGTAGCTGCGGATAATCCGCATGTGGCTCCGATTGATACCAATAGCTAACGGAGGCGATGTCGTCCTGCAGCGGTAAATACCGGCCGCCGGAACGCCAACCGAGCGCCTGAATCGTGACGCGCAGATCGCTTTCGAACCGGATCGGGTCCATCACGTGCCAGCGATACATGCCGAAGCGCTGCTGGCTCCGGTACAAGCCGTCCGGCTTAATGATCTGATGGAGACCTAAGTAAGCCGTAGAAAAGGAGGCGTATTCTCCTTTCGGCTGCTCGAAATTCCATGCACCGCCGAAGTAATCTTCCGTGCCCGTGCCGCAAATGGTCGGATACTCCTGATCCCCGTCCATGTAGAACTTGATCTCCCCTTCGCCCCACCAACCGTTGTTGTTCACCTGCCAAGCCAGATAAGTGCCCACGTAGTGGCCTTTTCCGCGGACGCCGTCCAACAGCACGTGCACGTCCTTATAGCGAAGCGGATTACTTCTACTCCATTGGGCATGGAAATAAGCGGCATCGTCCGGGACCTCAGTCAAGGTGTAATCGATTTGATAATACAAGACGACCGACGACCCCATCCGGTTTTCGACCGTGATTTTGGCTTTTTGTCGGAACGGCATCACCCAATAGCTGTTCATCCCGCCGGCTGGGTTCACCGCTACCGGCAGCGAGTTGACGTTGCTGCGCTCGCACCAGCCGTTGCAGAAGAAATCGCCCAGTGGCGTTTCCACGCTCGGCTCGCTCTCGCCGTCCCAGTACATCCGTAAAATCAGATGTCGCCAGCTGTCCGGGAAGCAGGTCAGCCAAATATGCTGAATCGCTCCCGGCCCGTCGATGTCCGCTACCGTAAAGGTCTGCCCCGGCGCGATGTTCACCGACGGCGATATTTTCCAGCCCTGGCCGAGGTCGCGGGCGCATTCCGCCCCCGTGCCTTCGGTGGCCATGCCGCCTTGGCCTTTGGCGCCGGTAAAATTCTCCGCGCTGATCGAGCGCGTCTTCGCCGGCGACATCCGGTACAAGTTGCCTAATCCTAGATCTAGTCCGTTAAATGGGTTCATGGTCATCTCTCTCCTTGATAAATATTGTTCATTCGAAAAATAGCGGAACATTATGGTCTTATTTTCCTAACTTAAGCCTGATTATCATCAATAGGGGAACTTTTGGGCCTTATTTTTCAATGAATCGTGCAAAATGCAGGGATTTGACAAGAATAGCGCCATATACTTCCTTTATTTCACTTGAAATGAAGAAGATCGCCGAAATAGCGCCATTTTCTTCCGTTATAGGCTCACGTGAGTCTTTCACCCGGCTATCTTAAGCTGCTATCCCAAACTTTTTACTTGCCGCATACTCATGTTCATCCAGGTACACTCCACTGGCAAGCTAACGGAAGCCAGAGGCGCTATTCACTGCTTTGGGGGCAGCTTCCGATTCTAACGGAACTAGGAGACCTTATTCCGGCCAAAAGCGGCTAATGGGGCACCGTAAGGGTCCAATAAGGTCTCTGGATTCCGTTACAGCGGGAAATAGCCGGGAAATACGAAAATAAGGTCACTACGTTCCGTTACATTCGTTGCGACCGCCGCGATCCGATGTGATCCGATGTGATCCGATCCGATACGATCCGATACGATACGATGAGATCCGTTGCGACCGTTACGAACTGCTGCGTTCCGTCGCGCCACGGAAGTCTTGGCTACGTAAGCTTCACGGGATGCATCAACGCTTCCAACAAAACGACGCTACGCGGCGGGATCGTCAACTTGAGCTCCCGCGCAATCGCCTGGACGGTTTCGGATTTCCGATGCTCCGGTCCCGGCGAATACACATGGCAACGCATCTCCGTGACAAGTTCGGACACGGGAAGATCGCCCGGGCATACCGCCACCTCCCGAACTTCCTCGCCTATATTGGCGAAGAATAACCCGACGCTTTCGTCGCGGTATTTCCATCCCGCATGAACGATCCTCTCCACGCTTAAGCTCCCCGCATCGTTATACTCCGGGGAACCGATCCCGTGGTTGTAGTGGAACCAATCCAACGTCACCCGGCCGGAATCTAGGGGAAGCGGCGGCAGCATTTCGCCGTAAGCGAGATACTTATTGCCCGCGCCGGTTCGCAAAGCCGCAAATAAGCCCAGGTAGCCGGCGCGCTCCTCCGCAAAAGCATACCCCCGCGGCTCGAATACAGCGTAATGCTCGTCGCTCCCGTTCTCCACGCCGTCCAGTTCTTCCATCGGGCTGTATTCGTAATTAAGCTCGTACAGCCCACCCCACAAATACGTTCGCGCCACCGTGAAATAAAACAGGTCGCCGATTTCCGCCGTCAGCTTGCCCCAGCCGTCCAGCCTGACGGGACCGTACTCGTGGTACACGTAGGCAAACAGCGGAACCAGCTCCGCGTCCCCCGATTTCAGCAGGTCCCGGAACGGGTAACCCTCCAATGGAGCGGCCGGTTGACCGCCGGCGCGGGCCTGGTAGAAGTCGAGCACATCCAGAACCGTCTCGTTCATCATCTCCGTGCCCATCGGCACATATCGTCCTGCCACTTGCCCCATCGCCGCTTTCGTCTCCGCATAATTGGTCCGGTAAGCCTCGTTAATCGCTTTGCCCCCGCCGACCGGGTGCCCGTGACTTTCGTCAAGGCACGTCTTCAGGATGTTGTTCGCCGAAATGTCGTAGTAAATCGCATCCACGTCCGCTTCCCGTTGAAGCGCTTCGTCCCGGCGCCGATGAAACTCTCGGGTAAAGGGGGCTGCCGGACAGAGGAAAGGGAACCGGTAAGCATCGATGCTCTTTTTGTCCTCCGGAAAACGTTGGGCGGCCGCTCTGGCTCGTTCCCCGTCCGCCCCGCCGAAATTGAACAGATAATCGAATTCGAACGGAGCAAACCGATCGCCTTGCTCGCGGATACAAGCGATGTTGTCCGGGTTGAAGTGGGTCGGGAACCAGTCGTCATAGCCGCCGGGCACGCCCCGACCGAACGTCTGCGGCGCATTGCTCCAATCCGGACCGAGGATATGGAATAGCGGCGTCCCAATCCGCTCGCGGTACTTGCGCAGCCACTTCGTCCGGTCGTAGCCGGCATTGATGCCGAACGTGGCCGCGCCCGCCTCCTCGTACAACCAACGGAACAACTCCATTTCGCCGCGGTCCCGCCGCTCCGCCAAAGTTCCTCTCGCGCACCACGGCTGCTGAACTGCCCAAGCCTTATAGAGACCGGCGGCTTCAGGCCAACCCCGGCCGCGTAGCAGCCGCATCTCCATCGCGTAAGGAACCTCGATACCTTTGCCGGCTCCGATATCCTCGCAGGCGTGAATGAAGGACGCTTCCAGCCGGCCGCAATCGTTCTTGTAGAAGTTGAGCCACTTGGCATAACCCTCCGGATCCAGCGCCGCAAAATACAAACCGCCGCGTCCCTTGCCATAATAGGCAAAAAACTGCATCGCCGCGCCGGAGAAGCTCTCCGGATAAGGCATGTAGCGGAAGCCCATTCCATCCTGCCGGAAATGCTTCAGCGGATTTCGGACCTGAAATCCCGTGGCAAAGCTGTGGACGACAACGTCGTCCTCGCCACTGTCCGTGATCGCCCGGAGACCCGAAAGGATCGGATACTCCAAGCTGATGACGGGCGGTCCATCCGCGTCATTATCCACCCCGCAGCGAAATTCCAACTGATCCGCATCCTCCCGCAACCGGATCGTTCCGGTAACCACCGGCCCTGCCTCGCTTTGCCAGCGGAGCAGGCACTCCCGATATCCCTCACCTTGCCGGACTTCGTAAGTAAATCCGCGAAACCCGCCCGAAGTACCGGCTTCGGTCTCCAGCCGAAAGACGTCGTCCCCGAGGCGTCCCGCTTCGACGTATTCCCGTCCATTTGAAGGATCGCGCAGGGAAACGATCGCGCCGTTCTCCTCTCTGAGTCCCACGTACAGATGGGAGTTTTCCAATTCGATCACTCAAACTTCCTCCTTTCGCCGTCGTTACTTCAACCCGGAAATTTTGATGCCGCGAATAATGTATTTCTGGAAGATCAGGAAGAGCACGATCGTCGGCACGGCCGCCAGGCTCGATCCGGCCATCAGCATCCCCATCTCCGTCCCGCGCTCCGAGCGGAAGGTGGCCAGATACTGCATGATTTGAAACAGGTTGACGTTCGTAACCGTCATCGTCGGCCAAACGAAGGAGTTCCAGTAACCTAGATACGAGCCGATGCCGACGATAACGAACACCGGATACGACATCGGCAAGAAGATATGCGTGAAAATTTTGAAGCGTCCCGCTCCGTCGATCAAAGCCGCTTCCTCCAGCGCCAGCGGAATATTGAGGTAAAACTGGCGAATGAAAAACATGTGTCCGGCAGAAGCAACGCCCGGCAGCACGAGTACCGCCAGCGTATCCAGCATCTGCAGCTTGGTCACGACGATAAACGAAGTCACCAGAATCGCCATGCCGGGGATGAACATCGTCATGATGACGTACACCCATAGCACCCGCTTGAAGCGGAACTCCAGACGGGCGAACACATAAGCGGCAGAGGCGTTAATCGCCAGGCTTAACGCGGCGAATAACACCGCCCCTCCGAACGTAATGATCATCGATTTGAGAAACATGTTGTCCTGCAGTATGGAGATGTAATTGCCGACCAACCACCGCTCCGGGAAAAACCGGAACGGCGTGGACAGCACCTCCGTTTTGGCCTTGAATCCGGCGATCGCCATCCACAGCAAGGGAAACAATGCGATACAGGCGACCAGAATGCCGGCGGCATGCAGGACGATTTTGCCGAACAACGCTTTGTTGTTATTCATCGTCTCTTAGTCCTCCATCCGGGTTGAATTTAACCGTCCACCGCTTTATCCGAATTCAGCACCTTGAAGATGATCGCGGAGATGCTGCCCAGCACGAGGAACAACATCAGCGCCGAAGCGATGGAGTGACCTACGAGTACGTCGTTCCGGAAATGGTTGAAAATGTACAGGTTCGGCGTTTGCGTCTCGTTGAGCGGTCCGCCGCCGGTCATGACGAGTGGCAGCTCGAACTGCTGAACGGCCCCGGTGAAGCCGGTGATCAGCAGGTACAAAATGACGTTTTTCAGCAGCGGCAGCGTTATCCGCAGCATTTTCGTCAGCCCGCCGGCTCCTTCCAGTTCGGCCGCTTCGTAGTAGCTCTCCGGGATGTCAAGCAATCCGGCCAGCATGATCAGCGTCGTAATTCCGAAGCCGAGCCATACGACCGGCACCGCGAGGCTCGCGAGCGCCGTCCGGACGTCGGCAATCCAAGCCAACTTCTCCAGCCCGAACAACCCGAGCAGGTAATTAGCCAAGCCGGCGTCGTAATCGTAGATAAACGCGAAGACGATCGAGGCGATGATGCCGGAGATGATCGTCGGAATGTAGATCGACGTTTTCACGAACCCGGACCAGCGTCTTCCCATGCCTTTGATCACGTGAGCGAACAGGAAGGCCAGCACCAGTTGGGCCGGAACGACCATCAGCGAGAAGCGAAGGCCGATCAGGATCGACTTCGTAAACAGCGGATCGGTCAATACGTTCGCGAAATTGCGGAACCCGACGTAAACCGAATCCTGATAAAAACTCCAATCGTAGAAGCTGACCTGGATGGCATACGCGAACGGGATAATGACGAATACGGTGAGCAGCGCCAGAATCGGCAGCAGCATCGCGTACGCCACTTTGTTCTCATAACGATGCTTGGAGCGATGCATCCTTATTCACCGCCGTTAGCTCTCGGGTTCGTCCCTGCCAGCTTCTGCTTCTCGATGAAATTGTTGATTTCTTTCTCCGCGGTCGCGAGCGCCTTATCGACGTCCTCGCCTTTCATGGCCTTTTCAATCGCAGTGGCAAAGAACATGCTGATGTCCCAAGGATACACCGGCTCCGCTTCGGAATAAGGCACGATTTTCTCGGAAATCAGCTTGCGCCACTCGTCGGTTTTCGCGTCTGGATCCTGGTTCATCGCTTCGTCTACCGATTTGCGCGGCGAGAACTTGGAGAATTGGCTCGTTCTGAAGAAGTCGATCATTATATTCGGATCGCCGGCCAGCAGCCAGCCGATATATTCCGCAGCCGCTTCGGGATGTTTGGACTTACCGTCGACGACCAGCGTCCAGCCGCCCAGTGTAGCGGTCGTTTTGGTCTGATCACCGTCGATCGAAGGCATCGGGGCGACGCCAATATTGTCCAGCATGTTTTTGTATTCGTTGCGGAACAAGCCGATCGACCACGATCCACTGATCTGCATTGCGGTCTTCCCTTGCCCGAACGGCGCCGCATCCGCGTAACCGGCCAATTGCTGCTTCGGCATGATCCCTTCCTGGTACAGCGTCTTGTAGAAGTTCAGCAGCTCCTTGTAGCCGTCGTCCATGACATCCGCTTTGGACCAGTCGTCCGTGATCGGAAGATGCCCGGCTGCGTTATATTGCAGGCCCCAACTCGACCATCCGAGGTCACCGGCGGTTTGGGCCGTCGATAAGCCGTACACGCCGTTTTTGGTGAGTTTCTTTCCATAATCGATCAACTCGGCCCACGTCACCGGCGGCTTAGCCGGATCCAGCCCGGCGGCTTCGAATAAATCTTTCCGGTAATACAACACCGCCGAAGGCTCAACCAGCATCGGATAAGCATAATACTTCCCCTCCACCGTGACGAAACCCTTGACATTGTCGTGCAGGTCATCGATCAAGCTAGGGTCCAGATAGTCGTTCAGCGGCAAGATCTGGCTTTGCTTCGCCGACGGCGCGAGATTGCTGTAGTTCATCGTCATCACGTCGGGCGCCTTGCCGGCCGCTTGCGCCGCTTTCAGCTTTTGCGCCCAGGCGTCTCCCGGCACGATCGTCAGCTTGACTTCGATATCGTCATGTGTCTTGTTGAATTCGTCCGTCCATTTCTTGAACCAGGCATCGGTCGTCTCCTCGAACTTATTAGCCCAAAACTCGATCTTGACCTTCTCCTTCGGAGCCGCGTTATCGCCGGTCGTCGTTTCCTCGGCGGCGTTTCCGCCAGCCGTTTCCGCATTTCCGCCCGAAGCGGCATTCCCGCCGTTCCCCGCACCCCCGCAGCCGGTTACGAGCATGGCTACGATCAGCAGCAATCCCAATGTCCACGACAATCCTTTCAAACGACGCTGTTTCATTTGGTTAACCTCCCTTTTTTATTCGGCAAAACTTCTATTTAAACGCCTTCAGGCGCTTAAACCTTAGCGGAACACCCTTATGGGCTCAATCGCCGGGGCCGGATTCTTCCAGCGTGGCTTTGAACCAGAACACATTATACGGATCCCAAAGCGATAAGGTAAAATAGATCGTCCGCCCGTCGTCCGCAAGAAACCGGTCATTCATGTAAGGCGCGTACAATCCCGGATAATCGGCAGCCGGAACCAAATCAAGCGCGTCACCCCACGGCCCCCAGGGGGTTAAGCCTTCCCGGAGGACGACGCCCTGGCCTTCCTTCAAATAAGTCATCAGCCACCGCTCCACCCCGGGGTTCCAGATCACGGACAGCTCCCCGACGGTGTCGTCCACCACGAGCTTGGCTTGGTCCATGTCCTTGCTCCATCTCGGTTCTCCTTGTTCGCCCTCGCCCGCAAAATATTCGTAGCTGCTGAGGTCCTCGAGGTTTTGTTCCTTGACCCGCATCAGCTTGACGCCGCCGAAACGGCCCGACGGGATCGTCCAGAAATAGATTTCTGCTTCCTCGCCGTCCCCGGTCTTGAACGGGCTCACCTGGATAAACCCGCTGTCTCCCGGCCACTGGAGCCCTTCCACGACCGACCAATGCTCCCCGCCGTCTTCCGATTTAGCCACTCCGGAGTGATTGACATCCCATGTTCCGGGATCCCCCCAATGTTGGACCGACATATAGTAAAGGTACATGGCTTTGTTTGCGGCCAAACCATGCGTAGGGATCACGGTCATCTCGTCGTAATCGAGCTTCTTCGACGGGATCAGTTCTTTGGCCAGCCCGACCTCATCCGTAATCATCCCGTCGAACGTGATCCCGTCGGTCGGATCGGTGTCCGAGCTGTAGGCCATGACGTTGGATCTCCAAAAGCTGCCGCCCCCTCCCGTCATCCCATCCGGCCTTTCGCCAAACGTATCGCCGAAGACGAAGTAGGTTTGATCCCCCATCGTGAACATCGAACCTAAATCGGTTCCGTAAACGGCGTACCGAACCGTAGGGTTCAGCGAATCCTTGCCGGTCAGCTGGGCGATTTGCTGCAGATTGGCAGTGTTCTTTAAAATAAACGTTTCCCCCACGGGCGCCGTCGTCCGAGGGATTCCAGACGGCTCCTTGCCGCAGGAAGCGGTCAATAGGAGCATCGCGGAGAGCAACATCAACGACAAGCTGCGCAACGGTATTCATCCCCTTATCGTCGTCCCCTTAGGGCGCTTGAAAATGGCTTTCTCGCTATTCTGCAATCGATTGCAGATTGTGGAAACATGCTCCTTCGCCTGGGCGAAATCGTTGGCTTCGCTTCCACCACGTTAAGCCCCCTTTCGATTCGGTTTTAACCATGATATATTGAAAGCGATTACATATTTGAATTTTACATGATCCTCCCGCCTAGTTCTATGTTGGGATTTGTGATTTTTTATCCATTCTTGCTATTGTGTCCCAATCAAGATCTCATCTCTAGCAGCGACCCTATCAAATTGCGGAAATTCTATATATGATTAGAAGATCATTTAGTTTCCATGGATGGAGGATTTGTTTCCAATCTTGCTACACAGGAGGAACGGATGGACAATCAGCCAATGACGCTTCAGGACTTGATTCATCGTTTATCGCCCAACGTTCGGAGAGCCTGGAATCACCGGGTCGACGAGATGACGCTGGCGCCTCGCATCATTTTTGACTATGAGCTGCTGTATATGGAAAAGGGGGAGCTCACCATCCGCGTGGAGAACGAAACGTTCGTCGCCGAGCCCGGGGATATTCTGCTGTTCAAACCAGGACTGGAGCATGCGTTCGTGGAATCGCGGGGAGAGTGCTGGATGCCGCACATTCATTTTGACGTGCTGTATTACGAGGATTTTGAACAGGTGCCGATCAATTTCAAAAATCGCAGCGAATGCACCGAAGAAGAGTTGGCTTGGCTCCGCCCCGACATCCTGGGGAGGGCCTTCGGATTTCCCAACGTCCTGCGTATCGGCAACCATGCCGAGGTGCACAAAACGCTGATGCAGATCATTCATGCCTACGAAAGGCGCGACGCCGACTATCCATTAATGCAGAAATCGCTGGTACTGCGCATTCTTTATTTGTTGCAGAAAGGGCTGAAGGCGAACGACAATGCGCATCTTGTCATGCACCAACGCGCGATGGAACGGGCGGTCACCTATATCATGGAGCATTACAACGAGACGGTCCCGCTGGAGACGTTGTCCAAGATCGCTTGCCTCAGCTTATTCCATTTCTCCCGCATCTTCAAGCAGACGTTCGACCTGACGCCCCATCAGTTCCAAATCCGCTACCGGATCGAGAAGTCGAAGGAACTGATGATGTTTAACCGCTTGTCCTTGTCCACGATCGCCGAAAAGGTCGGTTACAGTAATGTATACTCCTTCAGCAAAGCGTTCAAACAGACCGAGGGTATGTCCCCCCGCCAGTTCATGCGCACGAATTCAAAATCGACCTAAGCCAGACTGGCCGCCCGGCAAGTCGTACGCCAGGCAGCCCGAGATGGATGGGAGGCGAAAACATCGTCCCACGCCACTTAAGGACGCAAATGCTCGCGCAAGAAGGCATAGGCTTTCAAACGATGCTCGTCGGGCCCTTCCTCGTGCCCCATGAACGGGTAAAGCAGCAGCTCCTTGCCCGCTGCGGGATTACGGTTGTAGGCGGCAGCGATCGTTTCCGGCCAGCAGATCAAATCCTTGAAGCCCGCCGAGTATAGCACGGGAACCTTGATTTTCTCGGCTAAATTCAAATTGTCGAAATAACTCAGCGTCGTAAGTACCTGCTCCAACGCTCCCGGAGTTTGGGCTACGAACTCGGCGATTTCCGAGACAGAACCGGTCGAATTCATCAACGCGAATTCCAGGTGGCACAAGTTCGGGACATTGGCGACGGCCACGCGGGGAACCTCGCTTAACGCCGCCATCTGTAACGCTAACCCTCCGCCTTGGCTCGTTCCATACACCCCGATCCGCTCCGCATCAATCTCGGGTTGAGCGCTCACCCATTGCAGCGCTTTCCAGGCGTCAATCGTCATGGCCAATCCGTAGAAGTTCTCCGGTTCCAGCACCCCTTGAGTCATCCAACCTTTGATAGTACCTCGGGCAGAGGACAGATGATTCCCCGTTTCTCCGGTCTGTCCCCGTGTATCCACTGCAAAAACAGCATAGCCCATCTGCAGCCAAATCGCATAATTCTCCGGAATTCCCCGGTGACATTGGTACCCTTGGTAAATCACTAGACAAGCGTGCTTACGCCCTTGCCTTTCCGTGCCCTTTGGGACCAAATACCAACCGTGCAGCGGCGTATCGTCGTACCCTTCAAACTGCACGCGCTCAGCGTCAACCCCCTGCATAAACGTGGCAACTGACTCCCGACGGTCGTGCAGCGGCTTGGCCACAACCCGTTCCAGGGTCCGGCTCCAAAACTCGTCAAAGTCCTCCCTGGCCGTACCCTCCGCCCGATAACGTGCCACATCCGCCATGCGTTCCTGAATCGCTCCCATGATCCGCCTCCTTTTGTGATGGAATAAATAGGCTGGTTTTATTCTACCAAAAAAATCCGCACCCGAGACATGGATCGTTAGATCGCCTCGAGTAGCGGATTTTTACGTCTGTTTATTCCATCATTTCGGTTTCTTCACAAACGGTGCAGCCTTCTCCAGCACCTCGTCTTCTGTCGGTGCGCTGACGTATCTGCCGTTAATATATACGAACGCTCTTTTGCCGCACGGACCGCAATACGATTTGCAGCCGACTTTGATCTCGGCGTCCGGCGCGAGCTTTTGCAGCTTCGGTACAAACGTCTTCATGCGGATATGATTGCATTTATCGCAAATCCGAATATCGTTAGCCATGCCTGGTCCCTTCTTTATCGTTAGCTAAAGCTTAGTGATCCCCGTGATTGCCTTTGGATGGGTTGGTGATAACGAAACCTTCCTCCGGGAAATACAAGTAATCGATCTTCACGCCGTCAAGTAACGGATCGGTACCTTCCACGATCACATCGATCTCCTTGTCGGTTTTAACGATTTGGTCGGCGTCGGCCGGCTTGGCCAAATCCAGTCCGTAGTGGGCATGGTCGCCGTGAGAATGGGTGATGAATACCTTCAACACCATTCCTTGGTTCTCTTCCTTCGCCAGTTCCTTTTGTATCACTTTCGCCGCATTGCGGGTAATTTTGACGTTCATATGATCTCTCCTATCGCACAAAAATATCTTCCTCTAACATTCCTATTGTAAAGAAACGCCGCCCAACAAGCAAGGCCAAACGCTAAGCCTTTGGGATTTTACGCTCCGCCCGGGTGACGAACCAATCCATCAACAGCATCGTCACGGCCATGTCGTCGATGGGAATCCACGGAAGCACATCCGGCAGAACCCAATAGAGCAGCGCCGGTACGACCAACAACAGCTTGTCGGTAAACGGAATTTCACCCGAAGTCAACAGCGGGAGAGTCCGACGAAAAATATGGGACCAATGACGAAGCGACCACCAGCTTTTCCATTTCATCTCCATCCCTCCCTGTCATCAGCTAGTCATTTCTATCCCCTTAAGATACCCTATTTTAACATGTTTCATGGCACAAAAAAATCCGGGTTATCCCCGGATCCTTCTTTCGTATTCCCTGGCTCCAACGGTTACAACAGGTACACAAGCAAAGCCAATACCACCAAATGCGCAGGATAGAAAGCCCTCCATACCCATCGGGGAAGCCGCCAGGTTTCGAGTTTTCGCCACAATCCCGGCCCATATGCAATCACGATCGTTGGCAGAATGCTGGCCAATTGAATCACCCATCCATAGGCGAACAAGTAGACAAGGTTCAAAAGCAGGTGCATCGTCACTGCTTTACCCTGTTCGGCATATTTGAAAATCAGGACTAACAGCAGCCCATACGCTCCGTAATCAAACGGAAGCACTTCCATCATTACGCAGACGCCGGCGATGATCACTGCGGATAGCGGTCCCGGTTTGGCTGCATCAAGCATACGTATAACCAAGGAGGAGACAAACAAGGTGGCCACAACGTTTAACCCGTTCGTATCGAAAGCCAATTGATAAGGAATTTGCGATAAGACAGCGAGCAGAAACAAACGAAGTGCGTATTTCCGGTAATTGGAGGTATGCACATGACCCTGGACAAGCGCATAGGCATAGATTGGAAAGGCAATCCGCCCGATAATACGCCACAGCACTTCTCCGGGAAAAAACAGCAGCCCGACATGGTCGATCAGCATGGTGATCATGGCGATCAGTTGCATGGCCTACACTCCTTTCGTCCATCCAAGAGGTTTACAAAAATTTTGATTTTCATTTATTCAAAACTTCAGTAGACTGAAATTACGCCGCTATGGCGCTTCCAACATAGATAGGGGAGTCATCATGTATTTGTTTATCGTGAATCCAAATGCAGGCAATGGCGAAGGCCGCCGAGTTTGGAACAAAATCAGTAAACTGCTGCGCCGACGGGGGATCCCTTACGAGCATGCCTTTACGGACAGCCGCGAGCAAGCGCATACATTTCTTCGGGGCCGATTGTCCGGCCAGGAGACTTGGAAAGCGGTGGGCGTCGTTGGCGGTGATGGCACGATCCATAGCCTGCTGCCTTCGCTGCGACACTCCGGTGTACCGTTAGCCGTATTCTCGGCTGGCTCGGGCAATGATACCGCCCGTGGATTTGGGATCCCGCGTCGTCCGCGTGCCGCGCTCGAGGTGATGCTAAGCGGACGATCGGTTACAGCCGATTTGATTACCGTCGAGGATCGCAGCACCTTAACCGCACTGGCCGTGGGCTTCGACGCCGAGGTGGCCCGGAACGTGAACCAGAGCCGCTACAAGAAAATATGCAATGCCCTTGGACTCGGCAGACTGGCATATATTATCGGCATCTTTCATACCCTTCTCACTTTCCGTCCGGGTCCATTGAATATTGACTGTGATGGGATTGCTTATCATTTCGAGTCAGCCTGGCTGACGGCCGTCAACAATGTGGACAGCTATGGCGGCGGACTGTCCATCTGTCCTGACGCCAAGCCGGATGACGGCGTTCTCGATCTCTGTATCGTGCATGATTGCTCGAAATTGAAACTGCTGCTATTGTTTCCCACCGTATTATTCGGTGCTCATACCAAGTTTTCGTTCGTCACGATGCTGAGGGGCCGGAACATTACGGTGTCCAGCCCGATCCCGCGCCTAGCCCTGGGGGACGGTGAAGATGTTGCCGCCACGCCGCTTAACGCATCGGCGGATCCGGGTGCCATTCAAATTCTGCGGCCCGTGCCGGAAATGAGCTAACACGTCCGGTCCGTGGTCAAAAAAACCTTTGGACGGGGCAAAGGACCACCCGCCAAAGGTTTTTTTATGGCTTACCCCGCCGGGCTGGACACCTGCCATACGACCGGTGTCAGCTCGATTTGCTCGCCCAGCCACTGGCGGGCGATCTTACGAAACAATTCCGCATCCCCGCTGCAGAAGAACTGGTGTACGGGTACCCGGTTGCCTCGAGCCAAACAACCGCGCTGATGTAGCACGGTACTGATCTCCCTTGCGGTTTCATCCGCTGAACTGATTAACTTCACTTTATTCCCCATCACCTGTTGGATGGGATCTTTTAGAAAAGGATAATGAGTGCAGCCAAGGATTAGACAATCGATAGGGTGTTCCTTCATTCCCCGGAGCGACTGCTGTACCACTTGCAGCGCTTCTTTCGTTTCATATAACCCGTGCTCAACTAGGGGAACAAACTCGGGACAAGCCTCACTGATGATTTCGGTTTGCGGATTAAGCTCTCGCAATGCAGCGGTATACGCCCCGCTTCGGATCGTCCCCAATGTTCCGATCACACCGATTTTACCGGTTTGGGTGGCACTGATGGCTGCTCTTGCCCCGGGGTGGATCACGCCGATCACGGGGATATCCACTTTCGCTTTAATGAAATCGAGCGCGGCCGCCGTTGCCGTATTACAGGCGATTACGATCAATTTAGGTTGAAACTGAATCAAATAATCGACGATTTGCTCGGTAAACAAGCGGACTTCTTCAGGCGATCTTGGACCGTAGGGAGCTCGGGCCGTATCTCCGAAGTAAATGATCTTTTCTCTGGGAAGCTGTCTCATGACTTCCTTGCAGACGGTGAGGCCTCCCACTCCCGAGTCTAGTATAGCGATGGCTTGCTGCACGAACATACCGCATCCTTCATGTTTTAGTTTAATTCCCTCTCGTTAATTTATGACTCCGTTCTGCAAAGGGTACCTAAATCTTAACTCAATTTGCAGTGTGGAACAAGAAAACCTACTATGATGAAAAAAAAAGGAAAAAGACCCGGAGCGGGCCTTTTTCGGGTGAACGTGTACGTACGAGTTATTTGTCTTCTTCGCTTTCGCTGGTTGCTGCCGCTTCTGAAGTTGCGACTTCCAGCACGTCGGCTTCAGTCGTTTCTTCCCCCGCTACAACGCCGAGGACCACCGTCTCCTCATCGGCCACGGACTCCTCATCCGCTGCAAATTCAGAGACTTGAGCCATGTTCTCTTCCTCTGCATCCTTCGCAGGCAGACGGCTTTGAATTTCGCTGATCAAGCCTCCCGCCGCTTCCTTCACCTTACCTACTAGAACGGTGCTCTGCTCCGACACCTTACCGGCAACCTCTTGTGTCTTCTCGCCAACCTGACGAGCACCGTCGGCAATATCCTTGCGTAGTTCTTTCCCGGCTTTGGGAGCAAACAGCAGCGCCGTTACCGCACCGGCAACCGTACCGATGGCAGCACCCCATAACCAACCCTTATTTCCTTTGCTCACGACTCATCTCTCCTTTTCGGCATCTCTCCGCGAATGCCTATATCGATAATGCATTATAAGCAGCGACGGCCCGTCTGGTCACACCTGTATAGAATTATTTTTGGGCTTGTCCAGACCGGATCAAACACCTTCCTGATCAAGGTACTTCAGCACTTTTGCCGAGAAATCCTGCAAGACGTCGGGCAGTCGCTCCCTCAACCCGATCACCTCCTGCCGGTCCCAAGCGAAATAATCCTGCACTAGCGGTTTCCGCAGACGAACCAACTCAATCAGCGTGGCATGCAGCGTGGCACCTATCACTTTCTCGTCCAGCAGGATGTCTACGATATCTTCATAACTGCTCGCATCGCGCATGATGAAGCCGTCGATCAAATAGCTGCCCACATCCGTTACGATCTCGATGGCTAAATGCAGCGCTCGTTCTTCGGCATACCGCCCCAACAAGGTCGAAGCGGACAACGCGGATTCATGTAACGCCTGCAGCAATTCCGGTAGCAGCTCCAGCCTGCGTTCGATTTGTTCCCGGTTTACATAATACACGGGTATTCCCTCCTCCGGCCCAACCTAGAATTCGAAATCGACCGCAACCTGGCTTTCACGTACCTCGTTCATGTGCTCAATGACTTTTTTATGCTCCGGATGAACCTGGTAACCGTCCAAATCAGCGAGCGAGTCAAAGGTTGCAATTAACGCAATGTCATAGGAACGAGGGGAACGGATCACATCCGTGCCCACCTCCAGGCTTCTCAGTTGCTCCACTTTGCCCTGCAAGCCACGCAGCACCTCAACCGTACGTCCAACACTCTCCGGCGACGCATCTTTCAGTTTGAACAAGACGATATGTTTGATCATGGATGAATCCTCTCCTCACGTAACTTTTCAGTATCTATTTTCAGCATAACATAAAGGATACCCGCCGGAAAGTAAGCCCCACCCGAACTCTATCAAACTATTTTCATATGATATATTGTCTCTTTGACTAGAGATGAAGTCTGATTGAAAAGAGGTGAAATGGATTGACGATCCTGCGTTTTCTGCTGCACGAACCGCTGCGAAGGCGAATTCGCCTGCTGCAAGCCGAGCTTGAGCTGCTGGCCAGCCGGGTGGAGCATCTGGAGCAAGCGCTCGAGGCTGCCTCCTTTCCGGATTCCGATACCCGCCAGCGGATTGAATCCTCGATCGGTCTTCGGATCACGATCGAGACGGCCGGATCCGATATTAACGGCACACTTGTCGCGGTTCGCCCAGATGCATTGGAGTTGATCGATGAATCGGGGCGACAAGTTATCGCACCGACCGCAAAAATCACGGCGATGAAGGTGTAAGCGATAGTGTTATGCCGGGTTCCCTTTCCGGCAACCCTTAGTTGCCGGAAATTGGGGGGCCGCATTTTTTTGCAATGGGATATTGACAGCCCGGCCGCATTTTAATAAAATGAAATAGTCGCTCACGGGGCCTTAGCTCAGCTGGGAGAGCGCATCGCTGGCAGCGATGAGGTCAGGGGTTCGATCCCCCTAGGCTCCACCATACATAAAGTCTAACAGCTCATTTGGAGCTGTTTTTTTATTTATACCACGTGTCAAAAGACGCCTCGGATCCTGATCACCAATCAGGTTTTCCTGGGGCGTTTTTGTATCTGACTTCCTCACTCACTCGTGCGAAGATCTTCCATTTCAATCACCTCGTACAACCGGCTAAGTGCATTCACCTGAGCCAGAAGCGTCTTGTTTAAATGAGCGGACATCTGATGGGCATATGTTAAAAACTCCTCGACCTGATGGGAATTTATTCTTTTCAGCGAACGTTTAAGCGCAACGGTTTCCTCCGAATAAACGCAGCTTTGCAACACCTGCATCAACCTGATTTTGAATAGAAGCACCCCGTCGTATAAGCGATATCCGTTCGCGGGATTTCGTTCTACCGTAAGAACCCCTTCCTTTTCCCAATATCGAATCGTTGATTTAGGGACTCCCGTTTTAAGGGAGGCTTCATAAATATTGAAAAGTTGTTCCCGGTCAAATTCTTTAGTTCCGTCGGTATAAAGCTCCAATTCGCGTATGAGTCCGGCTAATCTCTCTCTTTCTTCGTAGAGAATGATTTCCTTTTCCCTAACGATCCAGAGTGCGATGTCCCATTCGTTTTTTTGCAGGTGGATGAGTACGGTTGTGGTTACTTCCATTCCAAATGCAACAGACATCGCTTGGATGCATGCCAAATAAGCTTCATGCCGCTCTGTATAGATGCGATATCCATTGGCTGAACGCGCAGAAGGAGGGATTAACCCTTTCGCTTCATAATTCCGCAATGTACTGGCGCTGATATGAAACTTATCCGCAGTTTTTCGTGGACGCAAAGTCACGGCTTCACCTCTTAACATTCATAGACTTATAAGGTTTTAAGTTAATAATGCAGTGATTTCAGCACTTAATTATGCTTAACCTTTCAATTTGCTTCTATGTTATACAATGGCTTTAAACAAAACAAGGAGGAGATGTAGATGAACCCGCAAGATCTGCCCCTTTTCCACCCCGACATGTCGATCGAGGAGATTGGCGAAGAAGGGAATCGGTATATCGGCACCGTATGGAAGTCTCTTTATGACTCAATGCATGAGGAGCTAACGAAGGCTTTTCTCGAAATCGAGGATGCGGCATATGCGCTGTATTTAAACCAACTGATGCCGCCGTTGTTCAATCGCTTAATGGAGACCGGATTCGAGGTTATAGCCCCTGTGGAAGAAGATGATTTCGTCATCGGTCAATGCTTGATTTTCAGAAATTCCCTTGAAAAGTGGGGCTCCGAGGAGAACAGATCGAGAATATTCTGGAACGTTATCCATCGAAAGGGGACGCTTCCCCTCGGGACTTTGTTAACGGAAATTCCCCATTCCCATTTGAAATTCGACATTCCGGAAACTCCGAAGCTTTATACGTTGAGGGAGAGCGTTAAAGATCGTATTTTGCATGGAGTTCGCCACATCAAAGACAAATGAAATCGTTGCGGGAGGAAAATCATGATCACAGGCCCAAACCCTAATGTGAAATATCCGATCCCTGGAAATTCCAATCTGCAGTTTATTAAAAATACCATTACCAAGCCGAATATTATTGCTGGCGAGTACTCTTATTATGAAGCCTCCAACGGGGAAGCGTTCGATGATCAAGTCTTGTACCACTATGAAGTTATCGGAACGAAGTTGATCATCGGCAAGTTTTGCTCCATCGCTCCTGAAGTTCGATTTATGATGGATGGAGGAACCCATCGAATGGATGGATCGACGTACCCTTTTAACCTTTTCGGAAACGGGTGGGAAGCATTTACTCCTACCTTGGAGGATTTGCCGATTAAAGGGGATACGGTGGTCGGCAACGATGTTTGGATCGGCAGACACGCGACCATTATGCCTGGAGTAAAAATTGGCGACGGGGCCATCATTGCCGCCGAATCCGTCGTCGTTAAAGATGTGGACCCCTATACGATCGTCGGCGGCAATCCTGCTAAGGAAATTCGCAAACGCTTTGCGCCTGAAGTCATCCAAGCGTTGCTGGACATCCGATGGTGGGATGCCGACATTCAGGTCATTAATTCCTATATCGGCGCCATCGTCAGCGGGGATATCGAAACGTTAAGTAAGATGAAATACGCTCCATAAACTCTACATGAAGGAGGGAAATTCCAATAGCGCCACTTATCGCATTAGTAACGTCCTTCGTGATATTCCGTTCGGTCGGTTTGCTAGGTTGGACCTACTTTGATAGTTGGCACTCCTCGCTGCAAGCCGCAGTCGTTGTCATGTTGTTGCTTGCGGCTTCTGCTCATTGGGGAAAGAGGCGCCAGGACCTCAACCGTATGGTTCCTCCCAGCTTTCCCAACGCCGCTTGGGTGGTATCCGCAACAGGGGTTCTGGAAATCGCGGGGGCTATCGGAATCCTGATTCCCTCCCTTTCTCTCCTTGCCTCCATTTGCTTGGTTTTATTGTTAATCGCCATGTTTCCCGCCAATATTTATGCGGCAAACCAAGGGATAACCATCGGCGGACAGCCCGTACCGAAGTTGGGGGTACGCAGCTTGCTGCAGATTGTATTTATCGCAGCTATCCTCTTATCCTCACCGATCTTTGGGTAGTGAGACGGGGAATGGCTCCGGTAGGAAGAAAGAGGTTGATCCGTAGGGATCAGCCTCTTTCTTGAGATGTACTGTGGGTTCGCAAGCTGCTGTTCAAGGCTTAAAGCTCATAGTAATTACCGCGCCTTTACCATAGCGTTTACTTTCCCTCAAAAGCCCGTTGCAACTCCGCAATGTCAAACTTCTTCATTTTCAAAAAGGCCTGCGTCACGCGATTGCGTTGCTCCAATGTTCCCTGGTTCATCATCTCGTCCAAGTCGGAAGAAGAGATTTGCCACGAGACGCCGAACCGATCCTTGAGCCAACCGCATTGTTCAGCCTCGGGAACGGCAGAAAGACTTTCCCAATAATGATCGATTTCCTCCTGCGTTTCGCAGTTTACCAAGAGAGAAATCGCTTCGTTAAAGCTGAACCCATGGTCATACGCGCTGTCCATCGCTGCGAACCAGGCGTTCTCCAACCTAAAATCAGAGAACATCACCGCCCCCTCTTGGTCCGGTTCTTGGCCGGGGCCATACTTGACGATCGTGCCCGGTTTCGCATTCCGGAATACGGAAAGATACAATTCACGTGCTTCTTCCGCCTTGCCACAGTTATCCCCTATGAACATCATGGACGGAACAATCGCTGGACGCGGCTCCCCCTCCGGATTTGTTAACATCAACTGCCATGTGAACCCATACTTGTCCTGAATCCAGCCATACCACTCGCTGAAAGGATATCGATCCAACGGCATAAGCGCAGTCCCGCCGTCAGACAGCTTGTTCCACACCTCATCAAGCATCTCTCTGGCGTTAGGGTCTCTGGAGGGGTCGAAATTGACGATGCACGAAATAGAAGGATTCGGTTGGAAGAACGGGCCTGCTGAGATCGCCATAAATGGAACCCCCCAAACCGTGAACGTCCCGCGCTTCTGAAGCAAAGAACTCGAGTGCTACGGGCGTTGGAAGACGGGGACGGAAATGTGGCTTGGATCGGTTTACTTACGGCGGAGCGCATCGTTCGTGAGCATCTGGAAGAAATGAAGTCTTTCGGGATTGATTACGACTTGCTGGTGTGGGAGAGCCGTATCGTCCGGGAAGGGTTTTGGGATTCGGCCTTTCGGTTGCTTCAGCAAACCGAGCAGTTTCAAAGGGAAACGTCCGGGAAGCTGGAAGGCTGCTGGGTGCTGAAACAGCCGGTGCCCGATTCAGAAACGGGGCCCGATACCGAACATCAAGCCGATAAGGTTCTCGTTCGGTCTAATGGAATTTTGACCTACACAGCCAAGGATATCGCGTACCATCTCTGGAAGTTCGGTTTGCTGACGAACGATTTTCGGTATAAAGGGTTTGCGGATGGGCTATGGTCCACGCATGCAGAAGGGATCGCCGCCGATTACGGCAAAGCAGACCTCGTGGTGAACGTGATCGACCGCAGGCAGGAGTACCCGCAGGCGATGGTAAAGCAAGCACTGGAGGTCCTGGGATTTGAAGCTTCGGCGAAGAACCTGCGCCACGTCGGCTATGGCGTTGTTTCACTAAGCCCTGGTGCGGCAAGGGATTTGAGTATCGACACCTCCGACGGCAAAACCGCATACGCCATGTCCGGACGACAAGGAATCGGTATCAAAGTGTCCGATTTGCTGTGCCTCATGGAAGCGCAAATCGAAAGCAAGCGCTCCGATCCCGAGGGGTTGTCCAGCCGCTTGATCGCGGCTGCAGCAATCCGTTACTACTTACTGCGGTACGCATTACCTACCGAAGTGGTGTTTGATATTCAACAGGCTACGGAGACGACAGGCAATACCGGCGTATATCTGATGTACGCCCATGCCAGAGCCGCCGGCATCCTGACCAAAGCCCAAGCAAACGGGCTCCTGCGAAGGGAGTCGCTCCCGGAAGACTTCACCCCGTTGGAACGGGCTGAACATGCCTTGCTTAGGCAGATCGCGGCTTGGCCGGATACGCTGAGTGCGGCTTGCGAGGAACTGTCCCCTACGCCGATCTGCCATTTTGCCTATGAGCTCGCCACCTTGTTTAATCATTTTTATACGGCTTGTCCAATTCTGAAGGCCGAGCCGAATCGGCAACCGTTCCGGCTATGGCTCACTGCCAATTTTAAGAATACAATTGCCGATGCACTGGATGTGATAGGGTTGCCGGCCCCGGATCGCATGTAAGCGGCAAGAACATCGGCGAAACGGACCAACCGATCCCGAAGCGGCGCGGCCGATTATCCGGCCGCGCCGCTTCATGGGCGGAGTTCTGCCTCTGCCGTGCAACGTTTAAACGTTTAATTCTCTTTTGCGATATGCCGTATAAGTGGCAATGACCAGCACCGCCACCAAAATGACGGATAGAGCGGCAATCCCTGCATGAATCCCTTCTCCCTTTACGATGCGTTCATAGCTGAAGTACTTAAAGGGAGAGAGCACGTTTAAAGCATCCAGTTCGTCTGTCAAGTCGGTGATTTTGGAAATGACGAAGCATCCCAGCAGGATCCCTGTGGCAATGGAGCCCGCGGTTTTAGGCCGTTTCAACAAGGCTGAAAGTGCCGTTCCCATCGATAGGAAGATGAACTGAACCAGCAACAAGCTGGTCATGAATTGCAGGATTTCCCCTGTGATGGCCTCTCCTTTATTGTAGGCGGAGACCATCACGAGCGAGGAGACCAGGGTGACGAGATTCAGAATCACCACTTGGACCAAAGAGGCCAGCAGTTTGGCCGTAATGACGTTTCCCCGCGACACCGGCTTCGCCATAAGGAATTCGACCGTTTTATCCCGTTCCTCTTTGGCGATGATCCCGCTCCCCAGCAGCACCGCATGAATAGCCACTGTCAGCTCGATATACAAAAATAACATGGCAAAGAATCCGCTCATTTGCGTGACATCAAACGACCCGATTCCAAGCAACGCCTTCATCGTTTGCGGTAAGGCATCAAATACCTCGCTGCTCGCGCCGCCGGCAGAATAGGCCGAATACTTGCTCATCCCGCTGACGACCAGCAAGAACAGGCACACGCCCCAGATGATCAGGCCCTTCCGGTGCGCCCTGAGTTCCCTTCTGAATATATTCATCGCAACTCCTCCGTTCGATCGAGTCCAAAGCGCAGTTTTTAGCTGACGGCATGGATATCTTTTTTCAGGTATACCGCGTAACTCAACGCCATCGCAACCACAACAATAACGGAGCCGGCGATTAGGTAAGGCGTCTCGTAACCGGCATGGGCCAGAATGTAGGAAGGCTCGAAATATTTAAAGGGCGAGACAAAACGTAAAACCTTTTTGTCCTCCCCGGTCGCGAGCAAGGCGCCAATCAAATATAATCCGAACACAACGCCCAGCGATAACGGAAGGACGCTCCGGAGTTTGGTAAAAAACACGGAGGACGCCATGCCGATCGCCAGGAACATGAGCTGAACAAAAAGTAGAGTCAAATTGATCATCAAAAATAGCTTTTGGCTGAAATCCTCTATTTTGACTCCGTTAGCGATAAGCGACGTTGCCGCGTAGAAGACGATATCCATCGCCGCCAAGATCAGCAAAGCTGCCAACAGTTTGGAGTTGACGACTTGCGCTCGCGACACGGGTTTGACCAGTAGAAAATCCGCTGTTCTCTCCCTCGACTCCTTGGTCAGAATCGATACACCAAGGTTCATTGCCTGGATCGCGCCACATAAAGCGATAAAGGAGAAAATCATGGAATATAGCCCCAAGATCGAGGTGACCGTATCCAAATCAATGCCCAGCATGGCCTGAACGGATTCCGGGTAACTGCCGAGCAGCTTTTTGAAATCCAACGCATCGCTCGCTACGCTGGGATAAATGGACAAGTAGAGCGCAGCCAAGGCGATCATTGCGCAGGTCCAAACAATCGCTGATTTCCTCATTGATTTCAGTTCATGCAGTACCATATTCATGGCAGCTATTCCTCCTTCACATAGTAATGCATGAAGATTTCCTCCAAATCAGGCTCCACGATAGAGATGTTGGTCAGTTCAACCTCGGCAATTCTTTGCATCATCGCGTTAAGGTTGCCTTTAAAGATGAAGCTGGCCGCAGAGCTTTTCAACTCAAGATTACTGACACCGTCCATTTGGAAAGCAGTCGGATCGATCGCGAACTTTGCCTCCAGGCTAACTTTCTTGTAACTGTTGTCCTGCAGGTCGCTTATCTTCTCTTGTTTGATGATCCGCCCTTCCTTAATGAAGGCGACGCGGCTGCACATCTTCTGCACTTCACTGAGGATATGGGACGAGAAAAATACGGTCGCCCCTTTCCGGTTCTCCTCCGCGACCAGTTCAAAAAAGGTCTGCTGCATCAGCGGATCCAGCCCGCTGGTTGGCTCGTCGAGAATAATGAGTTTCGGCTCATGAAGCAGCCCCTGCACAATTCCAACCTTCTTTTTATTACCAAAGGATAGGTCGTCGATTTTCTTCTTCAGATCCAAGTCCATTCGCTCTGCCAGTTCCTTGATTCGTTTAGTGCAATCCTTCTTGTAAAAGCTTGCGGAATAGTTGAGCAAGTCGATCACGCGCATGCCATCATAATAAAAGACTTCCGAAGGCAGATATCCGAGCTCCCTGCGGATCTCGGGGTGTTGAATGCAGCTCTTGCCAAACAGGGTTGCACTGCCGCTTGTCGGGTAAATGAGTCCTAACAGTGTCCGAATCGTCGTCGACTTCCCAGCCCCATTGGGACCGATAAAGCCGAAGATCTCCCCCTCTTCTACCTGCAGGTTTACGTCGGTAATGCCTCTCGAGTTCCCATATTTCTTTGTGAGGTTTTTCACTTCAATCACGCTCATGGTACGCCCTCCTTCTCGAATAAACCGCCGCCACTTACAAATACTCCGGCCGATAAAACTGCGCTTTCAGCATGTCGATGCTACGGAAAAACTCCCTTGCGATGACCTCGATATCTATTTTGTTCCCCCTGGACATCTGACTGGTAAACCCCTCCGCCATCCAGGTCAGCATGTTCATGAGAAGCTGCAGATCGATACCTTCCTTAAACTTCGATTCATCCACACCGGACAAGGCGATCCGATTCCGGATGTCCTCCCCTTTGGCCAAAATCGCCGTAATGTCCTGCCGCACTTCCTCATTCGTTTCGAAATACACACTGGTCAAAAAAGACAGCACTGCCGCATGCCTCCCGATTACAGACACTTTAATGTTCGTGGCTTGCTTAATCCTTTCGAAGAAATCCGTCAGTGTTTCATCGAACTTCGCATTGATTTCGTTCATCACTAAATCGCTGCAGTAGTTGATCAAATAGAGATACAACGCTTTCTTCGTGCCGAAATAATGGAAGACCATCGCCTTAGAAATCCCGGCCTCCGCGGCGATGTCGTTCATCGACGTCTTCTTGTACCCGTTGGTACCGAAACACGCTAAAGCCGCATCGATAATGCCATGTTGTTTTTCCAAGGGCAAACTCCAAAATTTCTCCATATCTTCACCTCCCGTGCACCATAAACCGAATCGGTCGATAAGATCATACTGCCATAAACCGATTCGGTCAATAGTTTTTCGAGGCGATTCCTGAATAAATCTTTCTATCGATAAGTATGTTTTACTGGAAGGCATGAAAGCGGATACAACGTAATGTCTTTCACAACCTGAGAGGAGCCAAACCCAAAGAGGATACGAAAACAGGGAGGGAACAACATGTCATTCATGAAAAAGAGAAGTTGGGCCATCGCTTCCGTTTTGTTGTGCACGGCCTTGGGCGGGACACTGCTAGCCGGGTGTTCCGGGTCCGGTGACAAGTCGGGCAGTTCCGGAAAAACAACGATTACCGTGACGTACCGGGATGACGGAGCTGGAGAGAAAGGCTCGCTGTATCGTTGGCTAACGGAAATTGCCGCTGATTATCCAAATAAGGAGGTCGAGATCAAACCGGCGCCGATCCAAGCATCGGAAGGTGATTATTTTGCCAAGATTGCCTTGGCCTTAAAGTCCAAAGATACTGCGCCGGATATCGTAACAGAGGATACGTTTATCCTCAATTCCGACGCCAGTGCCGGCTATCTGGAACCGCTGGACGAACGGTTGAAGGGCTGGGAGGACTGGACGAACGGTTCGTTCATCGAGGCGATGAAGAAGGGCGTAACCGCCAGCGACGGCAAGGTGTACGGAGTACCGTATAATACCGACTCACGCGGGCTTTGGTACAACAAGCAAATCTTCAAGCAGGTGGGCCTCCCCGAGGATTGGACACCGAAGAACTGGGAGGAAGTGCTTGATGCGGCTCGCACAGTGAAGGAGAAGGCGCCGGACATCGTTCCAATCTGGATGAACATGGGAAAGGCGACCGGGGAAGCCACGTCCATGCAAACGTACGAAATGCTCTTGTATGGTACGGGCGAACGGCTGTATGACGATGCAAGCGGCAAATGGATCATTCAAAGCCAAGGGATCTTGGATGCGTTAGGGTTTGTTGAAACCGTGAACAAGGAGAAGCTTGGACCTCCGCTCTCCAAAGTCCTGAACGGGCAGGCCGGCAACACCGCTTCCCGCGAATATTTGCCACAGGGCAAGCTAGCCATCTCCCTCGACGGTTCCTGGATCACGGGCAACTATCTTGATTCCGGAGCATCCCCTTGGCCGGAATACAAGGATGTGTTAGGCTTTGCCCCCATGCCAACCAGCCAAGGCCAGGCACCGGGTTCCATCACCCTTGCCGGAGGCTGGGCCTTGTCCATTCCAAGCAACGCCAAGCATAAAGACGAAGCCTGGGAGTTTATCAAATATGCGCTAAATAAGGAAAACAGCCAAAAGCTGGTTACCGCTTCGGGTAATATTACCGTCCGGGCCGATGTCGCCAAGGATCCGGGGTACACAAAAATGCCGTTTAACGAGATCGCTACGGAATACTTACAGAACGCCGAGTTCCGCCCGGCGCAGGACAAATACCCGGAGGTATCGACGCAAATCCAAACGATGGTTGAGTCGGTTGCCACAGGTACTTCCCCTTCGGATGCAGCCCAAAAGTATGCCCAGGACGTGACCCGCATCGTAGGTGAGAACGGAGTCATCCAAAAATGAGCAGCATGGCGGCGGAAGGTTACTCCAGAAAACGAAATTCGTACGCATGGCTGTATTTCATGCTCCCTTCGATTGCAATCATGCTGGTATTTTTTATCTATCCGGTCTTTCTGACCTTCTTTTACTCGTTTACGAACCTCGCCTTAACGGGGGAATCCGCCAGAGAACTGAAATTCGTCGGTTTCGACAACTATCTCCACATGTTCAAAGACCCGACGGTTAAGATCAGCATATGGAATACGCTCGTCTTTCTGTTTGGCTCGGCGGTCATCGGGCAGCAGGTGCTGGGCTTTCTCATCGCCCTGCTTATGAAGCATAAGAATAAGACGTTCCGCCGGGTCATCGGCACGATTGTCCTGGCCGGTTGGGTCACCCCGGAGATCGTCTGCGCATTGTGCTTGTACAGCTTCTTCGGTGACGAAGGCACGCTGAACTCGATCATCACCTCGCTGGGAATTCCAGCCGTTACTTGGCTGTATACCGTTCCGATGCTGACCATCATCCTCGCCAACATTTGGCACGGCACGGCCTTCTCGATGCTGGTCTTTCAAGCGGCGTTGGACGATGTACCAAGCGAGGTGGAAGAAGCCGCGGTTGTTGACGGCGCCTCACGGTGGCAGGTCCTGACTCGGATCATTATCCCCTACATCAAGGAGACCTTTACCACCAACATGATGCTGGTCACGCTGCAGACATTGGGCGTCTTCGGGTTAATCTACGCCATGACCGGCGGGGGGCCGGGTACATCCACGACCACGCTGCCAATCTTTATGTACAACCAAGCCTTCGTGAACTATCAACTCGGGTACGGCACCGCGATCTCCTTACTGCTTCTGTTAATCGGGATCGTGCTCAGCTTGTTCTATACCCGCTCGTTGAAATAGTCCAAGTGCAAGGAGACTTCGTTATGAGCGCAAAACAACGGAAAATCATCTACCGAATCATGCCCTATGCGATCCTCACCTTCATCGGGATCTGCTTCGTCTTGCCTTTGTTATGGGTCGCGGTTGCTTCCGTCGACGCCAATGCAATGCAAACACTGAAGCTGCCGAAGGCGGTGACGGCGGACAATTACATCGAGGTCATCACCAGCCGCGAGAACCAGCGCGCATTCCTGATTGGCTTGATCATGTCGCTGGGGCAGGCGGTGCTTGTCGTCATCTTGGCGCTGCTCGCTGCCTATCCGTTGTCCCGGTACCAGATGAAGTACAAGAAGCCGTTTATGCTGACCATCTTGTTCATGACTTCTCTGCCGATCACCGCGGTAATGGTCCCGGTTTATCAGCTGTTCCTTAGCCTGAAGTTATATGACCAGATCTTCGGCGTGATCCTGTTTTATGTGGCTTCTTCCATGCCTTACGGCATATGGATGCTGAAGAACTTCATGGACTCCGTCCCACTGGATATGGAGGAAGCGGCTTGGGTAGACGGGGCCTCCGTGTTTATGGGGATCCGTAAGGTTGTTGCGCCACTGATGGTCCCGGGGATCTGTACGGTGGCGATCTTCACCTTCTCAGGCAGCTGGGGGAATTTCTTCGTCCCTTACATTTTGCTGCAAAATCCGGAAAACTTCCCGGCTTCCCTAAAGCTGTACCAGTTCTTTGGTCAATACGGGATGATTGAATACGGCAATCTTGCTGCTTTCTCCATTATGTACGCAATCCCGTCCATTGTGCTGTACATCTTATCCCAACGATTTATGTCCAAGGGGTTCGGTTTGCAAGGGGGAACGAAAGGGTGATGCGCGGACCTTTGCTTACCCTTCCTTGCCTTCTGTGCTACGCACCTGCATCTGTTGATAATGTTCAGCCATCGTCTGGCTGACTTCCGCCATGCGTTTGATCAAGACGTCAGGCTCCATGATCGTTAGAGCTTTCCCATACGGTAGCAAGTAATAAGGCACATAGGTGAGCAAGGAGGCGCTTTCCATCCGGAAAACCGCCTCCTCTTCGTTTCGTTGAACTAAGGTGTGACCAAACAGCCAGTGACGCTGCAGCTCGTTTAAGGCTCGTTCGTGGCCTTGGATTCTCACCGTGAGTAAGGAGGCATCCTCCAACGACTCCGGCAACAAATTCCCTAACAAGAACGCTTTGGCGGAAAAATGGGACGGCCGTTCGAACCGCTCCTCGCTACGTTCCAATCGTTTGATCCGGTCGACCCGAAAACTGCGAAGCCGCTGCCGCAACCGACAGTAGCCGACAGTATACCAGCTCCCCTTCCAGTGTACGATGCCGTAAGGATCGAACACACGGTCGACGGCGGCCTCATCTTTACCTCCCCGGTACGCCATCTCCAGCGAACAGCCTTCAGCCGACGCCAGTTCCAGAGTTTGCAGGAAGGACTGCTCCCTTTCATCCACCGGCGGATAGATCACCGACATGCCGCGACCGTGGCGTTCGATTTGCTCCAGCTGTTCTTCGTTCGTGTACAGCTTCAGCTTGTCCACCGCGCGGATTAACGCCTCACTAAACGGATATCCGGCTTCCCGGGCAAAAATCGAAGCATGCACCAGCGCCTTCTGCTCCTCCGCGTCAAACATCAGCGGCGATTCCGCAAATCGGCCGAGAATCCGGTAACCGCCGCCCGGCCCGGCATCGGCCACAATTGGCACGCCGCTGGCACAGAGCGAGTCGATGCATCGGTACACAGTACGGATATGAACCTCCAGCTCGTCGGCCAGCTGACGGGCGGTCATCTTCCGGCCAGACCGAAGGAGCCATAGAATCGACAACATATGATCCGCTTTGGACATGCGCATCACCCTTTCCGGTGAAATGTTGCTTCTATTTTAACCGCCCTGACCGCTTTAGGCCAGCGGCTCCATTCCTTGTTCGATCCAGGACTCGTAATTCGGTCCGTAGACATCGGGTAGACGAAGCCCGGCCTGACGTATCAATACGGTCATTTGTCCCCGATGGTGCGCTTGATGCATGAGTGTAAACCGGAGTGAGGCTCCGTTCGGCCACGGTTCGCCCGCGATTTCCGTCGTTGCCAGCAGCTGTTCGTCCGTCCACTCAGATCGGACCGCCTCGATGAGCGCCTCGCTGATGCGATGGTACTCCTCCGCAATCTCTGCCGCTGATGCAGGAACATGCTCACCGCCAGCCGGGCCAGCGAAATTCAAACCGCAATGGGTCATGTAATGGATCGATCCAACCAAGTGCCAAGCAATCTGCCCTAAAGTTCTGCGTCCTTCCACAATCGGCTGGGATAATGATGCATCGGTTAGCGCTTCCATGATGCGTTCCGTCAATTTACTCTCCTCCGTCCAGGCTTCAATAAACTCTTCGATTTTGGCAAACATCTTGTTTCCTCCCGCAAAATATAGTTTTGACTTGAGTATAGCGAGGAAACACTGACAGTTACGGTCAGTGTTATAAAAAAAACAAAGGCCCCGCTGCAGCAGGGCCCTTGTGGAGGTGTACGCCTCAATTATACGATAAGCGCTCTGGAAACGATGACCAACAGGATGAACAGAACCAGGATTGTACCCGTAGAAGTCCAGAAACCACCGTAACCTACGTTGCCTACGCCATTTTCATATCCCGACATTGATTTTTCCCTCCTTTTTAAATATAGAACATCATATTACGACCTGCTTGCGAACGATCGGGACATTCGCGGAGTTCAGCAAAAATGGGTTTATCATGCCAGATTGTCTAAATAACCTGAGCTTCAGATCCGGTCCATTGCAGCCGCCTAATCACGACTTTTGCTCATTGCATATGATGAAACAAGTCAATCTTAAAAGCAGGTGGTGTTCTTGGGAGGAAAAAAAAGACGTCAGTACCAAAGACTCCAAGACAATGATATCTCCTCGGATGACCTGGCGATTATCGGAGCCGGGTTCACCGTGCTCGGGGATTTTTTCGATTTGCTCTCCCTGTTAAAGCTGAAGGAAGAAAAAGCAGGGAACGGCAGCGGCACATCCAGCAGCGATACCGAGGAAACGCTGATTGACGAATTCATGCTGCTCCGAAGCAAACCCGAAAATAAAAAAAGTCGAAAGAAATAACAAGGGCGCAGGATCAACATCCTGCGCCTTTTGGGTATTACCGGGATAGTTTGGCTATCTTCAGCCTCCATCGACGCCACTTCATATACACGAGCAGCACGAGCAGCGCCCCCAACCCCATAAAAAAATACTTCAAATATTTCTCAACCAGGTCGATGGCGACCTGCCACTGTTCGCCAAACACAAATCCAATGCTCACAAAAGTAACGACCCAAAGAGCTGCCCCGGTGTAAGCATACAAAGCGAAGGTTCGAAATGGGATGCGGATAATACCGACGAAATAACCGAAAAACTGTCTAACACCAGGCACGAAGAAACTGATCAACAGCATCTTGTTGCCATATTTCTCATAGACTCGTCTTGTTTTGTCCAAATGCGAAGGTTTTACCAGAATCCACTTTCCGTACCGTTCGATCAGCGGCGCGCCAACCCGGTGTCCGATCCAATAGGTGATGGTCACTCCGATCACCGCCCCTGCGTATCCGGCCAGCACAGCCGGCAGAAAATCAAGGAGGCCCTTATAAGCCAAATATCCGGTATAGGTCAATGTCGTTTGACCCGGCGGTAGCGGCAGCGCGATAAAATCGATGGGAAGTCCGAGCAGCAGGACAAAATAGCCGTATTGCTCAAACATCCTTTCTATCCAATCCAGCACGTTCATGATCTAATCTCCTTTAGTCATTCCAGGCGCTGCCAACGCCACTTGTGTCCTTTCTTCCATGTTATCAGTATATACGGAGATTTTCCAATCTAAAAGGGACCCCGGACGGGGCGAACCCCCGCCCCGGGTCCGGTATTGTCCCCGAAAACGAGAAGAAGGCCAGACCGGAAAGGGAGTCCCCGGTTGACCTGTTTGTTTGGTGAATCCAGCAGCCGGGCTTAACCGAACCGACCGGAAATATAATCGTCCGTCCGTTTCTCGGACGGATTGGTGAAGATCTTGCTCGTATCGTCATACTCGACCAGTTCCCCCATCAGGAAGAAAGCCGTCTTCTCTGACACTCGAGCCGCTTGTTGCATGTTGTGCGTCACGATGATGATGCAATAATCCTTCTTCAGATCAGCAATCAATTCTTCGATTTTGGCACTGGACACCGGATCCAGGGCTGAAGCCGGTTCATCCATCAGGATGATGCTCGGACTAACCGCTATCGAACGGGCAATGCAGAGGCGCTGCTGTTGGCCGCCGGATAAAGCTAAGGCGGAGGTATGCAGTCGATCTTTCGTCTCGTTCCATAGCGCCGCTTTGATAAGCGATTCCTCGACGATTTGATCCAGCTTCTTCTTATTCCGGATCCCGTGGTAACGCGGCCCAAAAGCGATATTTTCATAAATGGACTTATGGAACGGGTTCGGACGCTGCCAGACCATGCCGATCTTTTGCCGCAGCAGCACGACATCCGTCTTCGGAGCATTGATATTGTCTTCCCCGATCCAGATTTCTCCCGTGATCTTTGCTCCGCTGATGAGGTCATTCATCCGGTTTAAGCTGCGCAGAAAGGTGGATTTACCGCAGCCGGAAGGACCGATCAATGCGGTAACTTGCCGGGAGGCAAAATCAAGCGATATATTCTTAACGGCTTGCTTCTCTCCGTAAAAAACACTTAAGTCTTTCGTTGATAATTCGATATTAGGCACTTGGCTTCGTCCTCCTATTTCGTCGCCGTAAATTTCTTGAGCATCACGCGTCCGAGCCAGCGGGCCAGCAAGTTAAATGCCAGCACGGTCAATATCAGTACGGCCGAAGCGCCGGCGGCGATTTCGGGTGCGTCCGGTGCCAAACCTTCGGAATTGATCTTCCAGATATGAACGGCCAGCGTTTCCGCCGGACGGAACGGATTTAGCGGTGACGTCGGACTAAGCGGATTCCAGTTGCTAAAGTCAAGCCGCGGACTGCTCATGCCGGCGGTGAACAGCAGCGCCGCAGCTTCACCAAACACGCGACCTGCAGCCAGGATGGTCCCGGTCAGGATAATCGGCGTAGCGATCGGGAGCATGACCGATTGGATCGTTTTCCATTTGGACAAGCCCAACGCCAAACTGGCTTCCTTCTGAGCCTGCGGCACGCTGGCTAATCCCTGCTCCGTGATCCGCACCATCAGCGGCAGATTGAAAATCGTTAAAGCCAATGCACCCGAGAACAGGGAAAACCCAAATCCGAATACATTTACGAGTACGAGCAGACCGAACAAACCAACGACGATCGACGGAAAAGAGGATAACACTTCCACGATCAAACGGATAAAATCGGTGATTTTCCCCGGTTTGGCATATTCGCTCATATAGATCCCTGCCCCGATACCTAGCGGTACGGTGATGATCATCGTTAAGACCAGAAGGAATAAAGAGTTGAATAATTGCGGGCCGATCCCGCCGCCTTCCTTAATCGTTTCGGGCGGTGACGTAAGAAAGTCGAAGCTGATATGCCCCAACCCCCGAACTAAAATAAAGCCGAGTAAACCCGCCATAATGAGAACGATCAATCCGGCCAAAGCGACAATGACGGCCGTTGCGATTTTGTCTACAGTTTTTGCGCTCATCGTTTTGCTCTCCTTTCCAGCCACCGGACGATAAAGACGAATATGAACGTCATTAGCATCAAGATCAGCGCCAGCGTCCAAAGGACATTGTTTTGCGTCGATCCCATCACCGTATTCCCCATACTCAGTGTAATCACGCTGGTCAAGGTGGAGGTGGATTCAAAGAGAGAACGCGGAATATGCGGCGCATTCCCGATGACCATCTGTACCGCCAGGGCTTCCCCGAAAGCCCGGGCCATGCCCAATACGACCCCAGTTAATAAAGCCGGCATGGTTGTCGGCAAGACGGTCCGATACAAGGTTTGCCAGCGCGTTGCGCCGAGTGCGTAAGAACCTTCTTTCAAACCGGGAGGCAGAGCAGCTAGCGCATCGGTGGCAATCGAAGTTATCGTTGGCAAGATCATAATCGACAACACGGTCGCTCCGGCCAAGATACCAAGACCTTGTCCCGGGAAAATATCCCGGTAGAAAGGCACGATGACGCTGAGCCCCACAAAACCATATACAACGGAAGGGATCCCAGCCAGCAATTCGATGACCGGCTGCAGATATTTCTTCCCGAACTTTGGCATAATTTCGACCATAAATAAAGCTGCGCAAATGCCGAGCGGGGCCGCGATCAACGCCGCCAAAATCGAGGTGCCGAATGAGCCCAAAATAAACGGAAGGGCACCGAATACCGGAGGTTCCCCATCCGGTTTCCAGTTCGTACTGCCGAATATTTCGCGAAATGCGATCCCGTCTTGAAAAAAGGTGCTTAACCCCTTGGTTGCTACGTAATAAACCATCGAGAAGATGGTGACGACCAGCAATACGATACAAAACGAAGCGTAAATTTTGCCGGTCCATTCCTCGACGATATGCGGTTGTATTTTTTTTCTTCCGCCGGACTGAGCCATGAAACCTCTCCCTTTAATAACAGCACAGAAAGAGGCAGAACAGTCCGCCTCTTGCCGCGCCGATATGATGTTATCGAGTCCTATTGGTTACTTCTGTGTGATCTTGCCATCCACATCGCGTTGAACTTGCATTTTGCTTGCCGGAATATAACCAAGCTCTACAACGTCGCCGTTGTCGCCTTGTACGTCAGGGGAAACCATGAAGTCCAGGAACGCTTTAACAACTTCGTTTGGCTCGCCTTTGGTGTACATGTGCTCATAGGCCCATACCGGATAAGTTCCGTTTGCTACGTTCTCTTCTGTAGCTTCAACGCCTTCGTATTTCACAACTTTGACGGAATCGTCAAGGTAGGACAAGGCAAGGTAACCAATCGCCCCCGGCGTTTCGCCGACAAGCTTCTTAACCGTACCGGAGGAATCCTCTTGGATCGAACCTTGCAGGTCTTCCGTTTTTGTGCCCAAAGCATATTTCTCGAACGTTGCGCGAGTCCCGGAGCTCGAAGGACGGTTGACGATTTGAATCACTTGATCGGGACCGCCAAGGTCTTTCCAGTTCGTGACTTTACCCGTGAAAATTTGTACCAGTTGGTCTTTTGTCAAATTGTCGATGGTGATATCCGGATTCACGACGGCAGCCATCGCCACGACTGCAACTTGATGGTCAACCAGTTCGCCGGCTTGAGCAGCTTCCAGCTTCTCTTCCGCGAAAACGTCGGAGTTCCCGATGTCCGCCTGTCCTCCGGAGACCTGCGTCAGACCCGTGCCGCTGCCTCCACCTTGAACTTGTATAGAAACTTTAGGATTTTGATCCATGAATTTTTTCGATACTTGGTCTACCAAAGGTTGCAATGCCGAGGAACCTACCGCCAGGATCGACCCGGAAAGTTCCGACGTTGCTGCGTTGCCGCCGTTGTTCGCGGATGCTTCATCCGTAGTGCCGCCGTTCGTTCCAGCCGTGTTGTTTTGTGCCGCGTTGTTGTTTTGACCACATGCCGCCAGCGTCAAGCTCAACACCAATGTCAAAACCAATAGCATACTCTTTTTCATTGTCTTAGGTATCCCCCTTATGTGTTTTACAATTTGATTATAGAAAGCGAAGATCAATCCTGTGTTTTCGTTTTGTAAACTTTGTGTAAAATGATGAGACATACCTCATCTAGTTCTGATTATTCTGTGCAAAATATAAAAAAAACACTCTCGCGCTTAGCAGCGAAGAGTGCTTTAGTAAAAGAAACTATTCCGTGACCCCCGTATTTTTGGAGAGCAGGCCCTTCAGTTCTTTCATAAACATATTGATATCTTTAAATTGACGGTAAACCGAAGCGAACCGGACATAGGCCACCTCGTCCACCGGATATAACTGCTCCATGACTAATTCGCCAATCCCCCGGCTTTCAACCTCTGCGTTGGCCGAATGGCGCAGGGAACGTTCCACCTCGGAGACGATCGATTCCAGCTGCTCAACGGAAACCGGGCGTTTCTCGCAGGCTCGGATCAAGCCTCTCAGCATTTTCTCCCGACTAAATTCCTCGCGACTTCCATCCTTCTTAATCACGATCAGCGGCATTTCCTCCACCATTTCAAACGTTGTAAACCGACGACTGCATTTCTCGCACTCGCGGCGACGACGGATCGAGCGGTTCTCGTTAGCCGGCCTTGAATCCAGCACTTTCGTCCCTAAATAATCGCAATACGGACATTTCAAGCTAGAACACCTCCCCTCTAAATGCCGTAATGACGGCCTTTTTTACTTAATGGCAATAAATTACTTTAGATTCATCGGATTGAAGTTGATAGTCCGGCACATAATACTGTTACCAACCACAAGGAGGTGAACAATCATGGCCCAAAATAATAACTCTTCGAACGACCTGGTGGTTAGACAAGCTTCCGGAGCTTTGGATCAAATGAAATATGAAATTGCTCAGGAACTTGGCATCTCTTTCCCACAAGACGGATATGCTGGTAACCTGACCTCTTACGAAAACGGTTCGATCGGTGGTTTCATTACGAAACGTTTGGTGACCTTGGCTGAACAACAGCTGGCAGGTCAATTCAAATAATCCGATCACCAAGGAAGCATTGACAGGCGATTAGCCGGTCAATGCTTTCTTTATATTTTCGCAATAATCCACCTAAAACTCGTCGTAAATCTTCACATACTGCTTGTAATAATGCGAGACCCGCTGAACGTAATGCCTAGTTTCGCCAAACGGAATATTCTGTGCCGTCTCCAGCCGGCCATCCCATCGTCCGCTCTTCAGCCAGTTCTTTACATTCGTCGGCCCGGCGTTATAGGCGGCGATCATAGCGATCGAGTTGCCTTCGAATTGCTCGGATAACGACCCCAGGTACCACGTGCCGATCCGGATATTCGTTTCGGTCTCGTTGCGGATGTCCTCTAACGTCGTATCGGGCAGCTTCGCTTTGGAGATGACCCACTCCGCCGTATCCGGCATAATCTGCATAATTCCAAGCGCACCTTTTCGGGACTCCGCCCCCGATTTGTAATTGGTCTCCACCTTGATAATCGCCGCAACGATAAACGGATCGAGACCGTTGTTTTTGGCATGTAGACGAATTTCTTCTTTATAATAAATCGGATAAAATAACGAAAGCCAGGTGGAATTTAAAAAGATGAGGCCCGTGAAGCCAATAAACAGGAGAAGCAGAACCCTCTTTTTGCGAAGCCACCTCATTTTAGCCCCTTATCCCGCCAAAAGACGTCAATCTGCCGCTTTGTCTCGTCTAGTCCACCGCTGTTATCAATCAAAATATCCGCCCTCTCCTTCTTTACTTCGATGTCCATCTGGGCGCTTAAACGCTGTTCGGCCGCTTCCCGAGATAACCCGTCCCTCTGGATTAATCGAGACATTTGAAGCTCCCGGGGCACGTATACGACCATAATTTCTTCATATAACGGATCGAGACCCGATTCGTAAAGCAAAGGGATATCCGCCACCACCAGTCTGTGCGGATCCTCTTGTTCCAGCTCGTCCAGACGCCGCTTCATTTCGGAACGGATGGCGGGATGCGTCAACGCCTCCAACGCCTTACGCTCCTCCGGATGAGAGAAGACGATTTCGCCGAGCTTTTTGCGGTTGAGCGTTCCATCGGGGTGAAGCACCCCTTGTCCAAAGCGTTCGCGGACGGCCGCCAGCACCGGATGGCCCGGCTCCATAATCTCCCTGGCGATCAAATCCGCATCAAGCACAGCGGCGCCAAGGTTGGCTAGCATGCGGGAAACCGTGCTTTTCCCGGTGGCGATGCCTCCGGTGAGTCCGATGTTCATTCCCAATACACCTCACTGTTTTGACTTGGAGCTTCGACCTAAATTTCATCTATCGTTTGTTTAGCGCCTCGCGTCTTATGACTTGTCCGGTATGCAGGCTGACATTTCGGGCAATAATGCGTTCCCCGTCCCCCTACAACGGTCTTCACCACCTGCTGTCCGCAATTTAGGCAAGGCTCCCCTTGTCGGCCGTACATCCGCAAGGAATGTTGGAACATTCCCATCTCTCCCTGTCCATTGACATAGGATTTGATGGAGGATCCTCCAGCTTCCACCGCTTCTGTCAGCGTATCTATGATAGCGGTGTGAAGTCGCTCCATCTGCCGCTTGGTTAGCTTGTCCGCCGGATGTTCCGGGTGGATTCCCGCCCGGAACAGGGCTTCATCCACATAGATATTCCCCAGACCCACAATGTATTCCTGGTTTAGCAGCGCAGGCTTGATCTTGGTAGACCGCCTGGATATCACCTCTTGAAAAGCCTTTGCCGTAAAAGAGGCCTCCAAAGGCTCCAACCCCAGTTTGGCCAAAGGCTTCTCCGCAAATTCCTCTCCGGGCAAGAACAAATGCATGGTACCGAACTGGCGCACGTCCTTGTAACGGAGTTCGGATCCATCTGTAAACCGGAAAATCACATGCGTATGCTTCTCCACCTCATCGCCGGTCTGATAAACGCCGTATCGCCCTTCCATCCGCAAATGGGAGACGAGTACCAGCCCATCCATGATGATGCGCAGAAATTTCCCGCGGCGGCCAATCTCTAATATCGTATGTCCGGCGAGCTCGACTTCAAACCGCTGGATATCATCCGGCCGTTGGATGATTCGCGGCAAGGAGACGTGGACGCTTTGGATCGTTTTCCCGACGATCAATTGGGTCAAGGTCCGTCGGACCGTCTCGACCTCCGGCAATTCCGGCATATCCTCTCACCTCATTCTAAGTTGTAATCCCAAGAACCTACTTCGCTTCGTACCAATTTAATCCGCTGGACACTTCGGCCTTAAGCGGCACGGAGAGCTCTAACGCTTTCCCCATCGTCTCCGGCACGAGCTTGCTCATGATCTCCAACTCTTCCGGCGGTACCTCGAATACCAATTCGTCATGGACCTGAAGCAGCATACGGCTCTTGAGCCCGTGCTTGTGCAGTTCCTCGTCCATCCGCACCATTGCCAGTTTGATGATGTCCGCCGCGGAGCCTTGAATCGGTGTGTTCATGGCCGTACGCTCAGCGAAGGAGCGCAGGTTGAAGTTCGACGCGTTGATCTCTGGCAGATAACGGCGGCGCTCCAACAGCGTTTTGACGTAACCGTCGCGCTTCGCTTCCTTCACGATGTCGTCCATATAACGTCGGACGCCTTGGAAGGCGTCGAAATATTGATCGATGAACCGGGCGGCTTCCTTCCGCGTAATGTTCAGGTTCTGGGACAAGCCATAGTCGCTGATCCCGTAGACAATCCCGAAATTGACGGCTTTGGCCGAACGGCGCATATTGGCGTCAACCTGGTCCGGTCCAACGCCAAACACATCCATTGCCGTCTTGGTGTGGATATCCATATCGTGCAGGAACGCTTCCTGGAGCCCCGGATCACCGGAAATATGCGCTAATACACGAAGCTCAATTTGCGAGTAATCCGCCGCCAGAATAAACCAACCTTCCTCTGAAGGAACAAAAACTTTGCGGATTTTGCGGCCCTCCTCGAGGCGGATCGGGATGTTCTGCAAGTTTGGATATTGGCTGCTCAGGCGTCCGGTTGCGGCGATCGTCTGCCGGAAATACGTATGCACCTTACCTCTTTTCGGCGAGATTTCCTTCAGCAGGCCCTCGACGTAAGTCGATTGAAGCTTAGCCAGTTGGCGGTATTCCAGAATAAACTGCACGATTTCATGGTAAGGTGCCAGCTTCTCCAACACTTCCGCATCCGTCGAGTAACCGGTTTTGGTTTTCTTGATCACCGGCAACCCCAGCTTATCAAATAGGATTTCTCCTAATTGCTTTGTTGAATTGATATTGAATTCCAGGCCGGCGATTTCATAAATTCGCGTTACCAATTTATTGATCTGGGCTTCAAATTCCACGCCGAGCTCTTTCAAGGCCTCCTTATTGACGGCGATGCCTTGCTTCTCCATGTCGGCCAAAATCCGGGATAACGGCATTTCCAGTTCGTAGAACAGCCGCTCCATTTCATATTTCTCGAGCTCCTGCCGCTGTAGCGGCAGAATGCGCAGCAGGGCGTCCGACTTGCGAGCCAGATGACGGCTTAACGCGTCCGGCTCCGGCACCTTAAATTTGGCGCCTTTGCCGTATACCTCATCGTCGCCGGGCACCGCCGGCAACTGGTATTTCGCCGCCAGGCCGCTGATCGTCTGGTCGCTTTCCGTCGGATCAAGCAAATAGGCGGCCAGTTGCACGTCATGTTCGGCTCCGGCAAACGCGACACCTTGCCAGAACAGCACCAAGTCCGCCCGGTGCAGATCGTAACCCCGCTTTGGCACGTGCTCATCCGCCAACCAGGCGCGCACTTCCGCTGCCGCCCCCTCTTGTAACACGTCAAACGGCAGGAAATAATGGCGGCTGGCGGTGGACAACACCATGCCCATCATTGTAGCTTGATGCGGATTGTCCCCGTAGGATTCCACAATGATCCCTTCGATGTTCGCCAGATCGGCGTTCAGCTCGGACAGGTTCTCCAGGTTAACCGCGGTGACCTCAATCTCAACCATCTCCGCGGGAGCCGCTCCCTCTGAATTCCCTCCACCGGCAAAGGACATCCGCTCGAGCAGCGACTTAAACTCCAGCTTGCGCAGCATCGGAACGGCCGATCCCTCCTGGATGCCGTCAAACTTCATCTCCTCCCAAGAGCGTTCAACCGGAACCTCGCGGAAAATGGTGGCCAGCTGTTTGCTCATGCGGGCATCCTCTGCGTGGTTCACCAAATTTTCCTTCATTTTCCCTTTCAATTCATCGGTATGGGCCAGTACTTCCTCCACAGAACCGAACTGGTGCAGCAATTTCAGGGCTGTCTTCTCCCCAATCCCCGGCACCCCCGGGATATTGTCGGAGGTATCGCCCATCAGCCCTTTCAGATCGATGATTTGCAGCGGCTTAAGCCCGTATCTCTCCTCGATTTGCTGCGGATCATAAGGTTCGACCTCACTGACACCTTTGCGCGTTAATGCCACTTTAACCCGATCGCTGACGACTTGCAGCATATCCTTATCTCCGGTCACAACGAGTACTTCTTGACCGGCTTCCTCGGCCCGTTTGCTCAAGGTGCCGATAATATCATCGGCTTCGTACCCGGCCAATTCGAACCAGGCGATGCCGAAGCTCTCCAGGAGCTCGCGCATCAATGGAAACTGCTCGGACAGCTCAGACGGGGTTTTGTCGCGTCCGCCTTTGTACTCCTGGTAGCCTTCGTGGCGGAAGGTCACTTTCCCCGCATCAAAGGCCACCAGCATATGCGTGGGGCGCTCTTCTTGGATCAACCGCAGCAGCATGTTCGTAAAACCGTAAACGGCATTCGTATGCAAGCCGCTGGAATTCGTGAGCGGCGGCATGGCAAAAAATGCCCGGTAAATAATGCTGTTCCCATCTATAAGTATCAATTTTTCCATACGACACCTCGTCCACAGTTTTCTACCTTTTCTTATGATAACACAGGGGCCTTCCCGATAACACCAAAGCTCGCCTTGGAAAAGAAAAACCGGCCGCCGCTCGCACAATTTCGCGAGCGGCGGCCGGTTGACCGCGGGGGAGCAGGAATTATTCGTTTAGGTCCGGACGATGGCCGGTCACCAGGTAAACGGCGCTTTCGCCAATATTTGTCGCATGATCGGCGATTCGTTCGATATACCGACCCACCAGCGTCAGCAACATCGCTTGCTGGAGAGATTCCGGATTAGAGATCATAAACGCATACAGCTCATGGATCATTTGGCTGTACAAGTGATCGACTTCATCATCATCCTTCGCCATTTTATAGGCCAAATCGGTATTCTCGTCCAAATACGATTGCAGCGATTCCCGCAGCATCAGAATAACAAGCTCGGACATTTTCGGAATATCGATCAACGGCTTGATAAGTGTCTGACCTTCCAGCCGCGTAGTGACCTTGGCAATATCGATGGCCAAGTCGCCCATCCGCTCTAAATCGCTGGAAATTTTAAACGCTACGATGATCCGGCGCAGATCCTTGGCCACCGGCTGCTGGGTCACGATCAGACGCGAGCCGATCTCCATGACCTGCTCTTCCATTCGGTTCAACTCCGCATCGCGCTTCACGATCTCTTTCGCTTTGGCCGAGTCCAAAGCCTGCAGGGCGCTGATAGCCTCCGCCAAAGCGTGCTCGACATGCTCGCCCATTTGTCTCAGCAGTTGCCGCAAATCCTCCAGGTTCTGATCAAATTCCTTTCTTTGAATCATCTTGCTGCAGCCTCCTTATTATCCGAAACGACCGGAAATGTAATCTTCAGTGCGTGGATCCTGCGGCGTGGAGAAGAGCTTCTGCGTATCGTCCGCCTCTACGATCTCCCCGTTGAGGAAGAACACGGTCCGGCCCGAAATACGCGCCGCCTGATGCATGTTATGCGTCACCATGACAATCGTATAACTATCTTTTAATTGCTGCACCAGTTCCTCAATCTTGAGGGTGGAAATCGGGTCCAGCGCTGAAGTGGCTTCATCCATCAACAGAATATCGGGCTGTACGGCAATGGCTCGGGCAATGCAAAGACGCTGCTGTTGCCCGCCGGACAAGCTGAGAGCCGACCGTTTCAGGAAATCCTTGACCTCGTCCCACAGCACGGCCTGACGAAGACTCCGTTCCACGATTTCATCCAAAGCCGCTTTGTTCTTGATGCCGTGCAGCCGCGGGCCATAGGCGACATTGTCATATATCGATTTTGGAAAAGGATTCGGCTGTTGAAACACCATGCCCACCCGTTTGCGCAAGGCCTCCACCTGGACATCGTCGCCATAAATGTCACTGCCGGCGATTTGCACGGTGCCTTCGATCCGTGTCCCAGGAATCATGTCGTTCATCCGGTTCAAGGTGCGTAAGAGCGTTGACTTCCCGCAGCCGGAAGGCCCGATGAAAGCGGTGATCGCCTTTTCCGGAATATCCAGAGAAACGTCCTTAAGCGCATGGAATCGGTCATAATACAAATTCAACTTTTGAATCCGGATAATGTTATCCATCTCAGTTCTCCTTCACAAATAAACATCTTTGCCCCGGCCTCAGGGCTTATGCCAGATTGACCGAGGAAATGGCGGGCAAACTTGAAGCACGGTACCCGCCTTCCCAGCGAGCCCGTGCCGGCGTTTCAGCTATTGATTTAGTATGCTCGAATGAGGAATTATTCCATGTAAAACAGTTTCATTTTAGCGCACTTATGTAAAAGTACATGAGTCTAATTGTAAACGTAGTGTAAAATCTTACGAAAGTGAGGCCAACTGCCGTAGCTCGCCTAACACGGTTCTCGTGCGACTGGCTGCCGTTTCCGAGGAACGGAACATCTCTTGGCCGCGCTCCTCTACGGTTCGGGCTGAATCCACCAGCGCTTGAAACGTCCCATCCGCGTTGCCCACTCTACCGTGGCTTTCCGCCATTTCTCCCGCAGTGGAGGAAGCGGTGGACGCCGTTTGCTGGATTAACCGGTTCACAATACCTAGCGTTAACCCGATTTCTTCGGAAAAGCTCTTCGTCTGCAAGGCAAGCTTGCGAACCTCGGAAGCCACAACCGCAAACCCTCGTCCATGTTCCCCGGCATGAGCCGCTTCGATCGAGGCATTCATGGCCAGCATGCCGCTTTGGTCCGCCAGGCTGCGGATATGATCGGCGACCGATGAGATTTGTTTCGTCCGTTCCAACAGCTCCGCCATTTGTTTCTCTTGGGAGCGAGTCATGTCTAGCACACGGGCGAACGACGCCTTGACCGCTTCCAACTCATGACGTCCTTCCGCCGACAATCCGTTCATCCGTTCCGATTCCAGCAGGCTTCGCTTCGCCGACTCCGTCACTTCAGCGATCGAGCATTCGATCTGTACAATCCGATCGCGGCTCTCAAGGACCGCCGCCTGCCTGGCTTCGTCCGCTTCCCGCTGCAAATGCCGGGACATCTGCATCAAATCCTGAACTGTCAGGATTCCGTAATATTTCCCCTGATCGGTTAAGATCAAACCATCGTAGAAAGAGGCCCCCTCCCGTCCTAACGCTTGATCCAACAGTTCCCCGGCCGGTGTATTCAACTCGCAGATTAACGGTTCCCGCTGGGCAAAACGAAGCGCCGATACCTCATAAAATAGATCCGCAGCAAACCGACCGGCCAAATGGCGAAAGAAACGATCTCGCATCAACAGCCCGATCGGTTTGTGATCATCATCACAAACCACGATACATGGAAGCTCGGGTTGCCTCTGGAACTGCCCCAACACATCTCGGCAGGAAACCTCCGGTCCGATCACCGGAACCTTATGGCTGTAAGAGTGAACCTGTACCGCCGCAACCGCCACGCCTTCCGTCGAGCGACCGCCTGAGCGGCCGTCTTCCATCAGCAACGATTCCCCGTTAACCCCGCCTTCTACGTTCGCCGCCAAGTTCTCTGTCTCTTCAATTGCAGCACGCTCCAATACTGCGATGGCCTGATTTTCCAACCTGAACCACTCCCCCGTATTTATACGTTACGCACGATCTACTAGAATCATAGAGGGAGAGTGTTAGTACATTGTTTTCGGGACTTTTGTCCTATGTAAAAAAAGAACGTCCATCACGAAATTACATGATGGACGCTTTCTTCTTATTGACAACCAGTTTGTATCCGACGCCGCGGATGGAATCGATATGCACCGACTGCGGATCCAGTTCGAGCTTCTTGCGCAGCGAGCTGACGTGCACATCCACGGTCCGTTGCCCTCCGATATAATCGAAGCCCCATACGGCATTCATCAGATCGTCCCGGGTCATCACCACGCCGGGCTTGCGAGCCAAGTATAGCAGCACCTCGAACTCCTTTGGCCGGAGCGTGATCGCTTCCCCGTTCAACGTGACTTCGTATTTCTCCGGATAAATCGTCAAGGCGCCCAACGCGATTTGAGAGTTCTCCTGCTGGACCGGTTTGTCGCGTTCCTCCTGACCTGTCGATCGGCGGAGAACGGCGGCGACACGAGCTAGTAGCTCAGCCACACCAAACGGTTTCGTGATGTAATCATCGGCGCCGGACTTCAGGCCCTGCACGACTTCCTCCTCCGCATTTTTTGCGGTCAGGATAATCACCGGCGTCATCACGCCTTCGCTTCGCAGCTTCGACATGATTTCGAAACCGTTCATGCCCGGCAGCATCAAATCGAGCAATATCAAATCAAATTCTTGCTGCAGTGCGGTTTCATAACCGGTCTGCCCGTGATCCTCTACGACAACTTCATAGCCTTCGCTCGTCAGATTGTAAGACAAAAGCCGGGATAACGTCGGTTCATCTTCGATAACCAATAGACGTTGTGTCATAGTACCCCCCATTTATTCGCGGTACAAGTTCATGCTTTGAACCAATATCACTTTGATGACAAGCCCAGCATATCACGGCATTGTTAACGCGGTGTAAAGTTTTTCAAAAAACAGTTTACACTTTATTGGTATGTTCCCAGGACCGATCTTAATCATCCAAGGCATGCATCAAGGGGAGTTCCAAAATAAACGTCGTTCCTTCACCGACTTTGCTCTCTACGCGGATAGTGCCGTGATGCAGTTCAACGAGGTGTTTGACGATGGACAGGCCCAGACCCGTGCCGCCCGAGCTGCGGGATCGCGCCTTATCGACCCGATAGAAGCGTTCGAAAATCCGCGGCAGATCCTTCTTAGGAATGCCGATCCCCGTATCGCTAACCGTAAACTGGACCCTCTCCTCGTCTCCGCCTTCGCCAACTATGATTGCCGATACGCGTACTTTTCCGCCTTCCAGCGAATAGCTGATCGCATTGGACAGCAAATTCATGAAGATTTGCCGCAGGCGATCCTCATCCGCCTCGATGAACAGATGCTCCGGAACGTCATGCGACATCGAGATTGACTTTTTGCCGGCCGCCGGAAGAAGGACTTCATACACGCTGTCGAACAGCTCTTTCAACTGCACCGGGGCGTATTCCAGCGGCACTCGCTTCGATTCGATTTTGGACAGCTCGAGAATGTCGCCAATTAATCGGTTTAACCGGTCTCCTTCGTCATAGATGATCTGCAGGAATGAGCGCGCGGTTTCCTCGTCCTTCACCCCGCCAGCCATCAGCGTTTCGGCAAAGCCTTTAACCGCCGCGATCGGCGTCTTTAACTCGTGGGACACGTTGGCAACGAATTCGCTACGTATCCGTTCCAGCTTCCGAATTTCGGTGACATCCTGTAACAGGAACAACATGCCGCGGTAGTTACCGTTGTCTTCAAACATCGGCACGCTGTCGAACAGCAGGATTTTTTCCTCGGGATCGTAGACGTTCCGTTCCTCCTGAACTGCTTCCTTGCGGGCAATGCCTTCTTCCATAAATTTGATGAACTCATAGTTTCGTTTGAGCACCTGATACGATTTGCCGAGCAGCAGCTCGCCTTTCATATGCAATATCCGTTCCGCTTCCCGGTTAATTAAGGCAATGCGCTCCGCAGCATCCACCATCAGAATGCCGCCGGTCATGTTCGCGAGCACGCTCTGCATCAAGTCCTCGTTATCCCGGATCCGCTTGAGCTGTTGCTGCAGGCTGTCTGCCATGCCGTTGATGGCAAGGCCCAATTGACCGATTTCGTCCTTGCGGGCCAGCTTGACCCTGGCGTCGTAATCGAATCCGGAGATGCGATGGGCGACGCGGGTGATCTGCTCCAGCGGCTTAGTCAACCCGGCGGCCACTCGGTAACTTACTAGACCCGCTATGAGGAATAGGATAAGCAGTCCGCCGAACATCCAGATCCACCCTTGGGCAAGCCCCTTCTCCACGGCTGCCAAACTCATCGAAAGGCGGATATAACCGTCAAAATCACCGACCGTCACGCGATGCGCTACGTACAGCATATTTTCCCCGATCGTATCGCTGTACCGGATCGCACTGCCCACGTTCCCACCTACGGCAGACTCGATTTCCTGCCGGTGGGCATGGTTATCCATTCGCTCCGGGTCGGACTCGGAGTCGCCGACGACGATACCGTTCAACGTAATGAACGTGACCCGGGAATCGGTCAGCTCTTTTAGCTGTTTCGCCTTTCGTTCGTAATAAGCGCTGGCCTCGGAATTCCCTTCCACGGGAACAAAATCGAAAGTCGCCTCAAGCAGATTAATTTCCCGGGCCATATTATCTTCCAAAGCCCGGATATGCGAGTTCTTAAACATCTGGGCCATCGTGATGCCGGCCGCCAGCATCGAGAGCCCGAGTAGAATCATTAGGATGAGTGTTAGGCGCGAGCGAAAGGTTTTCATGTTTATTTGAACACCGGATCCTTAAAGGCAGCCAGCTTCATCAATGAGTCCTGCTCCACGCCTTCATGCAGGCTGTCCCCATGCGAATCCATCGTTACGATTGCAGCGAAGCCTTCAACCTCCAGATGCCACATGGCTTCTGGAACTCCAAACTCCATAAAGTCGACGCCGTTGACCTTCTTGATGCATTCCGCATAGTACTGTGCCGCACCGCCAATCGCGTTCAAATACACGCCGCCATGCTCTTTCAGAGCAGCCAGCGTCTTAGGGCCCATCCCCCCCTTGCCGATGACTGCGCGAATGCCGAACTTCTTCATGATATCCCCTTGATACGGTTCCTCGCGAATGCTCGTCGTTGGTCCGGCCGCCTTCACGTGCCAGCCTTCGTTGTCCTTCAGCATCACCGGCCCGCAGTGGTAAATGACCGCTCCATTCAAATCCAACGGGGCGTCATGATCCATTAAGTGTTTGTGCAGCGCATCTCGGCCGGTATGCATTTCTCCGTTAATAACTACAACGTCGCCAACCCGAAGGCTGCGAATTTGCTCCTCCGTCACCGGTGTTTGCAGCACGACTTCTCGGTTGGCTGGGGCCTGAGTTTCCTCGGATGCCGCGCCCGTTTCGGCTGTCTCAAGATCTCCTACCGGTACTTCGCTTCCGCGCTCATAGAGCCATCTCCGAATGGCGCCGGTAGAAGGATCGATGTCCACACCCTGGCGGCGGAACGCCCAGCAGTTGTATGCAACCGACACAAAGAAGCTGGCCGGAAGCCGATTTATCGCTCCGATCTTACAGCCCAGCAAAGTCACTTCTCCGCCGAATCCCATCGTGCCAATTCCCAACTGATTGGCCGTATCCATAATATACTGTTCCAGCCGGTCCAAATCCGGATTCGGGTTAACGTCATCGAGCGGACGGAATAGCTGTTGTTTGGCTAGCTCATACCCCGTCGTGCGGTCGCCGCCGATGCCGACTCCAAGAAACCCTGCACTGCAGCCCTGCCCTTGTGCCTGATAAACGGCATGCAAAATGCATTTGCGGATCCCGTCGAGATCTCGCCCCGCACGGCCTAACCCTTCCAATTCGGTCGGCAGGCTGTACTGTATATTTTTATTCTCGCATCCGCCGCCTTTCAAGATCAGTCGGATGTCGATCGTGTCTTTCTCCCATTGTTCGAAATGAATAACCGGCGTTCCTGGGCCCAAATTATCACCGCTGTTCTCTCCCGTTAAGGAATCTACGGAATTTGAACGCAGCTTACCTTCCTTGGTCGTCCGCTGCACCGCAGCGTAAATCGCCTTCTTCATCTCAATCTGATTCGCCCCTACCGGCGTATGCACCACAAAGGTCAACATTCCGGTATCCTGACATATCGGCGAAACCTGTTCCTCCGCCATACGGATGTTCTGCGCGATAGTCGACATGGCCAAACCGGCCCGCGTCGCTCGGTTTTCCAGGGCCCGCCCCCGGTTTACCGCACGTCGTACGTCGCCCGGTAACCTTGTTGAAGCTTCCACAATTAATTCGTATACGCTTTCTTCAAACTGGTGCATGATCCATGAATCCCCTCTCCCTGTCATCTTGTGTAAACCATAACCCTATCGCATTCTTCAGATTTATAATAACATAAGAACTAGTTTAGGTTGACAATTTCTGTCCAAAATCCACTTCGATAAAAGCGAGGTTTCTCACTGATGAGCTACCCTTTCTCTGCTTATCTATACCGCCTGCGTTCGATTCATCGATGGAGCCTGATGCGCAGCACCGCCCCCGATAATGTGGCTGAGCATTCGTTTCATGTCGCGTTGCTGACTCATCTGCTATGCGAAATTGGGAACGCCCGGTTCGAACGGAGCTTAAATGCGGAACGCGCCGCAACGTTAGCGTTGTTCCATGATGCAACCGAGGTGTTCACCGGCGACATCCCAACGCCGGTCAAGCATCATAATCCACGGCTTCTGTCCAACTTCCGCGAAATGGAGGCGATCGCTGCGGAACGTTTGCTCTCCATGGTCCCGCCGGAACTCCAGAACGTTTATACTCCGTTGTTATCGCCGGGACAAGCGAAGGGATCATCCGAAGATGCCGCTTTAGTGGTGTATGTCAAAGCGGCGGACAGCCTGGACGCCTATTTGAAATGCGCCTGGGAGCTGACGACCGGCAATCGTGAATTCGCCGTTGCCAAAACGCAGCTTCTAGATAAGCTGCAGCGGTTGCAGCTCCCGGAAATCACATATTTTCTAGAACATTTGGCGCCCAGCTTTGAAATGACGCTTGATGAGTTATCTGAGACGGAGCAGCACGAGAGCGATTAGATGTTTCAGAGATAGAAGAACCCCCAAGCTTGCTCGGCACTGCCGAAAAGCTTGGGGGTTCTTTGTTGGAGTCCGTTTCGGCCCCATGGTTAACCGTTAACGATCTCTCCACCGTTGATGTGCAAGACCTGACCACTCATATACGATGAATCGTCCGAGGCCAGAAATACATAAGCCGGTGCCAGTTCCTCCGGTTGACCGGGGCGCTGCATCGGCGTTGTTCCCCCGAATTCGGACACTTGCTTCTCATTGAAGGTTGATGGAATCAGCGGAGTCCAAATCGGGCCGGGTGCCACCGCGTTCACCCGAATGCCTTTGCTTCCGACCACATTCATCGACAAAGCCCGCGTGAAGCTAACGATAGCCCCTTTCGTTGCTGAGTAGTCAATCAGCTGCGGGTTGCCCTTATAGGCCGTTACCGAGGCCGTATTGATAATCGAGCTTCCTTTGCGCAAATGCGGCATCGCCGCCTTGGTCAAGTAGAACATGGAGAAAATGTTCGTCCGGAACGTCTTCTCCAGTTGAGCAGCCGTAATCGCCGTAATGTCCGGCTGCGGATGCTGTTCGGCTGCGTTATTGACCAGGATGTCGAGGCGCCCTAACTCCTGCACCGTTTGCTGCACCGCCTGCAAGGCAAAGGCCTCATCGCCGATGTCGCCAGCGATCAGTAAACATTTGCGTCCTTCCTGCTCGACTTCCTGACGGGTCACCTCCGCGTCATCATGCTCATTCAAATACATAATTGCGACATCGGCACCCTCTTTCGCGTAGGCTACGGCGACGGCCCGACCGATCCCGCTGTCACCACCGGTGATCAGCGCTACTTTGCCCATCAACTTGCCCGCAGCCTTATAATCTCCCTCATATACCGGGCGCGGGTGCATCTCCGCTTCAACGCCGGGTTGATGGTTTTGATGTTGGGGCGGTAAGGTCTGCTTTGCTTGTCCGTTTCCTGCCATTGCTGCATCCTCCTTCGGGTAATCCGTGAATTAGGTGCGATGGCACCTGAACGTTCCCTTCCCCTAATAGGATGACCTTGACGCCTCGGCTTATCCCTCTTCTATTTCCATTGGATCCCGAATCGTTCGGTAAACCACCTCACATCATGTTTGCGAAGAGAGTCATTTTTCTCCCTCCGTGCCAAAGTCAACTCGCTCAGCTTCGCATCCGTTATCGGCTCTCCTTCATACGCACAGCGCACCAGTTCTCTGCAAGCTGAGACTCCTTCGTCATCGAAATGTAAATAGGCAAGGCTCATCAAGTCCTTTCCCCATTGATCCCCGCTGTTGTCATAAGGGAAATTCTGCCGAAACACTTGAATGAGTGTCACCTCCGGCACGTAGCGACAGCTCCCACCCTGCAGCCATAACCTCAAGGAAAACTCCGCCGTTTCCAGATCCTTGCCGATAAAACCGTCTTCCATCCCGCCCATGTCCCGAAAAGTATCCCGTCGAACAGCAAAGCATTCCCAAGACATCCAGGGGATCTCGTTCTCACCCGCGAACCGAATCGGATACCCGCGAACCGATCCCACCACCCCTCCGACATTCCTCCCTTTCGGAGCAGGGGAGTGCTTACCCATCTCAAAGGCTGGCGACACGCCCTCAGCTTGTCCACGCATCAACGGTGCCAGTAACCGTTCCATCCATCCGTCATCATAATATAAATGTGACCCGCAAAAAATCAGAACTTCTCCAGTGGCATAAGCAGCCCCGAGATTGCGTGCCGAAATTCCCGGATCACCCTTTACTCGCTTAAAAGGTCGGTCGAATCGGTAGCTCATCAAAAAGTCACAACACCCGTCAACCGAACCTTCGTCAACGATAATGACTTCATAAGGCAGTGTTGATTGCGACACTTTTAAAGATTCCATCGTGGTATACAAATCGATCCCATTGTTCTTGACCGTAATGATGATTGAAACGGAAGTAGATTCGGAAGACATACTAGATCTCCTTAAAATTGGTTATATTTAATAATTGAACCATTTCAGTAAATCCTATGATTCCATAATAACCCAATTCGTACTTGCAGTAAATACAAACAAAACCTGTAGTTTATTATCTTTCATTCGGCTTCTCACTAAGGTAAATACAGGAGGGGTGTTATGGATTACGAGGCATTGGGGAAAAGGCTGCGTCAAGAACGGCATAAAATGCACTTGACCCAGGAAAAACTCGCCGAACGCATCGAAGTTTCGGACGCATACATAGGGCAAATCGAACGGGGAGAGCGTAGCTTGTCCCTGGAAACACTCGTCAAACTGGCGAATCAATTAGGCGTTACCGTTGATTATTTACTTCACGATTCGATTGTGATCAGTGATGACCATTTTATGGACCAGATCCAACAGATCGTCATGAACCGGTCGCCGAAAGAGAAACAACTGGCGCTCGATATTATGAAATTAATGTTTACCCATTTGGACGATTTAAAAAAAGAGGATACCAATCTTTCCTAGTAAGAGACTAGCGCTGCTTTGCCGCGCACAGCATGAAAAAGACCTGTCGGCTTTAATGCCGACAGGTCTTTTGGCTTATGTCTGAATCAAATAATGGTACTGTACACCATGAAGAAAACGATCAGCAATACTGCAACGGACAATAGGGCGCTTAAAGTGCGCAGTTTCCCTTCTTCCGCGGTTACGGTTTTATTCTGGCGAATCCCTTCCTGCGCCAAACGCAGCGGTTTAGCCAAGATACCGCTAAACGCTCCAATCGCCAAATACAAGATGACGATCACAATCATCCAAGGCACGGAGTAATCGCCTTGACCAATCAGGTAGCCGCCCGTCAGCAATTGGATGATGAGCCCGATTTGGGCATATCGGTTCAAAGAGATCACGGCTGATACCGTTCCTTCCTGAGCCGCGAGCGACAACTTGCCGATTCGGCCGAGCACAAACGGCAGGACCAGATAGAAGCCGAGCGCCAGTGCGCCGATAATATGTAGGAATAACATGACTTGGTACATTAACATAACCGTCCTTTCTGCGTCAATTACATTTATTATAATCTATTATAACTTTGGATGGAAATAAAAGAAACGTTTGTTGGGGCGGGCCATGAAAACAACCTGATAAGGACTGAGGGCAACGCTAGGAAATGTTCCTACGATCGCTGTTGCTCACGGGTTTCTTGATCTTACAAATTCATGCGAGGTTGAAACCCGCTCACAAAGGCGAACGCTCCGCTTCTTCGGAATCATTTCCCGCTTATGCCCTATCCCTTATCACGATTGAAGAGCAAAGCCCGCCCCGAACAAACTCGGGCAGGGCAGAGGAAACAACTGGATAAGGACCGGGGGCAACGCTAGGAAATGTTCCTACGATCGCTGTTGCTCGCGGGTTTCTTGATCTTACAAATTCATGCGAGGTTGAAACCCGCTCACAAAGGCGAACGCTCCGCTTCTTCGGAATCATTTCCCGCTTATGCCCTCTCCCTTATCACGATTGAAGAGCAACGCCCGCCCCGAACAGACTCGGGCAGGGCAGAGGAAACAACTGGATAAGGACCGGGGGCAACGCTAGGAAATGTTCCTACGATCGCTGTTGCTCACGGGTTTCTTGATCTTACAAATTCATGCGAGGTTGAAACCCGCTCACAAAGGCGAACGCTCCGCTTCTTCGGAATCATTTCCCGCTTATGCCCTATCCCTTATCACGATTGAAGAGCAAAGCCCGCCCCGAACAAACTCGGGCAGGGCAAAAAAGACCCTCCCTAAGAACGCTAGGGAGGGTTAATGTTAACGGAGGTTGCATATCCAAAAGGTTAGAATTAGCTAATTACATGTTTTTGATGACATGGTCGGCAAACTCGGAGCATTTCACTTCCGTTGCCCCATCCATCAAACGGGCAAAGTCGTAAGTGACTGTTTTATTGTTGATTGAAGTTTCCAGACCCTTATAGATCAGGTCCGCCGCTTCTTGCCAGCCCAGATGCTCCAGCATCATAACGCCGGATAAGATAACGGAGCCCGGATTTACCACGTCAAGGTCAGCGTACTTCGGCGCCGTACCATGCGTTGCTTCGAAAATGGCATGCCCCGTTACGTAGTTGATGTTGGCGCCCGGCGCAATACCGATGCCGCCAACTTGCGCTGCCAAAGCGTCGGACAGGTAGTCGCCGTTCAAGTTCAACGTAGCGATAACTTCGAAATCCGTTGGCCGTGTCAACACTTGCTGCAGTGCGATATCGGCAATCGCATCCTTGATGATGATTTTGCCTTCGGCTTCCGCCGCCTTTTGTGCTTGGTTTGCTGCGTCAGCGCCGGATTGTTCCTTGATCCGGTCGTATTCGGCCCATGTGAAGACTTTATCGCCAAATTCCGCTTCCGCGACTTCATAACCCCAGTTCTTGAAAGCACCTTCGGTAAACTTCATGATATTGCCCTTGTGCACCAAAGTGACGCTCTTACGGCTATGTTTGATCGCATATTCGACCGCGGCGCGGACGAGGCGTTTCGAACCTTCTTCTGAAACCGGCTTAATGCCAATCCCGGATGTTTCTGGGAAGCGAATTTTGTTGACGCCCATTTCATTTTGCAAGAATGCCAGGACTTTCTTAACTTCCTCGGAGCCTTCTTTATACTCGATGCCGGCATAGATGTCTTCGGTATTCTCACGGAAAATCACCATATCCACGAGTTCCGGACGTTTAACAGGAGAAGGCACACCTTCGAAATAACGAACTGGACGAAGGCAGACGTACAGGTCTAACTCCTGGCGGAGCGCTACGTTTAGCGAACGGATGCCACCGCCGATCGGCGTGGTCAATGGTCCTTTGATGGCCACAATATATTCGCGAATCGCGGTCAGCGTATCAGCTGGCAGCCATTCCCCGTATGTATTGAAGGCCTTCTCGCCGGCAAACACCTCGTACCAGGCAATTTTCTTTTCCCCGCCGTAGGCTTTGTCCACGGCGGCATCCAATACACGTTTCGAGGCTTTCCAAATATCGCGGCCCGTACCGTCACCTTCGATAAAAGGAATTACAGGATGGTTAGGCACCTGAAGCTTCCCATCCTGAATCGTAATTTTCTCGCCTTCAGTAGGAAGATCGAACTTTTCCAGTTTCAACATTTTAACGGTTTCCTCCTTCAGTCTGTTTGCTGCATCTCACGGTCTCCATTTTACCACAATGTTCCTTGGAGCTCCCGCATGGCTGCTTATCTTAATTCAATGGGAACGTATTTCTGATTGGTGACGCCCGTATATTCCGCACGCGGACGAATCAAGCGGTTATCTTCCAACTGTTCCAAAATATGCGCCGTCCATCCGGACAACCGGCTGATCGCAAAAATCGGCGTAAACAGGTCGCGCGGAATGCCCAGCATCGTGTAGACGGAAGCGGAATAGAAGTCAACGTTGGGCTTCAGCCCTTTTTGACCTGTGACAAGTTGCTCCACTTTAACGGAAATATCGTACAACGTGGAATCGCCTTTAAGAATGCTCAACTGACGCGACATATTCTGCAAATGTTTCGCGCGTGGATCGCCGTTTTTGTAAACACGGTGACCAAAGCCCATGATTTTCTCCTTGCCTGCCAGCTTCTTCTGAATGTAGGGCTCCGCTTGCTCCAACGTGCCGATCTCAGCCAGCATATTCATCACCGCTTCATTCGCACCGCCGTGAAGGGGGCCCTTCAAGGTGCCGATCGCCGAGGTAACCCCGGAGTAGATATCGGACAACGTCGCAATCGTCACGCGGGCCGAGAACGTCGACGCGTTCAGCTCATGGTCAGCATGCAGCACCAACGCTTGATCCAAGGCACGAACCGCAATCGGATCCGGTTCTAAGCCGGTTAGCATATACAAGAAGTTGTGTGCGATCGATACGTCCTTCAGCGGGGCGATCGGTTCCTGGCCTTCCCGAATTCGGGCAAACGCAGCAATCAGGGTCGGAATTTGAGTCTGGAGCTTAATCGCCTTCAATTGGTTGTTTTCTCGGGAGTTGTCATTGGCGTTCTCATCATACAAAGCAAGAGCCGATACGGCAGTACGAAGCACTGCCATCGTGTTGGCAGTCTGCGGATACAGCTTCATCTGTTTCAGCACCGCATCAGGAACCGCGGCATAATCGCTTAATTGCCGCTGCAAGCGTTCCAGTTCAGCTTGATTGGGCAATTTGCCGTACCATAACAAATAAGCCGTTTCTTCAAAACTCGCACGTTCCGCCAAATCATCGATATTAATACCACGATAGGCGAGTACGCCATCATGAATGGAGCTGATCGAAGAGGTTGCCGCAACAATGCCTTCCAGGCCTTTCGTAGCTGTCATGAACCATCTCTCCTTTGTTAACATTTTGTGAGCAAACAAGCCCCTGAAAACATTTTCAAATTGAAAGTTTTAAATTTTCGAAGTCATGCAATACCGGGCCTATAATTGCAGAAATATTGCTCCACTGCTTACTTCTTCATCATACTGGATTTCCGAAAACATGGGAACCGCTTCAGCACTGCCGGGTACATTAAATGATTTTATCACAACAATAAAGAAATTTTGTAAACGATTGCAGTTGTGCAATGAATTATATCACATTATTCGAAAGATGTTTGAGGCGGAATACTCGCGGCGGACAAATAATAGAGTAGAACTAGGACATGTATTGGGAAAAGGGGAAATGCCATATGGATCACGTGATCGTCAAGCGCGTGCTGCGCGGCAGCTGGATATGCGTCGTCCTCATCAGCTCCATCTTGGCCGTCTACTGGCTGCTCCCGCTGGTTTATCCGTTCTTAATCGCCTGGCTGATCTCCTATGCGATGCACCCGTTTGTCCTGTGGCTCCAAAAGAGTCTACGGGTACCAAAGTGGCTGGCTGTAACGCTCTCGCTGCTCATTTACTTTGGAAGTGCAGGGATTATTGTGTCCGCAGCGCTAACGCGCCTCGTTAAAGAGTTAATCCATTTGGCCGAATCCTTCGATTTGCGCATTGCCGAGTGGAGAAACCTGTTTGTTTCATGGACGCAAAGCGAGGGCATCCAATCGATCATTACCGAGATCAACCGATTTATCGCCGATAACCCCGGTTACGAAAATACCATCCATAAAAACATCGACAACACCGCCGAAAGAGTTGGATCCTTTGTTTCTCATTTCGTCAATAATGTGCTGGAAACGATCGTCACCTTGCTCTCCTCCCTCCCCAATTTAGGGGTCATTCTCGGCGTGATCCTGTTGGCTACCTTTTTTATCAGCAGCCACTGGGAGCGCGATATGCGGTTCTTGGCTAACTCCATTCCTACACCGTTTCGCAAAACCGTAGGCGCGATTTGGCGCGACCTGCAGCGAGCCCTCTCAGGTTATCTGCGCGCCCAATTCATCATGATTTCCATCACCGCGTTTATCGTATTGCTCGGCTTACTTATTTTGGGCGTCGATTCCGCCTTTACCTACGCCCTGCTGATTGGACTTGTCGATTTATTACCTTATCTAGGCGTCGGAACGATCATGATTCCTTGGCTGATTTATGCCTTCGCCACGGGCGACGTCACGCTGGGGATCGGACTTTCCGTGTTGTACGGGGTCATCCTGCTAGCCCGCCAACTGATTGAACCTAAGGTACTGGCCACTAGCGTTGGACTGGATCCCTTGCCCACGTTGATCGCGATGTTCGTCGGCCTCAAGCTGTTTGGCGTGTTAGGACTGATCATCGGCCCGGTTACGTTGGTCATTCTAGGTGCCGCCGTCCGTGCCGGTGTCGTCCGTGATTTGCGAAACTATATTGTACACGGCCGTTTGAGATAAAAAAAGGGCATCCCGTCTTCCAAGACGAGATGCCTTTCTAAAATAAATCCGTTAACGGCGGAAATACGTGATCGTTCCGTCTTTCATCTTCTTGCTGACCCATTTCATGAGCGGGATCCGATACAGCACACGCGTTAGCGGGAACACCATCGTAAAACCGATGAGATCGGTAATGAAGCCGGGGATCAGCAGCAGGATCCCGCCGGCAAACACGCATAATCCATCCAGGACCATTCGCCCCGGAATTTGTCCGCCGCTCATTTGGGCTTTGGCATCCGCCAACACTTTACGCCCTTCAAATTGCATCATCAACCCGCCGAGCACGGACGTTGCCAGCGTCAGAAAGATCGTTTTACCGACACCCAACCTCTCGCCAACGTACATATACCCCCAAAATTCTACGATCGGAATCAACACAATGAGAGCGGCTATCCATTTACGCATATCAGGACTCCTTTATCACATTCCTGTACTTGTATTTTACCGCCTCTACGCCGGATAATCAAAATTTACGATTTTCGGGCTTCCTCCAGCGCCGCATACCATTCCGGAAATACCTTCTTGAACTGAACCGGTTTGAAGTTCTCGCGGCGAACCACATAGTGGGAAGAAGAACCTTCTACGCAAAGCGTGCCTTCCCCATTGTACACCTCATAACCATAAGCGGTTTTGACGCCGCTGTTCTCGATGACCCGTGTCTTGAGCAACACGGTTTCCCCATAACGGATTCCGCGTTTGTATTCTACCTTCATTTCGTGAACGGGAGAAATATATCCGGCCTGCTCCATCTTGACATAATCAAAGCCAAGATTTCGGCTCAACTGCAGCCTCCCCAGCTCGAACCATTCCAGGTAATGGGCGTGGTAAATAATCCCCATCATATCGAATTCCGAATATTTCGGCTCAATCACCACTTCGCATACGTACACTCGATTCGCTCCTTTCCGGGTTTCCCGCCAATCTATCGCATGATGGTTTTGCGGCAAAAAAAGCAATGGTCCCGAGCGGGCCCCATTGCCTTTTGTTGTGACGATAAGTCAATCTATTTATTCCTACGACTACTTGCGGATTTGCCCGATTTTCACCAGGTTGGTCGAACCGGAACGTCCGAGTGGTACCCCAGCCGTAATCACGACGAGGTCGCCTTCCTTCACGAGTCCGGAATCTAGGCCGCCCTTCATCGCTTTATCGAACATTTCGTCCGTCGTGCTGGCCGTATCGCCTTTCACCGGCGTTACGCCCCAGTTCAGGGCCAGACGGCGCAAGGTTTGATCTTCGGTCGTCACGGCGATGATCGGTGCTTTCGGACGGTATTTGGAGACCATCCGTGCCGTATAACCGGTTTCCGTCGAAGTAATGATCGCTTTGGCATTCAGCTCCAATGCCGAGTTGGCAACCGCTTGGCTGATCGCTTCAGTAACCGTCGTTTGTTGTGCATTACTTTGTTTAACGAAGATTTCACGGTATTCCAAAGCGGATTCCGCTTTCTCGGCGATGCGGGACATCGTCAATACCGATTCCACCGGATATTTCCCGGCAGCCGTTTCGCCGGACAACATGATCGCATCGGTACCGTCGAAGATGGCGTTCGCCACGTCACTTGCTTCGGCGCGAGTAGGTCTAGGGTTGCGTTGCATCGAATCAAGCATTTGCGTCGCCGTGATCACCGGTTTCCCTACGCGGTTACATTTCTCGATCATACGTTTTTGTACGAGAGGCACATCTTCCGCTGGAATTTCTACACCGAGGTCACCGCGGGCAACCATCAGGCCGTCGGAAACTTCCAAGATTTCATCGAGGTTGTCAACGCCTTGTTGGTTTTCGATTTTAGAAATGATTTGGATATGAGCTGCGTTGTGTTTCTCCAGCAATTGACGAATTTCAAGCACGTCGCTCGCTTTACGAACGAAGGAAGCGGCAATAAAATCGATGCCTTGCTCGATCCCGAACTTGATGTCGTTAGCGTCTTTCTCGGTGATGCCTGGCAGGGAAATGTTTACGCCTGGAACGTTAACGCCTTTTTTGCTCTTAATGGTACCGCCATTGACGATACGGCATTTGATTTCCGTACCTTGAATCTCGACGACCGTCAAACCAATCAGACCGTCGTCAATCAGAATCGTCGAACCGACTTCCACGTCTCCAGGAAGTTCTTTGTACGTAATGGAGATCCGTTCCTTGTCGCCGAGAATTTCTTCGGTCGTCAAGGTTAGGAATTCGTCCTGTACCAGCTCGATCGGTTCTTCTTTCAGCTTACCGGTACGGATTTCAGGACCTTTGGTGTCCAACAGTATGGCGATAGATTTCCCCAGCTCTGCACTCGCTTGACGGATCGTCTTGATCCGGTTACCATGCTCCTCAAAATCACCGTGGGAGAAGTTCAAGCGAGACACGTTCATTCCGGCCATAATCAGCTTCTTGATGTTTTCTAACGATTCACTGGAAGGACCGATAGTACATACGATTTTTGTTTTGCGCATTTGGGTTTCCTCCGTTTAAAATAGTTCTCTCTATATAATCTTTTCCAACAACTAAATTTACTACAGTTTTGTCGATTTGTATAGGAAGTTTATCATATTGTAACGAACATTCCTTCAAAGCATGCAAAGTTACTCGATTCACGCATCTCATCTTGGTGCCTAAATTTGCATTATTCCCTGAGTACAGCGAAAATAACCTTGCCGTAGGTCCCCATAGGTTCCACCCGTAAGGTTATCGCTTTGGATCTTAACTTTTCTCGGCGGTATGGGCCTCAGAGGCAGCTGCCGATTCGCCAGACGCATCCACAGGAGCCTCATCCTCGATCACGCCAGCAACTTCAGCCACGCTATCCGATGTGGCCGGAGCCTCCGTCTTGCTGGCCACTTGAAACTCGCCGATTTTGCGGAATTTCCGGTATCGATCTTCCACGAGTTCATCCGGATGCAAGTTGGATAGTTCCTCCAGGTGTTGGAGCAGCGATTCTTTGATGGCTTCCGCGGTCGATTCGTAATCCCGGTGTGCTCCACCACGCGGCTCGGGAACGATCTGTTCGATCACCCCCATCTCCAACAGGTCTTGAGCGGTAATCTTCATCGCTTCCGCCGCCTGATCGGCCTTGGAAGCATCCTTCCAGAGAATGGAGGCCGCTCCGTTCGGCGAAATGACGGAGTAAATCGCATTCTCCAGCATCAGCACGCGGTTACCTACGCCAAGTGCAAGCGCCCCCCCACTGCCGCCTTCACCGATGACCACGCAAATCACGGGAACCCGCAGCATCGACATATCCCGCAAATTGCGAGCGATCGCTTCCGATTGCCCGCGCTCCTCTGCCGTAATTCCCGGATAAGCGCCTTTTGTGTCAATAAATGTAATGATTGGGCGCCGGAACTTGTCCGCTTGCTGCATGAGCCGCAGCGCCTTGCGGAATCCTTCCGGATGCGCGCTGCCGAAGAAGCGGGCAATATTGTCCTTCGTATCCTTCCCCCGCTGTTGTCCGATCACCGTGACCGGCATTCCGCCAAGCTTGGCCAATCCCCCAACAACGGCAAGATCGTCGCCAAATACCCGGTCCCCGTGGAGCTCAATGAAGTCCTCAAAGATCAGGCCGATCATATCGAGTGACGTCGGGCGTTGATGATGCCGGGCCAGATGCATTTTTTGCGAAGGGGAGATGTTGTTGTAGATCTCTTCCTCCAGTTGCCGATAGCGCTCTTCCAGACGTGCAATTTCTTCTGTAAAATCGATGCCCTTCTCGCTGCCAAACTGCTCCAGTTCCAAAATCTTCTCGCGCAGCTTCACGAGAGGCGTCTCAAAAGGCAATTCGCCTGCCATTTATGCTCCTCCCTTCACGCCGTGCAAATCTAGCAACTTCGCTAGCGTCGACTTCATGTCCTTCCGATGAACGACAAGATCGAGCTGACCGTGTTGCAGGTTGAACTCGGCCGTCTGGAAATCGTCTGGAAGCTTCTGACGGATCGTCTGCTCAATGACGATTCTTCCGGCAAATCCGAATACGGCACCGGGCTCGGCCACAATAATGTCGCCAAGCATGGCAAAGCTAGCCGATACGCCGCCCGTCGTTGGGTCCGTAATGACCGAGATGAATAGTCCGCCATGTTCGCTTAATCTAGCCAACGCAGCGCTCGTCTTGGCCATCTGCATCAAACTGAGGATGCTCTCTTGCATCCGCGCTCCACCCGATGTTGAGAAAATGATCATTGGCAGGCGTTTCTCCGTAGCCGCTTCAATCGCTCGCGTAATTTTCTCCCCGACAACCGAACCCATGCTCCCAGAGAAAAAATCAAAGCTCATCACGGCAACCACGGCAGGAAAGCCCTGAATTGTCCCCTCGCCGGTGACGACCGCTTCGCGTAGACCCGACTTCAGGGTTTGCTGCTCCAACTTGCTGGCGTAGCCCGGGAATTCTAAAGGATCCACGGAAACGAGATCCGCATCATATTCCGTAAAGCTACCTTCATCGAAGGTATAGCGAATCCGCTCCAGCGCGTTTAAGCGCATATGATGTCCGCAAGCCGGGCACACCATATAATTCTTCTCCAGCTCTTTACTGTACTGAATCGCGCCGCAACGGCCGCATTTATTCATCAGACCTTCCGGAATTTCGCGTTTCGGACGATCCGCCTGCGGCGTGCCCTCTTCGCTGCCAGTTCGTCCGGAAGGAATGGTCGCGTACTTCCTCTTCTTCTGAAACAAATCTTTGAACACAACTACACCTCTTCAGCCGTTTATTTATCGTGGCAGATCCAAAAGTCTATAAAGCCCAGTCGACCCTATGAACCCGCACTTCCAGGCCTTATCTGCAACTAGGAATCTCGAATCCCCTGCTAAGGATGCAAAATCGAATTCAACACTTCTTGCACTTCTTCCAATTCCCCGGAAGGAACCAGAATCTCAAACTGCTGTTTGGATAAATTAACAGGACGTGTTTGGACGAGAAAGCCTTCTTCGGTGAGTTTCGTCTTGATCATATCCGCAACTTTTGCGGTAGGCGCGATATACATAACAGTCCACATGCCCTTTTCAAAGCCCCCTAACCTAATCTTTGAGCCCGTATAATAGAGTAATGATAACATAATTTTCAAATTTCCCGCAACAAAAGGAAAACCGCGCCGTAAGCGGCCCGGTGCAGGGAATTGCCGCAGGGCCCGGCGCTTCTTGTAGAAGGAGCGCGGGCCTATCGGCGGGGGCTGGGCGCTGTTTTCTTTTTCTTTTTCGCTTAAGAGGAACTAGGAGGGTAGGTAGCGGCTTGCTCGTGCTTATGGGCAATTCGGGCGGAGGCGGCGGCCGCGAGACCCGCAACCAAGTCGTCGAGAAAGACGTGAATGGAATCCCCGCGATGATTCAACTTCCCGATGATTTCCGGTTTGACCTTGTCCAAATAACCAAAGCTTGTAAGTCCGATCATCCCGAACACGCTCGTAATGCCCAGCGCCATCGTCTCATCCACCCCGTAGAGCGGCTCGTCGGCCTCCATGATGGCTTGCAGCGGTTCCGGAAGCTGCTTCTGCTCAGCCAGCTCGTCGAGGGCAATCCCGGTGAATAAAGTATATTGGACTTCTCTTTTTTGCAGTACGGCTTTCACGCTCTCCAAACATTGGTCCAATGTCAGATCATCATGATACGCGGTTTGCAGCGCATGAACAATTTGAGCAATATCCTCCAGCTTCACTCCGCGGCGCAGCAGTTGCGCTTCTGCCAATTCATAAGACATACGCATCTTCCTCCCCTGATTCCGAGTACAACGCCGCTGCCTGTTTAGACTCGATGCCTGACGCGCTGCCGGAATCCGCTCTCGGGCGTTCTTGCCCGGTTCTTGGTTTTTCGTGTTTCTAAGTGTATGCACGATCCTTCGAAAATGTTCGTTCAAACTTGTCCGGAACCGGATACGGTGATCCCCTGGGCTATTTTTAAGTAGGCCGATCGACAATTGTTGGCGGAGGAATATGTGGATAATGAAGGTGTTGATCGCTGGCGCTAGCGGAAGGGGCCGATCGCTGGTGCTGACGGATGGTACTGATCGCTAGCGCTAGCGAACGTGTGGATCATCGAGCTCTAACGGACCGTAGCGACGCTATTTGGCTATTTCCCGGTTATTTCCCAACGTAACGGACTCCACAGCCCTTATTGGGCACGATTCGGGAAAGAGCGGGCGGTTTGCGGGGAAATAACGTCTCTCAGGTCCGTTATTTTGACTAGTCCGACGTATCCAAAGAAATAACGTCGCTGGAGTCCGTTACAGCCATAAAAAAACCGGTCCTGCAACAAGTGCAGAACCGGTTAGGCATGGCGCAAAGCAAATCATCTAATCTTGACCGTGTCGGAGCCAAGCATCCGCTCCATTTCTTCGATCAAGGCGGGCGAAGGCTTTATGCTGTAGCGCTCCGTCAAGGCCAGCAGCTTACCGGTGCTTTCGTAGAAGAGCACCGTCGCGACCGGGCCGGGATGCTGCTCCAGCAGCAGCTTGAGCCGCTCGAGCAGGCGCGCGTTCTCCGCCGCGGCCGTGATCTTGATGAAGACGCGCTGCGCCGGCGTCTTCTCCTGCTCGCGCCGCGCGCCCGGCGCGGGCGCGGATGGCGGCGCCGCCGCGGCCGAAGCGGCCGGCCGTGCGGCGGCGCCTGGGCCTGCGGCGCTGGCGGGGCGTTGCCCGCCCGCAGCGCCCGCAGGCGCTCTCTCGGCCGCGCGGGGCCCCGCGGCCGCACCGCGTGCGCCGCCTTTGCCACCGGCAGCGGCGGCGCCTGCCCCGCGCCCGCGCGCCAAGCCGCGGCGCAGCTGGGCCAGGCTTTGCTCGCTCAGCGGTGCCACCTCGTCGGCCAGCAGCTTGAAGCCTTCGTCCTGCTGCTGGACGACGCCGCGCAGCGCGAGCAAAGCCCCTTTACTGACGTGGGCGGCCGAGCGCCGCCACACTTCAGGGAACAACACGACCTCGCAGCGTTCGATCTGGTCTTCCAGCTCCATGAACGCCATCGCTTTGCCCTGCTTGGTCGTGATCGTCTTCACGGACACGACCATCCCCGCCACGACCGCGCGGGACTCATCAGGCGCTTCGGCCAAGTCCATTAGCCGTTCTACGCCGTCTCCCTCCAGAAGCGCGTCGAAATCATCCAGCGGATGGCCGGACAAATACAGCCCCAGCAGCTCACGCTCCAGGTCCAACTGCTGCCCGGCCGTAAACTTCGGCACGTCCGGATATTCGATATCCCAATTGGGCGACTCTACGAAATCAAACAGTTGAATCTGCAAATCATCCCGTTCTTTCCGCCATTTCAGCGCCGCTTCGACCGTCTCGTCCAGCATCGCCAGCAATTGCGCGCGATGACCCGGCAAGGCATCAAACGCCCCGCCTTGAATCAGCGACTCGATCACCCGCTTATTGCAGGTCCGCAAATCCACCCGCCGGCAAAAATCGAGCAAGCTGTCGAACGGACGCTCTTTCCGTTCTTTCAAAATACTTTCGATCGCCTGGGTCCCGACGTTTTTGATCGCGGCCAGGCCAAAGCGGATCACGCCTAGGCTCGGCGCCTCCTGCCCCGGTTTGGCGGCACCGTCCTGCGAACCGCCGCCGACCTCTACGACCTCAGCGGATCCAACGCTTGCCCCCGCCTGCGGCGTAAACAGCACATTGCTCTCGTTCACGTCCGGCGGAAGCACGACGATGCCCATCCGACGGCATTCCACAATGTATTCCGCTACCTTCCGATGGCTGCCGGTCACGGCGGTCAGCATCGACGCCATAAACTGCACCGGGTAGTGCGACTTGAGGTACGCTGTTTGGAAGGCCAGCACGCCATAAGCAGCCGCATGGGCGCGGGGAAAGCCGTAGTCGGCAAAGCGGACGATCATGTCGTATACCGCGTTCGCCTCGGCTTCACTATAGCCCTGCGCCTCGCTGCCGACTACGAAATGGCTTCGCTGCTCGTCGAGCACCTCGCGTTTTTTCTTGGACACCGCCCGACGCAGCAAATCGGCTTCACCCAGCGAGAAGCCCGCCATTTTGGAAGCGATCTGCATGATTTGCTCCTGGTAAACGATGATACCGTACGTATCTTTCAGGATCGGCTCAAGATCCCGGTGCGGATATTCCACGCCGATCTGCCCATGCTTGCTGGCGATGAATTTGGGGATGAACTCCATGGGACCCGGACGGTACAGCGCATTGACGGAAATGATGTCCTCGAATGCCGACGGCTTGAGCTCCTTCAGCACCCGCCGCATGCCCGTGGACTCCAGTTGGAACACGCCGGTCGTCTCTCCGCGGCCCAGCATCTCGTACGTTGCCGGATCGTCGTCCGGAACAAGCCGGAAATCGGGTGCGCTGCCCGCCTGCTCCTGGACCCAGTTCATGCAACGCTCGATAATGGACAAGGTGCGCAGCCCCAGAAAGTCCATTTTAAGCAGGCCGATCGCTTCCAGGTTTTCCATGGAGTATTGCGTTAGTGCGGTACGCTCGCTGCCCGCCTGCAGCGGGACGGCATCGGTCAACGGGTCTCGCGAAATCACAACACCGGCGGCGTGAGTCGAGGCGTGCCGCGGCATGCCTTCCACTTTTTTCGCCATATCCAGCAGCACCTTGACCCGCTCGGACCCGTCATACATCGCTTTCAGGTCCGGGCTTTCCTTCAGTGCACGTTCAATGGTCATCCCTAGGTGTCCCGGAATCAGCTTCGCCACTTTATCCACTTCACCAAAAGGCACATTCAGCGCCCGCCCCACGTCGCGGACCGCTGCGCGAGCCGCCATCGTCCCGAAGGTAATAATCTGGGCGACATGCTCTGCCCCGTATTTTTCGACCACATATGCAATGACCTCATCCCGCCGCTCATCGCTGAAGTCGATATCGATATCCGGCATCGTCACCCGCTCCGGGTTCAAGAACCGTTCGAAAAACAGTTTGTATTTGATCGGATCCACATCGGTGATTCGCAGCACGTAAGCGACCAAGCTGCCCGCGGAGGATCCCCGGCCCGGTCCGGTCGCGATCCCATTACGGTGAGCAAACGCGATAAAATCCCATACGATCAAGAAATAATCGGAGAAGCCCATATTGGCAATCGTCTCCAGCTCGTAACGCAGCCGCTGTTCCAGCTTCTCCCGCTCTGCCGGATCTTGCCAAATGTCCAGTTGACCATAACGTTCAACCAATCCTTGCTCACACAACTCCGCCAGGTAACTTCCCGCGGTTTGTCCCTCCGGAATCGGACGGTATGCCGGTAAAATATGCCGGTCAAACTCCAGCTCCAACTCGCAGGAATCGGCAATTTTCGCCGTATTGGCATACGCCTCCGGCAAATGGGGAAACAGCAAGGCCATTTCCGCGGCAGTTTTCAGATAAAGCTGATTGGTATGCATTTTAAGCCGGTCTTCGTCATCCACCGTTTTACCCGTACCCACGCAAATGAGCACGTCTTGCACCTCTGCGTCCTGTTGGCTCAAGTAATGTGCGTCATTGGTGACCACAAGCTGCGCCCCGATTTCCCCGGCCAATTGGACGAGTTGCGGATTCACTTTCTTCTGCTCGGGGATGCCATGGTCCTGAAGCTCCAGGTAAAAATCCTCGCCAAACGCCGCCTGATACCGTAGTGCGGCTTTTTTCGCTTCCTCATAATGGCCTCTCAGCAGATGGAAAGGGACCTCTCCGCCTAAGCAGGCACTAAGGCAGACCAGGCCTTCACGATGCCGTTCGAGCGCGTCCCAGTCGATTCGCGGCTTGTAATGGAAGCCCTCAAGGTGACCAATGGAGCTGAGCCTCATCAAGTTGCGGTACCCGGTCTCATTTTTGGCCAGCAAAATCAAGTGATGAATCGGCTGGTCCTGCCGGCTTCCCCGTTCCTTGCGCGAGCCTGCCGTAAAATACACCTCGCAGCCGATGATCGGCTTGATGCCGTGCTTTTTACACAATTTATAAAAAGGAACCGCGCCGTACATGACCCCGTGATCCGTCAGCGCCAGCGCCTTCATGCCGGAGGCCGCGGCCTTGGCAACGAGGTCCTCGAGCCGGGCGGCCCCGTCCAGCAAGCTGTATTCACTATGTACGTGCAAATGAACAAAGCTGTCCATGCGATCCCTTCCTTTCGGATTTATTTCACAAACTAAGCCAAATCAGGTTCAACCGTCGACTTTTCAGCGCCGAGAAGGTTGAATTCAAGATTCGATGTCGCATTCGCTCCCTGAACTGCTTCGCGATCAAAAGTCGACTTTAACACTACCTTTATTGAATATTTTATCATACATGGCTAGGCCTCGCCCATAGACTGGTAGAAAGACCGGACAAACCTCGGAAAGGGGCAAACGCGCATGAGTACGTTTTTGACCAAAGCGGTGATGGATTTCTTTATCGCCTTCGGGATCGTGGTGGGGGGCGCCATGGTGGGCGGCATCGGTGCCGTCGTTTCACTCCAACCGCCAACGCACACGATGCTGGACATCGCCGACCGCATTAAAATATGGGCGCTCGCCGCTGCCGTAGGCGGCACGATCGACCCGATGCGGGTCATCGAGAGCAATTTTTTTGACGGGAACCTGTCTCCGGCCATCAAACAAATCTTGTACCTGCTGTTTGCCTTTCTCGGTGCGCATATGGGTTCGGAGCTGGTGCGTTGGATGTGCGGGGGAGGCCGAGGATGACCGAAGAGGCGAAACAGCCGAAGCTTACGGGCTTCCGCAGGTTTATGCAGTTTACCGCTGTGTTTATCCTCGGCATGGTCATGGGCAGCATCGTCTACAACGTGATCTATCAGACAAGCTACAATTTGCTTTGGATCCAGAACAAGGATCTCACGATCCAGCTGCATCAGGCAGAAGAGGATATCCGGACATTAAAAAAATACAACAACCGCTCGACCGTCATCAAAGAGATTAAGGTTCGCGTGGAGGAACGAGATCCCCCGCTCGATTCGCTCGCGGTTAAAGAGGTGGCCGAGCAGCTTCATAACGAGTTGGAGGTGCTGCGGGGCCGCAATATTTTCGATATCGACTCCGATGCCAAAATGGCCCGAACGCTGTTGAACCGCAAAATCTATGTCGTGCGCGATAAGGAGTATAGTATTCAGATCAAAACGATGTTGGTGAGCGATGGGGTGCTGCAGGTTTGGGTGGATATGAGGCCCTATATTCGTCTCTAGCAAATCATGCTAAAATAGAGGTAATTAAAAAAAAGAATTTTGATCACGAAGCGGATGCATGGAGCGGGTTCGGCGTCGAATCTTGAATTCACCCGGGCTTTCCGCTGCTCACGTAGGCTTCTCCTACGCTCCGCTGCTCAATCCCTAGCTTCATCCAACCTTCTCGGTGCTGAAAATCCTTTTTTTAAATTTGATTGAACCGGTAATTAAAAAAGGATTTTGATCACGAAGCGGATTCACCATTTTATATGATTTTTCATATAGAAATGGGCCAAAATTGTTAAAAAGACCAATTCTATATGAAATTTCATATAGAATATAGATATTTTGGCTTTTGAGCGCGAATATATATGATTTTTCGAACACAATCCTGCGGGGAGGCTATCCCCCTAACATTATGTTTATAAAGGAGCTAGTTGAATCAATGATCCAAACCATCCAATACGTTCTTTACGCTATCCTGATCATCTGCTGCGTGGGCTCGGTCTTCTTCAGCTTCAAGTCGCGGCGTTCGCTCGATCCGCAAACGCGGGGGATGGCGGCCGCCAAAATGAACATCTTTATGGGCGTGATGCTGATCATTCTGGCCCTCATTCAAATGTTCATGTTTAGCGGTTCGACGCTGCGGGTTGTCATCGGCGCCGTGTTTATGGTGCTGGGGGCATTCAACATTTTTGCCGGCATCCGCAACCACGGCTTGTATGCAAGGCAGAAACAGGGATAACCTCGGCTGCTCCGCCGTTAGCTATCCCCGTCCCCTGTCGCTTACCTATCCCAACCTCACGCGTGGTCGATCGACTGCAACGTCATGACCGCCTTGGAGATGAGGGAGTCCTGATACGTCAACATGATCTCCAGCTTACAAGCCCGGCGGCTCATCTCCAGCAGCACAGGAGTGATGACGATCGGGTTTTCAATTTGCACCGGACGCACGAAATAGGTGGTGATATTGTCGACGACAAAGTCGCCGCCGCTGGTGTCCTTGGCCGCGCGAAGCCCCGCCTGGGTCATTAGCGAAGTCAGAACCCCGTGCGAAATCGTCCCCAAATCGGTGGACATCTGCGGCGTAATCATTCCGCGGAAAAATAACTTCCCCTCTTCGTCCCGCTCCTCGGCAAACCCATTCCACATCAAATGCTCAAACGTTTCGCCTAGCTGCGGCTGATTGCGCACGTCCCGCATGGCCTGCAGCACCTCACGACGCGTCACCGACGAGACCAGCTTCCGATTGCGGTCGACAACGGGCAAGAAATCGATTCCTTCCCATACCATGATTTGCGCGGCGGAAGCCAGCGATGTCTGCAGGCCGACGGTAATCGGATGGCGAGTCATACATTTCTCGATGGACTGGTCGCCGCTAAGCTCCTCGACATTCTTTCGGCTGACGATCCCGATGACCCGATTCCATTCATCCACAACCGGAAAATGCTGATTTCCCGTCTCCAATGACAACTGGTCAAAATCGGAAATGTTGCTCGTCGCCTTCAGCATATTCACCCGCGGCTTGCGGCTGACGATGTCTTCCACGAGCATGATTTTCTTCTTGATCAAGCGGTCAAACAACGCGCGGTTAATCATGGAAGCGACGGTAAACGTATCATGACGCGATGAAATGATCGGCAAAGACAGCTTGTCCGCCAAAGCCTTGACCTCGCGGCTCGTCCCGAAACCCCCGGTGATCAGCACGCCGGCGCCTTGCTCCAGGGCCAGCGAATGGGCATTGTCGCGGTTCCCGATAATCAACAGGCTGCCGGCGTCGATGTATCTGGCCATGGCATCGATTTTCATCGCACCGATGACGTATTTGTTCAGCGTTTTGTCCAAACCTTCCCCACCGCCGAGTACATGGCCCTCCACGATGTCCACCACGTCGCCAAAGGTTAACTGGTCGGAGATGTTCCGCGGCTTCTTCTCTACGCGAACGGTGCCGATCCGCTCCTTCGTAATGACGATCCCCAGGTTCTCCGCTTCCTTTACCGCCCGGTAAGCGGTGCCTTCGCTGACGCTCAGCGTTTTGGCCAGCTTGCGTACGGATATTTTCGTCCCGATCTTCAGTCCTTCGATATGCTGGAGCAGCTGTTCGTGTTTTGTGACGCTTTCCTCCGGTCCCTCCAACTGTTATACCCCCCTGCCCGAATCTGTACTATTCTGTATTCATTATACACCTTCAAGCGTAGGTCATCCAGACGGCGGCAAGAACGATAACAGAATAGACAATTTCCAGCATACCGGACGGTTTCGCGGTGATTCCTGTCCGTGGGAACCAGACCGCCCGTGCCAGCAATACCACTGCAGCCAGTCCCAATGCCGGAGACAGAAGCCAGAGCCCCAGAAGCGCCAGGACCAGATGGTAGGCTACGGAATAGGCATAGAATCGCTTGTTGTTCCGTTCGCGGATAATCGTTTTTACATAAAAGGCGGTTCCGATGAAGTACGCCGTGCTGATCAGGAACAATTCCATAGCCAGCCGGAGATCGGTCCCTCCTCCAAGTTTGTAGGAGATAAATACCATCAGGCTGAATTGCACGATAGCGGCAATATCGTTCAGCAAAGCGCGTTCTCGCTTTCGCTTGGCATAGAGGGCATTGATTGCAAACAGCGGAACGAAGAGGAGCGCCATTAGCAGAACGATGGGACGGAACAGAACCAAAGCGGCCGCCGCAGGGACTAACAGCGCACCATAGAACAGCACCGGTTTGCGGAAGCGGGCCGCTTTTCCCGTCCGAATCCACTGCAACAGGGGAAACATCAGCAAATAGATCAGAAGCCAGCAAACAAACAACAGTCCGTGAATCGCCCCGGGGGTAGAGGCGAGCATCCCGAACAGAAACGGAACGACCAGCATCGCCCAGGCTCCGTGCTGATTGGGAATATAATCTCGGATTCGCACGTCATTGGTTCCTCCTTCATCTTCGTGTAAAGCCTAAATTACGGACATTATAATCAGTAGGCCTAAGCATCCCAGTGACAGGAATCACTGGAACCATGGCGTCTTCCGGACAAATCCAAACAGAAATTTTCACCGGCAATTGACTTGTGACTGATATCACAATCATTCTGCTTCCCGTTGATATAATGAGGTCGAATCGTTAAATTTTTAACTTTAGGAGGACTTCACATGAGTCAATTCAAAGCTACTGTCAACGCTACCGAATATCCGCCGCAGCTCAAGCATAAGACGATTTTTGCCGCTTACAATTCCTTGGAGCCGGGGGAAGCCATGCTGCTGATCAACGACCATGACCCGGTGCCGCTCCGTTTTCAGTTCGAAGCGATGCATCCCGGCGGTTTTACTTGGGAGTACATTGAGCAAGGGCCCGAGATGTTCCAGGTGAAAATCGGCAAAAATTAAAGCAGGGGGAATGCCCTATGGCTACGATTACGGTTATCGATGACAAGACGATCCAAATCGCCGTGGAACTGGAGGATGCCTTGCGCATGATTCAGGAGGCGGAGAGCAACCTCGAGCGGTACGCGGGTGAGATCCTCACGATCGCCGAGAAAATGCCGGAATTTCAATACACGTATTTCTGTTTCTACGCCTATGACACCGCCACCTTGTTTGAAAAAATGTTAGGGATCGATCCGAAGCAGTATTTGTCCTTCTCGCTGGATGCGCCGGACTCGTTCTTCTATACTCTTTACGGCGGCATGAAGGGACTTAGCGGTGCGGCACGGCTGTGCCAAGCGTTTGCAACCGAACGGACCGACGTGGAGGTGAATGTGTAAATGGCAGACCGCATTGTTGAACTCGACGTTCGCCCGTTTCTTCGCCGAGGCGAGGAACCGTTCAGTGTGATCATGGACACGGTCGGGAAGCTGGAAAAGGGCGAGACTTTCGTTCTGCACGCCACCATGAATCCCGTCCCGCTTCTAAAGGTGCTTGAAGGTAAGGGCTACAGCCATGCTTCCGAGCAATTGGCTGAGGATCATTGGAAAGTGACATTTGAACCTCTTCCATCCTAATGCCCATCCGTTGGATTTACAAGAATGAAAGGAGGCCGATCGGCCTCCTTTTTGCATTGCGTGAATTTGCTCACGGTTGATCGTGACTGTTGTAGCCCCGAGGAATGTAGGAGCAGTACGGATCGCTTTCCAAATAATCACCGGTAACCGCATAGGCCCTTGCCCTGGAGCCGCCGCATAGCTCCTTGAATTCGCAGGCTCCGCACTTGCCCTTAAGCAAGGATTTATCTCTTAACTGCTGCAAAATCGGCGAATTTCGATAGATTTCCACCAACGAAGTGTCTCGGACACTTCCGCAATTCACCGGCAGAAAACCACTCGGATACACCTCGCCAATATGGCTGATAAATACGAATCCGTCTCCGTCGTTTACGCCTTTAGGCGATCGGCCGAGTACATCCATTCGTTTGGGCGTTGCCGAGCCCCCCTCTACGGAAGCGGCGATTCGCCTCTGCTGCTGCATGAATACCCGGCGGTAATGGGGCGCTTCCGTCGCTTTAATGCCGTAAGGCATCTCCCGTTGCAGGTTCGCCAGCCAAATCATCACCTGCTCATGCTCTTCCGGTGTAATCATGTCTTTCGTCATTCCCCGCCCCGTTGGTACAAGGAAGAACACGCTCCAGAGCACCGCCCCCATCCCTTTGACCGTTTCCGCAATTCGCGGCAGATCGTTCAGGTTATAACGGGACACCGTCGTGTTGATCTGAATCGGAATCTCCAGCTGTTGTAAATAACCGATCCCTCTGGTCGTCATCTCGAATGAACCCGGTGTGCCGCGGAAATGGTCATGGATCTCCGCCGTCGAGCCGTCTAGGCTAAACGCCCAGCGAGAAAGACCAACCTCCTTGGCTTTGCTTACGGCGGAGAAGGTAACCCTCGGCGTGGCACTTGGGGTCATGGAAACGGGCAATCCCTTCTCATGGATCGCATACCGCGCCAGGTCAAACAAATCCGGTCGCATGAGCGGGTCTCCCCCCGTAAATACAAAAAGCGGATCGTCCATTTCCGCGATTTCGTCGATAAGCTTCTTGCCTTCTTCGAAGGTCAGCTGTCTGGGATCGGGGTGATATTGAGCTTCCGCCCGGCAGTGCAGACATTTCAGCGCACAGGCTCTCGTCAATTCCCAAATGACGATAAAGGGATTCACGTTATAATCTTTATGCTGAATCAGTTGCATTTCGATTCATCTCCCAACCAAGTTAACGCCGCTTCCGCCGCTTCCTTCCCTTGACGAATGCAATCGGGGATCCCCACTCCGCCATACCCCGCTCCGCACACCATAACGCCGGGCATCACCTGCTCCAATTCGGCACGAAGCTCCTTCAGATGCTCCACATGACCAACCGGGTACTGCGGCATCGACTCCGGCAAAGCCGACATTTCGCAAAAGAGCGGTTCGGCTTCGATCCCCATCAGATCCTTAAGTTCAGCAGCCACGCGTCGACGGATCTCCGTCTCCGGCAGCTTCGTCCAGGCCTGGTCTCCCAAGCGGCCGATATACGCACGGAGCAGCACGCGTCCTTCCGGTGCCGTGTGCAGCCACTTGGAGGACGTCCACGTAATTGCCGTAACCATCCGCCCTTCCCCGCGCGGAATCAACACGCCGGAACCGTCCAAATCATGCTGGATCTCTTGTCGCCGGTAGGCAAAAGCCAGATTCGCGACCGAGACGTAACGGATCTTTTCCAAATAGGCCGCTGTTCGAACCTGATCCTGAAGTAGCCGGGCCGAGGCATAGGCCGGGGTTGCCAGGATGACGGCGTCCGCCTCCAAACGTTCGCCCCCAGATAGCTCCAATTCGTAGCGTCCCGCTTTCTTACTCATCCCGTCTACCGCTTGTCCCGTTATGACCTGCTCGCCTTGAAGCGCAGCGGCTAAACCGTAAGTAAGCACGTTCAATCCGCCCTCCAGCGTCAAAAACATGCTGTTATGCCCCCCCTTAGGCATTTCCTCTCGCGGCTTGGGGGAAGGTTGTTTTTTGCTCGCCAAGAGACCGAGAATCAAACTACGATGTTTACGCTCCATCTCCATAAACTGGGGGAACGTTGCTTCCAGGCTAAGCTCCGCCGTATCCCCGGCATAGATGCCAGCTAGCAGCGGCTCGGTCAGGTTCTCCAGCACTTCACGCCCCAACCGTCGATGAATGAAGCCGCCAAGCGATTCATCCCCGCCGCCGCGTCTGGCTGGTAGCACGAGGTCTAACGCGGCGCGCAGCTTGCCGGCCGGCGACAGCAGGCCGGTCTTCACCAATGGCCACATTTGCGTAGGAATACCGAGCATCAGCCCTGGCGGCATCGGGTGAAAGCGGCCATGATGCACAATGTAGTTCTTTTTGGCTAGCGGATTCGTTCCCACCAGCAAATGCTCTAAACCCAATTCCTTCGTCAACTCCAAAACAACGGTTTTCCGCGCGATGAATGAATCGGGGCCTTGCTCTATCGTAAAACCGTCCCGACGCAAGGTGCGAATGTTCCCGCCTAGCCGGTCCGTTTGCTCTATAATCGTTATTCCGGCGTCGATCCCCCGTTCGCGAAGCCACTTCCGGGCGTAATAAGCCGCGCTCAACCCGGAAATCCCCCCGCCGACCACCGCAATGTTTCTGCTCATGATTAGGTTTGCCCTCCTTTGAGCGGCGTGACTCTCCTGCGAGTCCAACCGTCTCATCATTGAATTCCTAGTAATCGTAACCCCTTGATCCGCGCCGTTTTATGACTGGAATCACTCCAAATGCAAACCCCTCGCGATAAAATGGTCAAAATTCCACCGGGAGGTAAGTTTAAATGAAGAACATCCATGAAACCAAGTTACCCACCGCCAAAAACGGAGCGGAGCTGCTGATCGAGTGCTTGCGTGCGGAACAGGTCGACACGATCTTCGGATATCCCGGCGGTGCGGTCATTCCGATCTACGATGCGCTGTACGATTGCCTAGAAATCCATCATATTCTAACCCGGCATGAGCAAGCCGCCGTGCATGCGGCGGACGGATATGCCCGAGTCACGGGACAGGCCGGGGTCGCGCTCGTCACCTCCGGGCCAGGGGCGACAAATGCGGTCACGGGTATCGCTAACGCCTATATGGACTCGGTCCCGATGGTTGTGCTGACGGGTCAGGTTTCCACCGACCTGATCGGTCGGGACAGCTTCCAGGAGGTCAATATTTACGGAATGACGATGGACGTGACCAAACATAATTATTCCGTGATGGACATCCGCGATTTGCCTCGAATCGTCAAAGAGGCTTTCCATCTCGCGGTCACCGGGAGACCTGGGCCTGTGCTTATCGATCTGCCCAAAAACATCATGACCGCCCGTACAGACCAAAGGCCCGCCATCGAAGTTCATATTCGCGGATACGAACCCCAATCCGAGATCAGCGAAGAGGCCGTGCGGCTCATTGCCGGCAAGATCGAGTCCTCCCGCCGCCCGGTCCTCGTGGTAGGCGGCGGCGCAGCGGCATCCGGCGCCGCCGAGCAGCTGCGCCAGCTAGCGGAAACTGCGCAAATCCCGGTTGCCACTACGCTGATGGGCATCGGCGCCTTCCCGTCCCGCCATCCGCTCTATCTCGGGATGCTGGGAATGCACGGCACCTATGCCGCGAACCGAGCGGTCCATCATGCGGATTTGCTGATTTGCCTCGGCACGCGGTTAAACGATCGGTTATCCGGCAATGCGAAATCGTTCGCCCCTAACGCCTGGAAGATTCATGTGGACATCGATGATGCCGAGCTGGACAAGAACATTCCCGTGGAGCTTAAGCTCTGCGGGGATATCGGAAAGTTGCTGCGGAGGTTGAACGCTTACGTGAAAGGGCCCGAGAAGACCGATTGGCCGGAGGAAACGGCCGGATGGCAGAGGAAGGTGCCGCATTATAGCGATGAGGCTGCAGGATCGTTGAATCCACAGGAGGTCATTCGGCTGATCGATAAGCATACCCAAGGTAACGCGGTGGTGGCAACCGATGTCGGGCAGCATCAAATCTGGACCGCCCATCACTACCGGTTCTCCCGCCCCCGATCCTTCCTCACTTCGGGAGGTTTAGGTACGATGGGCTTCGGCTTCCCGGCTGCGATTGGCGCGGCCATTGCCCTGGGCGGGCCCGCCGCCCCGCCGGTCGTCTGCATCACTGGGGACGGCAGCTTCCAAATGAATCTGCAGGAGATGATGACGGCCGTCGATTACGGCTTGCCGGTCAAAATCGCCATCCTAAACAATGGCTATTTGGGGATGGTCCGGCAATGGCAGCAGTTGTTCTATGAACGACGATATTCCTCCGTGCACATCACATCCCCCGATTTTGTCGCTTTTGCCGGCGCATACGGGGTTCCCGGGCTCCGGGCGCAGACGCCGGAAGAAGCCGATGCGATCATCCAACAGGCGCTGGCCCTCCCCGGCCCCGTTCTGATGGAATTTAATGTTCGGGAAGAGCAAAACGTGTATCCGATGGTTCCGCCGGGAGCAGGCAACGATCAAATGCTGACCGGCGACGGCGAGAATTAGTGCCCCCGGCAAGTACAAACGTAAAAAGGGACCGTCCTGGAAGAATGGTGATCTTCCAAGACAGTCCCTGTCCATTTTCTGGCCAGCCGTCAGTTCCGTTGCCTGCCACTTATGCATTTTCGCCGCGTTTGCCGTCCTCCTGCCATTGGAGCTCCCATTCACGGTATTTCGCCCGCCGGATTCGATCCAGCTCGCGTTGCTTCTCCTCCCCTACGCCTAAGAGGAAATGCAGGTGCGCCCCGATCACGAGGAACGCAAACCCTGCCCACACCGCGCCAAACAGCGACACCCAACCAGCTCCAGGTTCAAAAGAAATCATAGGCAGCGCATATATGAGCATCGCCAATGCCAGAATCAGATAAACGACATGCTTCCATTTGCTTGGTTTTTTTACGATTTTCATCTTCCGCAGCTCCTTTATTTCATAGATTACGAGATATGAGATTCGGTTCGTTGTACCTTGTCTCTTCTATCTCTATGAACGGAGCTGAAGGAATATGATAGAAACTTGCAAATGGAGGATACGAACGGAAACGGGGATTTAGATCCCCGAGCCGTACAAGTGAGCTAGACTATCCGTAATAATTTTGTTGACGTCCTGAATGATCACACTTAGGCGACGTTCGGCGTCAAACAAACGACGGATATTAAGGTTCAAGCTCAGCACCTCGAACTGTTTCTCCATCCGTTCCATTTCTTCCTGCGACGGCATTTCTCCAGTCATCATTCGTTGCTGCACTTCATTTTGGCGAACCCGGAATTCATCCAGCATCCGTTTGCTCTCGGGATCAGCATCCACCAGCTTCATCGCCGCTGTAATTTCGTTAACCTCTGGGCTGTCCTTCAAGGCAGCCGCCAGTTCATGCGCTTTGTCGTAAATGTTCATTGATAAACCTCCAAATTTTATTATAGGGTATAAGCAGCCTTAGGGCAGGCCTGCTCCGTACTATATTGGGCGAACGATGTAACACCCTGGGCTAATGTCGCAACAACAACAACAATAACAACAACAACTTGCGCTAACGCTGATCAGGATGCTTATTTGCCCAATAATCAAGGGTTTCCACATGTAACGCGGATCAGACACCTTATTGGGTTGGAACGACCCCCGTTTTATGCAAAAATCGGGAAATAAGCCTTACAGCAAGCGTTAGAATTTTCTTTTCCTCTTTTCGGCTCAAATCGCGTTCCTCATAAGCGTTAGGCAAAAGATTCGTTGTTGTTACATTGTCACTACTACTACGCACGCGCCGTGGCAAGCCCGACCTTGCAGCCCGGGCGGTTCAACAGGCAGTTTTCCGCCTATCCCCCTATCCCATCCACAGCATCAGCAGCGACTGGAATAAACCGATAATTCCGCCAAGCAATACACCAAGCCAAGTAATGGCGCGAAATTCCTTGCCCGAGACGCTGAGGATAACCTCCTCCAGGCGTTCCACCGGAAATTTCTGCACCTGCTCCTCGACGAGGCCCGGCAAATCAACCGCCTGCATCGCCGCGGGAATTCCCTTGGCGATGAGGCGCAGCAGCCGCTCCGTCAGCGCCGGAACCATCGCGATGACCTGCGTTTTCCACGGTTCGATCAACGAGCGGAGCGGCAGATTCTCCGCCTGCTCCAGCCACCGTTCCAGTGGAAGCTGCTCCAGCTTGCCGCCTAACCAATGAAGCGCCTCCTCGCCGGTCAAAGCGGCTAACAGTTCCGCCACCGGCTTCTCGCCGTACAACTCCAGACGGGATTCGATCGCCCGGGCCGTTTTGCTCACGGCCTCTTCGCCGCGCAGCGCTTGAACGAGCGCCGGGGTCATTTTTTGAACCAATTTATCCTCATCCATAAAGATCGCGGCCATCGTACCGAGGAATCCGCCCGCCTTGTCCATCATCCCCGCCGCCATTCTCGACAGCATTCGCTGTCCGCTGGCAGACAACAGTTCCTCCTCAACAACGCCCAATAATGCTCCGGCCAGAGCGGCGCTCCAGGCCTTACGGTTCTCTTCGGACCATCCGGGAACAAGCCGCTTTAGCGGCAGCTCCCCCAGTTCCGAATGTTCCCACAGTCGAGTCAAACCCCGCATGGCCGTTTCTCTAACCCCGGTCGCCAAGCGAGTTTTCAGCGCTTCATATTCCGCCTCGCTCCATACGCGCATCGCGGCTTGCCGCAGCGTCGACTCGCTGGAGCCTAGGCGTTCAACGATGCCGTGCAAGGCGTTATCCGCCTTGCTCCGGAACTCTGGGCGCTGCACCGTTTCCTGCAGCCCTTCGGCTGTCACGAGATACTCCGCCACGACCTGGCCAAGTGACTCGGCGATATCATCGCGGCGTTTCGGAATGAGTCCCGGCGTAAAGGGGACGTGAAACTTACCAATATGTATGGGGTTGCGCGGATGGAACAGCATTTTAATCGCAAAGTGATTGGTGACACCGCCAACAAAAGCTGCCACTGTAACGCTTACCAACACGTAAAGCCAATCGGGCATCCTTCCTCCACCTTCTTTCTCTTAGGCTGCCGCCCTAACTATCTCCCGCGAAATCCGCCCTCGGACCGCACCCGGCAAGGAAAAGGACGGTTCATCCCTTCGCCTTAGGGCCGCCGAAAACGGGCATAGGTTAATCACCAAGGATTCTATGTCCTCATATGATGCATTACACGCATTTAACGCAGATGATCTTTACTTGCATCCAAGACTCTAGCTTAGCTTGGAAGGAGATCCGCATTCATGCCCTCCAAAAAAATTACGGTACAAATCATGAGTCCGGGCATTCTTGAAGACGACATTCTCGTGCTTGGAGACATGCTGATCAAACAATGGAAAATCCCGACGCATCTTCCGCTTCTGCTCACCTTCGGATCATTCCGGCACCGCGTCAAAGTTATTCCTTTATCCAGATCCGACGGAGTTCGCATGAGTTCCAGTCTAGCAAGCAAAATGGGGATCCCGCCGCGATCGTCGCTGCGTCTCATCTACCGGCCGCATTCCTCCACCCTTCAATTGGGTCCGCTGCTAGGCATACTGCTCAGCCAGGACTTCCCCGGCAATCCGGAAAGGCCGTTTGGCCAGATGACCTTGTTCTGTAAGGAGCTCGTTAACGCCTGCTCGCGCCAAGGGGTTTTCGTTTACTTCTTCACGCCTAAACACATCGGCACAAGCACAGGCCAGGTCTCGGGCTGGGTCTATGGCAACGGGTGGAAGCAAACCCATCTGCCTGCCGCAGACGTCTTCTATAACCGGCTGAATTCGCGGAAATTGGAGAATAAACCTAGCGTACAGCATTTTATGAAAGAAGTAAAATCCCGCTACGGGAGCCATTTTTTCAACGAAAAATATCTCGACAAAACCGAAGTGTTCGACGCCCTGGGTCGAGACACTTCCGTGCAGCGCTACTTGCCGGAATCCCATCTGTTCCGTAATTACGCCATGCTGAAAGCGATGTGCGCCAAATATCCGGTCGTCTTCCTGAAACCGATTAAAGGAAGCCTCGGCAAGGGGATCATCCGCATTTCGCGGCTCGAAGGCGGAGCCTTTCAGACGTTAACCGCCCAGGTTGGCGGCACGCGGCGGCAGGTTTACCCGAATCTCAACAAAGTATTTACATCGCTCTCCGGCAAAATGAAGGCGACCCGCTACCAGATCCAGCAGGGGCTTCATTTGATCGAGGTGGATCATCGGCCGGTGGATTTTCGTGCGCTGGTTCAGAAGAACATCTCCGGCAAATGGAACACGACCTCCATTGTGGCACGGATTGCCGGAAGTCAGCATTTCGTCTCCAACCTGGCCCGCGGCGGTACCCTCAGCACGGTGAAAGACGCGATCGCCCGCAGTTCGCTGCCGCAAGGGGTTAAAGGTAAAGTCGCCGCGAAGCTGAAGAAAGCGGCCCTGGATATCGCCCAGAGTGTCGATGCGCAAATTCCGGCCCACTTTGGGGAGTTCGGTATCGATTTGGCCGTAGAAACAAGCGGCCGGGTGTGGCTGCTGGAGGTCAACTCCAAGCCATCCAAAAATGACAACACCCCAATGGGCGAAGGCAAAATTCGACCTTCGGTTAAGCAAGTGATTGAATACACCCGTTATTTGTCCGGCTTTTAAACGTAACCCTTAGGGCCTCTTGGAAGGAGGGATTCCGCATGAACAAGACACCACAAGGGACCATTGGGATCCTAGTCGCCGAAAGCGACGGGCCATATCCATTCGCGGAAGCCGCGTTCTGTCGCAGATTATGCCATATCGGTGAAAAGCAGGGCCTCTCTGTAATGGTCTTCTGCTTAGGCTGGATCGCATCAGGGAATGCCGTTGGCATTCCGTCCTACACCTTTGAACATGGGACCTGGATTCGCAAATGGTCCCCCAGGCCGGACATTATTTACGACCGCTGCCTAACCCATGACCGCAAACAACAGCTGCGCAAGCATCGCCTGCTCGAGCGGTTGGCCACCGAGCATCCCTTCGTCTACCTGGCCCGAGGGCTCGCGGGCAAATGGGTGGTCTACCAAGCCCTGCTCGAATGTCCGGAGGTCGCCGAGCATTTGCCAGAGACGGTGCTTTATCAAGGGCAGGTCCAGCTGGACAAATGGCTGCAAACCCATGACGGTGAAGCGTTCTTGAAACCTCGTAACGGAACGCATGGAAAACGGACGATGCTTGTCAAATGGCTTCCCCCCCGCGATGAAGTCAGGGTGATGGGCCGGAGCGGACGAAATACGATGTTTCGGCGCCGTTTTCTCACCAAACAAGCCGGGCTCGATTGGGTTGACCGATTTACCGGAAGACGCCCCTTCCTGATTCAGCCGTATTTGCAGCTGAACAGCTCAGAAGGCGAGCCATTTGACGTGCGTGTCCTCATGCAGAAGAATGCCAAAGGCGAATGGAGCTTGACGGGGATGGCGGCACGCGTCGGTCGTAAAGATTCGCTTACCTCCAATCTGCATGGAGGGGGTACTGCCCACCGGGCGCTGCCTTTTCTCATCCGAGAACTCGGAGACCAGGGCGGCAAAGCCGCTGAAGCAGCGATCCGCAAATTGTCACTCTTGATTCCGGCCTATCTGGAGACCCGTTTCGGCAGGCTGGCGGAACTGGGCCTTGACTTCGGCGTAGACCGCCAAGGCTGCGTTTGGGTGCTGGAGGTCAACTCCAAACCGGGGCGCTCCTCGTTCTTTCGGATCGGCGATCCGGAAACCGCCAGAAGGTCGCTGGAGAATCCGATTGGCTATGCCCGCTATTTACTGCTGAGCAAACCCTGATCACTTTTAGGAGGATAAAATCCATGAGTTTGACTTTTTGCAACGTCCATTTCACGCAAGCCCCCGAACGGGTGGTTTACGTGTCAGGGGCTCTAATGAAGAATCTGAAGCTGTCCGGAAAAAAGTCGCTGCATCTAAGACTCGGCGGAGAACGCGTTCCCGCCACCATCAAACGAATTAATAAAGCGGGAAAACATCTCTATCTGGCCAGCGGCGTACGCAGAGGCATCAAGATCCCCAAGCCCGGCGGCGTCTACCTCCGAAGCCTTCAAGAGGGGGAAGTGCAGATCGGCCCGCTCATCGGCGTCTTGTCCGATGGCCCGGTGTCCTCGCAGACCAATCCGTTCGGTTCACGCACCGGTTTCATTAAACAACTGCTCAGGCAGGGAAGCAAGATCTCTTATATTTTTGCGTTCACCCCGCGGGACATCCATTGGGAGGACGATACCGTGACCGGGTACTTTCTAAACGAGGCCGGCCGATTCACACGGAAACGGGTGCCGCTGCCCGACGTTGTATACAATCGTCTTCCCAGCCGCCGTGCCGAAACAACAAGCTCGATCAATCAGCTGCGGGAACGGTTCGTTCGCCGGAAGATCCCTTTTTTCAACTGGAGCTTCTTCAATAAATCCGATATCTACCGCTTGCTGGAGAAAGACACCAGTGTCGTCCGCTACGTTCCCGAGTCGATCATGAGCCCGACGCCCGAGCAAATTAAGGAGATGCTGGATAGGCACTCCCTCGTTTATTACAAGCCAAACAGCGGCAGCCTTGGCAATGGGATCTACCGCCTTTCCTATATCCCGAGAAGCGGTTACTACGCCAGGTATCGGAAAAACGGACGCAACGCCTTGCTGCGCTTCTCTTCCTTCGCCAGCTTGATGCGTACGCTGCAAGCCAGACACGGCCGGGCGCTCCGCGGTTACGTGGCCCAGCAGGGCATTCGCCTGATCGAAATCGACAGCTGTCCAATCGATTTCCGGTTCCACATGCATAAGAATGGGAGAAACCAATGGGTCGTCGTTGGGATCGGGGCGAAAAAAGCCGGCAAAGGCAGCGTCACGACTCACTTGAAGAACGGGGGCTCCCTGCTTACACCGGATCAAGCGCTCAGCAGAGCGTTTGGGGCGCGCGCCGATGAAGTGCTACGGAACGCCAAGTCCGTTGCGATCACGCTAGCCGAAGCGATCGAATCCCATCAACAGCATCTGATCGGCGAGATTGGTTTTGATATCGGGATCGACCGGGAGGAGAAGATATGGATGTTCGAAGCCAACGCCAAGCCGGGGCGTTCGATCTTCAAGCACCCTTCGCTCCGGGCGGAAGGGAAGGCGTCGGTGGACCATATCTTGGATCATTGTCTCTACTTGAGCAAATTCCGGAGGAGGGATGGCTCATGAGCAATCCGCTCTTGAGCGAGAAGAAGCCGGTCGTCGCCGTGTTAACGGTGGATGATAACGACAAGCTGTTCCGCGGAAACCGCAGCAACTTCAGGGATCTCGTCAAAACCGGGCAGGAGCTGGAATATCCCGTTTATGTCGTAACGGCCAAAGACTTGAAGCTTGGCTCCAAACGTGTTCAAGGCTATTTTTTCCATCCGGAGGACAAAGCGTGGAAGAAACAATGGTTCCCCTTGCCCGATGTCATCTACAACCGCATTCCGCTGCGGGAGGATGAGAAGAAACCGGAGGTGCGCCGTAAAATCGACGAGGTGATCCAGCACGAGTCCATCCATCTCTTTAATCCCTTCTTTTTCAATAAGCGGCGCTTATTTGAATGGCTGAAGAAAGGTCGGTCTACCAAGACGCTTGTGCCGGATACGAAGAAAATGATAGGTCCCAAAACCCTGGCCGCTATGCTGGAGAAATTCGGTAGCCTATACCTTAAGCCGGAAAGCGGCAAAGCCGGCAAGGGCATTATGCTGTTGCGGCTGGATGCCAACGATATCAAGCCATACCGTCTCACGATTCAAGGAAAACGACGCCGAAACGTCGTATATAAGACCGCCAAGCTCCCCCTGTTATGGAGAAGAATCAAGAAGGAGGCCGGCGATACACCGTACATCATGCAGGAAAGCATTGAACTGACGTCCTTTCGGGGCCGCCACTTCGACATGCGCGTGCTCGTGCAAAAAAACGGCAAAGGCATCTGGATGGTGACCGGGATTGGCGCTCGTCTGGCCGGGCCGAAACGGATTACGACTCATGTCCCTCAAGGCGGCAGCATCGAGGATCCGGAAAAGATGCTTCTGCCGGCTTTCGGGCCCGAGATGACGGCACTCCTCCTAAGTCGGATCAAATCCAGTGCCCTCTTGATCGCCAAGCAGATCGAGAAGGAATCCAGCTACCTGCTCGGAGAAATGTCCATGGATTTAGGGGTCGACACAGACGGCCGTCTTTGGTTCTTTGAAGCGAACGCCAAGCCGATGAAGTTTGATGAGCCGCATATCCGCAAAAAATCGCTGGAGCGGATTTTCCAATATAGCCAATATTTGTCCCGCCAGCCGAAATCCAAAGCGTAAACGTGAAAAAATTCTACCTTATAGGAGGTCGGTAGTGGTGGAGATTAGAGCCGTGACGCGGGAAGCCGGAGTCCCTTGGGAGCTGCAGCACGGCGAAATACTGGCTTTCGTTCGCAAATACGGCTCTGGCCGCATCTCGCCCTCCGTCCTCCGGCGGCTTCTCCGGCTGACGCCCAGCGATCTTGACCGACCCGGTTGCTCCCTGTTCGTCGCTCGGATCCGGGCGGAGGACGGGGAGCGGTTAGCCGGCATTTCTTGCACTGCGGATTACGGCCGCAAGCTATGCGTGGTTGTCGTGCACCCGTTGTACCGGGGCCGGGGGATCGGCGCGAAGCTGCTTCAGGCCCAGTTGACCCGACTGAAGCAACTAAGCTGCAGGGTTTCGCTAAGCCAGGTCCCGGAGCTGCGCTTGTGCTTTCGTGCTGGGTTGTACGCTTCCGATCTGATTCGGGACCCGAGCGGCAAAACGCTGCTCCTCCTGGAGTCGCGGCCCATTTCCCCAGAGCATAGAGAACCGTCCGCCCATTACAGCAAGGAAGGTGATATCGTTGTCACACCCCGTCCTGGGCATCCTGACCTTGTACCTCAATGATAAGAAGCAGTTGGAGGAACGGCATATCTACCAGCGCATGATCACGGAGGGACAAAAAATCGGCCTGGACATTTTCGTGTTCACCCCGATGGACGTTTTCGATCAGAAAAAACAGATTTTTGCTCTCGAGTATAACCCGAAAGCCAAGAAATGGTTCCGTAAATGGCGCAGCTTCCCGGATTTGATCTTCGATCGTTGCCGGATTCAACGCAGCAAACGGTTCGAACAGCTGCTGCGGTTCCGGGCCCGTTACAGTCATTTAACCTTTCTCAACCGGCCGTTACGGAATAAATGGACGATATATCAAACCTTGTCCCGCAAAAGCCGATTCCGATCCAACCAGCCGGAGACCGTGTTATTTCAAAGCAGCAGCGACGTGATGGGCCTGCTGAAGAAGTATTCCGCCGTTTATGTCAAGCCGATTAACGGTACTGGCGGCCGTGGTATTCTGCGGGTTGAGCGACTGGACGGCGATCAGTTCCTGATCCAGGGACGTCGTCAGAACCGGAGCATCATCGCTCCCCAGAAAATTCACAAATCCCGTCTGAGCGCCTTCCTGCTGGGTTGGAAGGGGAGCGGCCGCTTCATCGCCCAGCAAGGTATTCAGATCAAGCTGCCGAACGGCCGCGTCCACGATTACCGGATGCTCGTGCAGAAGAACGGCCAAGGCAATTGGGAGATGACCGGTTGTGCCGGCCGCGTAGGACCTCCCCGCAGCGTGACTTCCAATCTGCATGGCGGGGGCCATGCAGTGGCCATGAATACCCTGCTGAAGCAATGGATCCCAAGCGAGGAACGGCGTCAAGAGGTTCGCCGATCGGCCGAGAAGCTCAGTCTCGAGGTCGCAGCCTACCTGGAGGATACCTTTGGCGCCTTGTGCGAGCTTGCGCTTGACTTGGCGATCAACCGCCATGGCCAAATTTACTTGCTTGAGGTGAACCCCAAGCCCGCCCGCGAGGTGTTCAATCAATCGGGTGATTCGCAAGCGTACCGCGCAGCGATCGTGAAACCGCTGGAATACGCGCTGTGGCTGCATAAGCAAAAAGTCGCTTCCCCCTCCAATTAGGAGGGAAAGCGGCTTTTTTTACGTATCTCAACAACCCAAGTTTATGCTTCCCCCGCCTGATCGTAAAGGGATATCAGCTCGTCAAAGGAGCCGATCAGGACGTCGGAACCAGCCAGTTCGCTGCCATCGCCGAATCCGGCATAGGCACAGCCGATCACCGTTAGCCCGTTCCGCTTGCCGGCTTCAACGTCCGAAGAGCGGTCGCCGACCATCCAGGCGCGGGAGACACCGTGCCGATCCATAAGCAGCTTGACCAAAGCAACTTTCGTTGCCGTTTGGTATTCGCCTGCACTGAATATCCCTTCGAACAGCGGCAAGATCCGATGCGCTTCGGCAACGCCTTTGACGTAATGCTCCAGCCCGTTGCTGGCAACAAACAGCCGTACACCACGCCGCTTCAACTCCTGCAGTGTTTCCTGCACTTGTGGATACAACTCCGTGTTTAGTTGTTGTAACCCTTCCAGTTCAAATTCCAAAAGCAGATCATCGGCACGGCGATGCACGGCTTCGCTTTGGTTTGGGAGAACTCGGCGCCATATATCCGGCAGCAGCATTCCCAAGCAGCCTAAGATCAGCTCTTCCGGCGGCGTTTCCCCGGAATAAAGTCCTTCCTCCCGCAGCTGTTCAAACACCTTATGAAAAACCGGAATCAACAGCGTTTCCGTTTTGAATAGCGTTCCATCCATGTCAAAAATCATCGCTTCTGGCTTAGGAAATTCGTCTGTCCTTCTCTCCATCCCCACATTCCTTCCGTATGTATGATATAGCCCCATGATATGTCAAAGCGGCATCCCTTGTAAACCGAAGTCGTTATCCGGACTTCGCCCGGCGGGCCGACCGCACTTTGATCTCAGCAATCAGCAGCAAAAGCACGGGGAACACAACCTGAAATGGAAATGCGTAAAAAGGGTATATTTTTGTGGCGAAAAACTCCATATCCATAATATTGTCGAACAAAGAATAGGCCAAATACGTGGTCAGGAGACCCGTTTGAAGGACCACGCTACGATAATTGCTCAGGCGAAACAACTTCGCGATGCCTTGGCTTGCGGCCAACAAGCATACGCTGAACTTTACGAAGACGCAAATCACGAAGATAATGGCTACCGTACCTTCGATGCGCTGAATAAAATCCCCGACGTTAATCCGTCCTATGGCCGCATAGGAGGGGAAATACACGTTGCTCATCGTATAGGTCCCCAAGACGAAGATGTTACGTAACGAAATGAACAGGATCAAGGCTCCGCCGATCAATAACCCGAAGAGGAAAATGCGAACAAACGACTTGCGGTCCCTCACTCCGCCAAAAATGGCGGTTAACAAAAAGGCTTCGGCAAACGGGAACGAAAAGGTGGAGAAGGCACCTTCCCAAACCGGCCCCCAGTTATGATCCAAGATCGGAAGGACGTTATTGAACTCCATTCTTCCGATGGTGAGGAACAACACGAGCAAAATCGTCACCGTGCAAATGTTAAAGAGCAGCCGCACACTTCGTCCCAACGTTTCAATGCCGTGCAGCACGACGAACACGCTGAGCGCGCACACGAACAGCATCGGTACGAGCATCGGTGTTTCCGGCATCGCTTCGGACGTCATGAATTCCCCATAATTTCTGAGCACCAACGAAGCCAAATGAACGGCATACCAAACGTACAGCAGGATGAACAAGTTCCCCAGGACTTTGCCGAACACGTTCTGGCAAATGTCGAATAGATTTTGCCCGGGATATAGCGTGAGCAGTCTAGCGGAAATCAGAGCGACCGGGATAGCCAGGCCGATGGCGATCAGAATGGCGATCCAAGAGTCTCTTTTGGCCTGCCCAGCCGCTCCCAGGATCATCGTACTCCCCATGATGAACAGAATCAAAATCGTTCTGGCTTCGCCGCCGGTAACCATTTCCTTGTTCATTGCGAATTCCCACCCCCCGTGTTATAGACCGAATAGCAAACCCACCAATTGTTCGATCGCCTGCGTCGGACTCGGCAGCTTAGCGCCTGTGGCCAGTACCAGAGCTGCCGCGAAGGACGGCAGACCCATGACGCTGCTGATGACAAAATCCTTTTTATATCCGTTTTTGTAGGTTTGGACTTGATCCAACAACACGATGAAGGCATAAGCAATGATCGTAAGCAGGATCACTACTCTTCACCCCCTGTCTTGATCGGTTTTCTAATCGATGCCGTGCCTTTAATATCAACCTTGGCTTGTACGGACACCTTCAACCTGGAAAATTTCTCGTCCCAATCGGGTTCAAGCGACTTCCATACCTTCGGCATCTTCTTATGAATCCGGTCACCAAAGCCGAAGATATCCTGTTTATACCGCTTTTGCGCAATTTCGATCACCTTCTCCATTTCTTTGACCAATATGTCCTCCGCCATTCTCTCGATTTCTGCTTGCCCCTTTGCCGTATAGTAGTCGACATTTTCTTGCACCTCGTCAACCGCCGTAACCGTATGGGTTTTAACCCGGATTTCGACCTGACCGTCCACCAGCACCGGTTCCACTTTGGTTTTGCTCTTAAAAATCTCCAAAGAAATTCCTGGTGGCCGGTTGTACCCGCCCAGCGTCAGAATTCCCCCTTTGATTTCGTCCCGAAGAAACAAAACGAACTTGGTATCGTGGGCATTCATCCTTCCCAGCATCTTGTCGATATCGAAAACGGCCGATCCGCGGATGGAAGCCGTCTTGGCCCCCTTATTCTCCGAAGAATAAACCATCGGCAAGATACTGCTGATGCCGGGGGTATTGATCGTATCCGCGAAATCAAAGATCTCTGTCGTGGGGGAGTTCGATACGCTTGTTTCATTTTTCAGGATATCATCGATCTTGTAAGATAGCGGTTCGCCCGATTTGCCATCGCTGGTGAGCACTTCCTCGGCCGTCTTCTCTCCGGACACCAGAATATGGATATCCGCCCGTGTTTCCGTATCCCTGACATACCAGTCGATAATTTTCGCTGCCCCGTCCCGTGCGATTTCCTCGCTTAAAATGATCGACTTGGCATGAGCCCAATATAATCGGCTACCGGACTCCGTAATCATTCTGCGAACGATTTCAAACATCGTCTTTCCGGATAAACTGATCCGGGACGAACCGACGCTCATCGCGTCCTGCCCCCCCGAGCCGTCGACTACCTCGACGGTCAGTTTGATTTGGCCGTCTTCTACTCCTTTATCGATGGCAATCCCGGCGACGGTCGTCAATTTATCGACTTCCCGGTAATTCCAGCAGCCGGATAACGTGAAAACCGTGAGGCTGCACAGCATGACGGCCAACCGTCTTACGCGTGCTCTCTTATCCATCTAGCGTTACCTCATGACTTTCCGGATCCGCTGTTTGGCCTGCGCCAGGGGAGCCCCGACCTTTTCTCCCCACCAAGGAAGCCGGATCACCGTATCCCTGATGTCGGACTCCTTGAAAGAACCCACCGTCAGCATGTAAGACACCCCGAAGCTACGCAGGCTCATCAAATGAATGACCAATCCGATCATTCCGAACAAGTAACCGTAAAGCCCCATAAAGGAGGACAAAACCAGCAGCATGAAACGCGTAGAGATCGAGGCTGCTTTCATCTTAACGTTAAGCAGCGTTGTAATGCCGGTAATCCCAACGACGATGACCATGGGGGCACTCACGACTCTCGCATCGACCGCGGCTTGTCCCAAGACCAATGCGCCCACGATGCTGACCGCCTGGCCGATCGAATTCGGAATTCGGGTCCCCGCCTCCCGCAGGATTTCGAAGACGACTAGCATGACAAAACATTCCGCCACCGTCGGCAAAGGCACGGATTGCCTTGCCGCGGAAATGCTGAGCAATAGCGGCGTGGGCATCATTTCTTGGTTGTAGGTGACCAAAGAGACGTAAATAGCCGGGACGCTGACGGCCAAAAACTCGCCGAGAAACCGAATCATCCGGTTGAACGAACCAAAAAAGTAATTGCTGTAATAGTCCTCGCTCACTTGAAAATACTCCACGAATAGAAAAGGAACCGTCAGCACAAACGGGCTTCCGTCCACCAACACGGCAATGCGTCCCTCCAAAATCTTGCCAGCCAGGGCGTCGGGACGTTCCGTATTGCCCACCGTTTCGAACGGCGTCAAGGTGTGATCGCGAATCAATTCTTGCAGTTGCCCGGAATCCAGTAAGGCGTCGATCTCCAGACGTTCCAACCGTTTGATAAGCTGGTGCAAAATCTTTTTGGAAACGACATCCTCGACATAACAAAGGCAAACCGATGTGTTGGTCGTTTTCCCGATCTCCAGAAATTCAAATTTCAGATTCTGGCTTCTCACTCTTCGCCGGATGAGAGACAAATTGATGATCAGCGATTCGGTGAACCCTTCCCTTGGTCCGATCACCGACTTTTCCGTGCCCGGTTCCGACACAGCCCGAGTTTGCCACCCCCGCGTCCCAACGATCAGGGCCTGATCATGCCCCTGAAGCAGAAGAACCGTATTGCCGCTCAGAAGTTCATTCAGGATTACATTCATATCATCCGATAAACTGAGTTCGCTGACCTCGATAATGCCATCCATCAACTGCTGCATGAAAGGAATATCATCGGATTCCTTGGATGTCTGGAAGCTTAAGATCGGCCGAATGATGAAGTTGCTTAACGTCTCGGTGCTTACCATGCCTTCAATATGAATGAGGCAGCCGGAAAAGGACTTAACTGAAGGATGCTGGAATGTGCGGAACTTGATGGTGGAATCCCCGGGAAATAATCGTTTGATCAACGCGATGTTTTCATCGATTGATGGGTACAGGCTTTCCTGGATCGGCAAACCATTCCCTCCTCGCTTTATAGCATGTGGATATGTTATTCCCAAAATGGGTAAATTCTATCAGCTGATCCGTTTGAATTTTGGAAAAAAAAACAGCAGGGTCGCTAAACGCTCCCTGCCGCCTTCATTTGATCTTCGGGCATCTGGCTGTTGATTGATCAGCCAAAAAGCCTCCCAGGCGCCCCCGACCTTGTCGCGGTTAGCCACCAGTCCCGCCCCGTTGTCTATCTCTAACTTAAACAATTAATGTAAACGCTGTCAATAAAAAGTTAGTTTCATAGATTCTTCAAATTAAAATTATCTCTTCCAGCATATGCGCAATCTGAGTCGAGTCGTTGGTCTCTATCCATGTCTGCGGAATCGACCTATGCCTGCAATCGCTGCTATGCAAATAACGGTAGATAATTCGGTCTTCGTCGATTTCATCGCGACTTGACTTACCGGCCAAAGGGAGTCCCGCTTTGCCGAAGCAGGCAAGCGCCTTATCGGCAAGTTCCTTGGACAAAGCCGTATGTGTGGCTTCGGACAGACCAAATTTCTGGCTATAGAGAATTTGATTCCTCCGCAACAAGAAGCATTTGGCTTCCTGCTCATTCAAATGCTCCAGCACCACAAGGTTCCGGTTCTGCTCAGCGAAATCGGCGATCTCCTCCTGTTTGGCAAACAGATCGATGGCGTTCAACGCATCTCTAACTTTAGCCGCTGCTTCAAAATCAAACCGGTCGGAAGCCTCCTGCATCCGCAGTTCCAACTCCTCCCGCAGGCCGGAATCAGTTCCGTCCAGCAGCGCAGTAATTCGAGTAAGGCTACGATTGTTGATCTCGATCGCTTCCCCACCCAAGCAGGCTCCGAGACATAAACCAAGCGAATGGTTCAAGCAGGGGGTCCCGATGCTGGAGGAACTGCTGCGGCTGCAGGCGATATGCAACGCTTCACGGAGGCTACGGACCGCCTGCTCCACGGTATGCCGACTAGCCGTGTAAGGCCCGTAGACATGGCGAAGCCCCGGATCCTCTGGCTCATCCGCGACTTCCAAGCCCCAAATTCTCTCATTGTCCCGGATGGCTATATACGTATAACCCTGCGGGCTTTTCATTTTCTTGTTATACATCGGTTTCAACTCGCGAATCAGCCTGCACTCCAACATCAAAGCTTCGAATTCAGTGTCGGTGAGTCGGATCTCCAAGTCTTTGATGTTATGCACCAGTCTCTCCACCTTCTTGGAGCGGTTGCGAGAGATGTGGAAATAAGAGCGAACCCGTTGCTGCAGGTTTTTGGACTTACCGACATAAATCACGTTTCCCGCCGCATCCTTCATCAAATAAACCCCCGGTGAAGCTGGGAGCGTCCGCAGCTGATGTTCTATTCGTTCGTTTATCATGGAGCGAATGCAATCCGTTTTACGGTCTCACCGGCGAAATCCTTAACAAGAAACGTTCCCGCCTCCAAAATGCCATAAGAATTCGGGAAATTCTCTTTCGGCAAAGCGATGGATCCCGGGTTCAACACATAAACGCCATCCTTGCGGTCGGCCACCGGGATATGGGTATGCCCCTGAATAAATACGTCGCCAGGCGCCATCGGCGGAAGCTGCTCCATGTTAAATCCATGCCCGTGGGTGACGTAAATTCGGCGCCCTTCGAAGAAGAGCATGGCGTAATCTGCCATCATCGGAAATTCTAACAGCATTTGGTCTACTTCAGCATCGCAGTTCCCGCGCACGGCGATGATGTGATGCTTATGCCCGTTAAGCGTTGCCGCGACCCGTTTCGGATCGTAACCCTCCGGCAGTGGATTCCTTGGCCCGTGGTACAAAAAATCCCCTAACATGATGATTTGATCAGGCCGCTCTTCTTCCACTTTTGCCATCGCCCGATCCAGCCAAGCGCTCGACCCGTGGATATCCGAAATCAACATCAGTTTCATAGGAACCAACTCCTTGTCCAATTCGTTCTAGTATAATAGAAAGACGCTCAATCGCTTGAACGTCTCTAGCGTGCTATTCTTCGACTAGCGTATATTGCCCGTCCGTCACTTTAAAAGTATCCTTGAGTCCCGATGTGACGTAAATTTTATTGTCCTTCGTGATGAACATCGCTTCCGTCTCATCGTTCAAGTCCTCGATATACTTCAAGCCTTCCGTAAGACCCATCACATAAACGAAAGTCGACAGCGCGTCGGCATCCGTTGCATTATCCGCCAGAATCGTCACGCTCTTCAGATTGTTTTGCGACGGTACCCCAGTTCTCGGATCAAGAATGTGATGATACATCACACCGTCCTCGATGAAATATCGTTCATAAATCCCGGAGGTATCGATCACCTGATCGCTTAAGCGAATCGTGCCCATGGTTGTGCCGCGCGAGCTGTCAGGATCCTGAAGGCCCACGTTCCAGCTGTCTCCATTGGGCTTGTTCCCGATAACGATGATGCTGCTACCGCCAAGGTCGACAAGCGCGCTCTTCACGCCTTCCGCCCGTAAATAAGCGGCGACCTCGTCCGCCGCGTAACCTTTCCCGATGCCGCCGAGATCCAGAACCATCCCCGGCCGTTTCAGAAACACGGTGCTTTTGGCCTCGTCCACGACGACATCCTTATAACCGACCAGGCTGAGTTCCCGCTGCAAATCCTCCGGCGCCGGGACATGGGCCCCTTCATGCCCGATATCCCATAGATCAACCAAACCGCCGACGGTGGGATCGAATAGCCCGTCCGTCTCTTTGGCGTAGTCGAGTGAACGTTCCAGAACCTTCATCGTATCCTCTGATACCTCAACCGCCTGTTTGCCGGCTTCCTGATTCACTTTGTAGAGTTGGCTCGTTTCTAACGTACGACTTAGCTCGATATCCAAGGTTTTCAGCATGTTGTCGATATGGTCCAGATGCTCCTCCGCCTTGGGGTCATCAAACAATTTGATGTTAACCACCGTATCAAAAATATAATATTGTTTCGAAACCGGCTCCCCGGCCGTAGGATTCTCCTTCGTTCCCGTGTTCCCCCCGCAGCCGGAAAGAATTGTCATCAGCATCGCCGTCAAGCTTAGGATCACGGCTCTTGTACGCCATTTCTGTGCTCGTTGCATCGTTTCACCTCATTTGAAATTCCACGCATCTAGTGGTTAACATATCGTATTGTATAATTTCTACAAGCGATTAGTCCAGTAAGTACATCACGTTTAGGGTTTGGAGGTGCTTGGGGTACGGATGCAAACGAAATAGAAGTGAGAGTCCTCTCGCTTCCAGCATTATCCGGTAAGTAAATGTGAAATGATCGGTGGCAAATCCGATAACGATTCCGGGAGATTGGCGTCGCGCCGCTCGACTATCGGAAGGAGAACCGGTAGAAGACGCGGGGACCGCTGTAGTTAGCGGTATCCCTAAAATGAAGCGCAAAATAGGGTTGTCCCGTAGACAACCCTCATTCATAATCCATCCTTCCTGATACGGCCAACCTCGCGAAATACTGGATGGTAAAATCGCGGAACTGGACCGCGATCTGCTTCAGGTACCGATCCTTTGGCCAGGACAGGGAAATCGATCGTTTGCACCAGCTTTCTTCGAGTCGCAGCAGCCTGACGTCCGGCCCGGTAGATCCGCTCCAAGTGATCGCCGGCAGGAACGCAACGCCCTGTCCCGCACGAATCAATCCTCGTACAGTAGCCGGATCATCGCTCTCGAACCGAATTCGAGGTGTGAACCCGGCCAACCGGCAGAAGGCATCCGTCGTTTCGCGCAAAGACTTGCCGGATGGCAGCATAATGAAGCGATCCTCCCTTAACTCACTTAAGCGAACTCGTTCCCGGTGTGCGAGAGGATGATCGGCGGGAACCGCAACGAGAATATCCTCTTCGAGCAAGGAGACGGCCTCCGTCCCAGGGGGCGGCACCGCCCCGTCCGAGAGGCATAGATCGAAGTTCGTTCGAGGGTCCAGCGGTGATGCATGCTGCAGCAAGTTGAATTGGGCATTTGGACATTCCGTACGAAAAGCAGCCAGTATGCCCGGAAGCAAATGCGAGGATACCCGAACATCCAGCGTGACCATAGGAGAAGCGGATCCGTTGGTATCCCGCAGTCGCTGCTCGCCATCCTCCAGCGCTTCCAACGCGAGATCCACATGCTGGAGGAACATCCTGCCTTTTTCGTTCAGGCGGATCGTCTTGCGCTCCCGCAGAAACAGCTCGGTCCCTAGCTCGGCTTCCAGCGCCGCAATCATCTTGCTGAGCGCCGGTTGCGAAATATGCAAGCTGTGGGCGGCTTTCGTCATATGCTCCATGCGGGCCACCGTCTGAAAATACTTCAGTTGCAACAACTCCACGCGGAATGTCCTCCTTATTTCATAACCTATAGGTTATGATCTTTATATTCAAATATATATTATGGTTCATGAAATCAAGCAAGATATAATAATCACAACATCGATAGAACAGGAGACGATCATCTTGATTGTGCAGACGTTGTCAGGCAAAGTCGAGGGCTTGAAAATGGAGGGAGCCTACGTATTCCGAGGCATTCCCTATGCCTCAAGTGCGGGGGGATCGCGAAGATTTAAACCGCCGACCCCTCCGCTTCCGTGGGAAGGCGTTAGACGATGCGACCGATTCGGCGCTATCGCACCTCAGAATCCGGCTCAGGAGGGGATCCTGTCGGAACTGGCGCAGTCCGAGGATTGCCTAAACTTGAACGTATGGACGCCGGAAGACTTGAGCAATGGACCAAAGCCCGTCATGGTCTATGTCCACGGCGGGGGATTCGTTGGGGGAACCGGGGCAGAATGCGTCGGTCTCAGATTCGCATCCGAAGAGGGCATCGTCTATGTGTCAATCAACTATCGGCTGGGTGCGTTAGGTTTCTTGAATTTAAGAGAGTTACTAGGTGAGGAATACGCGACTTCGGGCAATAATGGAATGCTCGATATTATCGCTGCTTTGCAGTGGGTTCAGCACAATATCGCCGCCTTTGGCGGCGACCCTTCACGCGTCACCGTCATTGGAAATTCAGCAGGGGCTAAATGCGTGGCGTCCCTTTATCTCATGCCGAAAGCACATGGCCTGTTTCACCGTGCGATTGCGCAGAGCGGAGCAACGCAAGCGGTTCGGGATCCGCAGACCGCGGACGTGACAACTCGGAGGTTGCTGGAGAAGCTGGGACTGTCCCCGGCAAACTCGCGCCGATTGCTCGAGCTTCCCGCAGAGAAGCTGATTGAAGCGCAATCGGCTGTAGGCTTTGATACCTCGCATGGCTTGCATATGTTCGGTCCCGTGGCCGACGGCCTTGTCATCCCTCTGGATCCGCTGGCGACCCTTAAGCACAGTCAAGGGCTGCCGCCGCTCTTGATCGGGTTCAACGAGGAGGAGGCAGCGATCTTTATTCAGAATGATCCGCGGCTTCAGTCCCCGCATCTGGAGGTACTTGAAGGATTCTTCGGAAAAAATACCGACGCCGTGTGGAACGCTTATCAGCATTACAGCAAATCCATGTCCCCTGAGGCTGCTTGGACCCGAACCTTAACGGAGCACTTGTATGGCATCGGGGCGATACAGTTCGCGGAGGCCGTAACCTTCTCCGGTGCACCGGTTTGGATGTATAGGCTTCGATGCGGCGGCAGGCTGGGGGCGATCCACGGATATGAAGGCAGCTTGATTCAAGCGGCACTGGCCGCAGGCGACTCCGGCTTCATGCCTACGCCGTCTATCGATGACCCCTATGCTGTGACGCCTGAAATGAAAGAACTTGCGCGAGGGATGAGGGCAGCCTGGAGCGCATTTATCCGGAGCGGAAATCCGAACACCGAGCTTTTACCGACTTGGCCTGTCTACGGAGAAGAGCACGCTACCATGGTGCTGGACCTGGCTAGTTCCGTGCGTAGGAACTTACCGGTCCCGGTCGGGGCTCTTGTCCCCCACCAGGTTTGGAGGATGGATTGATCCCGCTCGTTGAAGTTGCCCTGGTCATGGTGGCGCTCGGCTTCCTCCTCGGCTTCGTAGGGGCAGGCGGATCGGGATTTATCATCTCAATTCTTACCGTCGTTTTCGGTTACCCGATTCATACGGCGCTAGGTACTGCGCTGGCCGCCATGTTCTTCTCGTCCTTCTCCGGTTCGATCAGTCATTACCGCGAAGGAAATATGGCGTTGCGTTCCGGGGTGATCGTCGGCTTGACCGGTGCGGCAGGGGCATGGATTAGCTCGGGTTGGTCATCTCTGATCCCCGGAGATCGTCTGGGGTATCTGACCTCCGGCATGCTGTTTGCTTCCGGATTGGCCTTGTGGTTTCGAATGGGTTACGTTTCCCGGCGCCCGAAAGCGCCCGACGATACGACACTCGTCACAGTCAAGGGCGTTCGGTTCTGGTTGCTAGCGCCGCTCATCGGCTTGATTACCGGCTCCTTATCGGGATTGTTCGGCATCGGGTCGACGCCTTTTATCCAACTGGGACTTATGCTTCTCCTGGGAATGTCGATGCGTTACGCCGCCGGTACAACCATGCTGGTGATCATGCCGATTGCCCTCGCCGGAGGGGCCGGCTACTTCACCATCGGTTACCTGGATGTTCATTTACTCCTCGCGGTTGTGATCGGAACGATGTCCGGCGCTTATGTCGGAGCCAAGTTCACGAGACGTGTGCCTGTTGTCTGGCTAAAAACCTTCATGGTAATCACCCCTATGATGGGCGGCGCGATCCTCTTATTGTAGCTGCCGGTCTTTGCCGACCCCAAAAACGGACCCTCTGATGAGGGTCCGTCGTTTTTGAGGTGATTCAGATTAGCTGAGTTGCAACGTCGTGATACACGTTTGATCCCCATCAAACGTGGAGATTTCCGACTCGGCCGTCTTCCCGTCATAGCTAACCTGAACAAGATAAGTTTGCTCGCGCGGCAACCACAAGTCGATAAATCCGTTAGCCTGGGACGTCATTTTTTGGTCCAATACGGTATTTCCGTTCGCATCGGTGACATTCACTTGGAACTCCTGCTCGCTCATTTCGCCGCGGCATCCGGTCAAGCTGTGGATCTCGCAAGGATGCGTTTGGTTCACGTAAGGCGCAATCGAGACGAAAAATTCGTCCTTCGGCAGATCATATGTCTTCGAATCCGCCGTATCGCCGTCCACGATCAGTTGGCTCGAAGTAATCGATGCGGACTTGGCGCTTAATTTTCCAACGCTGTAGTCCTGGACCATCTGCTTGATGCTCTGAGCGTCTATAGCATTCGATTCTTTTTGCTTATCGGCTTGTCCTGCGATCAGAAAATAACTTCCCAGCGCGGCAACCGCAATGACTCCGATTGCCGTCAAGATGGTTTTCCGTTTCATGCCTGGCACCCTTTCGCACTAGCTTGGTTTCTTCGATACAATCGAACAACCCGATTATAGCATAGGTTCCGGGTGCCTTCATTCATTTAAAGATATTGGAAAGGTTCCTTGGCGTCCACGAAAGAGACCGGGGTACCGCCCACCAGCGGTTGCAGCCAACCTGCCATATGCTTCAGGGTACGAACCACTTCCAGCGAATAGATGTTGCTGAGCAATAATACCGTAAACAAAATGGCCAGGATGAGCGTGAATGGAACGAAAAACCTGAATACAATGCTCTTTCTAGTAAACAATCCTCCGGCCTTCATCAAGCATCCTCTTCCTTTATCTGGGCGATGGTTCGAATAAGGGATGCCCCCGAAGAGGAAGCAAACCGGCCGACAGGCCGTAGCTCTCTTCAGGGGCATATGAAGCAGAAGACGATTTTAGGTGACCGAATCTGGATCGGTGACAGCCCACTCTATGGCCGGGCCGATATACTTATTCCAGAAATTCCAGTCATGCGTCCCAGCGCTTTCCTTATAGCGATGAGGAATTTCCTCTTGAGTTAAATAATCATGGAACCGCCGGTTTACGTCAAGCAAAAAGTCCTCGTTCCCGCATGCCATGTAAATCTCCGGAATAAGCGCGCCTTGTTCCTTCAATTGCTTAGCTAGCGCTTCCGGATCCTTGTCGCTTCCGAGAAGCTGATTCAGGTCCCCGAAAACGCGCTTGTAGTAATTATAGTCAGCGATGGCATCCTGATAGCCCGGGGACAACCCGGCGATGGTGTACGGAATGAGCGCGGAGGAAAGCGCGATGATCCGGCCAAACTGGTCGGCATATTTCAGACCGTTCCGAATCGCTCCGTACCCGCCCATGGAAAGTCCTCCGATAAACGTATCCTTTCGGTCTGCGGATAACGGGAACATCAGGCGTGTGAATTGGATCAGTTCCCTCCCAAGGAATTCCCCGTATAGCTGACTCTTGTCCTCATCGTCAAGGTAGAAATGGTTTTCCCCCGAAGGCATAAATACGGCGATCTTGTACTTATCGGAGAGTTCCCGGATGCGGGAGAAATGGATCCAATCCGTATGATTTCCGGAATACCCGTGCAACAGATACAACGCCTTTAAGGGCTTGGCCTCCTCCACGGGTTGACCCGGAATCGGCGGCGTGTCCAAGGGAACCAGCGCGCTGAGTGCGACTTCCCTTCTCAACGATCGAGAGAAAAATTGGATCTGTAACATGGCCATGTTGTTATTCCTCCTTGTTTTTTTGAAGAAATCAAATCCGATATTCGGTCAATAGACCGTGCTCGTCGATGTATTCGATCACCGATTGGTTCGTATTCAAATCTACGATAAGCAAACAGCTCTTGTTTTCCTGGCTCCAGCGCATGCGAATTTCATTGTCCGTCGATCCCGGCACCTGGAACTCTCCGTCAAACGCCGGATAGGTGTTGCGGAATCGAATCAACTGCAGCAGCCGCTGTACAGCTTCTTCCCCCAACGCCAGGTCCATCTCCTCTACGGTATAATTATGACGGTTAATCTCCCTGCCTTCCCCCGTCTCCTTCACGCGGTCCATGTCGTTCGCACCCGCAAACAATCCCGTATAATAGACCTGAGGAATTCCGGGAGTGAAAAATTGAATCGCTCTCGCCGCAAGATAGGCATCATCGTCTTCCCCTAGCGCGCTATAGTAAGTACAACGGATCTGGTGAACGTCAAAACCATCCTCCGCCTTATGCTCGTCGGACAGAATCAGACTGAGATTCGCGCCTCTTTGCACACAGATCTCCACGAGGTTTCGCGCTGATTTGGTGTCGATCAGCTCATCCAGGTCCGGCTTGACCGGGATCCCGTCATGGCAATCCAGCATGGTAAATTGCTTATGCGGCCGAATGTTCAAATAATGGGTAAGCTCTGCGGCATTCTTCGTAAGAAGCGCTTCAAGAATACGATAAGGCAAGATGAAATCGTAAATCCAGAAGCCGCGCTCCGCCAGTTTGAATTGCGTCGAGTAATGCGCATGAACTTCCGGCAACAGCTCGATGTCGAGCGAATCCGCCAACGCTTTGATCTCGTCGAGAAACTCGTAGATGTCCGGCTCTACGAAGAAACAGCTGGTTCCCAGCTTCTTAATGACATATCCAACCGCGTCCAGTCTAACGATCTTGACGTTCTGCTGCTTGAAATTCTCAAAGAAGGCGCGTAGGAGCTGACGTGTCTGCGGTGAACGAATGTCCAAATCGATTTGCTCCGACGGGTCCGTCTTGCCAAATGTGGTCCACACTCGTTCCTGTTTGCCGCCGGCTTCAAAGGTCGAGTAAGGCAAAGGGCGGCGGAGAAACATTTTGTCGATATCCTCCTGAACCGGCTCCCCATTCTCCCATACTTTATCCAGCGTAAGAAATAAATCGGCATACTCGGACGACCGGCCCTTCACCAGGAAGTCCTGAAAATAGGGCGATTGCCTGGAAATATGATTCACCATCAAGTCGACCAAGACATCGAACTTCTCCCCGATTGCTCGAATGTCCTCCCACGTTCCGAAGCCGGGTTCAATCTCCAGATACGTTAGCGGCGCAAAACCGCGATCTCCGGAGGAGGGGAAAGGGGGCAGGATATGAACGCCGCCCGCAAAGATATCGGAGAAATGCTTCGTCAGCATTTCGCTTAACGTCCGGAGGTTCCCACCCATGGAATCGGGATAGGTGATCAATTGAACTTTATTTTTCAGCGACATGCTTTAAGTCCTCCTATAATCCAAACTGAGCTTTAATGACTTCAAGCTTCGGCAAGTCGACCACAGCACCTAAGTGTTTCAATTTGTAAGCACTCACGGCAAAACCTAAATTCAACGATTCCCTGACGGTGAAATTCTGAAGCAAGGCGGCATAAAATCCGGACCAGAACGCATCCCCGGCTCCCGTTGTATCTACAACCTCAGTAGCGAGTGTCGAGAAGCTGACCGTCTCATTGCCATTCGATACGATCGCCCCTTGTTTCCCGAGCGTCATAATAACCAGCTTAGCACCCAAATCTAAGAATCGGTCGATCTGCTTAAACGGATCCGCCATACCGAACAACCGCTCCGCGTCATCCTCTGAAGGCTTCACGATATCTACTTTAGGGATGATCGATTTCACGTATTCCACACCGTCTTCGCCAGGCTGCCATATCATCCGGTGATAGTTGGGGTCGAAACCGATCAACAACCCCCGCTTCCGGGCCTCCTCCATCACTCGCTCGATGACGCGCCGAGAGGGCTCCCGTGAGATCGGCCAACACGAGAAATGAACCGCTTTGGATTGTTCCAGGGCTTGCCCCAACTTTGCATCATAAGTTAGGCGATAATCAGCATCCCGATAGAAGATCGGGATCGGCGAAGCTTGACTCTTCGTCAGCACGACCAGGCTGGTCGCCGCATCCACTCGCTGAATTCCATCCGTATTCATGCCGGCGGCTTCCAAGCGCTGGGTCAAATACGTACCCAGGCCATCTTGTCCAACGGCGGAGACAACCCGGGAGCGAATTCCCAGCTTGCTGGCATTCATCGCGATGTTCGAGGGAGAGCCGCCGGGAAACCGGGTATATCCGTCTCCCCGGGATTCCTCTCCGTATTCATTGGCTATCATGTCCACGAGCAGTTCGCCGATGGTCAAGAGATCATTGGGCGCAGCTTCAAACGTGAATCTATCTTCAAGATGTATCATGCTAGTTCCTCCCTGAGTTCCGTGTTAGCGCCGGAAAGCCCTTGCCAGAGCATTTAGGTAACCGTCCTTGGCGCGCTTGCTTACTTCCGCTTCGGGCACCGAATGCTCAAAAGCGTGGTAACCTCCCGGATACAGCTGGAATTCCACGTCAACGCCGTCCTGGGCCAGACGTTTCACATAATCCAGCGTCTCGTCCCGGAACGGGTCCAACTGGCCGACACAGGTATAAGTCGGAGGGAGACCCGCCAGGCTCTGAGCCCGGCTTGGCGCGGCATAAGGAGAGATCTCCCCGTTTGCATGCTCGCCTAGATACATCTTCCAAGCGGCCTGATTATTCGCTCGATTCCACACGGCCGGATAGGTGATCTCATAGCTGGACGGGGTGACGTTACGGTCATCGATCATCGGGTAAAGCGGCATTTGAAAACAGATCGCAGGACCGCTGCGATCGCGTGCCAAGAGTGCTAACGCTGCCGTCAACCCTCCTCCGGCGCTTGGCCCGCCGATGGCGATTCGCTGAACGTCAATGCCAAGCTCGGCCGCATTCCCGGCGATCCAGACTAGCGCAGCATATCCGTCTTCAATTCCCGCAGGATACGGATGCTCCGGAGCCAGGCGGTAATCCGGTGAGAAGACGATGCAGCCCGCGGCTTCCACGAAACTTTGGCAGATTCCATCATCCACGCCGGGATCGCCAAGCACATAACCCCCGCCGTGCAGCCACAGCAAGGCGGGGAGGGCTTCCTCGCCTTGCTCCGCCGGCTCGTATACCCGCAATAACATGGATTGCCCATCCGCACCAGGAATTTGACGATCTAGGATCCGTACGTGTTGGGATCGAGGCGCATCGTTCGGAGGAATCATCCGAGCCTTCGCCAGGTCTTCCGGCAATCGAAAGGGCGGATTCAACGTTAACCCCTGCTTCAACTCTGGAGCTACTCTATCTATAAAGTTCATCTTCATCTCTCATTTCTCCTCAACGCCGCTAAATTCGTGTTTCAAAGGGATAAAGCTTAAATGCTCATGCTGCAGGCTTACGCCGTTCCCTTGGAATTGAAAAGCTAGCCGGTCGTAATGCGGGGAATCGGGAGGGTAGACATTAATTTCAAATCGGCTGCGATCCAACCACACGCCTCGAACCGCTGCTTTATCGCCTCCCCGGTGATTAACATGCCATTCCCCGATGCCGGCGATCAACTGATGCTCCCCTCGATGATCCCTCCATTGGAAGACGCAGCGATTCTCCGTAAACGTCAATCCGATCCGCTGCACACCTTGTTCATTGCTTTGGATCGAATAACGCTTCTGGGGGGGATCCCAAGGCAAACTCTCCAAGCCGCCTTGTTCTCCAAGCTCCAGCGAGTTCAGTTTGCTAGCGAGACGGTCATTTGCGATCGAATCTGATGCCAGGCAAGGTTCATTCATAGAAGGCAGTAAATGCCGCCAGATGGCGTCCATCACCCCCTGCATATCCGGTAAGCCGCCATTTATCGCGATGACGGCGTCCTGATCGGGCAGGACGATGCAATACTGGCCAAATGCCCCATCTCCCCGATAGGCGTTATGGCGGCATCTCCAGAACTGGTATCCATAGCCCTGGATCCAGTCGATATTGATCGGCTGCCCTTCCGGGTTCGCAATCGGCCTGTTATCGACCTGGCGCGAGCCGGCTTGTTCGATCCATTCGGAAGCGATCAGCCTCTGCCCGTTCCATTCGCCCTTGTTCAGAAGAAGTTGGCCGAACTTGGCGATGTCTTCGGTGCATAGCTTGAGACCCCATCCCCCTGTATTTTCGCCGTGAGGCGCTTCCTCCCATGACAGCCGGTCGATCCCTAAAGGCACAAACAGGCGAGGTTGTAAATAGTCAACCAGACGGCTTCCCGTAACCCGCTCCACGATCGCTCCCAACACATGGCTTGCTCCGCTGTTGTATAGGAAATGAGTACCGGGAGCCTTGGTAACGGGATGCTCCATGAACCCTCTTACATAGTCGCGGTCGCTTCGGTCGCCCACTCGTGCTTCCGTTGTATGCTGCAGGAAGTCCGGGGTAGCTCCAAATCGAGCCGTGTCGGTCTCATGCCCCGTTGTCATCGTCAATAAATGCCGAATGCTCATATCTCTAATATTTTCGCGAATCGCGCCGTGATCCATCTCCGGAAAATACGCAAGAACCCGTTGATCTAAAGAGAGTCTGCCCTCTTGGACGGCAAACCCCGCCGCGAGCGAAGTAAAGCTCTTGGTCAGCGAGTAGACGGCATGGGGAATCTCCGGATGATACGGTTTCCACCATCCTTCGGCCAGAACATGGCCGTGCCGCAATAACATGAATCCGTGAAGTTCCAGCTTTCGCTGCTCGATCTCCTCTAGGAAAGACAAGATCGCTGAGGAAGATACGCCGTAGCGTTCCGGAATACTTCGCGGTAATGAATTCGTGACTGTCATAGGAGTTTCCTTTCCTGTGCAGATAATATGATAACCGGTTGACACATCGGATGAAATAAAAGCCGCTATCGCAATGGGCGGCTTCATCTTGAATGTTAACTTCTTGCAGAAGATCATGCCTCGCCTGATCAAGTCGTCTCCCGTTCAATCAAATGGACGGGGAACGAATTCACTTTGGGCACTTCCTCCCCTTCCAATTGCTTGGCGACCAACTCGATGGTGCGTTCACCCATCTCACGGATCGGTTGCCGGATGGTGGTTAGCTGCGGCGAAACCAACGTAGCCACTTTAACATCATCGTAGCCGATGATTTTAATGTCATTAGGAATGTTCTTATTTAATTGACGGCAAGCTTGAATCGCCTCGGCCGCGATGACGTCGCTGCTGGCAAAAATCCCGTCAACTTGTGGATGTTCGCTCAAGAAACGAACCACCTCGCTCGGATTACTAGGCTGATCGTCGTCCGTAATTTCCAGTTGCAGATGAATCGGGTTTAGGCCGGCGGCGGCTAATTCCTCATCATACCCTTGCGCTCTCGCATTGGCTAATAAGGCCCCATGATGCGGTCCGCCGATGCCGCGATAAATGTAGACGGGATGGTGGCAGCCCTTGTCGATGAACAACTTGGCGGCGAGCTTCCCTCCGAGGAAATTATCGGAAGTGACGAACGGAATATCTTCAGCCACCGTGCGGTCAAAAGAAACGATGGGCAAATTCAAATTCAAATAATGCTTAATATCCAACACCGAGCTGCCCATGATAATGGCGTCTACCTGATTTTTCTTTAGCATTTCGATATATTTTCGCTCTTTGGCAATATTTCGATTCGAGTTGCAGAGCAGCAGCTTATACCCTTTCTGATCGGCATAATACTCTAAGTAATAAGCCAATTCGCTGAAAAAAGGATGGGAAACCGCTGGAATTATCAACCCGATCATATTCGATTTTCTGCGAAACAAGGCGCGCGCCATTTCATTGGGCTGATAGTTTAACTCTTTCATTACCTGATGCACTTTATCTCGCGTCTTCTCGCTGATATATCCCCGATTATTTAGTACACGGGAGACCGTGGTTACGGAAACCCCCGCTCTTTCCGCAACATCCTCTATTCTGGGCATGAAATCCCACCTTGCCGTTTTTATTAACAATTATAACCGGTTTTTTTCGTTTTTTCAGCCAGGGATTGCCATTCGCCTATTTCAAGGCCCCTTCTGTAATCCCCTTAATGATCTGCTTCTGAAGGAACAGGTAAAGCACCAATACCGGGATGACGGTCATGATCAATCCGGCCATCAGCGGCGCAAAGTCCACGGAATAAGAAGAGAAGAAGTTGAACGTGGAGAGCGGCAATGTCCGGTGCGCCGGAGATAGCAGGACCAAGCTGGGAAGCAGGTAATCGTTCCAGATCCACAGGATGTCCAGGACGATCAACGTGACGAATACGGGCTTCAGCAAAGGCAATACGATTTGGAAGAACGTCCGCAGCCGGGAGCTCCCTTCAATAAATGCGGATTCCTCTAATTCAAAGGGAACGCCTTTGATGAAACCGTGGAACGTGAACACGCCAAACGGTACGCCAAAACCCAAATACATAAACAATAAGGTCACTTTCGAATCTAACAGGTCCATATTTCCGTACAGCATGACCAGCGGAATCATAAGCACCTGAAATGGAAGCGTGAGTGAAGCTAACATCACAAAGAAAATGAATGCGTTCACCTTCCATTTGAATCGGACAAACAAATATCCTGTCATCGACGAGAAGATCAGAATGATAAAGACCGCCACGACCGTGATGATCAGGGAGTTCAAAAAGCCGTGTAAGAAATCCATTTTACCAATCGCGCTCGAATAATTCCCAAAGTGGAATTGGGTCGGCAGGGATAACGGATTTTCGACGAACTTCTGGGTGGTCTTGAACGAATTCATGACAATTAACAGAAATGGCGTCAGAAAGATAAGCAGGAAAATGTAAAGAAGCGCCGTTTTAACCCCTGTGGCTATTGATCGTGCCTTCATTACGATTCCACCTCCAGTTTCTTGAGCAGGTAAGATTGGGTCAACGCAATGATGGCGACCACCGCAAACAACACCACCGCTTCCGCTTGGCCTATCCCGTACTGGTTGGACAGAAAGGCCTTTTGCACAATATGATAAGTCGCCAACTCGGTGGAGTTAAACGGCCCCCCCTTGGTTAAGGCCAAGTTGATATCGTAGGTTAAGAAGGAACGCGAGATGGAGATAAAGATACAGATGATGGTGGCCGGGATAGATAGTGGAAGAATGATCTTCCGAATGACCGCCGACCGACCGGCACCGTCAATATTTGCAGCCTCCAGCACATCTCCCGGTACGCCGGAAAAACCGGCAATGTAAATAATCATCAGATAACCGATCAATTGCCAGGCCGTCGCGATCACCAGCGCCCAAAAGGCGGTATTCGTGTCTGTCAGCCAGGAAGTCGAGAATAAGGACCAGCCATATTTATTGCCTAGATAAGGGAGCACCTGGGAGAATAACGTTTGCCACAAGTAACCTAGGACAATCCCGCCGATCAGATTTGGCGTAAAGAAGCCGGTTCGCAGCCATTGCTCCCCCTTGGCACCGGAAGTCAATGCCAGCGCAATGAAGAACGCCGCCCCGTTGGCAATCAAGACCGTAAAGAACACATACTTCAGCGTAAACCAGAGCTGGCCCAGAAACACTTTGTCACTAAACACTTCGTAGTAATTTGCAAATCCAATGAGCTCACTATTGGCCGTTCGAACATCCCAATTCGTAAACGTCAGATACAAGCCGACGAGAAAAGGAATCACGACGACGGCGGCGAAAGCAAAAATGGAGGGCCCGCCGAACAGCAGGAACGTTCCGGCATTGGATAATACGTTTTTCTTCTTCATGTTGCCGCCCCTTTAAGTAAACCGTTTATTTTTGACCGATAAATGAGGCGGGCCGAGGCTAGGCCTCTTCCCGCCCGTTCTTGTGTCCAATCCAACGATTTGTTATTTTCTTCCTTGATATTCCCAATATTCCTGAACCTCGTCCGCAAGGCCTTTGCGATCGACTTTATCGACGAGGTACTTTTGCATCGCCGCTCCAGTCTTGGCCCAGTAATCCTGCGGCAGGTAATTGATCACGCCGATATTCATCACTTTACCTTGATCGACATATTGAGATACCGCATCGGAGATGATGTTGCTGCCCTTCACTTTGACATCCTTATATGGCATGGACAATCCCATCTGCGAAATGATCGCTTCTTGTCCCTGATCGCTTGTGACCATCCATTCGATAAACACCTTAGCCGCTTCTTGTTGCTCCGGCGTCGATCCCGCTTTATCGATGGCAAACAATTTCGGTTCACTGTATGCGATTTGGCTGTTGCCGTAGTCGTCCGGATTGTTGCTGATCGGAACCGGAATCACGCCGAATTCCTGATCGCGTCCTTCAAGCGGTCCAACTACCGCCCAGGTCCAATCCCCCATGAAGTAGAAGGCGGCATCGCCTTTAGCAAAATCTGCACTGTCTTTGTTGTAGTCCGCCACGAGCGGGTCACTCTTCCGTGCGTTATATTTTTTCAACAAGTCAAAGGTATCCATCAGGCCATTAAATTGCGGGTTATCCATCAATTTAACTTCGCCACTCTGTAAGGACTCCATGAATTTTCGGTTGTCCTCGACATTAGCGGACTGCAAGGAGTAGGCCAGCCCCAAATAATGCGACCCAAGCGACCAATCTGCTCCATGGATCATAACCGGTGCTTTGCCTGCCGCTTCAATCTTTTGGAACAACGCTTCTAGATCATCGCGGGTTTTGATGGAAGCCGGGTCAAAGGCGCCCCCGATCGCTTCCTCAACCGCCCGTTTGTTGTAAAGCAATCCGTAGCCTTGCGCCGTCCATGGAATGCCGAGGAATTTTCCATCCAGCAGCGCCCCATCTACAGCACCGGGTTTGGTCAGCCCTTCATATTTGGCCTTCTCCGATTCCAAGTCCAAGAAGGAATCTTTATACTGCAAAATAGTTCCTGCATCGAGATTGGCGATGGTTGCCGGATTGCCGGAAGCTAATAGAGATTGGAACTTCTCGATTTGCGCCCCGCCGATCGGCGTAGGAATGAGTTCAACGGTAACGTTCGGGTGAAGCTCATGATACGTTTGGAACAGCTTCTCGAATACTTCATTCACTTCAGCCGATGTGTTAAAGAAGGTTAGCTTGACTTCCTTTTCCGTTTGTTCCGTTGGTTCTCCGCCCTGATTGTTTGTCGCGGCTGGAGTATTGCTGCTTGCGTCGTTGCCCTTCGAACATGCCGCTAATAGAGAAAGCAACAAAACCAGGCATAACGTCATTTTAAACCCTTTCAATTTGTTCAAGATCCTTCCCCCTAGTCATCGTTTTGTATGCGCATTCAGGTTCTGCGCATCTTTATGATAACCGGTTGACATAAAATATGTCAACCGGTTATCATAAATTGTTTTTTAGTCCCCCTTCATTACAACCCTCCTCACTCCCGCCCTAATAAAGAACCGGCCTAAGCGATATTACCATCACCTAGGCGGTATCATTAAGCTTCGTTCCTTACAACGTTTCCCACTGTGACCTTAGAAACAGCTTATAGAGCCGCTTCCAGGCGATTTTGATCAGCATGTAGACCGGGATGACGACCAGCATGCCAATAATGCCGAACCAATTCCCGCTTCCCAACACAAGCAGGATCGTCGTCACCGGATGGATGTCCAACTTCTTGCCAAACACGTAGGGAGAGATGACATTATCCTGAATCTGCTGCGCCACCAAAATAATGACCAAAGCCCATATGCCGGTAGATGGGGATTCAATGAGGCCGATAATGACAATTGGAATAGCGGAGATGATCGCCCCGAACAATGGGATGAAATTCAGAATCACCGCAATCGTTGTCAACAACAACGCATACGGCAGCCCGATGATTAAGAAGCCGATAAACATCAGCACGCCTAACGCTGCGTTCACGATCACTCGGCCGATAATATAATCGTTTAGCGCTTTGTCCATGTCACTGGCAGCACGATACACTTCCCGCCGATAGCGGATCGGCGAGAGTTTTACTACGCTGCGTTTGAAGCGATGTCCTTCCTTCAGCATATAATAGAGCAGGATCGGGAACGTAAATAACACGATCGCAAATTGGGATAGGAAAGAGAAGAAACCGCTTAGGTAATTCGTCAGGAATGAGATCCCCTTGCTTAAATATTCCGTGAAATTCGTGGCTAATCCGGAATCCGATGGAATAATCGACGCGAGGAAAGGCGTTTCTCCCCACTCCTTCAGTTGCGCATCCAGCAGATTCACAAATTGGGGAATGTTTTGTACTAAATTGACCAATTGGGTTTGCAACAACGGCCATACCCCGGCAATAAATCCAATGGCCAAAATCGCCATAATGACAAATACAATCAGGATGGCGAATCCCCGCTTGATCTTATGCTGTTCCATGTACTGGACCACGGGGCGGAGCAAATAGTAAAAAAATCCGGCCAACATTAGCGGAATCATAATAGCTCCGATCACGGCCTGCATGGGAAGGAAAAAAGGCCTCACCAAGGAAAACACATAAACGATGGCCAGTAGAATCAATACAAACTTCGCTCCACGGGTCCATCTTTCCAGCAAGTTCATTCTCATCATCACCTAACTTAATATATTCGTGTGCATAAATAAGATCTCATTCTATATTATTGGTTTTCGATCCAAAAATAAAATAGGAGCTAAGCGGCATCCTGCCGTGTAGCTCCTATAGGTTAGCCTCGCTTTGATTTGTACTTCAGCTTACCCGCTGACCCGCCGCATCAATTCTTGCCTGTGAGGCGCTATCGCATTTCTTGCAAACTTTTAGTTGTTGTCCCGTACTCGTGTTTTTGGTATACAGCAGCTTGATGCGTGTGCTTCCGCACACCGGACACGTTCCGCGGCTGCGCGACGGCAGGTGCCAGAGCGATTTTCCACGTTTATTTTTGGCCATAACCTATCACCTTCAACGATAGAATGAGTTCATTTCAACAATTAGAAGAATTTCTTATGCTCCCGATCCTCTTTCAGGATCTCCACCGCTTCGCGGAATCGTAAGCTGTGCACGATCTCGCGCTCGCGAAGGAACTTCAGACTGTCCTGGATATCGACGTCGTCGGTCATGTCGATGAGCCACTGGTATGTAGCCCGCGCCTTCTCCTCGGCCGCGATGTCCTCGTACAGGTCGGCGATCGGATCTCCTTTAGCCTGGATGTACGTCGCCGTAAACGGTACTCCGCCCGCGTTCTCGTAAAAGAGCGCCTTATCGTGGTTCACGTAATACGGATCCATACCCGCTGCCTTCAACATCTCCGGCGTGGCATCTTTGGTCAGCTTATAGACCATGGTTGCGATCATCTCGAGATGGGCGAATTCTTCCGTCCCAATATCGTTCAAAAGCCCGATCACCTTGTCGGGGATCGTATACCTTTGATTCAAATAACGCAGCGCCGCCGCCAACTCGCCGTCCGCGCCGCCGTACTGCTCAATCAGCAGTTTGGCCATCCGCGGATCGCATTTGCTGACGCGAACCGGGTATTGCAGCTTTTTCTCATACACCCACATATCGCCTATTTAACCTCCTTTAGCTTCCCATCACGGATTGAAGGCAGGTTGCTACACCTGCCAAGGCCAAGGGCTCTGCGACCATTCCCACGGGAATTTTGAATAGGCTCGCCCGAAATTTTGTAGCGGTCCGTACAGCTGCTGAAAATGGTTCGCATGTTGCGTCCGTTCCTGGGTCAGCTGATTAAACTGCTGAATTGCCGCCAGATCGTCCGGATGCGTATCGAGATACAAATTCAGCTCCACCAGCGCAAAATCAAGTGCCTGCAGCTTCTCAAGCTTCTCGTAATACTCCTGATCGAACGGTTGGTTGTTGGGATTTGTCGTCATGGGATCACCGTCCTTTTCCCCATTTGGATTCATAAGGACTGAACAAAGCCGGCCATAATGTGCCGTGTCTTAAGGCGTCCATCGGGCTAAACTGCGGCAGATTCGGGGGCTGGAAGTGGATAAACAGCTGCGGAGGGGTGCTGTAGGTTTTGTGCGTAATCGGCGGACATGGGTCGAATGGGCCTATAAAAGGGGTCCACACACGTTCCTGAGGATGGCTCAAAGAAACTTCCTCCTTCTTCAAACATGGTCATGCAGGCGGATTCGCCAATTTTTCCCTGCATCCTACCACTAACATATGACAATCGCCCAAATAATGAACCGGAGGAGGCGCAATTTCACAAAAAAATAACGCCGTCCCCCTAACCGGGAGTTGCGGCGTTATGGATCAACGGAACTTGTCCGCCTTATTCTTCTTCGATTTCTTCATCCGGCTCCTCGACAACGAGGCGGATCACTTTGACGCGCGTGATGCGCAAACGGCTGGCTTCCTCGACTTCGAATAAGAAGCGGTCGAGTTGCTTTCTTTTCCCTTTCGCCGGGGTTCCTTCCAATTCCTTAAACAACCAGCCTCCGATCGAATCCACTTCCTCGTCTTCGATTTCGCTACCGACGAGGTCGTTCACCTCTTCGATCCGCAAGCGTCCGTCTACTGAATAGACTTCATCTGATAACTTCTCGATCTCCGAACGTTCGTCCTCGAACTCATCATGGAGATCGCCGACGATTTCCTCGAGAATCTCCTCGGCCGTTAACAAGCCGGCTGTTCCGCCATATTCGTCGACGACCAGCGTCACCTGAGAGTGCTTTTTCTGCATCAAGCGAAGCACCTGACTGATTTCCATGGACTCCGGTACATTCAGGATCGGACGGACCATTTCCTCCAAACGAAGCGGTTTCTCCGGATCAGGCAGCAGCAGGTCGGTAATATGGACGAACCCGATGATCTGATCTTTATCCTCGACCGCAACCGGGTAGCGAGAATGCTTCGTGTTCGCCACAATCTTCATGTTATCTTCCCAGCCGAGATTCGTGTACAAGCAGTCCATATCCGTTCGCGGCAACATCACCTCACGAGCCAGCATATCGGAAAAATCGAAAATATTGTCTACGAGCTTCATCTCGTCTTTATCGATAACGCCGCTCTTGGCACTTTGATCCATTAGAATGCGAATTTCTTCCTCGGAATGGGCCGCTTCGCCTTCGCCGGCCGGTTCGATGCCAATCAGCCGTAACATGCTGTTCGCCGCCGTATTCAGCAGCCAGATTACCGGAAGGAATATCCGGTAGAACATCAGCAGCGGCCACGAGAGCCATAGCGACGCCGCTTCCGACTTTTGAATCGCCAATGATTTCGGCGCCAGTTCGCCCATCACGATATGTAAAAAGGTAATAATCGCGAAGCCAACCGCAACCGAGATCGTCGAGATCAGCGTTGGGTCCGTCGCGCCCATCTTATGCATCAGCGGTTCGATTAACAACTCGGACACCGCCGGTTCTCCAACCCATCCTAATCCCAACGAAGCTAGGGTGATGCCCAGCTGCGTCGCCGACAGGTAAGTATCCAACCGCTTATTGACCTTCAGCGCATAATTCGCCCGTCGGTTACCTTCCCGAGCCAACTGGGTAAGCCGAGATTGGCGAACCTTAACGAGCGAAAACTCGGCAGCCACGAAAAACCCGTTCAAGAAGACGAGAATAAGGACGAGCAGCAGATTCCAGACCAGCTTGCCTATTTCAATTTCGGTATGACCATCGGGTGACACAGGCATGCAATACGCCTCTTTCCTATATTAGTTCTACCTTTATAAAGTAGCGGCTTTACGCGTTTTAAAATTCGTATCCGGATAATACATGTCCGCAACCAGTAGGTTCGGCCCGCAGCAACCGGCTGCGTCACAGTGACAATTCACCTTCTGGTTCAGAGGATGTTCCGTCACCCAGCGGCCGAAAATATCATCCAGCCGTCCTTCCCGCACATTACCGAAAGCCGGGATGGCGGCAAAATCCGTGACGTATACCTCCCCGGTGAACATATTCACATTCACGCGATTGCGTCCGTCCGGGTCATTGCGAACCGTCACATTCGGCTCTCTCCGCAAACGACGCAGCAGTTGCAAGTCCTCCTCATTCCCGTTGCAAGCGAAGAACGGCAGTGTACCGAACAGCATCCAGAGCGCTGGATCTCGTTCGTCCAACAGCGAGTGAATCGCCGCCCGCATATCGCCAAGTGCCAATACCGGCAGCCCTTCGGCAAAATCGGCCGCATACATCGGATGAACCTCATGCCTTTGGCAGCCCATCTCGACGATCATCCGGTGAATGTCCGGCAGCTTCTTGTGCGTGCGGTAATTAATCATCGACTCGGCGGAGATGAACATGCCCGCTTCGCTGAGCCTACGTGTATTCTCCATCATCGTATCGAACATTTGATAGGCGACTTCCGGCTTGACCGGGTGCCCGCTGCGAGCGAATCCGATCTCATGGAAATCGTGCCCGCTTGTATAGTTGAACGAGATATGCATGACATCCAAATAAGGAAGCAGCTTCTCGTAACGTTCGTAGTCCAACGTGAGATTGGAATTGATTTGCGTGCGGATTCCCCGTGCCTTGGCATATTTCAGCAACGGGATGATTTTCTCCTCCACGGTTTGGCGACGGAACGTCGGCTCGCCGCCGGTGATGCTGATCGTCTGTAAATACTCGACTTCATCAAGGGATTTTAATATGAGCGGCAGAGGCAGCTGCTCAGGCTCCTTCAGCACAAGGCTATCACCTACCGCACAGTGCTCGCACCGCATATTACACAGATTCGTCACCGTCAACTCCACGCTGGTTAATACGTGGCGTCCGTAATCACGAAGCGATCGGATCGGATCCCACGGATCATAGCTTGGGCTGATCGGACTTCCGGTCCTATCCATCGTTTTTGTCTGTTTATTCATCATTCACATACCACCATTTCCATTCCGTCCACTTCCGCAATCACGATGGAGAGCTGGGCGGACAAATCTACTTCGTAAGGCGATCGGATATCCTCGCCTCGCGGGTCCGTCAGAACCCGAACAACCGGCCGCTGCGGCATATGACCGGGTATCTTCGATACCACGCCCGTCTCGCCCGTACTTAATCTAACGGTCATCCCAATCGGATAGATCGCGACCCGGTCGCGAAACAGCTCCAGCTTCGGCTTCTCGTACCAATGCCCGCAACCGGTATACAGCACCTCCAGCGCTTGATGCGGCAGCATCGCATTGCGATAAACCCGGTGCGTCGTCATCGCGTCGTAAGCATCCGTAATCGCGATCCAGCGAGCGTATTCGTGAATATCGTTGCCGCGAATACCTCTAGGATACCCGCTGCCGTCCATTTTCTCATGGTGCTGGTACGCGCAATGCGCCGACAACAAAGGGATCCCTGGCTCATCTTTCAACATTTTAAATCCAAGGTCCGGATGCCGCTTGATCAATGCAAACTCCTCATCTGTTAGCCGCGACGGTTTAGTCAGCAGCTCAAGGGGGAGCTTGGTTTTTCCGATATCGTGCAATAAGGCACCCAGGCCCAGTACGGTCAATTCGTCTTTCGTATACCCGTGGAGTTGCCCAAGCAGCAGCGTATACACGCAAACGTTCAGGGAATGACGAACCAAATAATGATCCATGCTGTTCATGTTCATCATCATGATCATGGTATCGTCACGGGCGCTAAGATCGTCCAGAATCGATTCGATCAAGCCGGAGAACGTTTTGCCTAAATAAGGGTACGATACGTTCTTCACATTCGGCGCGGCCCATTTACGGAAGTTCGTCCGGATTTCGCCGAGCGCGCGGCGTCGCGTTTCTTCTTCTATCATTTCAGGGATCACCAGATCGTCCGTGCGGGGGTCGGCCACGTAGACAAAATCCAAACCGTGGGACTGCAGCCTGCGTATGATCGCATCGGACAATACCGCATTTTCGGACAACAGAATGATCCCGTCCTCATTATAAATCTTTTTCCCTAATTTCATTCCAGCCTGCAGCGAGGCGACTGGGATTAACCGCATGACTTCCACTTCCGTCTCTGTAAGGTTTCTTTATGTATCTGGAATCAGCGGTCGATACCGAACACCACTTACTTTTGAAGCGGGTTAACGCATGATGAAGATCCAGAACAACGCAGCTAAAATAAAACGATAGTACGCAAAATGACGAAGCTGCACCTTTTGGATGAGTTTCAAAAACGCCAGTACGACCACATAAGCTACCACGAAAGCAACCACAAATCCAATAAGAAAATAGCCGATCGTATCGGACGTTAAATACCGGTAGGAATCCAACATTTCATAACCCGAAACCGCGCACATGATCGGAATCGCGATCAGGAACGAGAAGTCGGCCGCCGCTTTATAGCTGGCGCCGCTGAGCATCCCCCCAGCGATCGTCGAACCGGACCGGGAGAAGCCGGGCCACAACACGGAAATACACTGATACACACCGATCAGCAAGGCTTGCTTATAGGTTAACTGGTCCATTTCCTGGGCGGTGATCGTCGCTTTATTCTTATTGAACCACTCGGCGAAGATCATGAAGATACCACCAACTACCAGCGCCCACAACACCGTCTGAGAACTGAACAGGCTTTTGATGTAATCGCGGAAGAAAAAACCGACGCCGAGCGCCGGCACGATCCCGAGTAGAATATGAATCAAATTGAGGCGGCCTCTCGGAGCATTCCGGTCGACCACCGTTACTTTTTTGCTCAATCCGAGAAGATTCAAAATCCGCTCCCGGTAGACCCAGGCCATCGCCAGAATGGCACCTAACTGGATGACGATTTCAAAGGTTTTCATTTCCGGCGACTGATCGTCGTATCCCATCAGCTTGGCCGTTAAAATCATGTGGCCTGTGGACGAAACAGGGATAAACTCGGTTAACCCTTCTACTATGGCTAAAATAATCGAGACAATAAGACTCATTTGTTCCTCCTGATCGAGTGTGACTTTGCGCTATAGCTTATTCTACTTTTTTCCACCGGGATTGAAAACAGGATTCCACTGCGCCGGCGGTTTGCAATTCGATGCGGAGCAGGTCGCGCAAAAATTCAGGAAGCATGTAGCGCTTCTCCGTTCCCCGCTTCAACCGTTCGTAACCAACGCCAAACGTAAACATATCCAGCGTGCCGACGAGATAGGTTTGTTCTTCCCGCAATGGCTCGCCTGCCACACTAGCCTGGATGATCCGTTTGTATGGCGGAGCAGAGGGATCGTATTCAATCTCCAAGCCGTCGACGCATATGCCGCCTAGTACCTTCCCCCGAAAGCCAAATCCCATAATGGATTTGCCCATCTTCTCCTCGAGCAGCGACTCCTCCAGGCTAGCCAAAATATCTTCGCCGGACACCCGCATCGTACAGGGATTGATCGGCGAAGGGCAACGCTCGTGCAGCATTCCCTCGCTGATATCGCCGGCCGGCAGGCTCGCAAGCAACTGCCCGCTGTTAACGAGAGAGAACTCGCTGCCCGTATGGCGGCGAACCGCCTGAGCAAGCAGATTGCCAAACGGGGATTCGGCTTCATACGATACCGGCAACTCCCGATCCGTCACGACAACGGTACGATTCAGCCGAACCTTAGCTGCTTTCCGCTGTGAGGCGATGGCTGACTCGACCTTCTCCTTCTTGGGTCCCTCCACTACCGGAAGACAAATTCCGTCCATTCTAAAACGGCCGGTAATGGAATCCCGACGAACGACAACCTTCCCCAGGTAATTGCCGAATTTACCCGCTGCCGTTACCATCGTTGATCCGATTTGCAGCGGCTCCTCCAGCAAGTGATGCGTATGGCCGCCGATGATCAAGTCGATGCCCGGTATCTTCTCCGCCAGTTGCCGATCCATCGGAAGCCCTAAATGAGACATGACGATGACGAGATCAACCTCGCTCCGCAGCATTCCTACATCTCTTGCAATCGTGTCCAGCGGGTTGAGTGATTCCAGGCCAAGCAGCTCATAGAACTCGGCAAATGCGGCCGTCGCCGCCACTAGTCCGATCTTGAAGCCCTCTTTATGCACTACCAGCCGGCTTCGCATCCATGCCGGCGGTTGACCGGACCGTAACTCTACAATATTGCCGCAGACTACGGAGCTATGCAAGCTGGCATAGGCCTGGCTTAGCAATTCCGGCGTAAAGGTCAGCCCTTCATTATTGCCGATCGTGATGGCATCATACCCCGTCAGGTTCAGCACGTCCACATTAACCTGTCCCAAGGTCCCTTCGGTTTCGATCGCCGCCCGGTCCATATGGTCGCCGATATCGAGAAGGAGTGTGGTGGCCGGTGACTCGGCCCGCAATTCATCCATCATCGCCGCAATGCGCCCCATCGTTTCGAAATGGCTATGGATATCGTTGGTGTATAGTATCGTTAACGTTTCCTGGTTCGTTTCCGGCATCAAGAACTGCCTCCTTGCTCTCTCAATCTATTCGGCCTATTCTAAATTTTAGAGTTCATTGTGTATTATATACCTTAAAATTGATCGTTGTCTTGTTATAATGTATATTACATACAAACCATTCCGAGGAGACTCCTATGAATATTCAAATCGCCCTTTTTGCTGGATTGGCAGACCGAATCGGCACGTCCAGTCTTAGCTTTGCCTACTCGCATCCTGAACGGCCTCTCACCGCCGCTTCATTAAAGGAAGCACTGGCGGAAACCTATCCCTCGGCGGCAAATCTCATCTCCGCTTCTTTCGTCGCCGTGAATCAGGAGTATGCCGCCGGCGATACGCCGATCACCGAGGCAGACGAAGTCGCGTTGATCCCGCCGGTTTCCGGCGGGGAACCAACGTCCGAGCTTGCATCGGGCGGGGCTGACGCGGACCTGTTTATCATCACCGATGAACCTCTGTCCGTGGAGGAGATCACGGCCAAGGTCATCGCCCCCGATCACGGAGCGGCGTTGACGTTCACCGGGACGACCCGGGAATGGACGCAGGGACAGCGCACCGTCCATCTCGAATACGAAGCCTACGTCCCGATGGCCCTAACCAAACTGCGTCAGATCGGTGTTGAGATCGCCGAACGCTGGCCGGGCACGCGCTGCGCCATCAGCCACCGGATCGGTCATGTGGACATCGCCGAGATCAGTGTGGTCATCGCCATATCGGCACCTCACCGGGCCGGATGTTACGAGGCCAGCCGTTATGCGATTGAGCGTCTGAAGCAAATCGTACCGATCTGGAAGAAGGAGATTTGGGAAGACGGCTCCGAGTGGAAGGGCCATGGACTTGGGCCTTGGGACCCTCGCGTTCCAGGAGAACACCTCCTTTCGGATGATTGACATCTAACAAAATTCATTGTCAGTCCAATTATTTCCTGATATGATTAAGGAAAATTGGAAGATTATGAGGTGTCATCGTCCTTGAAAGTACATATTATGGAACTCAGTCCAGGCGACCGTCTCCAACATGACGTATTTAATCATTTCGGCGTTTTCGTTTTGCAGCAAGGCTGCGAGTTGACCAGTGATGCTATCGTCAAATTGATGCAGCACGGAATTGACTATGTTGATATCGAGCCGCAAACCCTTCACGCCGAGTTCCCTACAGATCCTGCCTTCCGTGCCAAGCCTTATTTAAACGAAGCCGTAGACGGATTTGAGGAATTGTTCTTGGAAGCGCTAACTAGCGGGAGTATCGATGAAGCGAAGGTCGATCGGCTCTTAGAGCCCATGATTTCCGAACTCGATACCCAGAAGGACGTTGTCTCCTTGCTGCTGATGATCGGCGACGATGACAATTATACCTACCATCATTCCATGCAAGTCGGCATGCTCTGCTATTATATCGCTTCCTGGATGGGGTATACCAAAGAAGAAGCCTATAAAGCCGGGAAGGCCGGCTATTTGATCGATATCGGCAAAAGCAAGATACCGCAAAACATCCTGACTAAACCCGGCAAGCTGACGCCGGAGGAGTTTGAGGAAGTAAAGCGCCATACCGAATACGGCCATGAGATCATTCTCAGCTCGACCGGGGACGAGCTCTCCGCGCTGGTGGCGCTGCAGCATCACGAACGGGAAGATGGCAGCGGTTATCCACATGGCCTGCGCGATAAACAAATTCACCCGTTGGCCAAAATCGCCGCCGTGGCAGACGTGTACTCCGCGATGACCTCTAACCGCGTGTACCGCTCGAAGCAAGAGCTTCTGTCGGTCTTGCGCGAGCTCAACAGCCTTAGCTTCGGCAGGCTGAGCCCGGAACCTACGCAAGCGCTAATTCGCCACCTGCTGCCCAACTTCATTGGCAAGAAAGTCATGCTGAATTCCGGCGAGTTAGGTTCCATCGTCATGACCAACCAAACGGACTTCTTCCGGCCGCTCGTCAAAACCGACTCCCGGTTCGTCGACCTGTCCAAAGAGCGCGAAACTTCGATCGAAGAAGTTTATTTATAATCCTGGCATGATTACCGGGTCCGAAAGGGCCCGTTTTTTTATTTCGTTCACCGGTCCGTGACAGCAACCACTCCCACACAGTCCGACTCCCTCCGCCTTCGCCCAGCCAACCCCTGCATATGGGTCATACACTAGCAATAAAACGGAAGGCTGGTGCAGATCATGCCAAATTACCGCATTATCGTTGATTTATCGGATCGAATGCTCTATTTGCTGGACAATAACATCGTCGTCCGCGGATTTCCGGTTGGAATCGGAAAAATGCTCACGCAAACCCCTGAAGGATCGTATACGATCGTCAACAAAGCCCCGAACCCCGGTGGGCCGTTTGGAGCTTATTGGATGGGCTTGTCCAGGCCCCATTACGGGATCCACGGAACCAACGACCCTTCCTCCATCGGCAAAGAAGTATCACACGGCTGTATCCGCATGTACAACCCGGATGTCGTCGAATTGGCCCGGATCGTACCGATCGGGACGAGTGTAACGATCCGGAAATAGGCCGGATTCAGTCCGAGGTAAGCGATTCTCTCACTCCTCTTTACTTCCCAATTTGAGAAAAGTGCTGGAGACGTAAAAAGCTCGCCAACCCTTAAAGGTTGGCGAGCTTTCCCCTTGCGTTCAATCTTACCCGATACTGCCTTCCATCTCGAACTTGATCAAGCGGTTCATTTCCACCGCATATTCCATCGGTAGCTCTTTCGTGAACGGCTCGATAAAGCCCATGACGATCATCTGCGTTGCTTCTTCCTCGGTCAGGCCGCGGCTCATCAGATAGAAGAGTTGCTCCTCCGATACTTTCGATACGGTCGCTTCATGCTCCAGCGTGATGTTGTCGTTCATGATCTCATTGTAAGGGATCGTATCCGAAGTCGACTCGTTATCGAGAATCAGCGTATCGCATTTGATGTTCGATTTCGCGCCTTCCGCCTGACGACCAAAGGATGCGAGACCACGGTAAGTGACCTTACCGCCATGTTTGGAGATCGACTTCGACACGATCGTCGACGTCGTATCCGGCGCCAGGTGAATCATCTTCGCACCGGCGTCCTGAAGCTGGCCTTTGCCGGCAACAGCGATGGACAGCACGCTACCTTTCGCGCCGCGGCCTTTCAGGATAACGGCCGGATATTTCATCGTCAGCTTGGAACCGATGTTCCCATCGACCCATTCCATGTTGGCGTTCTCTTCGGCTACCGCACGTTTTGTAACCAGGTTATAGATATTTGGTGCCCAGTTTTGGATCGTCGTGTAACGGACACGCGCGTCCTTCTTCACGATGATTTCAACGACCGCGCTATGCAGCGAGTTCGTGCTGTAGATCGGCGCCGTACAACCTTCGGTATAATGTACGAAGCTGCCCTCGTCGGCGACGATCAGCGTCCGTTCGAACTGCCCCATGTTCTCCGAGTTGATCCGGAAATAAGCCTGCAGAGGCACTTCACACTTCACGCCCTTCGGTACGTAAATGAAGCTGCCGCCGGACCACACCGCGCTGTTCAAAGCCGCGAACTTGTTGTCCGCCGCAGGAACCACCGTTCCGAAATACTCCTTGAATAGTTCCGGATATTCACGCAAGGCGGAATCCGTATCCATGAAGATGACGCCCTGATCTTCCAGATCCTTCTGAATGCTGTGGTATACGACCTCTGATTCGTATTGGGCGGAAACGCCAGCCAGGAACTTCTGCTCAGCCTCTGGAATCCCCAGTTTATCAAAGGTTTCCTTGATTTCCGTCGGAACTTCTTCCCACGTTTTGCCTTGTTTCTCGGAAGGTCTAACATAATATTGAATATCGTTAAAATCTAGCTCGCTCAAGTCACCGCCCCAGTTAGGCATTGGCATCTTCTCGAACTGCTCGAGCGATTTCAGGCGGAAATTAAGCATCCAATCAGGCTCGCCTTTGATCCGGGAGATCTCCGTTACGATTTCGCGGGTTAAGCCTTTCCCCGATTGAAAGATCGACTTGTGTTCATCCCGGAAGCCGTATTTGTACTCTTCCAATTCCGGTGCTTTCTTGGCCATGTTCGGCTACCTCCTTAGGGGATTAGTTATCCGCTTGGATTCCTTTTTTCAGCGCGTTCCAAGCTAACGTAGCGCATTTGATGCGGGCAGGAAATTTATTAACGCCAGATAAGGCCTCGAGATCTTCATAATCGTCAAAGTCCACCGACTCGCCAATCATCAACCGGGAGAACCGTCCGGCCAGGTCCATCGCTTCATCGAAAGTCCGGCCCTTGACGGCTTCCGTCATCATCGAAGCCGACGACATGCTGATGGAGCAGCCTTCCCCGGTAAAACGGGCGTCCTTGACGACGTTATCTTCCACAATGAGCTGCAAGGAAATACGGTCGCCGCAAGTCGGATTGTTCAAATCCACCGTCAGCGCGCCTTCCTCAAACTTCCCGCGGTTGCGCGGGTTCTTATAATGATCCATTATGACTCGGCGGTACAGATCGTCCAGTTGCATCACCCAAAATACTCCTTTGTTTGGATTAAAGCTTCCGCCAGTCGGTCGATATCCTGTTCCGTATTGTACAAATACAGGCTGGCTCTGGCCGTTGCGCTCGCTTCAAGCCAGCGCATAAGCGGCTGGCAGCAGTGATGGCCCGCCCGGATGGCGATGCCGGAAGCATCAAGCACGGTTGCAACGTCATGCGGATGAATATCCTGCAGATTGAAGGTAATCAAGCCCACTTCGCGCTCACGCGGTCCGTATAGAGTCAGCCCTTCAATTTCAGACAGGCGGTTCATCGCATAACCGGCGAGTTTAGCCTCATGCCGGTGAATTTCCTCAAGCCCGATACCTTCCAGGAAATCAATGGCCGCCGCCAGCCCAACTGCGCCAGCGATGATAGGCGTCCCACCTTCGAATTTCCACGGAAGCTCCTTCCAGCTTGATTCATACAGCCCAACATCGTCGATCATTTCCCCGCCGTATTCAATCGGCTCCATGGATTCCAGCAGTTGCTTCTTCCCATATAGTACCCCAATTCCAGTAGGCGCGCACATCTTGTGGCCGGAAAAGGCATAAAAATCCGCGTCCAGATCCTGTACGTTGACCTTCATGTGCGGGGTGCTTTGGGCGCCGTCGACGACCATAACTGCCCCATGCCGATGAGCGATGGCCGCGAGCTCCTTGATCGGATTCACGACGCCAAGAACGTTGGAAACGTAGGCCGTTGCCACAATCTTCGTCTTCGCGGTGATCGTCTTCTCCGCATCCGCCAGATCGATATGACCGTCCGGTTGCAGCGGAATGTATTTCAATACTGCTTTCTTCTTTAATGCTAGCTGTTGCCATGGAATGAGATTACTATGATGCTCCATCGGAGTAATGACGATTTCGTCCCCTTCACCGACAGCTGCCGCCCCGTAAGAGGAAGCGACCAGATTCAACGCCGTAGTGGTACCGCGGGTAAAGATGATCTCTTCCCGGCGCGCTGCACCGATGAATCGAGCTACCTTCTCGCGTGCGTTCTCGTAAGCATCGGTCGCCCGGCTGCCCAGCGTGTGAACGCCGCGATGCACATTCGCATTATCCCATTCGTAATAATGCTTGATTGATTCAATTACGACAGCCGGCTTCTGTGAAGAAGCCGCACTGTCGAGATATACGAGCGGATGCCCGTTGACTTCCTGCTGCAAAATCGGGAATTGTTTCTTGAGCTCTTCGGCGTGAATGCTCATTGTCCCAACTTCCTTTCCACCAGGCCTTGCAGTTGCTTCTGCAGCTGTTCCAACGGAATATCCGATACGACAGGAGCGAGGAAGCCATAGATGACTAGACGCTCCGCATCTGCACGGGAAATCCCACGGGACATCAAATAATAGATTTGCTCCGGATTGACTTGCCCTACGGAAGCCGCATGTCCTGCCGTGACGTCATCCTCGTCAATCAGCAGAATCGGGTTCGCGTCTCCACGCGCTTTCGGGCTTAGCATCAGCACTTTCTCGGTTTGCTGACCATCCGCTTTAGTGGCGCCTTTCTCAATCTTCGTAATGCCGTTGATGATAGCGGTCGCCTCTTCCCGAATGACTGCACGGGTGATCATTTGGCTGGTCGAGCTCTTGCCGTAATGGACTGCCTTCGTCGTGTAGTTCAAACGTTGTTTCCCCGAACCGACGGCGATCACCTTCGCATCAGAGGTCGAACCGTTCCCTTTCAAGATGGACAGCGTTTCGCTCGCTGAATCGCCGCTGTTCATTTCTCCGATAATCCATTCGATGCTTCCGTCGTTTTCGACTACGGCGCGGCGGTACGTCATATCTGTCGCTTGCTCGCCCAAATGGTGAACCGTGGCAAATTGAACCTTGGCACCCGGTTTTACCACCACTTCGGCCGCACCGTTATGCACAATGTTTCCATTCAAGTCCACAGAAATATAGTTATCCACATAGGTCACTCGGCTGTTCGTATCCGCTACGATCAATATGTGCGGCGCAAACGCAGCTCCCGCATTGTCCAACAGGAAAATGCTCTGCAGCGGCGTATCAATCACCACGTTCTTCGGAATATATAGGAATACGCCGCCGTTCCACAATGCTGCATGCAAAGCGGACAAACGGTTTTCGTCCGGTTTTACGACACTGTGAAGGTGCGCCTTTACGAGGTCGCCATGCTCACGTACTGCCGTTTCCAAATCCGTGAAGATGACCCCTTGGCTAGCCAATTCCGGTGCCAGACGAGTAAATACCGTATCTGCATTACGCTGAACAAGCAAATTGCTCTGCTCCGTCAAATCGACTAGCGATTGAATGCTGTCGGGAAGCTGCTGCGGATTTGTGTCGTGGGTCTGATCAAGCTTTCCAAAATTCGTTAAATCCCAGCGGTCAATCCGCGTCTTCTCCAATTTAGGCAGTTCCAGTTCCGTCGCCAGCTGCAGCGCCTTCGACCGGCTGTCCGTCAGCCAAGCCGGTTCGCCGCGCTTCGCGGAAAGTTGTTTCAATTGCTCCGCTTCTACCGGAAGTACGGTTTGTGTCGTCATTCTCTACTCCTCCTTCCGATTAGGCTTCTTGACCAACCGTTTCGTCCACAATGCCCAGCTCTTCCTTGACCCAATCATAACCTTCGGCCTCCAGGCGTTCGGCTAGCTCAGGACCGCCGGATTTCACGATGCGACCTTGCATCATGACGTGAACGAAGTCCGGTTTGATATAGTTTAACAAGCGTTGGTAGTGGGTAATAATCAGGAAACCACGGTCTTCGCTGCGCATGGAGTTCACCCCATTGGCTACGATCCGCAAGGCGTCGATGTCGAGACCAGAGTCGATTTCATCCAAAACAACGATCTTCGGATCCAGCAGCAGCATTTGCAAAATCTCATTCCGTTTCTTCTCGCCGCCGGAGAAACCTTCATTCAAATAACGGTGCGCGAACTCTGGATTCATCTCCAGCACTTTCATTTGGCCTTCCATTTGGCGAATGAATTTAATCAGGGAAATCTCGTTCCCTTCGTCGCGGCGGGCATTAATTGCACTACGCAAGAAGTCCGAGTTCGTCACGCCTGCGATTTCACTAGGATATTGCATCGCCAGGAACAGACCTGCGCGTGCGCGCTCGTCAACGGCCATCTCCAACACGTCTTCACCGTTCAGCGTCACTTTACCGTCCGTCACTTCAAACTTCGGATGGCCCATTAGCGCAGATGCCAGCGTACTTTTCCCGGTCCCGTTAGGTCCCATGATAGCGTGGATTTCCCCGCCTTTTATCTCAAGATTGATCCCTTTCAGGATCTCCTTCTCCTCGATTGTCGCCTTAAGTCCCTCAACTACAAAATGCGTTGCCATGTAACTGCTCCTTCCATCCACAAATATTAACGTTATTTGCTCAGGGACGCCGCCCTTGTTGTTGCCATTATATCATAACAATTATCACATTAGAATGATTCTAAGTGATTCTCATTGATTCTCATTTCCATTCTAACCTACTTTATTGGCATAAGCAACGTATGCCAGCGGATATAAACCCGTATGCTATACTCTTTGTCACAGACAAGTCGAAATTCCCATTGTTACCCAAAGTAAAAGGACCCGGCCCTTGCTTACGGCCAAGCCCTTGTGGAAATGCCTCACTTGTATGAACTTGTAACAAAGCAGGGTTAACCCAAATAGGCCCGGAGCATCCACATCTGCTTCTCAAGACTGCCAACGTAGCCGGTCAACAGATCGCTGGTGGCATGATCCTCGGCCTTGTCAGCCAGCGCAATCCCTTCGTTGTACGCCTCGGTCAAGGTTGCTAAATCCTCAAGCACGTGCTGCACCATTGCCTGCGGCTCCTCCTTACCGCCCGCCTCCTGGATGGTGGCAAGTTCCAAGTACTCCTTCAGCGTTGCTGCCGGGTTCCATTTTAGCGTCAGCATCCGTTCAGCGACGGCATCCATTTGCTCAGAAACTTCATTATATAATTCTTCAAATTTGGCATGCAGTCGAAAAAAGTCGCTCCCTTTCACATACCAATGATAGTTGTGCAATTTCACATAAAGCACATTCAAGTTGGCGACCTGTTCGTTCAACAGTTGCTCCAGGCTCGATTTCTTCGTTTTTCCTGTAGATTTCGTTTCCGAATTGGCCATCCTCATCCCTGCTTTCTATATAGAATAAGATGTCATTATCTTACCCGAATTCAAGTTAAGCGAAACAGAAAGATGGTGGACATCCAGTTTACGTTCCGCCTGTTTGCTGCGGCAAACGCTTTCTTTCGGTTTCCAGCAATGCTCAGTGTTTTTTTCATGAATTTGGACTATGATTGTTGTATTAGTGGTGCTATGATTATTTGGGTATTTTCAACATAAAAGGATAACACGCAATATTTGGGGGAATTATGGACAATCACACTGGTCAACATCATGAGGAAGAATTGGGTTACTTGTTCAACGTCGAAATTCTGATCAAGGGCACGACGAACCCGTTGGCATTGCAAGCGCTGCTGAAGCTGCTAAACGGCAGCTCAGACATCATAGATTTCCGCATTAATTCCGGAATAGAGTTGGGACAAATCATTGAATCGACCTTAGCTTCCCGCAAGCAGTCCCGTATTGATAAAGCCAGAGTCGCCTCAACCAAGAATAGCGCCAAACAGACGCCACAGCCTCCGGCTGCGGCCGAGAAGAAGAAAAACGAACCGGCTGCCCCGGCTTCAGGCAACTTCAAGGATATTGCGGCCAGCGAGGAATTCCAGGCTTGGATTCAAGGCTACATCACCGGGAACAAGTTGGTCCGGCTGTATGTCAACCGAAACGGGAAGCGGACGAGCATTCCCTGCCGAATTCTGAATTTCCTTCCGGAAACCTACGCTCTAAACGTATACCACGTCGACGAGAAGCAGGTCTATACGCTAAAACTGAGCGAAGTCATCGACTTTCTGGATACTTAAACGGTTCACCGGATCATGTCAAAGGGCTGACGTTTCCTGCCAAGCAGGATTCGCCAGCCCTTTTGATTTCGACACTCAAATCAGGCGGGTTCTTTAAGCCCCCGCCCGAGAAGTACCCTTCCAGGCCTCAAGTGCAAGCAGCAACCAACCTCCCAGAAAAGCTACGCCGCCAAGCGGCGTCACCGGACCAAGCCATCGGAAGTCCAATGTGGATAGCCCGTATAAACTGCCCGAAAATAGAATCACACCGATCAGAAACAATCTTCCGCTCCACAACAGGCGCCGGGATTCTCCCCATTTTCCGGAAAACAAAGCGGCCACAAGCATCGCAATGCCATGGATCATCTGGTAATGAACCCCGGTCTCGAAAGTCCCAATGGCCGACTCGCCGATCCGTTCCTTCAGGATATGAGCGCCGAACGCTCCAAACGCCACGGCTAGAAGCATGACAATGGCACCGATTCCCGCATATTTTCGCTGCACGATCGCATTTCGCCCCTCTCTGAGTATGTCCACCGTTTTCATGTCCATCATACCGCAGAGCTTCGTCTATTTTCCACTGCAATCCCTCCTCCCCAAAAATGTCCTTGCAATTTTCGGAAGGATATTTAAAGATGTTCTTGAATAGGTTTACATTACCGTATTAAAGGAGTTTTCAAATGGATTATCGCCAATCAGAGCAAGAACCCGTATCCTCTTACAATGCGCCTTTTGAGCCCGCCTATCGGATGAAGTTCTCCGGACCAGGCATCGCTTCATTCGTCCTCAGCTTACTTGCCGTAATCGGCTATATCGTATCGCTAGCGCTGATTACGTCCACGGTACTAGAGATCATGGACCAGCCAGCAAACGTGATCGCTGAAGACCTGCTGCAGCGAACCGGCGCTTTGCTCGGCATTTTACTGTTTCTCGTATCCGGTTTGTTGGACCTGATCGCACTGATTTTGGGTATTATCGGCCTAGCGGTCAAAAACCGACGTAAAGTGTTTGCGATTTTAGGCACGATTTTCTCAGCGTTATCTTTGTTGATGCTCATCATGTTGTTCGTTTTGGGCAGCCTTACCGCCCCGTAACAGTGGCGGCTTGATGCCGCCGTTTCAAGCCCCAAGCCTCGCGGGTACGGTGACGCGGACTTGGGGCTTTTCCTAGTCTCGTTCTTTTTGTTAGAATAGTGAGAAGTTGCTTTTTTCATCTACTAAGAATTCGTATCAACTAACCAAGGAGACTGCTTATGTCTAATGTGAAAATTTTCGCGGATAGTACCTCGGACCTTCCAGCCGGTTGGGCCGAACGGCATGAGATCGGACTGGTCCCGCTTTGCGTCGTATTCGGTGATGAGACGTTCCGGGACGGCATCGACATTACCCCGCCCGATATCTATCGCCGGGTGGAGGCCGAGGGAAATCTGCCTAAGACAACGGCTCCGTCCCCGAAAGACTTTATGGATGCCTTTGGCCCTTATATCGATCAAGGACGGGACATCGTGTATATCAGCTTGTCCTCCAAGCTCTCGTCCACTTACCAGAACGCGCAAATCGCTGCCGCGGAATTTCCCGAGGGCCGGATCCATGTCGTTGATTCCCTTACCCTATGCAGCGGTATTGGATTGCTCGTTATGAAGGCCGTGCAGCTTGCCGAGAAGGGCTTTGAAGCCGCGGAAATCGCCGGACAAGTCGCCGCGATGCGCCCTCAGGTGGAGACCCAATTCGTTATCGATACGCTGGAATATTTGTATAAAGGCGGACGCTGCTCCGGGATGCAAAATTTCATCGGCAGTCTGCTGCAAATCCGGCCGGTGCTGAAGCTTGTGGACGGAAACATCATCCCGGCTTACAAGGTTCGGGGCCGCAAGGAGAAAGCCGTGCAGCAAATGCTCGACAACGCCCTGGCCGATAAGGATAAAATGGATCAGGATTTAATCCTGGTCGCTCATACCCTTGCCGAGGAAGAAGCGCAGCGGCTGGCCGTCATCCTGCGGGAACAGACCGGTGCGCGCAAAGTCGCCATTGCGGAAGCTGGTTGCGTCATATCGAGCCACTGCGGACCGCACACGGTCGCAATCATGTATACAAGAAAACAACCGGCTTCCTAAGTCCCATAGATAACCAATGAACTTTTAGGAGGATTCATATGGGTTCCATCAAAATTTTTGCGGACAGTACCTGCGATCTCCCTGCGGATTGGATTACGCAGTACGACATCGGCATCGTGCCGCTGTACGTCACGTTCTCGGAACAGACTTATAAGGATGGCGTCGATTTGACGGTGCCTGAGCTGTACCGGAAAGTCGACGAAACGGGCAAGCTACCGAAGACGGCAGCACCTTCCCCTGCGGACTTTATACAGGCGTTTACGCCTTTTGCCCAGGAAGGCCAGAGAATCCTATATATCAGCTTGTCTTCAGAACTATCCTCGACTTACCAGAACGCGCTGATCGCCGCAGAGGAGTTTACCGAAGGTACGGTTACCGTGTTTGATTCCCTGAACTTATCGACCGGCATCGGTCTTCAGGTCATGAAAGCCGTCGGGGCCGCGTCGGAGGGAAAGAGCGTGGAAGAAATCGTTCGCTTGCTGACCGCCGTACGTTCGCAGGTCGAGACCGAATTTGTTATCGATTCGCTGGACTATCTCTATAAAGGCGGACGCTGCTCCGGGATGCAAAACATCGTCGGCAGCCTGCTGAGAATACGCCCCGTCATTAAGGTTGAGGACGGAAAAATGACCCCAGCTTACAAGATCCGCGGAAGCCGCGAAAAAGCGTTAGATCAGCTTCTAAACAACGCGCTTAGCCGCCTGCCCGAGATGGATAACGACCTTATCTTCGTCACCCATTCCTTGGCGGACGAAGACGCAATCATGCTGAAGGAAGCGTTGGAGGCCAAAACAAACGCCCGACTCGTCGCGGTATCTAATGCCGGTTGCGTCATTTCCAGCCACTGCGGCGCCAAAACGATCGGCATCTTATATACGAAGAAGCTCGCCTAACGAACGCACTAGGAGAAAAGGGAAGGCAAGGGACATTCGCCCCTCGCCTTCCCTTTCTTGCGCTTACGGCTAACAACACCCTTATCGCCGCTTATAGCTCACCCGCGAACGGTACTGCTGCGGGGCGCGTGCCGGATAGCGTACCGGCAGAGAGAACATATGCACCAGCTTCGTGAACGGGATCGAGGCGAACAGCAGAAAGGCCGTCAACACATGCAACTGAAACAACAGCGGCACCGTATCCATCAGATGATAATCGGGATGGAACGCAAGCAGGCTGCGGAACCAAGGGCCGATCGTCGTACGATATTCATAAGCCACCACGGTCGTATTGTAAACGATTGTCATATACGTCCCGTTGGCAGCGACGATCAGCAGCAGGACGACGGCGAAGTAATCGGCAAAGCCGGCATGGGCCCGAACGCGCCGGTTCAGGATTTTGCGAATCAATAGCAGGACGAGCCCTAATACCACCATAAGGCCTGCCAGCCCGCCGCCGACGATCGCGAAGAAATGATACGTTTCATCGTGAACGCCTAGGGCGTGATAAACGCTTCGCGGGATCAACACACCCATCACATGGCCAACGAAAGCGAAGACGATGCCGTAATGAAACACCGTCGACCCGACCCGCAGCCATTTTTTCTCGAAAATTTCCGTCGAGGGAGCCGCCCAGCTCGCCTGCCGGAAGGCAAACCGGTACAGCAAGCCGAGAATCAACACCGTCAATGCGATGTAGGGATAGACTACCCACCAGAATAATCCGGTCATTGCGGTTTTCCTCCATTCATTCAGTTGCACATTTTGAATTGCGTCGGATCCGTCCCCGTGCGGGCTGTCCCATCCATTCCGTAAAGAATCGGGTAAGGAAGTTCGTCCAGGTCGGCTTGCTCCCGCTTTGCTTCCAATCGGCGGATGTCCTCTTCCGAGGGCTCGCCGAATACCTCTTCCATCAGGTAGGCGAACACCTCACGGTAAGGGCTGTCCTCCGGGAGATGATCGGCAACGCGCTTCGTCGCCACGGCCAGCCGCAGATCCAGTGCCCGTACGTGGACATGATCCGGGCGCATCGCCAGCAGCTCGTACAGCAGCGGCATATAATCGGCCAGTTCGCCAGCCGCCGCCACAAATCCGGCATCGCCGATAATGTGCTTCAACAGAATCAATGCAGCCCCCCGTTCGCGGCTGTCACCAAGCTCGTGCGCGGTGAGATAAAGCCCGGTTTTTTCCTTCCAATCAAAGGTCCAGACGTACTTCTCTCGCAGCTCCCGGAGGGGGAGGGACTGCAAAGGCCGAATTACCGTTTCCAATCGGCTCCTCAACGTAAGATCCTCCACTTCCGATACCGCCTCAGCCGTCTCCCTCAGGATCTCCGGATAAACGTCGTCAGGGTATCCAAGCAATTTGGCGGCGACGACCAATCCGATGCGTTTTGCTTCCATGGCTTCCACCATATCGATCTATTCCCCCTTGGCAAAATACTGCGACATAAAGCCATCCTCCGATGTAATTCCCTCCAGGCTGCAAGCGCCTTGGCGATAATGTAATCCGGCTTCCCCGATCATTTCCCGCCGCGCGGTCGGAATGACAAACCGTTCGTTATGCTTGGCGACGGCAAACAGACGGGCCATCTCCTCGATTTCCTCCACGGTTGTTCCCGCTTCCTCCAGCAATCGGCTGCGTCTCAGCTCGTCCAACCCTCCGACGGCGCGATCGCGCATCATTACGCGCATGGCCGTCATTTTCAACAAAACCTTCCGAACTACTTTCGTATCCCCCGCCGTCAGTAAGGAAGCCAAATATTCCACCGGAATCCGCATTTGATCCACCGCCGGGATATACATGTCCGTCTGCAGCTCATCTTCCTCGATGTGGTTCATGATCGGGCTGAGCGGCGGCACGTACCAAACCATAGGCAGCGTCCGGTATTCGGGATGAAGCGGGAGCGCGACCTTCCATTTCATCGCCATTTTATAAATAGGTGAACGCTGAGCGGCATCGATCCACGCATCCGTGATTCCCGTTCTTCTCGCTTCCTTAATGACTTCGGGATCGTTAGGATCGAGGAATACGCCCAACTGCGCTTCATACAGCTCCTGCGGATCCTCCACGGCTGCGGCGGCTTTGACCCGGTCCGCATCATACATCACAACGCCGATGTAACGGATCCGTCCGACACATGTCTCGGAGCAGATCGTCGAGAGTCCGGCCTCCGTGCGCGGATAGCAGAAATTGCACTTCTCCGCCTTATGCGTGTTCCAGTTGTAATACACCTTGTGGTAAGGGCAACCGTTCATGCAAAACCGCCAGCCGCGGCAGGCTTCCTGGTCGACGAGCACGATGCCGTCCTCGTCCCTCTTGTAAAGAGCACCGGACGGACAAGAGGCAACGCAGGACGGATTGAGACAATGCTCGCAAATCCGTGGGAGGTACATCATAAACGTCTTCTCGTATTCTAACGCGATGTGCTCTTGCAGCTTCTTCACGTTAGGGTCCATCGGGACGATTTCGCTGCCCCCGGCCAGATCATCGTCCCAGTTGGGGCCCCATGTCGGCTTGTCCATGTATTCGCCCGTAATCATGGATACCGGCCGTCCGACCGGCAGGTTCTTGCGTTTCGGGCTATGGAGCAGGCTGTCGTAATCGTACGTCCAAGGCTCGTAGAAGTTGTCCAGATCGGCCATGTCCGGATTGTAAAAAATATTCGCCAGCTTCGCGATCGGCCCGCCGGCCCGCAGCGACAGCTTGCCGCCGCGCAGTACCCAGCCGCCCTTGTATTTCCGCGAATCTTCCCATTCCTTCGGATATCCCGGTCCCGGCCGGGTCTCCACGTTGTTGTACCACATATACTCCGTGCCGGGGCGGTTGGTCCAGGTGTTCTTACAGGTGACCGAGCAGGTATGGCAGCCGATGCACTTGTCGAGGTTCATCACCATCGCGACCTGTGTTTTAATCCTCAAGCCAATTTACCTCCTTCAGCGGACGGATGATCGTCATCGTATCCCGTTGATTTCCTGTCGGCCCGTAATAATTGAAGCCGTAACTAAGCTGCGCGTAGCCGCCGATCATATGCGTCGGCTTGAGCGTAATGCGGGTCACGCTGTTGTGCGTGCCGCCCCGCTGCTTGGTGATTGAGGTGCCGGGCACGCCAAGCGTACGGTCTTGGGCATGGTACATATAAGCGATTCCCTCGGGAATCCGGTACGTCAGCACCGCCCGCGCCGCCACGACCCCGTTCCGGTTATATACCTCGATCCAGTCGTTGTCCTTTATGCCGATCGAGGCTCCATCCTTCTCGTTTAGCCATACGACCTGCCAGCCGCGGAACAACGTTGACATCTGGTTCGTATCGGTAAACATCGTATGGATACCCCACTTCTGGTGGGGGGTCAAATAACGGATCGTCAGCGATTTCCCGTTCCCCGGCACCTCCCGTTCCCCTTTCAGGAAAGGAACATGCTCCAGCGGCGGCAAATACAACGGCAGTGCCTCCCCGAAATCAAGGATCATTTCATGATCGAGATAGAAGCTTTGCCGACCGGTTAACGTCCGCCACGGAATGTTGTATTCAGTGTTCAACGTAAACGGGGAATACCGGCGGTTGTCCTTCTCCAGCCCGCTCCAAACGGGTGCAGAAATGGCTTGGCGCGGCTGGGCCGTGATATCGAACAAGGTAAAAGCTTCCTCTTCCCTTGGTTTGGCGATGTCCGCAAGCTGCTTCCCCGTCTTCTTCTCCATGTCGCGCCAACCTTCGACCGCACGTTCTCCGTTCGTCGCCCCCGACATCAACAGGATGGCTTCGATCGCTTGGCGATCATCGTACAAATCCGGCTGGCCTTTGCCAATGCCCTCCCGTTTGGAGATCCCGAGTCGTTCCTTCAGCTGCTTATACACCCGTTCACCTGGGATCTTGACCGCTTTGGAACTATACCCCTTCTCGATGTTCGGACCCAACGTGATCATCTTCCCATAGACATTCGGGTAGTCGCGCTTGACGATGAGGAAATGCGGCATGCTCTTGCCGGGAATCGCTTCAATTTCTCCTTTCCGCCAATCCTTGATCTTCCCGTGCACCTGAGCTACTTCATCCGGGCTGTCATGCCCGAGCGGCGTCATCATGACGTCCTCACAAGCGGGAAGATGCTTCTCGGCCAACTCCGAGAACGTCTTGGCGATTTCACGGAAAGCATCCCAATCGCTTTTACTCTGCCATGGAGGAGAGATCGCCGGGTTAAACGGGTGGATAAACGGATGCATGTCCGTGCTGCTCAGATCATGCTTCTCGTACCAGGTCGCCGCAGGCAACACGATGTCCGAGAACAGTCCGGAGCTCGTCATACGGAAGTCCAAGCTGACGAAGAGATCAGTCTTGCCCTCCGGCGGCATATCGTCGGTGTGCACGTCCTTCGGTCGCCAGGACTGGGATGGGTCGGTTAAGACCTGGTTGTCGGCGCCGATCAGATGCTTGGCGAAATACTCATGTCCCTTGCCGCTGTCACCCAGCAGATTGGAACGCCAGTTAAAGAACACGTGCGGGAAGTTACGCGGATCGTTCGGATGCTCGATCGCAAAGTCCAGCTCGCCGTCCTTGACCATTCGAGCAACCTCCTGGACGGCTTCCCGGTCATCCGTCAGGCCCTTCTCGCGCAACTGCTTCGCCACTTCCAGCGAGTTCTGGCTGAACTGCGGGAACGACGGCAGCCAGCCGAGCCTTGCGGCCATCGCATTGACGTCGGCCGGGTGCTGTTTGCTATAGCGGCCTCCCCATGGCGTAACCTGCTCTTCGTTTACCGGAGCTTCGTACCGGAACTGCTCTGTGGCGAAATAAAAAAACGACGTGCCGTTTTGCAGCCGAGGCGGGCGAATCCAGTCGCCGGCAAAGGCAATTTGCTGCCAGCCTTCCAGCGGCCGCACCTTTTCCTGGCCGACATAGTGAGCCCAGCCGCCGCCGTTTACCCCCTGCGCGCCGGTTAATAACACCAGGTTCAAGATGGCACGGTAGATTTGGTCGCTATGGTACCAATGGTTGGTCCCCCCGCCCATCGCGATCATCGAACGGCCCCCCGTCTTGGCGGCATTGTCGGCGAACTCACGCGCGACCTGAATACAATGCGATTTCTTCACCCCGGTAATCGCTTCTTGCCAGGCCGGCGTATACGGCTTCTTATCATCGTAGTCGGTTGGATAGTCGCCGGGCAGCCCCCGAGGAACGCCGACATGAGCCATCATTAGGTCGTATACGGTCGCCACCTTCAGGGTCTCGCCTGACGGGGTTTGCAGGTGCTTGACCGGCACGCCTCGCTGCACGGTTTGCCCTTCTTGTTCCGCGAAATAAGGAAAATCGACCAGAGCAACCTCATCCGCGCCCTCAAGAAAACTCAGCTGCGGATCGATGCGTGTGCCGTCCGGCTTGTCCAGATCCAGATTCCATCGGCTGTCTTGATCCCAGCGGAAGCCTTGGCTGCCATTTGGCACTTCCGGTTTCCCTGTAGCGGCGTCCCAGAGCACCGTCTTCCAATCGGCCAGCTCCTGGTCGTCGCCGAGATCCGCCGCGCGCAGGAACCGATCCGAGCGGAAGCTTCCGTTTCCCTCTTTCAAGAGGACGAGGAAGGGAAGGTCGGTAAATTTTTTCACATACTCCTTGAAATAAGGGGTCTCTTGATCGACGTAAAATTCCTTCAGAATGACATGCGTCATGGCCATGGCCAGCGCGGCGTCCGTGCCTACTCTAGCCGGCAGCCAGATATCGGCAAATTTCTCGTATTCCGAATAATCCGGACTCACGCCGACGACCTTGGTCCCGTTGTAGCGGGCCTCCACCATAAAATGAGCGTCAGGGGAACGGGTCTGCGGGATGTTAGTGCCCCAAATAATAAAGTATTTCGTATTGTACCAATCTCCGCTCTCCGGCACATCCGTCTGATCCCCCCACACCTGCGGGGAAGCCGGCGGGAGATCGGCGTACCAGTCATAGAAGCTCAGTATCGTTCCGCCGATCAGCGAGAGGAACCGAGTTCCTGCCGCATAGCTGACCATCGACATTGCCGGAATCGGGCTGAAGCCAACCACGCGGTCAGGCCCGTACTGGCGGATCGTATGAATGGTTGCAGCCGCGATCATTTGGCAGGCGACATCCCAATCCGCGCGGACGAAACCACCCTTGCCCCGCGCCTTAACATAGCGGGCGCGTTTCTTCGGATCGTCCACGATATTCTTCCAGGCGATCACCGGATCCTTAACGGCCGCCATCTCCTCGCGCCACATCTCATATAGATCCCCGCGGATGTACGGGTACTTCACCCGCAGCGGGCTGTAAGTGTACCAGGAGAAGCTGGCTCCCCGCGGGCAACCCCGCGGTTCGTATTCCGGAAAGTCCGCGCCCGTCGTTGGGTAATCGGTCTTCTGCGTCTCCCACGTAATGATGCCATCCTTCACGAACACGTTCCAGCTGCAGGAGCCCGTGCAGTTGACACCATGTGTGGAGCGAACGACCTTGTCATGCTGCCACCGGCCGCGATACAAGCTCTCCCAATCCCGGCCGCGGGGGCTTTCCTCGGTCCAGCCGTCATTGATGCGCTCCCCGCGCCGCAAATATTTCAAAGACTCGAACAGCTTGTTCTGCTTATCGCCCACTTAACTATCTCCCTTCTGATCAAATGCCGTTTGCGAAACCGGATTAAACCGCTCACCGGTCAGCTTGAACGCGCCCTCTCCGGCACGCAGCTCTTCTGCGAACACGCTCCAGACGGGGGCATTGCAGGCGGCCAGGATCAAGCGCTGCAGCTCGTCCGGCTGATGGATGGAAGCGATCTTCGCCTCGACATCGGCCTCCGGCACTCCGAATCGCATCTGCAGCACCGCAAGTAGATCTTCCCGGTCCTGTCTAACGATTAACTCAAGCTCGCGTGCTTCCTCCAACTTCCGTCAACTCCTCTTATAGTAATCCGCGATCAATGCCTGTTTGACTCGTTCGGCGGCTTCCCGCAGGAATCCCCTGATTCGTTCGTCATCGTGCTCGATCCAATCCCAAGGAATCACGCCGCTTTCCAGACGTTCAAACCGCTCGCCGTAGCGCACGCGAACGGCAACGCCCCGTTCATGGAGCTGCGCTCCCGCCTTGACGTCATAAGGGTGCAAACCCAAGCGCGCGAGCTCATCCGTCAAACGGGAGTAAAGCCGCGGCTCAGCTGCGCGGAGCGGTTTATCCGGCAGCAAATCCGTCAATTTCGGGGCCGGAAGATGCGTCATGACGTACCGCCTCCATTTCTTTTTCCACCATGTCTTCTTCATACCGGTTATGCAGCTGGTCAACCAGGATTAGCGCTTGAAAGCGGTAGACCACTTGATCCCCGACCTCTCCCCGCTCCAAGCAATCCCTAATTTCGGCCACCAGTTCCCGTAGCAGTTGATGATCCCGGGTTAAAGCGGTGATGACATCCTTCAGCTGCGGCTTCAGTTCGAGCGCCTCGACGTACAGCCCTTCTTCCTCGCTCTGTGCGTGTTGAAGCGTGCGCGATTCCCAATGCTCCACGGCGATCCAGGCGATATCCAGCGCCTTCTCCGTTTCACCTCGGCTCAAACAGCGCGCGAGCAGCTCCGTGAGTTCCTTGGCCTCTTCCAACACCGCTTCATGAATCAATGCATGGCTGTCCACATTTCTTAAGGAGGGTCCCGATCTCATGTTTTCACACCCCTTTTATGGCTAATTTTTACTAGGGTTCGCTTTAAAATTCCGAATTATACCACTTTTTGGGCAGAAAAAAGCCCGAAGCCTCGCTTTAACGCAAGGCTCCCGGCAATATCATGCATGCATATTCAAAGTAACGTTCCTCCCATGAATCCGTTCGGTCAGCGGCCGAAGCACATATCCCGGCTTCTTAAACCCTTCTAACTTCGATTCGGCTTAACGGGAGCCTCCGCTTTTTTCCAACTTTAATGTTTCCAAACCGGCGTAAGCTCCCTCACATATCGCCCCTCCCCGTGAATATACTTTATTTACATCCACAAATATAGCGTTCCGGGAAATCCCGATATGGAGGTGTTCATCTATGCCAACGCCTGATCGATATAACTTTGTCGTCTCCAAAGAGGATTGGTCGCTGCATCGCAAAGGGTATCAGGATCAACAGCGTCACCAGGAGAAAGTGCGGGAGGTCATCAAGCAGAATCTGCCTGACCTCGTCACCGAAGAAAATATCATTATGTCGGACGGCAAGCAGATCATTAAGGTTCCCCTCCGCAATTTGGAAGAGTACCGCTTTATCCATAACTACCAAAAACATAAGCATGTCGGCCAAGGTGACGGAAGCAGCGAAGTAGGGGATGTGCTTGGCCAGGACAGTCCCAAGGACAACGGAAAAGGCGGGAAAGGCGGCAAGGCCGGCGATCAACCTGGCTATGATTACGTGGAGGCCGAGATCAGCATCGAAGAGTTGGAGGATATGCTGTTCGATGAGATGGAACTGCCCTACATCCAGGAGAAAGACAAAGAAGAAATGGAAACCGAATCGATTCGTTTTAACGATATCCGCAAAAAAGGCCTGATGTCCAACATCGATAAGAAACGTACCATTCTGGAGAACTTGCGCCGGAACGCAACTGCCGGCACCCCTGGCATCCACGGCATTTCGCCGGATGATCTCCGCTACAAAACGTGGGAGGAGATCATTGTTCCCCGCTCCAACGCGGTCATTCTGGCGATGATGGATACGTCGGGTTCGATGGGCGCATTCGAGAAATATTGCGCACGCAGCTTCTTCTTCTGGATGACCCGGTTTTTGCGGCGTCAGTACGAGAAGGTGGAGATCGTCTTTCTGGCGCATCATACCGAAGCGAAGGAGGTCAGCGAAGAGGAGTTTTTCACCCGGGGGGAAAGCGGCGGTACCATCTGCTCTTCGGTTTATCAAAAAGCGCTGGAGATCATCGATTCCCGTTATTCGCCGTCCAGCTACAATATCTATCCGTTCCACTTCTCCGACGGTGATAACCTGACCTCCGACAACGAGCGCTGCGTCAAGCTGATCGGTGAACTGATGAAGCGCAGCAACCTGTTTGGGTACGGGGAGGTCAACCAGTACAACCGCGGCAGCACCTTGATGTCCGCTTACCGGACGATCAAGCAGGAGAAATTCATGTATTACGTCATTAAGGAAAAGGGCGAGGTTTATAACGCGTTAAAGCGGTTTTTCCACAAGCGCGAAGGGGGTGCGGCCAGTTGAGCAGCGAAATGGAACAGCTCGAATACGCCATCGCGGAAATCATGGAAATCGCCGACTCCTTCGGGCTTGATTATTATCCGATGCGGTACGAAATTTGCCCCGCCGATATCATCTATACGTTTGGCGCCTACGGCATGCCAACCCGCTTCTCGCACTGGAGCTTCGGCAAAACATTTAACAAGATGAAGATGCAATACGATTTTGGATTAAGCAAAATCTACGAGCTCGTCATCAACTCGAACCCGTGTTACGCCTTTTTGTTGGAAGGCAATTCGCTGATCCAGAACAAACTGATCGTTGCCCACGTGCTGGCACATTGCGATTTCTTCAAAAACAACATGCGATTCTCCGCGACCAACCGGGATATGGTGGAGAGCATGTCTGCGACCGCCGAGCGAATCAGCCGATATGAATTGGCTTATGGCGCCAGTACCGTGGAAAGCTTTATCGACGCCGTGCTCGCGGTCCAGGAGCATGTAGACCCGCAGTTGATCAAACCAATGCGGTACGACAAACGCCGACAAATGGAGGAGAAGCTTCGCCGGGCCAAGGACGGACGGTATGGGCAGGTGAAGGAGGGCGCCTACGACGATCTGTGGTCGCTGGACGAGAATCCGAGCGGACGCTCGGCGGAAGCCAAAGAAAAAGCCGTCCAATTTCCGCCCGAGCCGGAGAAAGATCTCGTTTGGTTTATACAGGAATACTCGGAAGCGCTGGAGGATTGGCAGCGGGATATCATGAGCATGCTGCGCGAAGAAATGTTGTATTTCTGGCCGCAGATGGAAACGAAGATCATGAACGAGGGCTGGGCTTCCTACTGGCATCAGCGCATTATCCGCGAACTCGACCTCACCAGCGACGAAACGGTCGAATTCGCCAAGCTGAACTCCTCGGTCGTCCAGCCGTCGCGGCAAAGCTTGAACCCGTATTACCTCGGGCTCAAGATCTTCGAGGACATCGAACGCCGCTGGGATCACCCGACCGAAGAGGAACGCCGCCGCTTTGGCCGCGAGCCCGGGCAAGGCCGGGAGAAAATCTTCGAAGTGCGCGAGCTCGACTCCGACACTTCGTTCCTCCGCAGCTATTTGACCAAAGAACTCGTCCGCGACCTGGATTTGTACATTTTCGAGAAGCAAGGCCCGGAGTGGAAAATCACCGACAAAACCTGGGAGCATATCCGCGACCAGCTGGTCGCCTCCCGCGTGAACGGAGGCTCCCCGTACATCGTCGTCCAGGACGGCGACTACCTGCGCTCCGGCGAGCTGCTGCTGAAGCATCAGTATGAGGGGCTTGAGCTGGACCTGAAATACCTGGAGCACACGCTCCCCCACGTTTACAAGCTGTGGGGCCGCCCCGTACACCTGGAGACGGTGGTGGAAGAGAAGCGCGCGATGTTCTCCTATGACGGGCAGAAGCATGTGAGGAAGATGATTTGAGTTAGATCACCTTCAGGCTGAAATAGAAATCACTTTGACCTTGATCCAGGAACCATTCGCAATGGATGCGGTACAGGTAGGTACCTGTCACTTGAGGAACCTTATAAGGGTCATTGAGGGCTCCGCCTTCCGGGTCCGTCCCCGTTAGCGTGAATTCCTTGATGCCCTCTGGAGCCTCGGTATCGATCGGAGCGCCTCCCGGAACAACGGCTGCCTTTAGTTCGGGGAGGCTGGCATCCACGCTGACGCAGCTGCCTTCGCTGCTAAGGACTGGCGAGCACCAAGAGTAACTGGCCCGGGCAACCTCGATGGCGGTTCCTTGTACGGTAACGGTGGGCGAGGGTGGGGTGCCTGCGATGACCCATTTGGAATGAATGGTTTGCTGGATGTCAGATGGATCCACAGGCTCGTTCTGCCGTAAGCCAACCGAATAACCCGCCCAGAAGGTACACGCTACTATCGCAAGTGCAACTACGGTTAACATGAGTTTGTTACCCTTTTCCATGGAATCCTCCCGCATTTGTTTCTTATAATAACGTTGCCGATGAGTTGGATGTTTCAATACAAAAGTAGAGCCGCCTCGATCCTATCGATCAGGCGGCTCTTGTTCTGCATGCGGAACCCGTCAGGACAGCAAGGCGATGACCAGCAGCTCGTAAAGCACCAGCGTCAAAATCAACTCGTCGCTTGGACTAGGGCCCCAAAAAGGTGCGCCAAAGGCCCGCTGGCCCCCGTGCCGTGGAACGGCCAAATGCATCATCCCGCCTTGGCAGCTGACGATCCGGCCGACATGCACATGACCGTCCATCGTCTCAATACGGACTCTTTGATTGACATGCTGACGGCAGATACCTTGCACTCGGTCGCGGATCGATCGCAAATGCTGCGCGGATTGCGGGTCCGCCTGATAAACGATGCGTTGTTGAGGGTGCCCCCATGGTTGAACACTCATTCGTTATTCGCCTCCAAGGTTTCAAGTTCAAGTTATCGTATGCGGATACCTAGAGGGCGGTGAGGCGGGACGATGGGGAAATCGGAATTCGAACGGCCTTCTCGCTCCAAATTAACGGTAGAAAATCCAGTTAAACTCGATACGTCGGTTGGAGACGCGCTGGGCATAGCAAATAACGCAAAAAAAGGGGAGGGTTTCCCCTCCACCTTAACTTTTTCAACTTATTACCGGTTTAACAAACTGCCCACATATCGCAGCAGCTCGTTGGCGCAAACCGGGCAGTAGCCATGCTCGTCGATCAGCCGCTTGCTGACCTCGTTGATGCGTTTGAGTTGGTTTTCGTCCGGCGTTTTGGTCGAGGTCGTGATCTTCACGATGTCCTTGAGATCGGCGAACAGCTTCTTCTCGATCGCTTCCCGCAGCCGGTCGTGGTGATTATATTCGAATTTCCGCCCTTTGCGCGAGTACGCGGAGATGCGGATCAGGATTTCCTCTCTGAACGCCTTTTTGGCGTTTTCCGAGATGCCGATTTGCTCTTCGATCGAGCGCATCAGCCGCTCGTCGGGATCCATCTCCTCATCGGTGAGCGGATCGCGGATTTTCGTCCAGTTGCAGAACGCCTCGATATTGTCGAGGTAGTTCTCGAACAAGGTGCGCGCCGATTCCTCGAACGAGTAAACGAACGCTTTTTGTACTTCTTTTTTGGCGAGCTCATCATATTCCTTACGGGCAATGCTGATAAAGTTCAGGTAGCGCTCGCGTTCTTCCTTCGTGATCGAAGCATGCTGGTCCAGGCCGTCCTTAATGGCCCGCAAAATATCCAAGGCGCCCATGCAATGCAAATCCTGCTTGATTAGCGCGCTGGAAATCCGGTTGATGACATACCGCGGATCGACGCCGGACATGCCCTCCTCCAGGTACTCGTTTTGCAGCTCCTTCAAATCGGCGTCTTTGTAGCCCTCGACCTCTTCGCCGTCGTAGAGGCGCATTTTTTTCACCAGATCGACGCCTTGCTTCTTCGTCTCCTTCAACCGGGTCAAGATGGAGAAGATCGCTGCCGCCCTCAGGGCATGCGGGGCAATATGGATGTGACTCATATCGCTTTGGCCGATCAGCTTGGCGTAAATTTTCTCCTCTTGCGACACCTTGAGGTTATAGGGAATCGGCATGACGATCATCCGCGACTGCAACGCTTCGTTTTTCTTATTCGCGATAAAAGATTTATACTCCGCTTCGTTGGTATGCGCGATGATCAGCTCATCCGCCGAGATCAACGCGAACCGCCCCGCCTTGAAATTCCCCTCCTGCGTCAGAGACAGCAGGTTCCACAGAAACTTCTCATCACATTTCAACATTTCCTGGAACTCCATCAGACCGCGGTTGGCTTTGTTCAGCTCGCCGTCAAAGCGGTACGCCCTTGGATCGGATTCCGACCCGTATTCCGTGATCGTGGAAAAATCGATGCTGCCGGTTAAATCGGCGATATCCTGCGACTTCGGATCCGACGGGCTGAATGTGCCGATCCCAATGCGGTCGTCTTCGGACAAGAGCACCCGCTCGACCTTGACGTTCTCGATGTCGCCGCCGTATTCCGTCTTCAGCCTCATTTGGCAAATCGGGCATAAATTGCCTTCGATCCGGACACCCAGCGTTCGTTCCACGTCCGGACGGAGCTCATGCGGAACCAGGTGAAGTGGGTCCTCATGCATCGGGCAACCCGCGATCGCGTACACCGCCCCTTTATCGGTCCGAGAAAACTTCTCGAGTCCGCGCTTCAGCAGCGTAACCAGCGTCGATTTGCCCCCGCTCACCGGTCCCATCAGCAGCAAGATCCGCTTGCGCACGTCGAGCCGGCGGGCGGCGGAGTGAAAGTACTCCTCGACCAGCTTTTCGACGGCCCGATCGAGCCCGAAGATTTCTTGTTCAAAAAATTTATACCTTTTCCTGCCATCATCCTCTTCTATGCCATAGGACTTAATCATTTCATAAACCCGGGCATGGGCGGTCATCGCCGGCGAAGGGTCTTTGGCCAACAGTTCGACATAATCTTTAAATGTGCCGCTCCACGACAAGGAGTCGCTTTCCGCCCGGTAAGCCGCTAAACGCTCAAAAATGTCCATGTTAGGTACCTCCTGTACTCCCGCTTTGGGGGTTCTCCCGCGTCCCCGATCTTTAGAACTTGCCTGACCAGTGTATGGAGCTTCCACGATAAAAAGTGTATTACATACCTATGCGCGTGAATGGGAGAAGTTGACCTTTTTTCCGACGAAAATATTCGGATGGAAAAAGTAGGAATTGAGGTTTGTGATATACTTTTTACATGATCATGGGAAGGAAAAGGGGATCGTCATGGCGGTACAGCATGAGACGGAATTGTACGCTCCGCTGAAGGCTTTTTTTGAGGAGCGCGGATATGTGATCAAGAGCGAGGTGCGGCATTGCGACCTGGTTGGCGTTCGGCCGGGCAGCGATGAACCGCTGATCGTGGAAATGAAAAAGACGTTTAATCTTCCCCTGCTGCTGCAGGGTTTGGAACGCCAGCGCCTCAGCCCCAAGGTGTATTTGGCTGTAGAACGCAATCGCGCCAAAAAAGGGGCGCACAACCAGCGTTGGAGCGAAATCACGCTGCTTTGCCGCCGGCTGGGGCTGGGACTGATCGCGGTTACTCGGTATAAAACAAAACCCGCTTTCGTGGAGATCCTGTGTGCGCCGGGGAACGAGGCCTTGTACACGCCGGGGCCGAAAGTGGTCAAACGCCGGGCGGAGAAGCTGCTGCATGAGTTCCACGAACGAAGCGGCGACTACAACGTTGGCGGCAGCACCGGCACCAAGCTGGTGACGGCCTACCGCGAACGGGCGCTGCGCATCGCGCTCGCCATCGAGGAGGGCGGCGGCGAGATGTCGCCGAAGGACGCGCGTGACCGCAGCGGCGTCGGCACGGCCGCCGCGATCCTGCAGCGCGATTACTACGGCTGGTTCCGCCGCGTCGTCCGCGGGCGCTACGCGCTAACGCCGGCCGGCGCAGAGGGGCTGCGTCAGTACGCCCACGTCGTTGACGGGTGGCGGAGGGTAGCAGCGACCGCGGAGCGGGAAGGGGAGCGCCTCTAGGAACTGGCGGGATGAGGGTGGTGCGCTGGTCTATCCTAGAGCCATGGAATTAATCCTTGGCCCGCTCAGCTCTGATCTTTATCCCGTTGATCTTTAGGTTCCGGGATTTGATTCAGACCTCTCATGAATAACAGATACACATAGACGGCCAGACCCAGGCCTGCCATAAACAGAACGAATTTCCCTATTGCCCATAACGTCGCCATCGTTCTACCTCCCTTATTGCGATTCGGGCAGCCTTCATTCGTCCGCGGAGCGCGCCGTGAACTCGGCGAGGGCGGCGGTGAGACGCGCCAGACCCTCGCGCAGCCGCGCCGGTTCGTGCGCGGCGACGGTGAGCCGGATGAAGCGATCATCCGGCTCTTTGGCATAGCACAGCGTCCCCGGCAGGAACGCTGTGTCTTCCAGCAGCGAAGCGCGCAGCAGCGCTTCGCTGGAGACCCCGGCGGGCAGGCGCAGCCAGAGGTACAGCCCGCCGCCGGGGTCTTCTACGCAGGCGCCGCGCCAAGCGGGCGCCTGCAGCAGCTCCAGCGCGAGCGCGCGCCGCGCGGCATACGCCGCCGCAGCCTCGGCGGCGGCGGCGCTCCCGCGCCCCGGCGGCTGGGCGAGCCAGGCGTGGAGCCGCCCGGCTCGCTCGGCCACGGCCGCCCCCGCGGCGCTGGAGCTGCCCAGCGATGGAACGCGGCGCAGCCGTTCCATCGTTTTCGCTTCGCCGCGCAGCCAGGCCAGCGGCAGCTGCGGCGTCAGCGTCCGTTCCAGAGAGCCGAGGCTGACGATCTCGGCTCCCCATAGGCCCGCTTGCTGGCGCAGCACATCCAGCGACGTCGTGTCCCCTTGTCCCCCGTTTTCTTTCAGATCCTTGGATAGGTCCTCTACTTCTGTTCCCGCCATCTCCTTAGCCGTACCTTCACACTCTGTCCCCGCCGTCTGCTCCAGTAAATCCTTGCTTCCCTTCTCTTCCCTATCGGTTACCAGATCTCCCACTTCGGCGAACGGCACCAAGCTCGCCGTATCATCCATAACGATCGGCAGGCCCAGCCGCTCGCTGAGCTCCAGCAGTGCCAGCTTGCGCTGCCGGCTCCACACCCGGCCGGACGGGTTCGAGTAATGCGGCGTTACATACGCCATAGCCGGGCGCCCCCCGGCCGCCTCGCATTTCCGCCGCAGGTCGTCCGGCAGCATGCCGTCCCGGTCGCAGTCCACCGGGACCGCCCGGATGCCGCGGCGGCGCATCAGCTCCAGCGCCTCCGGTGCAGCCGGCGTCTCAACGAGCACCGTGCCGCCGCCGGGAACCAACGCCCGCAGCAGCAGGTCTAGCGCCCCATCGGCGCTTTCGGCCAGTATCCATTGCTGCGGTTCCTTGCTAATGCCTTCGGCTTCTTCGTATGCCGAAGCCAACCAATCCAGCAGCGTGCGAATCCCACTACGCTCCGCCGGCTCCCCCTCTTGCCCATTGTTGTCCACGCTATATTCCCGATCCAGGCGTGCTCCGACTCCGTTCCCATGCGGCCCAGCCAGCGAAATCAGGTTCCCTTCCCGCAACCGATCTTCGATTTCCCGGGCGAAAGCCGGCGGCAGTCGGCGCTTCAACATATCCAGACCCGTATCCACAAGCACACCCCGCTTTCATCTTGTATAAGCGATTGTACCTCAGGACAAATTTCCCAGACAATGGGGACCTAACTGCGCGTCATGCCTGATTTTGACGAATCATTGGCAAATCTATCATTTTTGCGAACCTAGTGTCGTCATGATAGAATGAAAACTGCATCATGACAACTTTTAATATTACTTATGAGGTGATTTACCATGTCTTACTCTACGGAACCTGCAACCGTCACCGAAACGAGTCGCAGCAGGAAGACACGGCGGCCTTCCGTAGCCATGATCTTGTTGATTTGGGTCCTATTGATCGGCGCCGGGGTTACCGCGGCCTACATGTATAGCAATCATTTGAAGCAATCGATGATCGACCAGTTGGACATCAAATGGCAAAGTGAAGCCGAACAAATGAAGGCGGATTATACAGCTCAGCTAACGGCTTTGTCCGGCGAGGTGAAGGATTTGCAAAGCAAGGTGGAAGCGTTCAACGAATTGCTTGAATTCACGAAAGACAACAGCAGCGAAAAAACGGATAACAGCAACAAATTGTATTCGCAATTGAGCGAGGTCAAGCAGCAGCTAGCCGCGCTTCAGAAGAAAATGGACCTGCTCAAATGATTACGCCGGTCAAGCAAATCAACCGTTTTTTTCTGCTGACTACCGGCCCGTTGATCGGAATGCTGATTGCACTCTTCATCAGCGGAGCCGCCATCGAATGGAACCGAGTTCCCCATCCCATCACGCATGACGCTGAAGTTTTCCAAACCACGGCTTCGATTTTGGAAGGATTAACCAAGGCGGAGAAAGATGCCAAAACGACGATCTCCTCCATCCGCCAAACGGCCGAACTTTACCAGAAAACAACCCAAACGATGAGCACCATCGTCAAAACGGCAAAAACGACGGCAACTCGTCCTGAATCCATTTATAACCGACGTATTACGTCCAAGTTAGGTTCCCCCTTTGAGACCATTCAAAGTGACATGATTCGCATCGAATTGTACAAGGTTAACCCTGGCACTTATCGAGGGTATGCGATGAAGATCCGACTCAAGTCGCCGGACGCCATGAAAATGACGTTAGGGAAGGACCGTGTGGGTGGGGCGGAGACGACGAAGCAAGCCGTGCAGCGACATGGCGCGGTCGCTGGTATTAATGCCGGTGGATTTGCAGATTCCCGCGGGGAACGCTACCCTTTGAGCACCACGATCATGAACGGTCAGTACGTTAACGGCTTCGAGCCGACATATAAGGATTTGTTTTTTGTTGGAATGAATCGGTCGGGCCAACTGGTCGGCGGCAAGTTTCAGAGCAAGGCGAGCCTCGACAAGCTGCAGCCCAAGTTCGGCGCCTCCTTCGTGCCGATCCTGCTGCAGAACGGTGTGAAACTCCCGATCCCCCAAAAATGGAAGACGTCCCCGCTGCGCGCACCGCGTACGGTGATCGGGAATTACAAGGATGATCAGTTGCTTGTGCTAGTTGTCGACGGCGATAACGAAAAGGGACGTTCCGGTGCTACACTGGAAGAATTGCAGAACAAGCTGTGGAAGATGGGGGTACAGGATGCCTATAATTTGGACGGGGGTGGCTCTTCTACCCTGGTCGTCAATGGCCGAGTGATCAATAACCCATCTGATGGCGCACTTCGCCCAGTGCCCACTCATTTCTTGTTTTTCAAATAAGCATTGCGCCTCCACGCGATCGATTTGTCTATGAAATATTTCACATTTTGGATTTATTTTTGGGCCATCGCCGGGTATAATAGGATAAGGAGTACAACGTGGAGGTGTTCGGCTTTGTCATTCTCTTTAACGTTCTGGATTATTACTATCGTTTTGGCTATGTTTTTGTGCGGGATTTTGACTGCAGCCTATAACGAAGATAAAACCAAAGGCCTTTAATAGGTTAGTCAAAAAAGCGGCTTCCCATCACGAAGTAGTTCAATGTAGAAGGCTCGGCGTCGAATCTTAGGATTCAGCCGGGCCTTCCGTTGCTCTCGTAGCCCCTAGCTACGCTCCGCTACTCCGTCCCTAAGCTTCTTCCAACCTTCTCGGTGCTGAAAACCCTCCCTTTTGACTTTAGATTGAACCGGTTAGTCAAAAAGGCGGCTTCCCATCACGAAGTAGTTCAATGAAGAAGGCTCGGCGTCGAATCTTAGGATTCAGCCGGGCCTTCCGTTGCTCTCGTAGCCCCTAGCTACGCTCCGCTACTCCGTCCCTAAGCTAACGGACACCAGAGATGCTATTACACGCATTTTGGGATCCGCCAAACTCTAACGGACCCAGGAGACCTTATTTCGCACAAAAAGGGCTCAAACGCCGCTCGAAGGTGCCGATAAGGTCTCTGGAGTCCGTTACAGCGGGAAATAACCGGGAAATCGGCAAATAAGGTCGCTACGGTCCGTTAGCGCTGACTGCGGCTCTGCTGCATTCAACCTCGAGGCCCTCAACAAAGACGATCTGCCACAGTCGGTGGCATCTTCCACTAGAATCATTCTGCGACGCATCGGCCACTAACCATCATCCTCCCCTGCGCTTAGCGCATGCGTCAGACAGAAATCGACGCAAGCCGACAAAATAAATAAACTTCCCGCGAGGGAAGCTTATTTATTGTTGTGCTCTGGTGCTGCTAAACGTATCAAACGTCCTGAAATGGATCTAGGACAGTTGGCTCATTTCGACCAGGCATTGATTGCAAATGGAACGCTCTTTGAAATCGCTCACGCCTTCCATCGATCCGCAGAAAACACATTTCGGCCGGTAACGCTCCAAAATGATGTGATCGCCTTGCACCAAAATCTCGACGGGATCTCCCTCGTTCATTTGATATCTCTTGCGAAGCGACTTGGGTAACACGATTCTCCCGAGTTGATCCACTTTACGGACCACACCAGCAGGTTTCATAAAATTGTACACCTCTCCTGAAAAATAGTTATGTAAAAATAGAACCAAATACCTAATCTATTATATTTCGCTATTTTTTTCAGGATTCCTGCTACATTTCCACGTTTTTAATTATTTTCGCAGGATTGCCCCCAACAACGGCTCCATTGGGCACATCTTTCGTCACGACCGCACCCGCGGAAATTACCGCGTTATCACCGATGGTTACCCCGGGAACGATCACGGCCCGACCGCCAATCCATACGTTGTTACCGATGTTCACCGGTTTGCCATATTTGGCCCCGGAGTTGCGTTCAGCCGGATCCAGCGGATGGGTTGCGGTATAAATGTGTACCCTTGGCGCCATAAAGCATTATTCCCCGATCCGCACCTCGCACACGTCCAAGGTCCTCTCTCTTTCGTCACTAAAACTTACTGCATCCCCGGAAAATCAAGCTGCCGCAGTGCCTCGTACACAATGATAGCCGCAGAGTTCGACAAATTGAGCGATCGGACCTTGTCGGTCATCGGCATGCGCATGACCGTTTCGGGATGGGCGGCCAAAATTTCAGGTGCCAAGCCTTTGGTTTCTTTACCAAACACGAAGAAATCTCCGTCCTGGAACTGAAAATCCGTATAACGCTTGTCCGCCTTTGTTGTAGCAAAGAAGAACCGGCTACCCGCATACTTCTCCTCTACTTCCTGAAAAGAATCGTGGTATTCGATATGCACCGCATACCAATAATCCAAACCAGCCCGCTTCATCGTAGCGTCGTCTGTCCGAAAACCAAGCGGACGCACCAGGTGCAGATGGATGCCCGTCGCTGCGCAGGTTCTGGCGATATTTCCCGTATTGGCCGGAATTTCCGGCTCCACCAGCACAATATGTAAGGCCATGATGATCGAACTCCTCGTCCTAAATAATAAAATCGGCCCATCAGAGACCGTACTTGTTCCATTATAGCAAATTTTGTCCGCAAAAAACCTCCAACCCTCACCTAGCAACAGGCGGGTTTGGAGGTTGCGGCGTAACGGAGCGTTCCGAGGGAAGCCCCGCTATACACTTTATCCGTGCGTTTTTTGAAATTGATTCATGAAATCGACAAGCGCTTGAATATTCGCCTTCGGTACCGCGTTGTAAATCGATGCGCGCAGGCCGCCAACGCTGCGATGGCCTTTGAGCCCAACGAAGCCTTCCTTCTCGGATTCCTTCACGAACAGTTTCTCCAGCTCCTCGCTCGCGAGACGGAAAGTGACGTTCATCGTCGAACGGCTTTCTGGACGTACGCAACCCCGGTAGAATCCGCCGCTTCCATCAATCGCTTGATACAGCACATCAGCTTTATCTTGGTTCTTCTTCTCGATGCCTTCAAGCGCCCCTTGCTCTTCGATCCATTTCAGCACTTCATTCACCATATAAATCGAGAAGGATGGCGGAGTATTGTACAACGAGTTGTTCTCGGCATGCGTATCGTACCGGAACATCGTCGGCAGATGTTTCGGCGACTCGCGCAGCAGCTCCTCGCGGGCGATCACCACGGTTACCCCCGATGGTCCCAGATTCTTCTGTGCGCCGGCATAAACCATTCCGAACTGGGTCAAATCAAACGGACGGCACAATATATCGCTGGACATATCCGCGATCAGCGGAATGCTGCCGGTGTCCGGGAAATCGCGGAACTGCGTGCCTTCTATCGTTTCATTCGAGGTTACATGCAGATAAGCGGTGTTATCCGGCAGACGTAGGCTGCTGACGTCCGGGAGCGACATGTACTTGTCTTCTTCCGAGGAGGCCGCTACGAATGTTTCACCGATGAGTTTAGCTTCTTTTAACGCTTTCGTAGCCCAACTGCCCGATTTCACGTATCCAGCCGCCTTGCCTTCCGTAAGCAGGTTCATCGGCAGCATGGCGAATTGAGTGGAAGCCCCGCCCTGCAGGAACAACACCTGATAACCGGATGGAGTGCCGAACAGCTTCAGCAGCCGGCTGGCCGCTTCATTATGGACCGCTTCATAAACTGCGCCCCGATGAGACATCTCCATAATCGACATGCCTGTCCCGTGAAAATCAACAAACTCCGCCTGCGCCCGTTCCAGGACCTCCAGCGGCAACGCGGCTGGGCCCGCGTTAAAGTTATAAGCTCTGTTACTCATTTCTCCCCATCCCTTCCCTTTACAATCCATGTCTGGTTTCGAATATAATTAACGATTATCATAGCAACTATTCGATCTCCCAGCAAGCCGTTATTTCGCAAAAATTCACTATTTTGCAGAATTGACACATTAACGCTTCATTAAGGGAAAGGAGTAATGGGTTTATTCAACGCTAAATTCATAGATCCGTGTCCAGCTTTGTCGTTCTCCCGGCGCCACATGAACCGCGAAGAACATTTCCGGGGAAATGACATGTCCGTGTCCCCAAACGGCAGCCGAGCTTAACGGAAGCTTGCTCAACTCGCGTACGGTCAGGCCACTGGGATGGTGCGTCAATTCCCACAACCACGGAACCTCACGTCCGTCAAAATGGTCCATCCGGAAATAAAAATCCTTCTCCGGACGCCGCTCCCAGGTTACGTGATCCCCTTTAAACTCTAAGCCCTCTAGCGTCTCTGGTTCGTCGCTCCAAATTTTCGGAACAAACGGCAGCTTCAGCACGTAATCCGACCCAACCGCATATCCATCGATACCTAAAAAGTTATGACTGTATTCGTCAGTCAAAATCGCTCGGTTTCCAGTGTTCTCCACTGTATAGGTGACAAACAACTGGTTACCCGAAATTTCAATATTCTTGAGCATGCGCACGGCATATCCCCGGCATTCTGCCGGTTGGGTCGTAAAGCAGATCTGCTGCGCACTCTTTTGCTCTATTTCCGTCTCAAACCGTCTGCAGGCATATTCCCGGTAGAACCGGTATTCCGCTTCGTCCGGTCGGGTCAGCAAACCAACGCCCAGCTTGGGAAAAAGCTCGCCTACACGGGCATCCTCATACCCGATCGCTTCTTTAATGCCAAATTCGCTGCACAACCCGATCCCGCCTGTACCTGTACCCGGCGTCAGGCTTTCCGGCACGCAGAACTGGTGCCGTCCGTTCAGCTCGATACCGGTAATAATTCCGGACCCGTCGAACCGGGTCCCGCGGTACGCTTCGCCGAGTTCGGCAATTTTCACGCTCAATCGGTCGTTTTGTAAATGATAAGCCATCGACAATTCCTTCCTATCCGTTACGCTTTCAGCGTAATTTCTATGCGGTGAACGACTCCTTCCGGCAGTGTCTCGATCGCCTGACGCGGAATGAGGCAGACCTCACGATGAGGCGGGCAATCCAGCGCCTTGCCGTTTAAGGCAACACCTCCGATTCGATACTGTCCATATTCGGTATGCTGCAGGTTTCGGTAAACGATCTGCAGTTTCCGACCGGCGAAACTGGTGATCACGGAAGCTTCTCCTTCCGCATCGAATTGCTCCAAAGTCAACTTCGGCTCCAGACGCAGATCACCGTAATCGCCTTTCACCCCGTATACTTCTGTCAACAGCGACAACAGCAGCCAGCTAGCCGATCCCGTTAAATAAGTATACATGCCGCGGCCCCGTTCGTTAATATATTCCGGAACCCCTGGATACATCCGGCTCCGTTCGAAATCGGCGGACAAGCGGTAGACGGAATCCAGCACCTGCTTGCCGGCCTGGACAAATCCGCGTTTATACAGCGCGTTGGCGTACATCACGGTCATGTGACTGAACATCGCCCCGTTTTCTTTATGGCCGAAGGCAAATCCGAACGCCCGCCCCAGGTTTTGTTGGATTTCGCCAAATCGTGAGTTCAGGCGGTAACCGATTTGCTCATCCTTGAGGTACCGATCAACCGCAGCCGTGATTTTTCCGACTTGCTCCTCCGTCGCAATGCCGCCCATGATCGTAAACACTTGACCGGTTAACGTCATGCGTACTCCGTTTGGATGATCCCCTTCCACCCGCACGGCATCGTTGTTGTAATATCCGTTAAACCACTCGAACCCTTCCTTGCTGCGAATCCATTCCTGCTTCCGCAAATGTCCAAACGCCCAATCCGCTTTCCGCCGAAGGTCCTCGGACACCTGTTGAACACTTAACTTCCGCTTCTGCCCGCTGACGGCCGGGACAACAGAATCGAAGTAACGGTCCAGCAACTCCTGTTTAGCAGGGATACTCTCATAGTCGACTGGCGTTTCTAGGCTATCCAACAAAACGGCGATTTCTTCGGCGATCTCAATCGTGTCCGTTCCGCCTGGCGCATGTTCCAATCGGGCGATCAACTCGGAAAGTTCTCGCAAATTGCTGGCGTAGAACGCCGTAAAAGCGACGCTCTCCCCGCGTGCCGGCGCCAAATCAAGGCCGTCGTTCCAGTCCGCACCTTCCAGCTTAATATTGCCGTGTTCCCCAACGTTAAAGAACGGCACGATATTTTGGAGGAGGATATGCTCTAAAATGGTCCCTTCGTAAATGCGTCCGTCGTCCGAGTGCAATTTGTTTCCCTGATCCGGTGTCCAAGTGAGATCGCGCTCCCGGCATCGTTTGGTGAAAACGTCGCGAAAATACGTCTGCGGTTTCAGCAAGAATCTCAGATCCCCGCTTTGATGGATGTATAACAGCGTTGTCAACAGCGGCCAGGCACCATGATCCATCCATACCCGTGGAATATTGTTGCGGTCGGCGATAAATTCACCCGGCTTTGCACCGATAATTGTCGCGTTGCTGCCGTCGATCCGAACACCGGCATAGTTATTGTAGAGTAAATGGCCAACTTCGTCCGGCTCCATAACCAGCAATGCCAAACAGTCTTGCCACAAATCTCGCCAGCCCCGTCCGCCGCGTCCATAGTCGTGATACGGGAGGAAAGAATTCCCGTACATGCGTCTCAAAATGGGCTGGAGCGTGACCCATTTCATCCAGAGATCCTGTTGTTCGTCTCCGGATTGGAAGGAGAGCGTATCCAGCTTACCCAACCAATAGGATTGGTTTTGCTCCAGCAACTCGTTGAATCGCTGCTCTGACAAATACTCTGCGGCAACACGCTTGGTATCCATACGGTCGTCGGCGATGATCATGGCTACAATATAGGACACCGATGCTCCCGGCGCCAGCCGGACCGTGTCGAACCGCAACGCGCCAACCGCCTCGTATCCCTCTGCAACAGCCCCCGCTTCGACGTAGTGGCGGCGATTGGCGACCACGGCCTGCGGCCAGTCCAAGGCCCCGCCTTCGCCGATGAAATCCTCGGTTACCGGGAAGAAGCCGACTGGGGCTTTACCGTCCTGCGCCGCACCAAAAACGCCGTAAGTTGTTTGGTTGACACGATGCCCGCGCTCATCGAAAGACAGCGACGGTTGAACCTCAACGCCGTGGACGGAGGTATAAATCCGGTGAAGCAAGGACGTGACATGCCGGTGATCCCGCAGGTCGTCCGCCGAACGCGCATACAGCGGAATCGCGGCAGTTGGCGTGAACATGAGTTCCGTGTTACCTGTATTGGTCAGCCGAACCTTCATCAGTTCGATTTTGTCATCTGTCACGGGTACGAAGCTGGTCGTTTCTGCCCGCAGGTTCAGAAGGTTATTCTCCCGGGTCAACTTATGCCACAAGAACCCTGCCTCCAACGAGGAATGCTCGTTCTTCTCCGAAAACAACGCGGCGTTTTGCCGCGCCGAGTTTCCGGTCGCGGACCAAGCCCCGAACCCTTCGAGGTAGACCCAAAAATTCCGCGCCGCTTTGGAGTTATGCAGGCTCTCCACCGAGATCGGCTCCAGCAGAAACGAATTATGCCCCGTTGTCGATTGCCCATGCAGGGTTGGGGACACCGAGGACATCATTCCGGCTTCGTTCACCAAAGGAAAATACAAATAACTGCTCAACTCGGGCTGTTCAAGCCGAAACACGCCCTCTTTCCCCTGAAATTTCCAACCACTTGTCGCCATAAAGCTACTTCCTTTCCATATTGTATTGGCATATTCCGAAAATTTTCGGCCACTCAAACCATTATTGTGATAAAAACCAATTCCAGGACAAATACCCGAAACCGGTTTCGGTAACTCCATTATCCTTGCTATCCTTCAGTTTGTAAAGGGTTTCAACTCTTGATTTCCGATGAGTTATTGACGATGACGTGAAAGATCGGTATGCTAGGTTCACGAAAATATTTTCGCTAGAGAGAAACGGAAGGCTGAAGCGTATGAATATGAAACAGATTGCAGAATTAGCCGGCGTATCGGTGGCTACCGTGTCCAAGATCGTCCACAATTACAGCGATATTTCAGAGGAAACTCGAGCCAAGGTGCTTGAGGTCATGCGGCAAACCGGATATGTTCCCGCCCACACGGCAAAGACACTGGCGCAGAAGCAAACCCCGATCATCGGAATCGTCTTCGCCGGGAGACGGCATGCAGATTTTGCCCATCCTTTTTTTGCGGAGGTATTAAACGCATTTCAGAAGCAGGTGGGGTTGTTCGGCTACGACTTGCTGTTTCTTAACCCCGATCATAAGAGCAGCGGAAACGCCGATTATTTAACGCGTTGCCGACAGTATCGGACGGCTGGATGTTTTATCGTCAGCGGGCAAGAGGTGGGTACCGAGATCCGTGCGCTGGATCAGAGCGAAATTCCTTGCATCGGCATCGACATCCCGTTGCACGGGCGAAGCTCTGGCTATCTCATGTCCGATCATGCCAACATGTCGGCAAAAGCGGTGGAGCATTTCTATCTGCTGGGTTATCGGGAGCTTGGGTACATCGGCAGCACGGTCGAGTCCGATATCTCCAGGGAGCGGGAGCAGGGATATCGAAATGCCCTGGAGAGCTACGGACTCCCCCTCCGTGAGGAATGGTTCGCAGGCGGCGACAGCTTCTATGAAGCCAGCGGTTACGAGGCCATGACCCGCATGATCCAGGCCGGCTCATTGCCTAAGGCGATTTTTGCTGCCTCGGATTTGCTGGCCATCGGCGCTTTGCGAGCGCTGAGAGAACACGGGCAGCGTGTTCCTGAGGAGGTTGCCTTAATCGGCTGCGATGATATTGAAGCCTGCCGTTACGTAAGTCCTTCCCTTACGACCATTCGTCAAAACAAGGAGAAGTTAGGTCGTCTAGCCGCTTCTTTGCTCTTCGATCTGATTCACAACCAGTCGGTAGCCAGCTCCGTCGTCGTTGAGCCTGAGCTGGTTGTGCGGGATTCATGCGGAAGCAGGAGCGCTTAAGTAGATCGTGAATTCAAAAAACTCCCCATCCGTTGGATGGGGAGTTTGTCGTATGATAGCTAATTCAGCTTTACAGATCGTAATAAAGGCCAAATTCGTAAGGATGTACTCGCACGGCGACAGCTCTCGCTTCGGCGCGCTTCAACTCTACAAAGTTGTCGATGAACGCCTTCGTGAATACACCGCCTTGGGTCAGGAACTCATAATCGTTTTCCAAAGCGCTTAGCGCTTCGTCCAAGGAACCCGGAACACTGCGAATCGTCGCTTTCTCTTCATCGGACAATTCATAGATGTTCTTGTCGAACGGTCCGTAACCCAGTTTGACCGGATCGATTTTGTTCTTGATGCCGTCAAGGCCTGCCATCAGCATGGCAGAGAAGGCCAGGTACGGGTTCGCCGTGGAGTCCGGGGTACGGAACTCAATGCGGCAGCCCTTTGGTGTTACCGCGGCTACCGGGATCCGGACGGCAGCTGAGCGATTCCCCTTCGAGTAAACCAGGTTTACCGGAGCCTCGAAGCCAGGAACCAAGCGTTTAAACGAGTTCGTGCTTGGATTCGTAAACGCAATGATCGCTGGAGCGTGGTACAGGATGCCGCCGATATAGTTCAAGGCGATTTCGCTCAGGTTTGCGTAAGCCCCTTTGTCGTAGAACAGCGGAGTGTCGCCGTTGAAGATGGATTGATGCACGTGCATCCCGCTACCGTTGTCGCCAAACAGGGGTTTCGGCATAAACGTTGCCGTTTTCCCGAACTGAGCGGCGGTGTTGTGCACGATATACTTGTAAACCATCAGGTTATCCGCGGTTTTCAACAGCGTATCGAAGCGGAAGTTGATTTCCGCTTGACCGGAAGTCGCTACTTCGTGGTGATGACGCTCCACGCGGATGCCGGATTCTTCAAGCAAACGGCACATTTCGCTGCGGATATCCTGTTGCTTGTCGGTTGGCGCTACCGGTACGTAGCCGCCCTTGACCGGCACTTTATAACCCAGGTTGCCGCCTTCTTCCGAACGCCCCGTATTCCATGCCGCTTCCTCGGAATCTACCGAGTAGTACGTTTTGTTCATGCCACTTTCAAAGCGGACATCGTCGAAAATAAAGAACTCGGATTCCGGGGCAAAGAATGCCGCCGTGCCCACGCCGCTTTGCTTCAGGTATTCTTCTGCACGCACTGCAATGCTGCGTGGATCACGCTCATATCGGTCGCCGTCCGGCGTATAAATGTCGCAAAATACGTTCAACGTCGGATGCGCGGTAAACGGATCGACGAATACGGAACCATGGTCCGGCATCATGACCATGTCGGATTCTTCAATGCCGCGGAACCCGGGGATCGAAGATCCGTCGAAAGCTACGCCGTTCACGAAAGTTTCCTCATTCACTTCTTTAGCCGGAAGGGTAATATGATGTGCCCGTCCCGATAGATCAACAAAACGGAAGTCTACCCACTCAATTTGCTTTTCCTTGATTGTTTTTAAAACGATCTCTGCTGACATACTCTTTCCTCCCCAAATCACGAACATTAAATCTTATTTTTGCGATTAACGTTCATCCTTTAGTATGATTATGTCGTCATTATAGGACTGTGGGGGCGAAGTCGTCAATACTTATGTAAGGTATTTTTACATCCGAAATAAGGTATTATTACGCATAGTACAAATTTGTCTACAAAAAGTATAAAAGCCCACTCGCCGCAGGGCGAATGGACTTTAAGTCATTCTATGTTACACATGAAGTGCGGCCTTCGGGGTATCAAAGCGTTTCCCTATCAGTGGGGCCAATTTCTCCAAATCTTGCAATAAAGCGGCGAATTGGTCAGGGAACAAAGACTGTACGCCGTCACCGGTCATCGAGTTGTCCGGATCGGTGTGCATTTCGATGATCAGACCGTCTGCCCCGGCGGCCACGGAGGCCTTCGTCATCGGTTCCACGAGCTCACGACGGCCCGTGCCATGGCTCGGATCGGAAATGACCGGCAGATGGCTTAAGCCCTGGAGCACCGGAATCGCGGACAGATCCAGCGTATTACGGGTGTAGGTTTCGAATGTTCGGATCCCGCGTTCGCACAGCATCACGTTCGGGTTGCCGCCCGCCAGGATGTATTCCGCCGCGTTCAGGAACTCGTCGTAGGTGGCGCTGAAGCCTCGCTTGAGTAATACCGGCTTGTTGCAGGTGCCCAGCTTGCGCAGCAAATCAAAGTTCTGCATATTGCGTGTTCCAACCTGCAAAATATCGGCGTATTCAGCGCAGACATCGACGTACTCCGGCGTCATCACCTCTGTAATGGTCAGGAGGCCATGCTTCTTGCCCGCTTCCGCCATCATGACAAGGCCTTCCACGCCAACCCCTTGGAAGCTGTACGGACCGGTACGGGGCTTAAACGCCCCTCCCCGCAATACTTGCCCGCCGGCCGCCTTCACCAAACGAGCGATTTCGTCGATTTGTTCCGGCGATTCTACTGCGCAAGGGCCGCCCATAACAACCAGCTCGCCGCCGCCGATCTTGACATCACCGATAGAAATGACCGTATCTTCCGGATGAAAATCTCGGCTAGCCAATTTATAGGACTTCGAAATCTTAATGACATTCTCGACGTCCTTCATTTGGCGAAGATGTTCGGCGAGCTTCGGTTCGATCAGGCCGATCAAACCGATGACGGTACGATCCTTCCCGCGGGAAACATGGGTCTGCACTCCTTCCTTCTCAATCACGGCGATAATTTCCTGAACGCGCTCCTCAGGGGTTTGGTTTGATGTAATAACGATCATTCCGATTCCATCCTTTCTTAATAAGACGATTGTATGCAGGCTAAAAACCATTATTCGAACGCACAAGCACTATTTCGCTTGAACGCTTGTGTGCTTTTAAGCTTTTATTCACTAAAGTAACTATAGCTGAATTTGTCTCTCCCGTCAACCCCAATGGTCATAGGCTAGTGCTTAAATGACGTAACGCTCGGTCCATCACGCCTTGTCCGGACGTTTGCATGATTATCCCGTTAAGTCAGATCGTAGATGGCAGGTTACCTAGTTGGAAACACACCCCCTACCTTACTCCTGAACAAAAGGGATGATGGCGAAACGGACCGTACAAAGACATTGATCCCCACCTTTTCTATACGGCGAACAAATAAAAAAAGACCGGAGAATCGTGCTCCCCGGCCTTTCCTGTTTATGAAGCTATTTATCTTCCAACAAACTCCTGTGCCCAATATCCGTTATAATAGCCGACACCGATCAGATTGTAATTGGCGTTCAAGATATTGGCGCGGTGGCCTTCGCTGTTCATCCAGGCGTTGACGACCTCAGTTGGCGTCTTCTGCCCCATCGCGATATTCTCGCCCGCATAACCGAATTGAATGCCGAACTTCTTCATCATGTCAAACGGCGAACCATAGGTTGGAGAGGTATGGCTAAAATAGTTATTATCGCTCATATCCTTCGCTTTAGCCCAAGCCATATTGTTTAACTCTGCATTACCCGTGAGCGGCTTGAGGCCCTGTTTCGCACGCTCCTGATTCACCAGGGTAATAACCTGAGTAGCAAATTGCGACTTGTCGGTCGTTGCGCTTTGCGTAGTTCCTTGCGTAGTTCCTTGTGTCGTTCCCTGTGTCGTTCCGGTTTGCGCTTTGTTGCCTGTCGTGCCTTGGCTGCCGCTTTGTACCGGTTGCTGAGGTTGATAGTATTGATACCATGGAATCGTATAATAATTCGTCCAAGTGTTCGCGCCATAGGTTGTATAAGTCTTATAGGTTGAATAAGTTTTATAAGTCGTCGTATTCGAGGCTGCCGAGGCCGAAGCCGGCACAACGATTGCTGCGGCTAACATTGCGGTTAGTCCACCCGTCACCAAACGTTTCAGTCGATTCGATTTCATCCTGTCATCTCCTTGTTGTAGTTGATAGGTTAGTTACATTTTTGTAACCTTTCTACAACGAGTATAACATGAATCGAATCGTAGGGGACCCCGCAAATGTTGGTAAATGGACGAAAACCGCGGCACAGCGCGGTTTTCTCCCTATGAATCTATGCTTTTATTCCTCTTTACTTTTAGCTCCGACTTTAACCGGAGGCAATAATTTCGCTAGATTAACCGTTCGGATGATATCCCAGGTTGTCGGTTCTTCCGGGTCATATTGCTCAAGATAATGAATAACTTCCTTCGTAATTGGCGTTGGCGTCGACGCGCCTGATGTCACCGCTACTTTGCCGATGCCATCCAACCACTCGCGCTTGAGCTCCGTAACGTCTGCGATCCGGTACGCTGTAACTCCAGCGATCTCTTCCGATACCTGGGCTAACCGGTTAGAGTTGTTGCTCCGGGGATCGCCGACGACGATCACGAGGTCCGCCTGACTAGCTTGTTCCGCTACTGCCTGCTGGCGCATCTGGGTCGCTAGGCAAATCTCGTTGTGCACCTCTGCACCTGGATACTTCTCCAGCAGTTTTTTCATAATATGCTTAATATCCCATTGACTCATCGTCGTTTGGTTGGTGATTACGATTTTGTCGGCGGAGAGGTTTAGTTGCTCGATCTCCTCTTCTTTCTCGATCAGATGCACCTTGCCTGGCGCAACGCCTACCGCGCCTTCCGGCTCGGGATGCCCTTTCTTCCCGATATAGATCACCTCATACCCTTCGGCAACCTTCTCTTCGATGAGTACATGGGTTTTGGTGACGTCCGGGCAAGTGGCATCCACTGTTGTTAGCCCTTTGTCACGGGCCAGCTTACGGACCTCCGGAGATACCCCATGCGCGGTAAAGATGACTGTCCCGCTCTCCACCTTGCTCAAAATATCCAGGCGATTCGGGCCGTCCAGCGTAATAATCCCTTCATCCTCGAAAGAATTCGTGACATGGCTGTTGTGCACAATCATGCCGAGTATATATATCGGCCGCGGCAGATCGAGGTTCTTAGCCGCCTGCCGGGCCAGAACCATCGCGTCCACGACACCGTAGCAGTAACCGCGCGGCGAAATTTTAATCACTTCCATGAATCGTATCCCTGCTTTCTCGTCCCCCAGTTTTCCCTGACGGAGGGGAGCCTCTCTATTATAAACTATTCCGGGAGGGCGTTAAAGATCGCGGGAAGCCAGATGATGAAAGTCGTCCCTTCGCCTCGCTTGGTTAACACTTCCACGGACCCCTCATGCTCGTCGATAATCCATTTGGCAATCGATAATCCCAGTCCGGTTCCCTGAATGACTCCGCGGGACGGGTCGGCCCGATAGAAGCGTTCAAAAATATGAGGGACTTCGCTTCGGTCCATCCCGATACCCGTATCGGCGATGCGAATGCCAATCTGCCCTGCCGATTGAACGGCATCGATCGTGACGCTACCCTGTTCGGTATATTTGAACGCATTTTCAATAAAAATAAACAGCATCTGCTGCAGATAATCCTTGCTGCCAACAACCGACACACCCTCCAGCGCCTGTAAATCGCCCTGGATCCACTCCGCTTTTCGCGGCAAGAAGTGCGCCCGGCGGGCCACCTCCTCCACGACCGGAGCCAGCAGCAGCGGCTCCTTCGTTAACGTTTGCCCGGCATCCGCCCGGGCCAGCGACAGCATATCGTTCACCAACCGGCTCATGCGCTCAGACTCGGCAGCGATGTCGCTCACCGCCTCCAGCGAAAAGCTGCGTACCTGTTCCTCTTCACCGGGATCACGCCGAGCTTCATCCTGCGTCCACATTCGCTTCAATAAGTCAACGTTGCCGCGAATCGTCGTGAGCGGCGTTCGCAGTTCGTGGGAGGCATCCGATACGAACCGGCGCTGGGTCGAATAAGCTTCATCCAATTCTTTATAGAAGCCTTCGGTACGTGCCAGCATGTTGTTGACAGTGCCGATTAATTGACCGATTTCATCGTTAGGCCCTTCGTAATCAATCCTTACGCTCAAGTCGTTTCCGGTCTGAATCCCGTTTGCCGCCTCAATGACCTTTCCGATCGGTGCCATCGATTTACGCGCCAGAAAGAGGCCAAGTGAGCTGGCGGCCAGAATCGTGATGATCGAGCCGAATAACAAGACCGTGCTCATTCGGTTCATCAACTTATCTTCTGCGCCGGTATAGGCCGCTAGTTGAATTAAGCCGATCAAATTGTTATCGAGCGTAATCGGAAGCTGATACAGCAAGAAAGACTGATTATACAGCTGAACCTTCTTGAAGCCCGCGATCTTGCTCAACGATCCGGCGTCAGGAACGGGAAACTTCATGTTCCAACTCAGCAGATTTTGCGAATACCGCGTGTTTCCATCCGTATAATTGTGGATCTGCACAAACAGTTGGGCATCCTCTAACCGGTTCGCCTGCATCGGATCCAGATACAAATCCAGTCCCTGGGTGATGCTGTAGCTTTGGGAGTTTTTGATACGATTGGCCTGATCCTCCAACCGGTTCTTCACTTCCATATAGGTGTTGTATCGAACAAAGGCATAGATCGAAGCGCTGAACAAGATCAGCGTAACGGCCAAAATCCCGGTATACCATGCAGTTAGCCGCAGCCGGATCGACATGCTTAAGCCTCTCCTCTCAGGATGTAACCGGCCCCGCGGATCGTCTGAATGATACGCTTGCCGCCGTGCTCCTCCGTTTTTTGCCGAAGCATGGCAATATAAACCTCCAGCACGTTCGACTCCCCGCTATAGTCGTAACCCCAAATCTTATCCATGATTAGATCGCGGGTCAGCAGCCGTTTCGGATTTTGCAGGAACAGATGGAGCAGCTCGAACTCCTTGGCCGTTAGCTCCAAACGCTGCCCCGCCCGCGTGACCTCGCGGGAATCGAGATCCATGACGATGTCCTCAAAAATGAGGCGCTGGTTGCCCGCGTCTCCCGCCGAATCCTTGCGCCGGAGCAATGCTCGAACCCGGGCTAGCAGCTCCTCCAGGGCAAACGGCTTGACGAGATAATCGTCCGCACCTAGATCCAGACCCTTCACCCGGTTCTCGACCTCATCCTTCGCGGTCAACATTAGAACCGGAACAGTGCTTCCGCCTTCGCGCAATCGCCGGCATACTTCGAACCCGTCTACTTTAGGCATCATGACGTCTAAAATGATCAGATCCGGGTCGGCGCTCATCATCATCGACAATCCTTCCGCCCCATTTTGGGCCGTATAAACGTCATACCCCTCGAACGCCAGGCCGCGTCGCAGCATCGACGTGATTTTCTCATCATCATCTATGACCAAAATTGCCGATCTCACGAACAATCTCTCCTTTGCCTTGCGCTTGCCTCAGGCAAGCTCCACTGTCTCCATTGTACCAAAACGGATATCCCACCCGCATCCGGGTACCAAAAAAGGCGGCAGGCTCTATTCCTGCCGCCTTCGCCGCCCTGGTTACTTCCCGTGCGTATTAGTTCACGTTAGAGAACTCATTTTTGTCGCCAACCGTGACCTCGAGGTCGAGGTTCTTCCCGTCGCGCACGATGTTCATCGTCACTTTCGTTCCCACCTGTTGCTTCTGGATGAATTCAATCAATTTCTCCTTGGTGGCAAATTTGGTGCCGTTCGCCCCAGTGATGATATCGTAAGGTCGAAGGTCGGCATTGTAAGCCGGCGATTTAAAGACGATGTCCGTGACGATCGAACCTTCCTTCACGTCGGTTTGCATTTGCTTCGCCACTTCTTCCGTCATTGTCATCAAGGTAGCTCCGATGAACGGTACCGGTTTTTGCGGAATTTTCTCATTGTTCTTCAACTTGTCGAGCACTTCGCTGATTGTACTGGTCGGAATCGCAAACCCGATACCCTGTGAATCCGAGCTGACGGCCACGTTAATCCCGATCACTTCGCCGTTCAGATTCAATAGCGGGCCGCCCGAGTTGCCGGGATTGATCGAAGCGTCCGTTTGCAGTAAATGCTCATACTCACGATTTTTCTCGCCATTCTCGCCGGCAATCGTGATGTCGCGTTCCTTCGCGCTTAATACGCCAGCCGTAACCGTATGGTCAAAGCCCTGCGGATTGCCGATCGCTACCATCCATTCCCCGACTTGCGTGTTATCGGAGTTGCCGAGCGGAATCGACGGGAAGTTGCTGTCGCCTTCGATTTTCAGGACAGCCAGGTCAAGCTCATAACTCTTACCTAGCACCTTAGCTTCATAAGGTTTTTCTGTCCCTTGCACCGTGACCTGCACCACATCGGCATTATGAACGACATGCTCATTGGTTAGAATGTAACCCGTTTTATCGAAAATAAACCCGGACCCAATCCCCGTCGGTACCAGTTGGCTCGAACCGGAGGACGAACCGTTACTTCCGTCCTCGCTGCCGTTGTTCCCGCCAGAGCCAAACGCATCATCGCCGAAGAAATAGCGGTAGAACGGATCGCTGCTGTACGGATTGTTGCTGTTTTGCTTGCTGGCATCCGTCAATGTTTCGATTTTGACGACGGCCGGTCCGGCTTGGCTGACGACTTTGGTCACTTCTCCGGAATCCGTTACCGGGTACAACGCGGTTGTCGCTTTGCCCGTCGATTCGACGCCGCCGCTATTCGACGCGCTTCCCGATGCTGGCACCGATGCGGAAGCCGCCTGATCCGACGTAAACAGATTGGCGCGGTCCGCAAAGACCATAGCTCCGGTCATGATCAACATACCGGCCAATACACCGGCAATCACCGAACGTACCGAAGATTTTTTCGTCGGTTTGCTATTGTATTGCCAATTGATGCTTTTTGCCGCCGGCAAGTTGTTGCGCCCGTCCCCACTAGAGCCGTTGGTAGGTTCAACCGTGCTGCGAATCACATCGTAGGAAGAAGGAAACGGTTTAAGCGGCTGCGGTTTCGTCACTTCCACCTCTTCGGGCTGGCTGCGTTCGTAGTCTGCACCTTGGCCTGGTTCCTCGTTTGTTTTTCCATAGGATTGAAAAGGTCCGTAAGAGTAATAATAGGAAGAGCCTGACTCCGAAGATTCCTGACGCTTCGAATCATTTGCGTCTTCGTCAAAGGGTTGGCCCGATTTGTTCTTTTGATCGTCCATGGTATGATTGACCTCCTTCCCCTGCGTGATTCAGGGGTAACTTGTTTTCTTGTTTTTATTCTGTACCAGAAACCTTAAACGTACATTAAAAACAATTAAAAAGGAGATAAAAGCTAGAGTTCCCCTATTAACGCGTCACCCAGCCTTGTCGGTGTGCATAAATTGCCAGCTGTGTACGGTCTTCCAGTTCACATTTCATCAGCAGGTTGCTGACATGGGTTTTGACCGTTTTGATGCTGATATGCAGCTCCTCGGCAATATCCTTGTTACTTTTGCCTTCGGCAATCAAAAGCAAGACTTCCTTCTCCCGCTCGGTCATTCCCGAGTCATCACCTTTTACGGTTCGTTGTCTGAGGCCTCGCGTGAGCGCCTGGGCGACGTCGCCCGTCATCACCGGCATCCCACGGAAAGCGCCTTGAAGCGCATAAATCAGCTCTTCGGCGGAGACCGTTTTGAGCACATAACTGACCGCACCGGCTTCAACTGCCTGGACCACGAGATCATCCTCTAAAAAGCTGGTCAAAATCACGATTTTCATGCCCGGAAACCGACTCAACACTTCCTTAGTCGCTTCCGCCCCGTTCATGTTCGGCATCATCAAGTCCATCAGAATGATATCCGGCGGCCCCTCCGGAAGCCCGCGTTCCAGGACTTCCACCGCCTCGCGTCCGTCTCCGGCTTCACCGATCACCTCGAACCCCGGATCCAGCATTAAATATGTCTTTAATCCCATTCGCACCATGTCATGGTCGTCGACGATCATCACCTTGATTTTGCTCATTCGCGGCTCCCCCTTTACCTTCCTCGAACTTCGGAATATGCACCCGAATCGTCGTTCCCGCCCCCGGCTTACTGATGATTTCCGCGTTGCCGCCTAGTTTCTCGGCTCGCTCCTTCATCGTCGTTAAACCGTAAGAACCCTGCTTCTGGTACGTGCTGCTGAAGCCTTGTCCGTCATCGCTGATGCTGAGCACAACCTGGCGTGGGCCTTCCCGCAACGACAAGCTAACCATGCCGGCTCCGGCATGCTTCACGATATTTGCCATCGCTTCCTGGATGATCAGGAACAGCTGATGCTCCTTCGCTTCCGACATGTCCCCTTGGATATCCATGTCCTTGATCCCCTTTAGCCCATTTTGCCGGCAATAATCGGGAAACCACTGATCCAATGCCTCCGCTAAGGATTTGCCCACCAGCTCCATCGGGCGTAATTGGGCGATCAATGCCCGCATCTGTTTCTGTGCGGTATTCGACATCTGAATCAGTTGATTCAGTACCGTTTCCGCCTGGGCCGCGTTAACCTCCAGCACCTTTGGCAAGGACGAAGCCGCCATATGTATGGCGAACAACTGCTGACTGACGGTATCGTGCAGATCGCGGGCGAGCCGTCTGCGCTCCTCAAGCACCGCTTTTTCCGTCGCCTGCTCCTTCTCGATAACCTCCTGCTCGCCAAGCTGTTGAAGGAGCTGCATCTTTTTCTCCATCGCATCAATCATGTTATTGAATTCCTGGTACAACCCGTTAAACGTCTGGTCTGCCGTCTCCGGCATCCGTACCGATAAATTGCCTTTGGCCACTTGGAGCATGTTCAAGTGCAAATGATCGATCTTCCCCTGAATGCGCCGACCGGCAATATACCCGATAATCAGCGCCAAAACGACGATGCCCGCCATATCGTAAATCCACACCCAGGGATCGCTGACAACGATCACCCCGGTATTGGTTCCGATATAGAAGGCAACCGCCGTTAGGCTGCCGGTAAGCAAAAAGTAGCACAGCAACTCCCACTTCGTATTCTTCAATATCCGCTGCACGATCATGGGATCAACCTACCATGTTTACTTTGACGTCACCTACAAATACGCTGACGATCAGCTTAACCCGCTTGTTTGCTTCGCCGTAATACGGAGATTCGGCCGTGACGCTGCTCATAAATCCGCCTTGCTTCTGCGTCAATACTTTCAGGTCGCCGATGAACGCACTTGAGGTGGCCACGATGCCGATATCCATATCTTCAGGGACGAACACCTTAACGTCGCCAATGAATGACGATACGTTAATTTTCGTTTCGCCGTACGGAATTTGCGCCTTGGTCAAGTCGATGATCGTATCGCCGATAAAATGTGAGATATTCATCGGTTTCAACTGAAAATAGTCCTGGCCCAAATGCACGTCGCCAATAAATCCCGACTTTTGAATCACGGATCCATGATCTCCCGGAACGCTTCCCCCGTGATACGGGTTAAATTTCGGGTGTTCATAATACGACTTCTCCTGTTTTGCCTGCTGCTCCCGCTCCTTCTCTTTCTCCTTCTCCATCGAACCGAAAATCGAATCGAGCGGCGACTCCATCTCCGGATGGAACGTTGGCGGAGGAGGCGGCGGATCAAGCGGCGGCATCGGAGGAGGTGGAAAATCCTCATGCCGCTTCCGTCGGTGCGGATCGCGTGGTTTGAACAATACGTATAACCCGCCGATGATCAGCATCATCGGGAAGAAGAATCGGAAAAATTCACCTGGACTTAAATCGATCAAATTCAAGTTGCGGCCCAGGAAATAACCGCCGATTAGAATTAATATGGCACTGCCGATAAAGTTACCGCCCCGCAAGCCGCTGTTGCTGAGGTTCACCAATCCCCCCAGAATTAAAAACACGGGCCAGTACGTAGAGAACATCTCGCCGATGCTGAAATCGGTCACACCGAACTGGTTCAGAAGAAAAACCCCCCCGATACCAATCAGCACCATCCCGCCTATAAACCTACCAAATAAGCCGTTTCTCATGTCGTTACCTCCAATGGACTGCCTCTTTCTAATGTCAGTTTACCTGAAGCCAGAGCTGATGAACAGCGGCGCGGGATGGAAAGGGAGCTCGGTCCCGAGACCGAGACGTTTGGAGATATATGTAAAAAAGCGTCCCTGAGGGACGCTCTTTGCGCTTCACGCTATCATTATTGTTGTTTGTTCACAGGAGTCGTTGCATTGCGAGAAGCTTTCGCTTTCTGAGCAACGGTAGCCGTGCTTTCCTCAGCAAATTCCTCATTAAACTTCTCATTAGGTGTTTTGTAACCTGGAGAAGCGGCTTTCTTTTGATTTGCCATGAATTTCACCTCCCTCTCGCATACGCCGAATCGTGAATCACCGGCGTTTCACGTGGCCCTCTCGTTGTTGACCACGAAGCTTATTATGCGAACCGGGAAGGCGAATTATGCGAAGGGTTAAACCGAACTTCAAATCGCCTTTTCCCACAGGTTTTCGGGAATTTCCTTGCTCACTTCCATCACTTTGCCAAGCTCCCGCAGCATCGCTTCGGTCAACTTGCCGTCTCCTTTACGGACCACCTGTACCTCGACCTCTTTTTTCCCCCACTCCTTATAAACCTGCTTAATGGTGTCAAAATAAAGATCGATTTTGTGGCCGCGAATTGCCGAGCCTTTATCGGCGACGACTCCGTAACCGTATCCGGGGATATAAAGGATGGTGCCGAGCGGAAAGATCTTCAAATCGGCGGCGATCGTCGAGACGGTGTCTTTGTTCCGTCTCACCTTCACGCCCGAATAAGTTATGCCGTATTGCGGATGGCTTGGCTTTTTGCCGGTTGACTCGTAACCGGCCGTATAACCGGTCGCTAAGACTTTGACGGTTTCGACTTTCTTGCGTTCAGGCTGGGCCTGTTTATGTTCCGGGTTCATAACGTTGACCCGCTGATATTGGGTTTGCCGTGCAGCCCTTTCTGCCTGCATTTGCTGCAACTGCTTAAGGTCCAACCATTCAGCTAAATTCCGGGCTTGCCGGTTCGCGTTTAAGTGTTGCGAATGAATGCCGCTGGCTGGCAGATCCGCTGCCATCGTAAAAACAAGCAGTCCTGCAAGCAAACAGCGTTTGCTTATCTTTTGCCAGAAATGAAATTGGCGCATGAGAAAACCTCCCCCTTATCCGAAAGGTTTTCCACATCCGCCCAATTCTATACCTATTGGCTTTCCAGCACGAAGTTAACTCGAGAAGCGGGGGTCGGCGTCGAATCTTGAATTCAGCTGCGCTCTCCGTTGCTCACGTAGCCTCCAGCTACGCTCCGCTACTCGATCCCATCTTCATCCAACCTTCTTGGTGCTGAAAAGCCAAAGTAGCAAGCAGCACGAAGTTCCATCGAGGAGGCTTACTCTGCGTCGCTCACGTGCAAAATGTTGCATAAAAGGCAACATTTGCTCCGAAGCGGATCACGGGATTTATAGCGTCGCGCGCCAACTAAATCACGTGATTACGAATTTCTTCCTGCAACTGAGCGACCACTTCATCCACCGGTTTAGCGCCAAGATCGCCCTCGCCACGCTTACGCACGGAGACGGTGCCGGCACTTTGCTCGCTTTCGCCGACGACGAACATGTACGGCAGCTTCTCGAGTTGAGCTTCACGGATTTTATAGCCGAGCTTCTCGTTGCGCAGATCGCTTTCGGCGCGAATGCCGGCAGCGCGCAGCTTGTCTTCCACTTGACGTGCATAGGCGTCGAAGTTGCCGGAAACCGGAATCACCTTCGCCTGAACCGGAGCCAGCCACAGCGGCAAGTTACCCGCGAAGTTCTCGAGCAGGAAGGCGGTGAAGCGTTCCATTGTGCCGAGGATCCCGCGGTGTAATACGACCGGACGGTGTTTTGCGCCGTCGTCGCCGACATATTCCAACTCGAAGCGTTCCGGCAACAAGAAGTCGATCTGAACGGTCGACAGCGTTTCTTCTTTGCCCAGCGCCGTTTTAATCTGCACGTCAAGCTTCGGTCCGTAGAACGCCGCTTCGCCTTCCGCTTCGAAGAACGGCAGACCCGCTTCCTCTACTACTTCGCGGAGAATCCGCTGTGCTTTATTCCACATCTCATCGTTTTGGTAGTATTTCTCCGTATCCTGCGGATCGCGATAAGACAACCGGAACCGATACTCATGTATGCCGAAGTCATTGTAAACCTGCTTGATCAGCTCCAGCACACGCGTAAATTCTTCCTTGATTTGATCGAAGCGGCAGAAGATATGGGCATCGTTTAATGTCATGGAACGAACGCGGTGCAAGCCAGTCAAGGCGCCGGACATTTCGTAGCGATGCTGCATTCCTAGCTCGGCGATCCGGATCGGCAGATCCCGGTAGCTTCTCATATCGCTTTTATATACCATCATATGGTGCGGGCAGTTCATCGGACGAAGAATAAATTCTTCCGTATCAATTGCCATTTTAGGGAAAATATCATCCTGATAATGATCCCAGTGTCCCGACGTCTTGTACAAATCCACATTACCAAGCACTGGCGTGTATACATGCTGATAACCCAAACGTTCCTCGATATCAACGATATAACGTTCCAGCGTCCGGCGAACCGTAGCTCCCTTTGGCAGCCAGATCGGCAAACCTTGACCTACCAGGTTATTGAACGTGAAAATATTCAGTTCCTTACCCAGCTTACGGTGGTCACGCTTCTTGGCTTCTTCCAACATATGCAGATGCTCATCCAGATCGGCTTTCTTCATAAACGCGGTACCGTAAATCCGCTGCAGCATTTTGTTGTTGCTATTGCCGCGCCAGTATGCGCCTGCCACGTTCAAGAGCTTAAATACTTTAATCTTCCCGGTGGAGGGCACATGAGGCCCGCGGCACAAGTCGAAAAATTCGCCTTGATCATAAATCGAAATGACGCTATCCTCCGGCAAATCGCGAATGAGCTCCAACTTGTACGGATCGCCTAGCTCGGTAAAGATCGCCACCGCTTCCTCGCGGCTCACTTCCCGGCGGGTAATCGGCAGGTTTTCGCCGATGATGCGTTCCATTTCTTTTTCGATCTTTTGCAGATCTTCCGGATTCAGCGGGTGTTCCAGATCCATGTCATAGTAGAATCCGTCTTCGATCACCGGACCGATCCCCAGCTTCACTTCCTTGTTGCCAAACAGGCGCTTCACCGCTTGAGCCATCAAGTGGGCGCTGCTATGGCGCATGACTTCCAGGCCGTCCTGGGAATCCCCCGTAATAATCTCAACTTTGGCGCCATCCACCAGCTTCGCGTTCAAATCAACCGTAACGCCGTTGATCTTCCCGGCCAACGCATTTTTGCGCAAACCACTGCTGATTGAAGCCGCCACATCCTCCAAGCTGCTGCCTTCCGCATACTCCCGAACCGAACCGTCCGGCAAAATAACCGATACTGCCACTTTTTGTTCCTCCCTAGTCAAAATGTTGTTGGATTTACCGGTGCGGACAAATCAAAAAACGCCCGTCCCGGAAAGGGACGAGCGTCATATACCCGTGGTTCCACCCTCATTCGGCCTCTCCGCAACACCAACAGCGCATTGCATTCGGATATGACCCTTAATTCGGCATTCGATAACGGGAATGAACCGGTATTCCCTACTTCATGAAGGTTCGGGAATACAGCTACAAAGGGGTAAACCAAAAGCGAAACCGAAGGGAATTCCAGCCAAGTTCCCTTTCTCTGTACGGCTCAGGCCATCTGGCTCATGTCTTTGTCAACGCTATTAAGGTTGTTCAATAATCAGCTTTGGATCACGAAGCTCATCCTGATACGAATTCGACTTCGAATCTTTAACTTGCAAGTAATTATAATGCTAACCTTTCGAGCCGTCAAGAAACCAAAGCTTATCTGCCTTGATCCAGGCGGCGAAACTCCTGATGGAATGGCTTGCAATGCGGACAAAGCAAACACAACTCCACACGCTCTCCGAAAATCCGCGAGATGGTCGTAATCACCTGAGCATCGGGGTCCTGCGTATGAATCAGGATTTTATCCGGGGACAAGGAGATCAAGGTGCTGACGATCACGTCTTCCATCTGCATCTCCTGATCGGCTATCCGGGCAACGACCCCGCCGGAAGCTGGTACGTGGACCGGTGTAAACTGTTCGTTCAAAATCGCGAATTCATGGCCCTGCTTATGCATCAAATGAACCAATGGCGTTAAGGGCTCCTGAAAATATACGAAATACTGCAGCAGCCCAATAAACTCTTCATACTGCTTATCAAGCAAGTATTCATCCACGGCAAAATCCACAATTTCCCGCAGCTTGTCCTCGTATGTCTTAAGGCGAAACAAGGCGAATCCATCCAGATGAAGATCGAAGGAAGCCTGCATATACCCGCGAAGCGCCTTTTGGACCAACGCTTTTCGTTCCTCTCGCGAGCCCCCGGTTTCCGTGCCCTCCGCCAGCATCCGGTTCACCATCTGCTGCACCTGAAGCGCTTCTTCCCGGGATTCGAAGCTGTAGTCCCGTTTCATGACTCGAGCAGCCAACTCTTCTTCCTTCACGTCCACGAGGTATTCCGCGAATTCGAGCGATAACAGATCGATCAGTTGTTCCGGGTGATCTTGTCCGCCGTCCTTATCCGACCGACCAACTATGACAGCCTCCAGCATTCCGCCTCCAGCCGCTTGAAAAGTAAGCTGAAACTCGCGGTTATGTAAGCTGTTAACGGCATCTTGTATCATGCTTTTGAACCGTTCCTCCGATTCGGCGGAACCGCATTTAACGCGTACGGTAAAAAAATCCATGAACCTGGCCCCCTTCCGCTTCCTTCTCCAAGTATATGGTGGGAAGGAAACGGATATACGGGAACCGTTCATGGAATGAAAGGTAGTTCTTCCAATAAATTGCCAACAAAATCCTGTTAGTTTTGCATAATAAAATCGCGTTCGACCGTAGCTTCTTCGTCGAAGACACGCAAAATTTCATATTTCGTATTGCGCTGAGCCGGGATTTTACCTGCCGCGCGAATGATGGAGAGAATCGATTCGATATTGACCTTATGCGTCGCTCCGGCGGACGATACGACGTTCTCCTCGATCATCGTGCTGCCGAAGTCGTTGCAGCCGTACTGCAGCGACAGCTTGCCGACTTCCGGTCCCATGGTCACCCAGGAGGATTGCAAGTTCTTGATGTTATCCAATACAATTCGGCTGATCGCCACGGTTTTTAAATAAGATTCCGGCGTCTGGCGTTCGGCTTTCAGATTCGTATTATCCGGTTGGAAAGTCCATGGAATGAAAGCCAGGAACCCTTCCGAGGCATAGCCGTTTTGGATGCATTCATCTTGCGCTTCACGCACGCGCAGCAAATGAAGCGCCCGCTCTTCCATCGACTCGCCGAACCCGATAACCATCGTGGCCGTCGTGTTCATGCCGATTTTGTGCGCGGTTTGCATTACATCCATCCAGTCTCTCCAGGAACCTTTCAGTCGGCTGATTTTCCGGCGTGTCCGATCGTCCAGGATCTCCGCTCCGCCGCCCGGCAGCGAATCGAGGCCCGCCGCGTGAATTTCGCGTACCACTTCCTCCAGCGAAAGACCTTCCGACACTTCCTTCATTTTCATAATCTCCGCAGGAGAAAACGAGTGCATCGTAATGTCCGGGAACCGCTGCTTGATTGCTTTAAGCAAGTTCGTATAATAGCTAAATGGCAGGTTAGGGTTCGTCCCGCCCTGCATCAGAATTTCCGTTCCGCCTACATCGATCGTTTCCTGAATTTTTTGGAAAATCACTTCGTCCGGAAGCACATATCCCTCATCCGAACCCGGTTGGCGGTAAAAAGCACAGAACCGACAGTATACGTCGCATACGTTGGTATAGTTGACATTTCGCCCGATGACGAACGTCGTAATCGGTTCGGGATGCTTGCGCTCCATCAGAATGTTCGCGGTATGTCCCATCTTCTCGACTTCATCGGACTCGTACAGCCGTATGGTATCTTCCAGATCGAGGCGTCCACCCTGCAGCGCCTTGTTTAATATATCGTCGATTGCAGTCATAATCACTGCCTCCTTAGAACAATAAATGAATACCTAAGAATACCTGAAAATTGAAATGATAGTTCAATCGTAACACAGGTACGCCCAGAAAAACAGCACCCGATTTGCAGGTACAAATGACAAAAGGCCGCAAATGCGGCCCGAGTTGATTCAGGTAGAAATCATTAACTATTCCGAAGCGCCTCGTCCAAATCGGCGAGCAAATCGTCGATATCCTCGAGCCCGACGGAGAAACGCAGCAGACCGTCGGTAATGCCCCGTTCCGCGCGAACCTCCGGCGGCATCGAGGCGTGTGACATCATTGCCGGATAGGAGAGGATGCTCTCGACTGCGCCTAAGCTGACTGCGACGAGCGGCAGCTTCACGAGGTTCAGCAAACGCTTCGCCCGCTCGCCCGAGCCGACGTCGAAGGAGACGACCGCGCCATAGCCGGTCGATTGCTTCTCCTGGACCTCGCGGCCAGGATGGTTCGCTAGGCCGGGGTAGAACACCGCGTCGATATCGCCGCGGCGGCTCAGCCAATCAGCCAGCTTGCGGGCGCTGATCTCACTATGCGCCATTCGGGCCCCCAGCGTTTTCATGCCGCGCATCAGCAGCCATGAATCTTGCGCACCCAGGACGGTGCCCAGTCCGTTCTGCACGTATTTCAGCTGACGGGCCAACTCGTCCGTCCGCGCCACCGCTAAACCGGCCAGCACGTCGCTGTGACCGCCAAGGAATTTGGTCGCGCTATGCAGGACGATATCCGTTCCAAGCTCGATCGGGCGCTGATAATACGGCGTCATAAACGTATTGTCCACGATGCTGAGCAATCCCTTTTCCCGCGCCCAGGCGGAGATTTCCGCGATGTCAGTGATTTTCAGCGTTGGGTTGGACGGCGTCTCCATATAAACAGCTTTCGTATTGGCTTTTAATGCGGCCTTCACCAACTCCGGCTGCGTCATGTCCACAAACGTCGTCTCGATATTCATCCGAGTCAAAATATTCGACAGCAACCGGTATGTACCCCCGTACACATCTTCCGTCACGATAATATGGTCGCCGGCAGAGAGCAGCATCAGCGTCGTTGAAATGGCCGCCATCCCACTTGCGAAGGCAAAGCCCTGCACCCCGCCTTCCAGCACCGCAATATAATCCTCAAGCGCTTGCCGTGTCGGATTGCCGGAACGGCTATAATCATGCTGCGGCGGATTAAAAATATCGTGGTGATGAAACGTCGACGCCTGATAGATCGGTACGCTGGATGCGCCCGTCGCTTCGTCTACCTCACTGCCGAAATGGATTAGCTTCGTTTCGAATTTGTTTTCCCGTTTCTCCTGCCCGCTCATGCGCCTTGTCCCCCTTCGACTTCCTGTCGCGCCGCTTCCAGTGCTCCGCTCAAGTCGGCGATCAAATCATCAACATGCTCGATACCAACAGAGAATCGCAGCAACCGGTCGTCCACGCCAACCGCTTTTCGAATCTCCTCGGGAATGTCCGCATGCGTCTGGACCGCCGGATACGTCATGAGCGACTCCACGCCGCCAAGACTTTCAGCGAACGCGATCAAGTTCAGATGGCGCAGCACCGGCTCCACGTAACGGGCATCCGTGACCTTAAAGGCAAAAATCCCCGTGTTCCCGCTCGATTGCTTCCGTTGCGTCGCGTACCCCGGATGATCTTCCAAGCCCGGGTGAAACACTTCCGCTACCTGCGGATGCGACTGCAGGAATTTCGCGATGGCGAGTGCATTGCTTTCATGCCGTTCCATCCGAAGCGCCAATGTCTTCATTCCACGCATCAATTGGTAGGAATCGGAGGGGCTTAGTACCGCGCCAATCGAATTGTGCAGGATCGCCATTTCCTGCGACAGTTCTTCCCCTTTAGTTACGATCAATCCGGCCAGGACATCGTTATGGCCACCTAAATATTTCGTCGCGCTGTGCACAACGATATCCGCGCCAAGCTCGATCGGCCGCTGAAAATACGGGGTCATCAGCGTATTATCTACGACCGTTAGCAACCCGTGAGTGCGCGCCCATTTCGATACCGCCTCAAGATCGGTGATCATCATCAACGGATTGGTTGGCGTTTCGATGATCACCGCTTTCGTGTTGACTTGGCGGGTCTTTTCCAGTGCATCCAAATCATTCGTATCGACATAAGAAGCGGTTACGCCATATTTGGACATGATCCGCTCCAGCAAACGGTAGGTCCCCCCATAGAGATCCAACGACACGATGAGGTGATCCCCTTGCGAAAACAACGTAAACACCGTCTGCAGCGCCGCCATTCCAGAACTACAGGCAAACCCCGCGTCACCGGATTCCAGGGTGGCCGCCGCGTCTTCCAGCACTTTGCGGGTAGGGCTCTTCGTTCGAGCGTAGTCAAACCCCGTGCTTTGCCCAAGGCGCGGGTGGCGAAACGCCGTTGCTTGATAAATCGGGTAGTTCACCGCACCCGTAACCGGTTCCTCCATCGATCCGATTTGCGCCAGTCTGCTCTCGATCCGCCATTCCTTGTTCTGCTCCCCCACCTGCAACCCCTCCACTTTAGATCTCATATACAAAGTCGGCCGTTAGATCGATATCGTACGGCGTTTCTTGATACACATAGTAGTTTAGCCAATTGGAAAATAATAAGTTTGCATGGGCCCGCCAGGAAGAACGCGGCGCTCGGGTCGGATCGTCATTCGGATAATAATTCACCGGCAACTCGATCTCCATGCCTTTGGCAACATCTCGATCATATTCCCATTTCAACGATTCCGGATCGTATTCCGAATGGCCGGTTACGAAAATATGTCTACCATCCCGAGTGGCCACCAAATAAATTCCGGCTTCGTCCGATTCCGCCAGAATTTGCAACTCCGGCACCCGATCGATGTCCGACCGCTCCACGTCGGTATGGCGGGAATGCGGCACCTGGAACACTTCATCAAACCCTCGCAGAAGCTTCACCTTCGGATCGTTTACCGTGTGGGAGAATACGCCAAAGCATTTTTTCGCGAGCGGTACTTTACGAACCCCGTAATGGTAATATAAGCCTGCCTGCGAGCCCCAACAGATATGCATGGTCGAGGTCACATGGGTTTTGGTCCATTCGAAGATTTCCTTCAGCTCTTCCCAATAATTCACTTCTTCGAAGTCCAGCTGTTCCACGGGGGCTCCGGTCACGATCATGCCGTCAAAGCGGCGGTTCCGGATCTCGTCGAACGTTTTGTAGAACATCTCCAAATGCTCAGCTGGCGTATTCTTCGAGGTGTGGGAACTGGGGTGGAGCAGGACGATTTCAACCTGGAGCGGCGTATTTCCAAGTAAACGAAGGATTTGCGATTCCGTCGTTTCTTTGGTTGGCATCAGGTTGAGAATGGCAATCCGCAAAGGACGGATATCCTGATGATAAGCGCGGCTCTCATCCATAACAAAGATGTTTTCGCTGGCCAGTACATCCTTTGCCGGCAAATGATCCGGTACTTTAATCGGCATGTGGTTTCACTCCTTTTATCGTAGCGTCATTAAGAAATCAACATCCGTTTGAGGGGCCATGTAAACAGAATGACCTCTCTCACGGGGAGAAAGGTCATTACGTATCCGGTATGCGCCTCTCTCATCTCTCAGAAGCCGCTCAGCGTTCGAAGCTGACAGTTCTGCAAGAATTAGCACCGCTGCGATTTTTTAGGAAAATCGCCGGTTGCCGGGTATCATCGGGCTAGTCCCTCCACCTGCTCTTGATAAGATTTCGCTATATTTAGTTTAGTTAAGGACCTCGGCTTCGCGCCTACTCCTTGACATTCACTTTAAAGGATCTGGCGGCATTCCGTCAAGAACCTGAGAGAAAAATCACACGAATATTCATGGACCGCTTTGAACCGGCTCACATAGTATACTTTTGGGTTGAAACATTTCATTCGCTGGCGTTATACTAGACAAGTGCCTTTAGGCCCAGACGGCCCTAGGGTTTGACGAATGTTCAAACAACCTGAAAATAGCGAGGTGAAACCGAGAATGGAAGGCGACCCGAGTCCGCAGAGGACAACCCAGGAATACCAATCGCATAGGAAACCGACCCGCTGGATGCCTGCGGAACGCTTAGGGCACTTTCTTTTCCCGGTGTTTGCATAAACGCCTTTTTCATCGTTCCGGGCAAGCCACGGTTGGTCCCTTTCCTATGCTTCAACCAAGAGCATCCCAGGCCGGCAGGCCCGGGGAAAGGGAGTGAAAGCTTATGAAAATTCGTCATGTCCAAGCCGGCGTATTTACCCCTGTAGAAGATGTGGAACTGACGACCACCGCTCCGGAAGAAGGCTTCTACTGGATCGATGCCGACGTCGATGATCTCGCCCTGCTGCAGCCCTTATTTTCGCTGCACGATCTGGCTGTAGAAGACTGCTTGAGCGAGGAAGAACAACGTCCGAAGATCGAAACCTACGATAACCACTATTTTATCGTGGTGAACAGCATTCGGTATGATGATGAAGAAATTTTTCTGCGCGCGTTAAACCTCTTTTTGGGACGGCATTATATCATTACGGTTACTAAGCAAAAAATTAACGAGCTTCGCGCCGTGAAGCCGATTCTGTGGGAACAGGAGGTCAGCGAGCCCGACCGGTTCCTGTACCTGCTGGTCGACCTGGTGGTCGATAACTACTTTACCGTCGGCGACCGGATCGAAGTAAAGATCGAGAAGCTGGAAGAAGATATCTTGATGCATACCAAACGTTCGCATCTGAACGAAATCATCGGGCTGCGAAGCGAAATCCTGTGGCTGAAGAAAGTGCTTGGGCCGCAGAAGGAAGTCATCAACATTCTGAACAAGAAAGACCTCCGGCTGATCGACGACCAGTTGCAAAAATATTTCAGCGACATTTACGAAAACGCCGTGAAGATCTCCGAGAACTTCGATACGTTCCGCGAACTCGTCGGCAACTTACGCGAGGCCTATCAGGCCGCCATCGCTAACCGAGCCAACGAAATCATGCGCGTGTTTACCGCGATTACAACAATCTTCATCCCGTTAACTCTGATTACCGGCATCTACGGTATGAACTTCGACCATATGCCGGAGCTGCATTCGCAGTACGGCTACTTTATCGTCCTCGGCATCATGCTTGCCTTGGGTTTAGGGATGTTTTATATATTCCGGAAAAGGGATTGGATTTAGAGGAACGTACACATTTGAACCATGAGGCCAACTTGGACGATAAGTCCTCGTTGGCCTTTTTCGATGGATGAGTGGACGTACAGTTGATTTCGGGATAAATATGTATTTTTCCTTATATCCCCCACAAATGAACTGCATTTTTGCAGTTCATTTGTGTTTTAGCGACTAAAACGGCCGAACGAACTGCACTTTTACAGTTCATTCGGCCGAAGGAGGGCTCAACCCTCCGGCTGAAGCTCGAGTAGGTCCTCAGGCAGTTGCCTTTACTGCCTTTACCGTCTCTACTGCTATACTCCGTTCTTACTGTTCCAGCTACTTTTACTGCTGTTACTGGCGTTACTGCTGTTTCCGCCGTTTTACCCCGCGTGCCGAGCGCTCTCCCGCTGGCGGCGGTACCGGATGCGAATCAGGCGCAATCGTTCATATAACGTATCGAGACTGCTGCCTTCTGCGACTTCGGTCCCGTACACTTTGTGCAAGACCGGCTTCAGGAGTGCATCACCCAGCTCTTCGTAAGCATGCCAAACGGCCTGTTGCTCAGCTTCAGACATCTCTTCCAGCTCTGCACTCACCAAATCATCGGTGTTGTAGCCTTCCTTCTCCAAATTCTCCAGTAACTCGACCGCATCCCGCCGCTCAATGCCCGTTCGCATGCAAATATCCTCCACCTTTAGCCCTTCCGCCAACGCCTGCAGCGCAGCCCGTCGGATGCTGAACTTCTCCATCTCGGCCCGGTATTTGACTTCCTTCTGTTTATACAGCCAGGTACGGAATACCTCGCCATCAATCTCCTGCTCGACCCAATCCAGCGGGAACGTCCGCTTTCGCTCCACCGCTTTCGTGATTTCGAGCAGCTCAGCTCCGTATTCGCCGGCTTTGTTCTCCCCGACGCCCGGCAACTGCAGCAGTTCATCCGCCGTTTGCGGCAAAAATACGCTGATCATCCGCAACAATCGGTTGCTGGCAATCAGATAAGGCGCTTTGCGTTCCGCTGAAGCTTTCTTCCGGCGCCATGCCGTCAATTCGTTGTAAACCGGCTCGTTACCGTTTAACTCGCTATAGCAAAACAGCTTCTGCGCCGCCATGCCGCGCCCGGTCACCCCTTCCTTCTCATCCCAAATGCCTTCCATCACGGGGCGAAATCCCTCGCCCAGCTTAGCGGCTAATCGATGGCGATAAACATGCAGCATCTCCGACCAGGATGACCCTTCATACCACAGATCTTCACTCTGGCCGTCAGCCAACAGCTCATTCCAGCCCATCCGCCAAACGCCTTCCTCCTCTCCAATCCACACCTGCGCCCCCTGGATCATGGCCCCGCTATCCTTCTTCTCCAAACTGTTTAAAAATACGATTCGCATCAACCTGTCGCCTCCTTAAAATTTCAGCTACGAAGGAGTATCTTACATGAACCGCAAACGCAAAAAGCACCTCTTCCGCGAATTTCGCAAAAGAGGTGCTTCCCCCAAACGTAACCTGTTATCCCTAATAATACCATGTTTAACCAAGCTGTCAATGCGGATTTTTTCATTGTCCCATCGCTTCACGTTTTCCGGTATAATAGCGAGAGACATTCCCAATTCAAGGAGGCATACAGAATGAGCGACCCGCATCAAGAACTCGATTTCCTGTCCGACAGCACCGAAAGCACCTCGACCCGATTCGTTACCTTTATCGGCGGATCCCTGAAACGCTTTGACCTCGCGGTCACGACCACCAATCGTTTTTATGGCAAGAAGCTGGTCACCGACCTGCATAACGGACGCACGGCCATTCTTGGCACCGACGATTTGGACGAGGAAGGTTACCTCGAGCATATTTATAACCTGACCGAAGAGGAAGGTTCCGAGCTGCGCACGTTCCTATACCAAGTCCTGGGAGAGCCGTACTTCACCGATTAAAGGGATGAATTCAAGATTCGATGTCAAAAAAACTTCTCGAATCACTTCCGTGAAACCGGCTTTTCAGCACCGAGAAGGTTGGATGAAGCTAGGGACTGAGTAGCGGAGCGTAGCTGGAGGCTACGTGAGCAACGGAAGGCCCGGCTGAATTCAAGATTCGATGCCGAATCCGCTTCCTGATTCACTTCGTGATCAAAAGTCGGTTATACAACGCCCATCCAGGCGCTGACGCTGGCCATCTCCAACTCCTCGAACTTGGAGACCACTTGAGCTGCGTTCAACTCGAGCCGGCAAGCTTCTACCGCACACTCCAACTCGATGTCGCAGCGGATGGTGGCCAGTTGCCGGGAGAGATGGAGCATGTCCAGATCGGCTTCGATTTTGGCGCGGACCGACTTGGACAGCTGGTCCAGGTTGGCCAGGATCCCTTCCACCGAGCCGTGCTCCTGCACCAGCTTCAGGGCTGTTTTCTCGCCGATGCCGCGCACGCCCGGATAGTTGTCGCTCGTATCGCCCATCAAGCCCTTCAGATCTACGATCTGTCCGGGCGTTAACTGCTTCTCCTCCATCAAGGCCTCCGGCGTATACACCATGTAATTGCCGTGGCCTTTCTTCATGATGATCACGCTCGTCCGGTCACTAACCAGCTGCAGCATGTCGTGATCGCCCGTCAGCACCAGCACGTCCATCTCCTGACCAAAGCGGGAAGACAACGTCCCGATGCAATCATCCGCCTCGAAGCCCGGCGAGCTGACATTCGGAATGCCCAAGCTGTCCATCACCTCGCGGATCATCGAAAACTGCGGGATCAACTCTTCCGGGGCATCCGAACGATTGCCCTTGTAGTCGGTGAATTGCTCCGTCCGGAACGTTTTGCTCCCCAGATCCCAGCAGCAGGCGATATGCGTCGGCCCAAACCTCTGTACGGCATCCCAAAAATACCGCATAAACCCATACACCGCATTGGTTGGAACACCCGCCTTCGTACGGCGGATATACCCTGTGGCAGCCGAAGCGTAAAAAGCACGGAACATCAGCGCCATGCCGTCCACCAGCAGAATCGTATCTTTACTGCTTTGCACCAAATTCACGATAATCCCAAGCCACCTTTCTCTTCAGAATTTATTTGCTCCAAACCTGCTCGTAGGTTTCTTCCTTGTACCCGACGGTCACATTCTGGCCATCAGTCACGATCGGGCGTTTAATCAGCATCCCGTTCGAGGACAGCAGCGCAAGCTGTTCTTCCCGCGTCATCCCCGCCAGCTTGTCCTTCAAGCCTAATTCCTTGTAAACCTCGCCGCTGGTATTAAAAAACTTCTTCAATTCCAACCCGCTCTGCTTCACCAAATCATCCAATTCAGAGGCGCTAGGCGGCGTTTCCTTGATATGATGTAACTCCAATTCATGCCCTTTGGACTGTAGCGATTTAATCGCATTTCGGCAAGTCCCGCATGGCGGATAATGATATACAGTCAACTTGCTCACGTTGGTATTCCTCCTAATCATTTGCAGAAAAAAATAATCTGTCTCCGCGCAGAAGCTCCTCGAGCTTCCGCATATCCGCGGGCAGCTTCGACTCAAAGGTCAACGCTTCACCGGTAAGCGGATGGCGAAAGCCTAGCTCCGAGGCATGCAGCGCCTGCCGTCCGATGGCTCCGTCTAAACGTGCGATCGCCTCGCGCGCAGGCTCCGGCAGTTCTGCGAGGCCCGGCAGCCCGTAGAATTTATCGCCGATCAGCGGATGGCCGATCGACGTCATATGCACGCGGATCTGATGCGTCCGACCGGTGCCGAGGCGTAGCTCGGCCCGTGCTCCCTCCGCATACGATTCCGCCACCTTATAATAGGTCAGCGCCGGATAACCCGACGGGGTCACGATCCGGCGATGAGGTTCCTCCGGATCGCGGTCAATCGGACCGTCGATCATCCCTTCCGGCACCGACGGACAGCCATGCACCAGTGCCGTATATTTCTTGGTTACCTCACCGGCGATCAACTGCTCGGAAATATGTTGGTGCACATACGCATTTTTGGCAATGGCGATCAAGCCGCTTGTCTCCTGATCCAGCCGATGCACCGGACGAAACCGGAACTTCGCGCCTTTCTCCTGCCAATAGTGCACGACGCCGTTCGCCAACGTACCCGTATAGTGGCCATGCGTTGGATGCACGATCACTCCTGCCGCCTTATCCACGATGAGCAGCGCTTCGTCTTCGTACACGATGTCAAACGGGATCGGCTCTGGCAGGATATCGGTGGACGTTTCCTTCTCCAGCGATACGCTCACTGTGTCTCCGGCTTTGACCGGGACGCTGATGAATACCCGCTCCCCATTCAGCATCACTCCGCGCTCCGTCAACTTAATCCGGGACAGCAGCTTCCGAGATACGCCTAACCGGCGCTGGAGTACGGTTTTGACCGTCCACCCTTCTTCCGTGGCAGGCACTTGATATTCAATCGGATCATAATACTCGGATCTCACTTGTTGCCAAACACCTTCCCGCTCCGCACGTATTCGATATCCGCAACCTTGGCATGGTGATTGGCGTTACGGGCCGCTGCGAAGAAATAGTCCGATAAGCGATTCAGATATTTCAGTACCTCGGCATTGATCTCCTTGCTCTTACCCAGCGTGACCACCCCCCGTTCCGCGCGGCGACATACCGTTCGACAAATGTGAAGGACCGCAGCCAACGGTGTTCCGCCCGGCAAAATAAACTTCTCCAGCGGCGGATTCTCCAACTCATACCGATCGATCCAGGCCTCCAATTGCTCCGCCAACTCCGACGTGACCTTATAGCGGCTTTCCGACAACTTCACGTACGCAAGATCGGAGCCGCAGTCGAACAATTCCTGTTGAATTTGCAGCAACTGCTCGTGAAGCTCACCAAAGGTTTCCTCGTCCGACAAACAGACCGCTTGGCCAACAAAACTATTGAGCTCATCGATCGTACCGTAAGCCTCCACCTGCGCATCGTCTTTAGTCACTCTACCGCCGATGACCGAGGTCTGACCCTGATCACCGGAGCGCGTATATATCGACATTCAAATTCCTCCCCGTGGCATACTCTCGTACCATCTTACCATAAATCGCAGCCCGGCTGGTCATGGAACTACTGGAACCGCAAAAGGGGACCCGCATGCGGGTCCCCTTCCAAGTGATAAAGACAGGTTATCGTCTATTTGATTTTGGATTGGATTTCATCGTTTTCATGAATTCATTGATCTTTAGGTCCAATAAGCTGCTGATTTCAATCACAATATCCGATGTAAAGGATTTTTCCTGCAGGAAGAGCCGTTCCATCTTGCTGCGCAGCAAGTGAATTTCGTCCTCCAGCGTTACGGCTTGCGGTGAATGCGGCCGATCCTCTTGATCCATCCATGGGTGCATGTCGCGGCCTTCAGCGATTAGAGCATTATCGTATGGCAAGTTGTACTCACCGCGCAAAAGAAATCCCTCCCTGAGAAACTAAAACCTTCTTCCAAAATCAAATTATACCATGTATATAAAACTTAAATCAATTAGAAAATGAAAGAAATGTTAATTAACTCCAAATTCCGAGGGTTTTCGAGTTTTATCGTCAGCGAATCAGCCTTGTTTCAATTTATGGACAAATTGCTCCATACGATTAAGGGCTTCGTTCAGTTGGTTCACTCCCGTCGCATAGGAGCAGCGAAGGAAACCTTCCCCGCCGGCGCCGAAGACGTTGCCCGGAACCGCTGCGACCTTGGCCTCAAGCAGTAAACGTTGGGCGAATTCCTCCGAGCTCAGTCCCGTTGAGGCGATGCTCGGGAAAGCGTAGAACGCCCCTTGCGGTTCATGGCATTCTAGCCCGATATCGCGCAAGCCCTGGACGATCAACCGACGGCGCTGGTTATAGGACTCTACCATCTGGTCTTTATCCGGAAGCCCGTTCTTAAGCGCTTCGAGTGCGGCGACTTGCCCCATAACCGGAGCGCACATCACCGTGTATTGGTGAATTTTCAGCATCGCATAGATCAGATCAGGATGGCCGCAGGCATACCCCATTCGCCAACCGGTCATGGCAAATGCCTTGGAAAAACCGTTGACGAGAATCGTCCGGTCTCTCATCCCCGGAATCGAAGCGAAGCTGACATGCTTCTGCCCGTAGGTTAGTTCCGAATAGATTTCGTCCGAAATGACGATTAGATCATGCTCCTCCACGAGTTTGGCGATCGGCAGCCAATCCTCGTAGGTCATAATACCGCCTGTCGGGTTGCTCGGATAATTTAAAATAAGAACCTTCGACTTGGGCGTGATTTTCGCCTTAAGGTCTTCAGCTTGCAGCTTGAATTCGTGGCGGGCATAAGTCTCGATTTCAACCGGCACTCCTCCCCCGATCGAAGCGATCGGCGAATAGGAGATATAGCAAGGCACCGGAACGAGAATTTCGTCGCCCGGTTCGATCAACGCCCGCAGCGCAAGATCGATCGCCTCGCTGCCGCCAACCGTAACGAGAATTTCATCTTTGGGATTGTATTTCACGTGATAACTCGTGTCCAAGTATTCGGCGATCGCTTCCCGAAGCTCAGGCGTTCCCGCGTTAGACGTGTAGCTCGTATATCCGCGTTCCAGCGAGTACACGCAGGCCTCCCGCACATGCCATGGCGTAATAAAATCCGGTTCTCCTACGCCTAACGTGATAATATCCTTGCTTCCGCTTGCCAGGTCGAAGAAACGGCGGATGCCGGAGGGTTGAATCTCCCGGACCCGCGGGGCCAAATACGACGTCATCGTTTTATCCGGTTGCTCAGCACGCTGTGATTGAATGCTCATAACATAACTTCCTTTACGGAGATATCAACAAACGGCGATCTTCCTCGGGATCCTCGAAAATGATACCGTCCTGCTTGTATTTTTTCAAAATAAAATGAGTTTTCGTCGACAAAACCGACTCCAGAGTGGACAATTTGTCGGAGACGAAGCTCGCCACTTCCTTCAGGTTGCGGCCTTCCACTTCCACCAGCAGATCGTACGCGCCGGACATCAGAAATACCGATTTGACTTGGGGAAACAGGTATACCCGCTCCGCGATCGCCTCAAAGCCGCGCCCACGTTCGGGCGTAATTTGCACTTCGATCAACGCCGTGACCTTCTCGTCATCCAGCTTGCTGGAATTCACCACCGTCGCGTATTTGACGATCACATGGTCCTCTTCCAATTCCCGGATCGCTTCCGCCACTTCTTCCGAAGACGCGCCAATAAGTGTCGCCAATAAGTTCGCATCCCGGCGGGCGTCCTCTTTGAGGAGGTCCAGCAGTTTGAGCTTCATTTCGCTTAGTTGTTTCATCCCTCATCCTCCAGCGATGCTTCCACAAGCCCCTGAAATTCAAACGGCCTGCAGAACAAATTTAATACTTATATTACATGAATTTTGTGCGTCTGCATAGGAAAACCGTCCACTCCAGGTGAGCTTTCGGAATGGACGGTTCTACAATTAAATATAGTAGGGCGCCTGCACATTAGGCCGATGCGCTTCCACGTTAGCCGGATGCGCATGGGGCGTCCAACGGGAGGTTCGACGCTCGGTAAACTGGCGCAGTTCCTGCTGTTTATTTTCCGCTTCCTGCAGCTTACTGTCCAATATTTGACGTGGCGCTGGAGCTGGTGCCGTATAGATCCCCTGATGTTTCATCAACTCATATAGCGTCCCTTGCAATCTCAAGGTGCTATTCGTCAACTCCGTAAACAGCTGCCGGACGGCTGGACACGAAGACTCCGTTGTTGCTGTTGTGTATTCCCGGACCGTACGCCGTAAATCGGCCAAGATAGATTTCAACAAATCGTTCTGAGGTAGAAGCTCTTGATTGTCCGTCTGATTCATCGGGCTGTTCCTCCTAAAGACAAGTGGTTAATGGTTTGGCGTCGGAGCCGCCATTTGATGTTGGCGCAGCGAATCCGTCAATTGGTGGAGATGATGCTCATGTACGCGAATGTGCTCCAGCATCGCCTGCTCGATTTCAAAGTTTTGCGAAACGGCGGCGGCCGCCGCGCAGAGCTTGCTTAGCATTTCCTCATTAGAGATCGAATCGGCGATATAGTCCAGTTCTTTCATGGACAACGGTTGCATCTGAGAGTACATCATCGGGTTTCCCTCCTGGTGAATGATCCTACTCACGGTATTATGCCCTGCCGCCGTGAGGATATGTTATAGATGAAAACCTGACTTGTTGAGCATGCGCTTATAGAGGGAGGGTTCGCCGTTTTTAGTTCATGGCGGTTGGATATAATGATGGAATCCCTAACGATTGAAAGGATGAACCGGCATCAATGAAACTTCATACCGGCAAACTTTTTTGGCCTTCTACGCTGCCTGTTGTGGCTGAATATCCCGTGCTTGACTGTGATCTTCACTGCGAAGTGCTCATTGTGGGCGGCGGTGTCAGCGGTGCGCTCTGCGCTCACTTACTGGCAGAGCGAGGAATCGATGCGATCCTGGTGGAACGGGACCGGATCGCCGAAGGAAGCACGATGGCTAGCACGGGCTTACTGCAATATGCCAGTGACAAAACACTGGCTTCGATGATCCGAACCTTTGGAGAGGAACCGGCCGTTCATTTTTACCGGCTCAGCCAAACGGCTCTGGAACGGTTAAAGGAGATCTCCAACAGACTTGAAGGCTCAGCACGTTTGACGGAACGCAGCAGCCTTTACTTGGCGAGCTCCGAGCAGGACGTTAAAGCGCTTCGGGAGGAATGCGTCACGTTGCAACGCTTCGGGCTTCCCGCTATATGGTGGTCGGCTGCCGATCTCGAGGAAAGATTTCCGTTTCGTTACCCCGGCGCGATATACGCGGGAGGAGATGCGGAGATGAACCCCTATGCCTTCGTTCATGGCTTGGTGCAGAAGGCGGCACAGCTAGGGGTGAGAATTTTTGAACGGAGCAACATGAACGGCAGCGAGCGAACTGACGACGGACGGATCCTCTGCCGCTGCGGCAAAGGGAGGGTGACGGCTAGGCACGTCATTTGGGCAACCGGTTATGAGACCCAACAATTTAAGAAGGAGAGTGGCGCTCATTTACGCGCCTCTTACGTGACCGTTACGGAGCCGGCGGCTTCTCTGAACGGTTGGTTCGAACAGTGCCTGATCTGGGAGACGGCCAGGCCGTATCTCTATATGAGGACAACAACCGACGGACGGATCATCGCCGGCGGGCTGGATGAGCTTCTGCCTGGCGGTAAGCTACCAGAGGGTCGAGAGATCCGTCAATGCGAAAGGCTGCTGACAGAGATTCATCGGCGGTTCCCGGATCAGGAGGGCTTGACCGCTCGCTTTGGCTGGGGCGCCGTATTCGGGGAATCCCGGGACGGCCTTCCTTTTATCGGGCCACACCCGAATTATCCGAACTTTTATTTTCTGGAGGGTTACGGCGGAAACGGGACGGTCTGCAGCATGATCGCAGCGGAGATGATCGTGGATGAACTGACCGGAATCCGGCGGGAGGACATGGCCATGTTTTCGCTAATGCGAAGTTCGAAACCCAAGCCCGTGCCTGCACGGCTGCAGTAGGTCCTTTAGGCGGCCTTGGTCCCTCGTTTTAACAGCCGACGCAAGGCTAACCAGCTTAGCACCGGCGTAGCTCCCAAAGCGAACATTAGCCAGGTGATCGTTGGCATTCGCGGAATCATGGAATAGACGGTAATAAACAACAACGTGCCCCCCAAACGGCCAACGGTCATGCTAAGCTCGCGCAACACGATCAGCTCAACCCGCCCCTCGACGCTTTCTGGACTATTGCCAATCAAGTCGAAGACCGAGGAGATGACCGGTATCAGGTAAAGCGGCAAAAACAATGACGTCCCTACCCCCATCACCATGAGGGTGGTGTAATTGACTTTCCAGAGCAACGGAATGATCACCACGGTGATCAGCAAGGCTCCGACCAACATCCCGTGGTAGCGTGCACGGATCTTCAACCATTTCCCCACCGCCCAGAAGCTGACCAGAGAAACCAAGGACGTGACTAGGGAAAATTGCCCGATCCGCCACTCTGCCGAAGTACTGATAAAGATCAACAGATTGATCAGGAATGAAAACACGCCCTCGCGTAAACCATGAGCTGCCGAGGCCGGAGCAGCCTGGCGCCAGGGGCTGCCCTTCTTCATGTAATGGACCGGGGCTAACCAGCTGTATGGCCCGCCTGTTTTTCTTTTTTTCAACCAAAAGCTCAGCAGGATCCCGACCCCATAAACAATCAAAGAAATCGTGAAGATGAGTCGGTATCCGGCTTCACCCTGTTTCATGGAGATGAGCCAACCGGATACCCACGGGCCGAAGATCCCGATCACCGAACCCAGAATTCCTACCCAGCCATTAAATCGATCCCGAGTCTCGACATCGGTGACTTCGAAATAAACGACGTTGAAGGACAACCAAAACAATCCCGAACCGGTCCCGAACAATAAACCAAGCGGCCATATGTAGTCCACTGTCTGCTTGCCTGTCCAAAGCACCAGCAAATAGAAGATGCCTGAAACGATGATCCCGAGCCGCAGAAAGATCATTTTATCGCGTTCCTTCACCCATTTCCCGGCAATCCAGAAGACAAGTCCCAGTGCCAGCTGTTGGCTGAACGTAAACCAGGAGATCAAGTTAAAATCCGGTTTGACTTTCCAGATGTAGACGTTCAGGAACGTGCCCGACAAGGCGCCGGCAAGCACGAACAGACCGTTCACTGCCAACAGCAGGATGGATTGGCTGTTCAGCTGTTTTTTCATGAATTTGCTCCCCCGCCAAACTTCGAGTTTCCCCCTGTAAGAGGTTGTGCAACTGTAAGATACCCAAAAATGGCCGAAGCATGAGACGTTCCCGGGAAGCCCGAGGACCCTTGGAAGCCAAAAAGCCCCGTCCGTAAAGGACAGGGCGTATCACTGCCAATTATTTATAGCTTACTCATTGTCTTCCTCGCCGGAGATGGTGCGGATCATGGCGATCCGAGAGGCTTCATTCAAAAACCGGCTGACGTGGAAGCAGGCGGAGCATACATATACGTTCATCTCAGCATCCTCCGATAGGAGCGGGCGGGCGCCTCCGGCTGGGATAGCTGCTACAAACCCGCCATCCAGCGCGGTCAATTTCTGCTTCCCGGCATAAACCATATATTCCCGACAATGCGGGCATTCGGGTACCTCATCCTGTCCGTCAAGCAGCTTCTCGACGCCGGTTTCGTACTTCAGCAAATCCCCGCCTGAAGCCGTAAACGCCTCGATTCGGCGGACGGCGCCTAGATGCACTTCCCCTTCTTCCTCCCAAAGCGAATCGCCATCCATTTCCTCGTCATCTTCGTCGTGACGATGCTTCCGATCTTGAAAGGGATGATCATTCTCCTCGTCCTCGAACTCATCATCTTGGCCAAGCGAGATGTTGACCGTCCGATAGCCCTTCAATTCGTTCTGGCAGTGAGGACACTCCTCCTCCGGCCCCAGCTCTTCGTCCCAAACGATTTCCGTTTGGCACCATGGGCAAATCGTCGTTTCCATACCATGTTCGTCCTTTCGTTATCAAAATATTAAGCATTCCACAAATAAATAATGCCCGCGGCCAAAAACAGAATAGAGGCGATAAATAACACCTTGACCAGGTTTTTCACGTCGTTTCTACTCCTTCAATTTAGATCCCTAACCGATACAAGCGCCGATCAAAAAAGACACCGCCACCGAAACGGCCATGGCGATAAAACCGACGCTCGAGTTCCCCGCCGCGATTTCTTCGTCGATGCGGAATACCGGCGTTAAGAACTCGAATAACAAATAGGCAGCAAACAGCAGCAAGGCACCGACCGATGACCAAATCATGAAATCGTAGATGGACGGATGTGCCGCCGCATAACGGATGATGTTGGCTAACCCGAATATTTTGCCGCCGGTTGCCAGCGATGCGGCCATGTTGCCGCGCTTGATCTCCTGCCAACAACGGTACCTTGCAAACAGTTCGAAGCAGGAAAGAAACACAATCAATTCCAACACCGCTACGGAAAAATATCCGATCATCAGCCCCAGCGGTTGCTCCAAGAGCGGATCAATGCTTTCCTTCATAGCGCCCTCTCCCCTTTGCCATGAGGCTATTCGTTCTTACTTCAGCTCGGCTACCGTCACACCGGTACCGCCTTCTCCGTAATTCCCTAGGCGATAGCTCTTGATATGCTTATGCATGCGAAGATAATCGGAGATCCCCGTCCGCAAGATCCCTGTGCCTTTCCCATGTATGATATAAATTTGGCCTAAATTACTTAAGTAAGCTTCGTCGATGAAGCGGTCGACCTCGATTAACGCCTCCTCCAGGTTGGCTCCGCGTAAATCCAGCTCGCTGCGAACGTTCTCGTCGCGCGTACGCTTGACGTTGGCTACCGTCCGTTGGACCGGCTTGCTGGCCGGGGCCGCAGCGATCAGCTCTATGTCGTCCAGGCTCACCTTCATCTTCATGATGCCGAGCTGCACAACCGCTTCTTTGCTGCCGGAAAGCTCCACGACGTGGCCTTTCTGATTCAAGCTGTACACCATCACCTCGTCGCCCGATTCGATCTGACGCGGCGGTTTCGCGGCCTTGCGTGCTGCCCCGGCTTTCTTGCGACGTTGCGGCTCGGCTTCATCCAGCTCCTTACGGGCAGCGATCAACTTATGCTCCTTAACGGCCGCCCCTTCCTCCAGCGCCAGTCGACGCAGATCCGCGATGATCCGCTCGGCCTCCTGCCGTGCCTTGGCGATGATCGCCGATGCTTCCTCCTCCGCTTTCTCGAGGCGTTTATCCCGCTGCTGCTCCAGCTTCTCCAGCTCCGTCTCGTGACGTTTGCGGAGCTCTTCCATTTCCCGCCGCAGCTGCTCGGCCGTTTCCCGCTCCTGCTCCGCACCGAGGCGGTTCTGCTCCAGCGAGGCGATCATATTCTCGACGCGCATATCCTCTTCGGTCACTTCGCCGCGGGCATACTCCAGGATTCGCTCCGACAGGCCCAGCCGCTCGGCAATGGCGAACGCATTGCTTCGTCCGGGAACTCCCACCATCAGGCGGTAGGTCGGACTTAACGTTGCAACATCGAACTCCATGCTGGCGTTGATGACGCCTTTCCGTTCGTAGGCATAGGCTTTCAATTCGCTGAAATGGGTCGTCGCGACCATCCGGCTCCCGAGCGAATGGATATGCTCCAGAATCGCGATGGCGAGCGCCGATCCTTCGGCCGGGTCGGTGCCCGCGCCAAGTTCATCCAGCAATACAAGGCTCTTAGGCGTCATCCGGCTCAAAATCGAGATGATGTTCGTCATATGGCTGGAAAACGTACTCAAGCTCTGTTCGATGCTTTGCTCATCCCCGATATCGGCGTAAATCGCGTCAAAAACGCAAAGCTGGCTGCCGTCTTCGGCGGGAACGAACAACCCGGACATCGCCATCAGGCTAAGCAGACCGATCGTTTTCAAGGTGACGGTCTTCCCGCCGGTGTTCGGACCAGTTACGATAATCGTCGTGTATTGATTCCCCAGCTCTACGTCGATGGGTACGACCTGTTCCGCCGGAATCAGCGGATGACGGCCCTTCTTCAACTTGAGGTAGCCGCGGTCGTTCATTCGCGGAAGCGTTCCCTTCAACTCCCGGGCCAGTCGGGCTTTGGCGAAGACAAAATCCAGTTGGCCCAGTACATCGCCGTCATACAACAGTAGTTCGGCTTGCTCGCCGACGAGGGCGGTAAGCTTCTGCAAGATAACCTCGATTTCGCGTTCCTCACGCAGCCGCGTCTCGCGCAGCTTATTGTTCATCGCCACGATCGATTCCGGCTCAATGAACAATGTAGCGCCAGATCCGGATTGGTCATGCACGATCCCGCCGAAATGGGCGCGGTATTCTGCTTTGACAGGAATCACGAAGCGGTCGCCGCGAATCGTAATCAGTTGATCTTGTAGCATCTTCGACACCGAAGACGAACGAATCATCGCGTCAAGCTTCTCCCGGATCCGTACTTCCCCGCCCCGCAGCTCACGGCGGATGCTGGCGAGTTCAGAACTAGCCGAATCCAGCACCTCCGCGCTTTCATCAATGCAGCGTTTGATCGCGTCTTCCAAAGGCTTCTGTTCGCTTAAAGTATCGCTTAAGTTGAACAGCAGCGGGACTTCGTGCTCTTCATGCATCGAAGCGATATACCGTTTGATCCGGCGCGCCCCTTCCAACGTGGTCGCAATGCCTAGCAGCTCGTGTGGATTCAGCGTCCCGCCGATCCGTGCCCGTTTGACCGCCGGAGTGATGTCTACAATCCCGCCGAATCCGGGCGCGCCTTTGAGGCGATCCACCTTAAAAGCTTCGTCGGTGGCTTGCAGCAGCCGCTTAACGTCTTCCAAATCGATGACGGGCTGCAGCGCTTCCGCCGTTTTTTTCCCGAGCGCCGTTTGGGAATAGGCTGTCAATTGATCTATAATTTTTCGATATTCCATGGTTTTAAAAATTTTCTCGTCCAAGTACGTTCACAACTCCCCTCGGGCTATGATCTCATTATAACGAAACCATTCATTTTTCGCCATTTGCCCCACCGGACACATAAGAATGCGAGTCGCGGAACATGCTAATTGCGTATAGCCAAACGTACTTACTTCTAAAAGGAGGCTATGTACCATGCATTTTCTGGGACACGTCGTGCGATTCATCGTCTCCGCCCTGGTTCTGCTGGTTGTGGGGTGGCTTGTACCGCAATTCAGCGTCGGCGGATTCGGCAGCGCTTTGCTGCTCGCCTTGGTCATCGCCCTGTTAGGCTGGGCCATTGAGGGCATTTTCGGAACGAGGGTTACCCCGTTCGGGCGCGGAATTGTCGGTTTCCTTACGAGTGCGCTCGTGATCTGGCTCGCCCAGTTCATCATTTCCGGCGTATCCGTGTCCGTTATCGGCGCTTTGCTTGCCGCATTGGTGATCGGGATTATCGACCTGTTCATCCCTGTGGCAACACCCTTTGACGCAGGTAAAGACAAAGCTAACCGTTAATGGCGGTGCTCCAGGCAAGAGGCCTTTCTTTCGCAGATACAACCCTGCGGAGGAACGGTCTCTTTCTCATTGACACGGACACGAAACCATCTGACGGCGGGTTGCTCACGACAACTGTTCTTGCGGAAGTTCAACAATTCTTCAAACCTTGGGCATTCCGCCCTCCGCAAAATACGGTATGATATTCTTAAAATTGTCACAAATATACTGTATCGCGAGGGATGATTGTGAAAAAAAGCATAGCCATCGTCGCAAGTTCCGTATTATTGCTTCTTGTTACCGCTTGCAGCAGCGGGAATGCGACGGAGTCCGGCGGGTCTGCTGCCGAAAGTAATCTCAAACCGGAAGCCGAATTGGTCATCGAAGCCAGCAATTATCAATTTGATCAAACCGAATACCATTTAAAGAAAGATGTTCCGGTTAAAATCGTCTTTAAGAATGCCTCAGGCAATCATGGTGTCCTCATTCCGGGCCTGAAGGTGCAGCTCGACCGCAAGAACGACTCCGCCGTGATCGTCCCCACCGAAACGGGCGAATTCGAAATGTCCTGCTCCGTGATGTGCGGCTCCGGCCACAGCGGCATGATTTCTAAAATTATCGTCGAATAAGCGAATCACTCAAGCAACAAGAGCCCTCGGCGCCTGCCGGGGGCTCTTGTGCATGAAGCGATCCTTGAACCATGTTTACGATGGATCCTGTTCAAGCAATTCAATCCATTCGTTATATTCCGATTGGAGCTTCGCATAATCGTCCTTCAGGCGTCGATATTCCTCGTCCCGCTCAGCCTGCTGCTCCTGCTCTTTCTCCCGTTCGAGCTGTAGGAGACGGAACTGATGGGAAATCAGCTCATAGCTGTCCGTGACCTCCTGCAGTTGCTCCGCTAATCGGCGTTTATCTTCCTCGATGGCCTCAACATCGCCGGCCATCGTCATTACTCGTTCGCTGCCGGCCGCGCTTTCCTGTTGCCATTCTTCCAGCTGCCGCTGCAGCTCGGCCTCCTTCTCCCGCCAGGAGCTGAGCTCGCGTTCGGCTGAAGCCCACTGCTTCCGCCACTCCTGTTCCCGCTTCTCCGCTGCCTCGCGGTAGCGATCCAGCTCGGCTTCCAGCTTATCAACTGTCTTGCGACCGTCTTCGAGCTCCTGCAATCGCAGATTCAACTCGTCCCGTTCTTGCTCCAGCTGCCACTTCTCTTCTCCGGCGGTCTCTACCGCAAGACGGGCTTGTTCCCGCTCATCGGAGGCCCGCTCCAATCGGGAACGCAATGAATCCAGCTCAGCGGCCAATGCGTTGGCCCGGTCCCGCTCGGCCTGCAGCTCGCCTCTTGCTTCCTCCAGCCGGCTTGCTTCGGCTGCCTGCTGCTCGGCGAGCCGTTCGCTCTTGTCGGCGGCCTCGAGCAAGCTGATTTCCACGCGGCTTAATTCCTCGTTGCGTTTCTCGGCCAGCTTCTGCCAAGACTTCTCGTTCTGCTGCGCCGCAGATACCTCGGTCCGGAGCTTGTCCTCCCGCTCCTTGGCTTCCTGCAGCTTCTGCTGCAGCTGCTTCGTCTCCGCTTCCGCGGTCTGGAGCGAACCCTGAAGCTGCTTCGTCTGCTCCTGAAGTTTGCCGCTTTGCTGCAGCGCCCGCTGCTCGGCCGCCTTGGCGTCTTGCTCCCGCCGCTGCAACTCGCTCACCTGCTTCTGCAGCTTAGCGGCTTCCTCCTTCTCCTTCGCCGTCTGTTGCTCGACCTGGCGCAGTTTGGTCTGGAGCTGCGAGTTGCTGCCACGCTGCTCCGTCAATTGGCGCTCCAGCTCCTGCAACCGGGTACGCAGCTTGCGGGATTCTTCCTCCTGCCCCAGCAAAGAGGCTTCCAGCTTTTCCGTTTGTCCAGCAAGCTCGCGTTTTTCGTTCTTTAGCTGTTGCTGTTCCTCCTGTAATGCCTTATACATGTTTTCCTGTTTCGCATGTAAATCCTGCAGGACGGAATTTTCCTGAAGCAGTACCGTTTTTTCCTGTTTGGCGTTCTGCAAATCGTTCTGCAGCTGGTCCACCCGGATCGCTTCCTCGGCCATGCGCACGGCCGCCAGTACGGCTAGCCGCGGCGTGTCCAAATGGGGGTAGGCCTGGGAGATGCTGCGCATATGTTCATCCACGCGGCGCGCCACCTGTTTCATATACTCCGAGCTGCTGCCGACGATTTTATAGGAAGTTCCGTAGATTTCCACGTTTACGCTAATTCGGCCTTGGTTATTCAACGCTATGTGCCTCCTTCGGTCCTGTGTGTCGTCTCTAAGATGCTGAAAATTACACGAAAGTCACATCGAATCGGTCGTCTTTCAAATGATTCGATGTGACTTCGCGTAATTCCTGCTATTTTCTAAGCTCAGCCGCAAAAGTTTGCGACAATCCATCGACCACCCGGTCGTGAACCGCAGCCACTTCTTCGTCCGTCAGCGTCCGTTCCATGTGACGATACACGAGCGATAAAGCCACGCTCTTCTTTCCTTCGCCTAATTTGGATCCGGTAAACACATCGAATACCTCCACCGACTCCAGCAGCTCGCCCGCCGTTTCGCGGATCACCCCGATCAACGAGCCCGATTCCACTTCAGAGCCGACGACGACGGCGATGTCGCGCTGCATTGCCGGATAACGCGGCAGTTCTTGGTAGACGTAAGCTTCACCGGCGTAACGATACAGCGGTTCAAGCCGGAGCTCGGCAACATAGGTATCATCGAGATCCATCTCACGCTGCAGCTCCGGATGAAGCTGACCCAGCGTCCCGATAAGCTCCTTCCCGGCTGTCCCGTTCAAGAAGACCGAAGCCGATCGACCCGGATGGTAGCCTTGCGGCCGATCCGCTTCAAACGAAACTCGATCAGCTAAGCCGAGGTATTGGAGCAGGCTCTCCAGCGTGCCTTTGAGGTCAAAGAAATCGACTTTCTCCGCCGGTGCATTCCAGCGTTTCTCCGCCCGATCGCCTGTCAGCAGCAAAGAAAGCACAGGTAGCTCGCTTGGCTGTTGGGTCAGTTTCTCTTCCGAAGTCCGAAAAACACCGCCGATTTCAAACAACGCCAGATTGTCCTGCTTGCGGTTGCGATTATAGACAGCGATGTCGATCATCCCCGGAAGGAGGCTGCCGCGCAGCACGCTGCGGTCCTCGCTCATCGGCATGGCCAATCGGATTTCCCGATCCCCTTCACCTAGTTGCGGGAAGCTCGCGCTCGCACCTTCACGGATGAAGGAGTAGCCCATCACTTCCTGCCATCCGCCATGTCCGAGCAGACCGCGAATGGTACGGCGCAACGCCTGCGGCTTCGTATAGCCGCCGACCGTTGTGACTCCTTCGATCATCGTCGTCGGAATGATGTCGTAGCCGTACAGCCGAGCCACCTCTTCGATCAAATCAACGTCGCGCGTAATATCGCCGCGGCGTGTCGGCACGCGAACCTCGATCACCTCTTCGGAGCCTGCGCTTTCGAAGCGAAGTCGGGTCAAAATGGCTTTGGCTTCCAGCGAGGAGATGCTCGTGCCCAGGTAATCGTTCAGCTTTGCAAGGGATAGGGCGATGACCTTCTCTTCTGGCTCGCGACGAACGACTTCCACGATCCCTTGGGCCACATGGCCTCCGGCATGGGCAGCCATCAGCGCAGCCGCACGATCCAGTGCCGGGAGAACGGCCGCCGGATCCACCTCTTTCTCGAATCGCTGCGAAGCCTCCGAGCGAAGCCCCAATATCCGCGATGTTCTGCGGACGCTCCCACCGGCGAATTTCGCCGATTCCAGCACGATATTGACCGTTTGATCCGTCACTTCCGTATCCAGTCCGCCCATCACGCCGGCCAAAGCAACCGGACGATCCTCACCGTCTACGATCAACAAGGCGCCTGCTTCCAACTCGCGCTCCTGGCCGTCCAGCGTCACCAGCTTCTCGCCGGCTTTAGCCTGGCGCACACCGAGCGTACCGCCCGCAATCTTGTCGGCATCGAACGCGTGCAGCGGTTGCCCATACTCGAGCATCACGTAGTTCGTGATGTCGACGATGTTGCTGATCGGACGAATCCCCGCCGCCATCAGCCGATTTTGCATCCAAAGCGGCGAAGGGCCGATCTTCACGCCAGCGATGTAGCGCACCGCATAACGACTGCACAGTTCAGGCGCGTCAATCTTCACTTGAATCCGCTCCTTGGCCGATTCGCCTGAGCCAGCAAGCTCCGGCTGCGGCAGCTTCACGTCGCGGCTCAAAATCGCCCCAACTTCATAAGCGGCCCCGAGCATGCTCAAGCAGTCGGAACGGTTCGGCGTGAGGTCAAAGTCCAGCACCTTGTCGTCCAAACCCAGCAGGCCAGCGATCGGTGCGCCGATCTCCGCGTCCTCGGGCAACACGAGAATGCCCTCCTGCTGTTCCTTCGGCAACAGCTTGTCGTTCATACCTAGCTCCTTGGCCGAACAGATCATCCCTTGCGACAAGACGCCGCGCAGCTTGGCTTTCTTGATTTCCAGCCCGCCCGGCAGCTTCGCGCCAACCAGGGCTACGGGGACCTTCTGGCCAGCGGCTACGTTCTTCGCGCCGCAAACGATTTGCAGCTCTTCCTCCTGCCCGGCGTCGACAAGGCAAATGTTCAGCTTGTCGGCATCAGGATGCTTCTCTTTGCTCTTCACAAAACCAACCACGACATTGGTGACGCCTTGATTGCGGTTCTCGATCGAATCGATTTCGATCCCGGAACGGGTGATTTGCTCAGCCAGCTCTTCAATGTTAACCCCGTCCAGGGAAATATAGTCGGACAACCATTCGGTTGATACTTTCATTGTCAGTTCCCTTCCCTCTTTACGATAAATTAAACTCTGGCAAACTGCTGCAGGAAACGCAGATCGTTATTGTAGAAGTAGCGGATATCGTCGACGCCGTACTTCAGCATGGCGATCCGTTCCACGCCCATTCCAAACGCGAAGCCGCTGTATTCCTCGGGATCGTAGCCGCTCATCTCCAGCACGCGCGGATGCACCATCCCGCTGCCGAGAATCTCCAGCCAGCCGGACTGTTTGCACACCCGGCAGCCGTCGCCGCCGCATTTCATGCATGTCACGTCAACTTCGACGCTTGGCTCGGTGAACGGGAAGAAGCTTGGACGCAGACGGATTTGTGTGTTTGGTCCGAACATTTTGCGTGTGAACTCCAATAAGGTACCCTTCAGGTCGCTCATCCGGATTCTTTTCCCAACAACCAGCCCTTCGATTTGATGGAACTGGAACGAGTGGGTCGCATCGTCGTCGTCCCGCCGGAATACGCGTCCCGGGCAAATAATCTTGACCGGCACCTCGCCTTGCATCGCTTCCATCGTCCGTACCTGCACCGGTGACGTTTGCGTGCGCATCAACAGCTCCTCTGTTAGGTAGAAAGAGTCCTGCATATCGCGGGCCGGATGGTCCTTCGGCAAATTCAGCGCTTCGAAATTGTGGTAGTCGGTTTCCACCTCGGGACCTTCCGCAATCCGATAACCCATGCCGATGAAAATATCCTCGATCTCCTGGATCACCTGGTTGAGTGGATGAATGCTCCCTTGCTTGAGCGGACGGCCGGGCAGCGTTACGTCCACTTTCTCGGCAGCCAGCCGCGCTTCGGTCTCTTGACGCTGGAAGAAGGACTGCTTCTCTTCGATCACCGCTTCGATGGCGCCTCTTACCTCATTACCTACTTGGCCGATCACCGGACGCTCCTCCGCGCTTAAAGTTCCCATCCCGCGCAGAATTTCGGTCAACGCACCCTTTTTGCCCAAATATTTGACCCGCAGGTCGTTCAAATGCCCAGCGTCCGTTGTTCCCGCCAGCTCTTTGAGCGCCTCTGCTTTAAGTGCTTCAAGACGTTCTTTCATGAATAGCTCCTCCTAAACGTTTTGTAGTACGAGTTCAAAGTCAAGTTTTCAGCACCGAGAAGGTTGGATGAAGCTAGGGTCTGAGGAGCGGAGCGTACGATTTGGGTACGTGAGCACCGGAAGGCCCGGCTGAATTCAAGATTCGACGTCGAATCCGCTTCTTGACCTGCTTCGTGATCAAAAGATGACTTTTTGAACAACCTCTATAAGACAAAATAAAAAGGCCTTCTCTCCCGTAAGGGACGAAAAGACCGTGGTACCACCCTTGTTAGCGCGCCGCATAACCTTCCTCAGCTTCAAGGCACATAGATTGTACGCCGCTCTCACTTGAACGAAATAACGGCTCGTAACCGGTATCCCCTAATGTGCCGACCAGCCCGATAAACCTTGCGGCGTTACCGTTTGCAGCGACAGTTCAAGGAACTGCTCCGAAGCGAACTTCAGCAGCACCGTCTCCCTAGCGACGCTCTCAATCTTTGGCGTCCCTTCCCTGTTGGTCGGTTCTCTGCTTACTCTTCTTCATCAACGCATTTCATGTCATAATTATCTGCTATTATATGCTAAACCGGCTGCCGTTGGCAAGCTGCCGTGAAATTATGGTATCTTAAAGAGGTTATTTGGATCATCAACCTAAACGCCAAGGAGGAACACACCTATGAACGGCAACGAACGAAAGAACATCGCGCCTGGACTCACCGTGGACATCGTATTAAAAAAAGATCAGCCCACCGGCAAGCTGACCCGCGGCGTGGTCAAGGATATCCTGACCAATTCCGCTACCCATCCGCATGGCATCAAGGTCCGGTTGCAGGACGGTCAGGTGGGCCGGGTGAAAACCATCCTCCCGGGCCAAACTGAATAGGCAAGGCGGCGATAAAGCTATAGCCGCTTTACCGGATGCCTCAGCACGGTTTTCAGCTTCTCCGGCGCGGTTTTGCGCGGGTCCGACAAATAGATTTCGTGATGTTTGCGAAGGACATTGAAATTCTCGGTTAAACCATTCGCCTCAAGAAACGAAGTCATCCGGGCCACCGATTCCGGTTCGGTCTTAAAAGGGCCGATATGCATCATTTGGACGCAAAGCCCCTCCTCGAAGACGGCTAATCTTACGTCATTCAAATCGAGCTCGGGTTTCTTCTTTGCCGTCCGTTCCTTCACCCGGTCCAGCAGTTCCTCAGTAACAAAATCGGGCTGCCGGATCATCGAGGTCCAAACCCACTTGTCCCGATTCGGATCAAACCCGACCTCTTCCGAATCCCATAATCCCTCCAGCGGAGGAACGACATATTCGAAGTAACCGGTCGGCTTGTCTTCTCCCATTTTGCTCATTTTGATTCCATACGATAAGGTGTATAACTTCTGCACAGCCAATGGATAGCTCTCTCCATCGGGATCACCTTTACCGTCCACCATGAGGAACCGCATCGGCGGCACCTCAACCAAAACCGGATCTGTCCCCGGTAGATACAGGTCCTTGTATTTCTTTTTGAAATCCAGCTTATCTACCATGATCCCACGCTCCATCCTAGTCTTGCTTCCAGCGCTTCAGCGTCGGGAACCAAGCCAACATCGTCTCCTTAGCCTTGGCTTTATCCGCAAACATGCCGGAATCCCCGCCATACTTCAAGCATTGCTCTATCATTTCCTCCATCGTGACCTCACTCGTAAACTGTCCACCGTCATAGCAATAAACGCAATACTCCTGATGTTTGCTGCCATCCCCGTTTGTTCCCAGCAATTCTTCGTTCGAGAGCGGCATCCCGCAGCTTTGGCAGAACGTTTCGTTCCCCATCTGATTCATATTCATAATCAATCCCTCCTTCTTAAGATGCCCTCATTGTAGCAAGGTGAATTTGACATCTGTCTGTCATATTAAGAAGGATCGGAATACATTTCGGCTATTTTCTTTGCTTTGCTTCCTAAAATATCCCGGATATGTGACGGTGAGAGGACTTTAACGTCCTCGCCAAAAGACAGCAGATAGCCATATACCCAATCATCCTCCGGGTAGCTGGCCGTAACGAGGTAATGGCCGTCCTCCTGCTTGCGAATGCGGGTCCGCTCAAACTCATCAAAGATTCTGTATGCTAGATGCGGCGGAAACAAGAGCTCAAGGTCGACATAGGTGAAATGATCGTCCGACGCGGCGATATCCACAGGCATTAGTTGAATATCCCGCCGGAGTTCATACAACCTATCGGTGGTCTCAAGCTCCTCAATCCGGCTGATTTTAAACGTGCGTAATTCCCGGCTCTGCAGGCAATAGCACTGCAAATACCACGAGCGGTTCTTAAACTGCAGCTTCATCGGCTCGACTTGCCGCTCCGTCCGCTTGCCGTAAGAGCTATAGTAAACGAATTTCACAACCCTCTGCTCCAGAATGGCCGTCTTCAACTGTCCAAATTTGCTGCGCTCCACCTCCCCACTGTTCCAGCCGGAGAAATCGACGTCGATCCAATGGACCTCGTCCTTTCGAAAAAGAGTGCTCAATTTGGACAACACCTGGCTCGTTTGCAGGGCGTTCGTCGCTTCCAGGCTCTGCAGACCAAACAGGATTTCCTTCTGTTCGTCTTCGGACAGCAGCGATTTATTTAGCACAAAGTCGGGCAGCAAGCCGATTCCTCCGCCTTTTCCTTTGCTGGCGTATACGGGGATGCCCGCACCGCTTAACGTATCGATGTCGCGGTAGATCGTACGGGTGGATACTTCGAACCGCTGCGCCAGTTCGGCGGCGGTCATCGTTTTGCGCTCCAGCAACAAATATACGATCTGGAACAGCCGGTTCATCTGCACGTGTACCCTCTCCTTTGAAATCAGTATACCCGAGAAATGAGACATATCAATGTCATATTAACAAAAAGAAGAGCTCTCAAGGAGAGCCCTTCTGATTGGTTACTGTTCGTTACGCCGTACGTTTTACGTTCAGCGGTTGTTTAGGCGTCGGGGTTTGCGTACCGGCATCGTCTTTCTTATGGAACAGCTTGCGGAGGTAAGGAAGTACGTAGGTGTCGAGGCCGATTTTGCCGGCGTTGGCGGCGGCGACGAGGACCAGTACTTCAAGAATCAACATTTGCGCGTTGGTGCTTACCGTACCCGAGAAGAGGAACGCGGCGTTCATCACGAAGCCCATCAACGCGGCGAAGGTGGTAAAGGTACCGAGAATGAGCCCGATGCCGACCAGGAATTCGCCGTAAGGCACCATCACGTTGAAGAGGTCGACGTTCGGCAGGGCGAAGTGTTGCAGGAAGGTCGCCCACCAGCCTTGCACGGCGGGATGGTCACCGGTGCTGTTCGCAATCGCTCCGGTCAGGAAGCCTGCGGCGTCGAAGCCGCCGGTCAGTTTATGATAGCCGGCTTCGATCCATTGATAGCCGAGGTAAACGCGGATGACGGTCAAGAGCCACATTGCCACTTTGTTTGTTCTAAGGAAATTGTTAAACATGATTCCCACTCCTTTGGTTTGTCGTTCGATTTTGTTTTTCGGATGATCATCTTTGATGTCTTTATTATATGTGATTTTTTTCACTATATATGTGATTTAAATCACATATATTAAAAATTGTGTATTTAAATTTTGAGGGACCTCTATTTCTTCTTTAATACGCAAAAAAATCCTTACCAGAGTAAGGATTTCGACTTCTTCATTATGGAGCGGGTGATGGGAATCGAACCCACGCTACCAGCTTGGAAGGCTGGAGTTCTACCATTGAACTACACCCGCATATGACCTGCTATAGATTAAGAATCATGAAAGATCGGGACGACACGATTCGAACATGCGACCCCCTGGTCCCAAACCAGGTGCTCTACCAAGCTGAGCTACGTCCCGATGTAAATGCAGGCCCCTTTTGGGAAGGCAAAAATTAATATACCACGTTTCGGGAGGCGAAGCAAGCGGGAATTCCTGGAAACCTTCTGAGGAATCTATATCCGCGAAGCCCTACAAGATAAAAAAACCTTAGCCGGCAAGCCGGCTAAGGAACTCGCTTTCCAGCACACCGGCAGGTACCGGCTTGCTAAACAGATATCCTTGTCCTTCGTGGCATCGCTGGAGCTTGAGGAACTCCAGCTGCTCCTCGTTCTCGACGCCTTCAGCCGTCACTTTCAGCTTTAAGTGATGAGCCATGGTGGTAATGGTGGAGACGATGGCCGCGTCATTCCCGTCGTACATGACTTCTTTTACGAAGGCACGATCGATTTTCAAGCGGTCGATCGGCAGGCTTTTCAAATAATAAAGGGAACTATAGCCTGTGCCAAAATCATCGATACTGATATGTATTCCCAAACGCTTCAAGCGATGAAGCTGATCCAGGGCGGTTTCAATATCGTACGTCATACTTTCCGTTACTTCAAGCTCCAGGTAACGAGGGTCCAACCCGACCTCGCGTAATATCGCGTCCACGTGCTCAGCCAAATTATATTGCCGGAACTGTCGCATCGATAAGTTGACGGATACGCAAACCGGTTCAAAGCCGTCCAACTGCCATTTTTTATTGTGCAGACAAGCCGTTTTCAGCACCCATTCTCCGAGCGGAACGATGAGGCCACTCTCCTCGGCTAGCGGTATGAATTCGCTTGGCGGCAAAAGCCCCCGCTTCGGATGGTTCCAACGGACCAGCGCCTCCATCCCGACCATTTTGCCTGTATTCAAACTGATCTGCGGCTGAAACTCCAGGAAGAACTCTTCTCGCTCCAGCGCCTTACGCATATCGTTCTCCAATTCCACCTTGGATTGGGTACGTTGCTTCATGGCCGCATGATACCGCATAAAGTCCACGCCTTGTTCCTTGGCATGATGAACTGCCATATCCGCATATTGAATCATCTGGTTCACCGAATCCCCGTCATCCGGGAATACGGACAAGCCCATGCTTAGTGAAATATGATATTCAGTATCATCGATCAGCACCGCCGGATCTACAGAAGCTAACAGCTCCTTGGCCCGCTCCTCGGCCGCCGCATCATCCGGCAGTTCTGGAAAGATCACGGCAAATTCGTCTTCGCCCATCCGGTACACTCGCCGCTGCGTTCCCCCTAGCGCCGACAATCGACTTCCCAGCTCGGTCAACAGCTTATCTCCCGCACTGTAGCCCAAGGAATCGTTAATCGCCTTAAACCGGTCAATATTAATCACCGCAACGCCGGTACAAGCTTGAGAAAACGCAAGCAATTCGCCCAACTGCTCTTTCATTTGCCGCAGGTTCGGCAGACCGGTTAAATCATCGTGGTAAGCCATATGCTTCATTTGGGCTTCCGCCAGCTGCTTGCCGCGCATCGGCTCTTCAATCGTCAGCCGGTAGACGCCTTTAAGGACGAAATAATAAGAAATGCTCATAAACCATTGGCCCGCTGCCTGCGCCAAATCTCCACCCTGCCCCGGTGGGGAGGTCAGAAGAACATGCCCCATCGCCATGAACAACAGCGCTCGGGTTACCGTCATAATTGCCGGCGGACGCTCTGATCGATGCCGGTATAGGACCGCTATAGCGGCGATGATGTACAATAACGGAATACCAACCCGCAGGATGAACTGCCCAATCTCTAGATTGAACAGCGAGGGGAGGCTGCTTTGGTACCGGTTTAATCCCAATAACCCCACCAGGGTTAACAGGCCTGCTCCCGTAAACATGACGATTTTCTGGCGTCCGTTCACCTGCTGATCCTCTGTGGCAAAAATCCGCAGCATCCCGAGCGCCCCCAGCGTATGCGAGATCACCAAAAACCAGGTCGCCAGGCTTCCACCCGGTTTAAAGCCGAGCAGCATGATGTCACCGTATGAAGCGGCGTACAGAATATCCAAGATCCCGATCATTGTAAATAAAACGGCCGTGTATAGCCGCTGCTTGGAAAGTTTGTCGATGAACAGAATCCATCCCTGTGCAAATATGGCAAACGAAACAGCCAGGCACATCAAACCGGCCAGGAGATGCATCGTTTGAATAAGCGTGTCCGTTCCTGGCGGAAAATCGTTCCCCGCCGACAGCCGGACCACCCCGACCATTGCCGCCAACCCGATTACCCCTTGGATGATTGTCGTTTGTTCCTCTGCCCTAATCCTCAATGCGTATCAACCTCCGGAGGTAAGTTCTGTCTTCCGTCATGAAACTACTAATTCAACATATTCCGCTTATTTCCTGCCTTTTCCCCAAATTTGTCGATGAAAAAAGAAGCCCGGACGCGAGGCGCCGGGCTTGATATCCTTATTTTTTTGTCCGATTTACCGTCGTCTCAGGCGTCGTCAGCTTATCGTAAAAATCGACGGCCTTATCCTTGTCCTCTGATGCCCGAAGCGCCATCGCGGAGCGTGGATGCTCGTCAAGCGTCCCGGTGATCATGTAAGGGATCAAATACCCCCACTCCTCTTTTTCACGAAGCGGAATCAGCAGTTCTTCCAAAACTTCCAGAATAGGGCGCAACTTGTAACTCGTGTTCTTCAGATGAGTTACAAGCAATTCGGTTGGGCAGTTGCCGGCCGCGCGCCCCATGCCGTACACGGAAGCGTCCAGCAGCTCTACTCCGTGATCGGCAGCCACCAGCGTATTGGAGAACGCCAGCTGCATGTTGTTATGGGTATGCACACCTAAGCGTTTACCCGGAAGATGAGTTTTGAACTTATTGACCAAATACTCCATGTCTTTATAGTCGAGACTTCCGTACGAATCGACGATGTAGACAACGTCAACGACGCTCTCCTTAATCATCTCGAACGCTTCCAGCAGCTCGTTCTCCATTACATTAGACAACGCCATAATGTTCAGGGTGGTCTCGTAACCTCGGTCATGGAACAATTGAACCAATTGCAATGCCTTATCAACATCTTTAATGTAGCAAGCGACCCGAATCAAATCGAGCAAGCTTTCGCTGCGCGGTAAAATATCGTTTTCATCCACCCGACCGATGTCGACCAGCGCGGATAGTTTCGTCGTTCCTTTTTGAGGAATTACCTTGCGCAGGAAATCGTCGTCCAGAAACCGCCAAGGGCCGGCTTCATCAGCGCCTTTCAGCAGCTTGGGCGAGTTTTTGTAGCCGATTTCCATATAATCCACGCCTGCCTCGTTTAAGCCTGCGTACAATTTTTGGACAAATTCTACGCTGAAGTCCCAGTTATTCACCAGTCCTCCGTCACGTATGGTGCAATCGACGATTTTGCATTGGTTGGCTTTCATACCCGCATATTCCTCTCCATCGTTTTACTATCCATCTTACTAAAGGTTGTTCGAAAAGTCATCTTTGAATCACGAAGGTGATCAAGAAGTTTGTCGGCATCGAATCTTGAATTCAGCCGGGATTTCCGTTGCTCACGTAGGTTCGCCTACGCTCCGCTACTCAATCCCTACCTTCATCCAACCTTCTCGGTGCTTCAAACCTGACTTTTCGATCTTTCATTATATTGGTTGTTCGAAAAGTCATCTTTGAATCACGAAGTGTAGTTTAAAGAAGCATAATCGGCATAGAATCGATATGAAGTAAATCACAGTGCAGTTTGCCTGTGCATGATATATTACATTTGAATTCAATTGAGATTGATTCTCAATACCAGTCGTTCAACTAGAACTTCAAGCCGTCTTCGGCTTACATACATGACGTTACAAATGATCCATTTGATCAGGATAAGGAGAGAAAATCCCATGACAACCTGTCGATGCTGCCTGCTTGGATTGAAGCCCGGAACCTCTTGTGCCATTACGCAAATCGGAAATATGGACCCTGTCCTGAAACGGCGCCTCGCCGATCTCGGGATTCGAGAGGGGACTCACGTAGTAGTGAAGCGTTACTGCCTCTGGGGCGGTCCGGTCACTTTGGAATGCGCCGGTCAACTACTGGGCATCCGCCAGAAGGAAGCCGCACATATCGAGGTGGCGGTCTCATGAACAATGCTGCTTTGATCGGGAACCCGAATACCGGGAAAACCTCGCTCTTTAACACCTTAACCAGCTCCTACGAATATGTCGGCAACTGGGCTGGCGTGACGGTTGAGAAAAAGGTGGGGCAACTGCGAGGAAAAGCCGGCCAACTGACCGATCTGCCCGGAATCTACACCCTCCGCCCCCTCTCCCGTGACGAAGGCGTTGCGGCGGAATACTTGGCTGTGGAGTCCCCTTCGGTGCTGGTGAACATCGTTGACGCCTCAAATCTGGAACGCAACCTTTATCTGACGCTGCAACTTCTCGAATATGGTAAACCGGTGATCATTGGGCTAAATATGATCGATGTCGCCAAAGCTAGCGGGCTTCAGGTCGATCCGGAGAAGCTGTCAGCCCGGCTCGGAACTCCGGTTCTCCCCCTGATCGCCCGCACAGGGAAAGGCAGCAAAGAGCTATTGCGGGCGATTGAACAACAGCATCCCGGAGAGGCGGACGTCCCGCATTTTGCCATTCATTATGGCGAAGCGATCGAACGTGCCATCCGCGACATCTCCCGGGAGCTTGCCGCCGGCTGGGAGCAAGGGCGACCGGGCTTGCGCTGGATCGCCTTGCAGGTGCTTGAAGATAATCCAGCGGTGATCGCTGTGCTCCCGCCTCAGACCAACCTGAACAAGCTGAAGGCGATCCGGGCTGAAGCGGAGAAGCAGTTGGGCGCAGACGGGTTCGACTCTTCCGTAGAAGAGCACATCCGCACCGTCCGTATCGAGCGCATTCAAGCAATCTGCAGCGAGGCGGTCGACGCCTCCCAGAAGAAACCCCATACGATGACCGAACGCATCGATCGTATCGTCACCCATCCGGTTCTCGGTATCCCGATGTTTATGGCCTTCATGTTTCTTACCTTCCAGCTCACGTTCGACTGGCTCGGCAACCCGCTCTCGGACCTGCTCGACGGTTTCATTACCGGACCGCTGACTGGCGGCGCGGAGAGTCTGCTGACGAATGTAGGGGCTTCAAGCTTCACGCATGCGCTAATCATCGACGGTATCATCGGCGGTGTCGGCGGCGTGTTGGTATTTATCCCGCAGATTTTCATTATGTTCCTGATCATCTCTTTCATCGAGGACTCCGGTTATATGGCCCGGATCACCGTCATTATGGATAAACTGATGGAAATCGTCGGCTTAAACGGCAAAGCGTTAATCCCGTTTATCTTAGGCTTCGGCTGCAACGTCCCGGCCGTCATGGCTTCTCGCAGCATCGAGCAGCCAAAGGAGCGGATGTTGACCATGCTGCTGATTCCGCTGATGTCCTGCTCTGCGCGGCTGCCGGTTTACGCTTTGTTTGCCGGTATCTTTTTCGCCGAGTCGCAAGGACTGATCGTCTTTTCCTTGTATATGCTTGGCATCGTGCTGGCGCTTGTGCTGGCCAAAGTCTTCTCGCTGTTCCTGTTTAAAAACGAACGTTCCTTCTTTATGGTAGAACTCCCGCCTTACCGTATGCCGCAAAGCGTAACCCTGTTCCGCAGTACCTGGGAGAAAGGCAAAGGCTTCCTGCGCAAAGCCGGTACCTTCATTCTTGGCGGTTCGGTGCTGATATGGCTGCTTACGTACCTCGGTCCGGGCGGTGTGGCGGATAATATGGACGACAGCTTCCTGGCTGCGATCGGCGGTTTGTTCTCGTCTGTCTTGCAGCCGTTAGGCTTCGGCACCTGGCAATCCGGAGCCGCTTTAATTACCGGTTTTATGGCCAAAGAGGTCGTGGTGTCGACCATGAACATCATCTACCATGCGCCGGATATGACCGGCCTGCAAGGCCAAATTGCCGCATCCTTCACAGGGCTTCAGGCCTACAGCTTTATGGCCTTCGTTCTGCTCTACACCCCGTGCCTTGCGACGGTGGGCGTCCTTCGCAAAGAAACGGCTTCTTGGAAATGGACGTTCTTTTCAATCGCCTATTCGTTGACGCTTGCCTATCTCGTATCCCTTCTCATTTATCAAGTCGGATTGCGACTAGGTTTTGGTCTGGCTTAAGGAATGGATCTGAAAACGAAAGGAGCAATCCATCATGATCGATATTGTGATCGTCGCCGCTATTTTCGGCTACGCTGCCTTTGCGTTATACCGCGGCTTCAAGAAAAGCAAAAAAGGCGCCTGCGCCTCCTGCTCACTGCAGAAATCCTGTTCTGCGGCTTGCGAAAGTCACGCGGCGTCCTCTTCGGTTTCTCCGGCCAAAGGCCCTCAAAATGAATAAAACTACAAGGCCAGCGGGAGCGAGATGACAAAGATCGTTCCCGCTCCTTTTAAGCTATCCACGGATATATTTCCTCGATGATTCCGGATGATTCGGTAACTCACCGATAATCCCAATCCGGTTCCCTTCTCCTTCGTCGTAAAAAATGGATCAAACAATCGGCTTAGCATTCCCTTGTCCATCCCGCCGCCGTTATCCTGCACCGAGATATTCACCGATTTGCCTTCCATCTCCGCACGGACATCGATCACCCCTTGGTGGTCACCGCCTACCTCGGCGATCGCGTCCATGGCATTCTTGATAATGTTCAGCAGCACCTGCTTAATTTGCTTGACGTCGATGGAAACAAGCAACTCCTCCATCGGCTCGTGAAGGATCATTTGGCACCCCTTCATCAGCGCCTCGCTTTCCGTGAGGAGAACGACCTCTTTCAGCAGAGAAGAAACGCTGACCGTCGATTTCTGCGGGGCGGATGGCTTCGATGAATTGAGAAATTCGTGAATAATGTCGTTGGCCCGGTCGATTTCCGTCAAAATAATCCGAGCATACTCATCTTTGCCCAACTGGAGCAAATGAGGCCGAAGCAGCTGAATGAACCCGCGGATGGCGGTAAGCGGATTCCGAATTTCATGGGCAATCGCCGCCGAGATCTTCCCGAGCATCGCCAGCTTATCGTTCTGATAGGCCGTTTGTTCGATCCGCTTGAAATCGGAAACGTCCTTGACGCTCAGCAGAAAATCTCCATCCATTTGATCGCCGTACGTGACCGTGATGAGCCAATGCCGGCCGTATTCGTCGATTAACTCATGGTACTTTTTTCGGTGAAAAATCGTCTCCCGGTAAATACGCAAAATCTTGCGCTTCTTAAATTGGTTGAGATGTGGATGCCGCAGCATCTGAAGCAAGTTACAGCCGATCAGGGATTGGCGTGGCATTTCGAGCAGCTTGGCCATCTGTACATTGATAAAGGTCAGAACCCCATCGCTGTCAAACAGCATAATTCCGCTGTCCAGGTGTTGGAGTACGTTCTCATACTTGTTTTTAACGAGTTGGGTCGATTGGTATGCTTTGACGGACTGGAGCAATGTCTCTTGAAATTCACTCAACAAGTGTGGTTCCCCCTTTACTCAAATGATCATACGATCACTACCTAGAAGAACTTACCCTGACTCGGCGCGTTTCACTCAACTTTCGATGCGATCTATGGCTTATTCGTACAAAGACGATGGATGCATGTCCACAAAACAGATCAGATAAGTCAAAAGCCACCTGTTTCAATCATAGTCAAGTTTTCCAAATACCGTCAATCAGAGATACTGTCGAAAAAAGTTGGATGAACGCAAAACGACTACCATAGTCCTAAAAAAGTAAAAATAGCCTCCCTTCCGGAAGACTATTTCTGTTCATTCAACTATTGTTGTGTTGAAGCCGAGCTCTACGTCGGCTCATGACCGCCAGCCTTTTTTTGAGCTCCTCCGTCCATTTCTCATCGCCGATTTGTTTGGCTACGGACAGAAGGTCCAAGGAAATATCGATTTGGCTTTGCACGATCACCAGGGGATCTTCATCCTCCCGATTGACGCAGTTCCCAAAAATGGACTCATCGTCTTCCATCACAAAATCCTGAAAATCAATTTCCGAAACTCCGTCGCCATGCGCGTATTCCGCCAGAATTTCGTATTCATTCTCCACTTTATAATGAACCTCAACCCGATGGCACACCGGGCAAAACAACAGGGGTACATTATGTACCTGCGTACGATAATGCTTTAAAGTCCCCTTTGTTCCCAGCATGCTGGCTCCGCAGCAAAAACTCATTCCCCTTCACCCTTTCTCGCGTTCGGTTCATTAACGCCTCCCAGCCCTCCCAGGCCGGGATTTCAACTAATTTATTCGTGAGGCTTGCTTCAAATTCCTGCGTACAGAATGTAAATCCTGGGATTCCAGCCATTCCCCCTACAGGCGTTGCTACTGGGCAAAAAACCCCCGATTTGAGCAAAGCTCAAACAGGGGGTCCATCTTCTTATCTTTATCACATGGTAACATCGGCCATCTTCAAAGTCAATTTTCTTGCTCGCTGTGCATTACTTCTTGATTGCAGCAACGATCAAATCGCCCATTTCCTTCGTACCGACCGCTTGGCTCTTGTCGATGGCGATATCGCCGGTGCGGTGACCGGCATTCAGTACGTCGGCAACAGCGGCTTCGATCGCGTCAGCGGCATCCGCATAACCGAAGGTCATACGGAACATCAACGCTACGGACAAGATTGTCGCGATCGGGTTAGCCAGATTCTGACCGGCGATGTCCGGCGCGGAACCGTGAACGGGCTCGTATAACCCGAAGCTGCCTTCACCCAGGGAAGCCGAGGACAGCATTCCGATCGAGCCGGTAAGCATAGCCGCTTCGTCGCTCAGAATGTCGCCAAACATGTTCTCCGTCACGATGACGTCGAAGCTGGCCGGACGGCGGAGCAGCTGCATCGCGCAGTTATCGACAAGGACGTGCTCCAGTTCAACATCCAGATATTCCGGTGCGACCCGGTTCACAACTTCGCGCCACAACCGTGAGGTCTCCAACACGTTGGCTTTATCGACCGAAGCTAGCTTCTTGCGGCGCTTCTGAGCGATCTCAAACGCTTGGCGAACGATACGTTCGACTTCGCTGACGTTATACGCGCACGTATCAACGGCTTCCTGACCTTGCTCCGTATCGCGGCGGTACTTCTCGCCGAAATAAATGCCGCCGGTCAGCTCGCGCACGACGATGAGATCCGTGCCTTCAAGCACTTCCGGTTTAAGCGTTGAAGCATCCTTGAGACAGTCGAACACGACCGCCGGACGCAGGTTCGAGAACAGGCCTAGCGCTTTACGGATGCCCAGCAATCCGGTCTCCGGGCGTAGTTCCTTCGGATTGTTGTCCCATTTCGGACCGCCTACGGCCCCGAGCAATACGGCGTCGGCCTTTTGGCACACCTCCAGCGTTTCTTGCGGAAGTGGTGTCCCCTTCTCGTCGATAGCGATGCCGCCGAACAATGCATGTTCCGTTTCAAACTTGTACCCGAACAGCTCCTCCGTCCGTTTCAACACTTTCTCCGCTTCGGCTACCACTTCCGGTCCGATGCCGTCGCCCGCGATCACCGCGATTTTTTTGACTTCTGCCATTGCTTCCAGCTCCCTTTCGTGAACATCCTCTTCTTCTGTTGTAACACACCGGGTTGTGATAAACAAAGATATAGAATCTATTAAGGTCATAGGTATTAACTATAAGCAGGCAAAAAAACAGCGGAGCTGAATGAATCAGCTCCGCCGCAGCCGTCTCCCGGTTCGGTTATGCCCGAATCGCAGAGTTCGAGTTTCTCTTCTCAATCAACCGGTTGAGGGCATCGACATAAGCGCGAGCACTCGCTTCCAAGATGTCGGTACTGACGCCGCGGCCCTGCACGGATACGCCGTTTTGAGTCAACACGACGTGGACTTCCCCTTGGGCGTCCTTACCATGGCTCACCGATTTGATCGAGTAATCGGCCAGTTTGACCTCTTCGCCGGAAGCCAGGTCAATCGCGTTATATATCGCGTCAACCGAACCGTTGCCTTCGGCTTCCTTCTCGATAATATCGCCAGCAAGCGTGACCAGACGGATCTTCGCCGCTGGGGTCGCCTCGTTGCCGTAAGAGACGAAAATCGTCTCGAGACGGAATTCCTCCGGCGTGTCGATCAGCTTCAGCTCGACGATCGCCAGCAGGTCCTCGTCGGTGACTTCCTTCTTCTTGTCGGCCAGCGCTTTGAACTTGGCAAAAGCTTCGTTCATACGCTCGTCATCCAGCGTATATCCCATATCCACCAGCTTCTCGCGGAAGGCATGACGACCGGAATGCTTACCCAGCACGAGCTTGCTCTCCTTGAGCCCGATCGTTTCCGGCGACATGATTTCGTAAGTCGTTTTCTCCTTCAGCATGCCGTCTTGGTGGATACCTGATTCATGAGCAAAAGCATTCGCGCCAACGATCGCCTTGTTCCCCGGCACCACCATCCCGGTCAAGCGGCTGACCAGCCGGCTCGTACGGGCGATTTCCGTCAGCTCGAGCGACGTTTTTGCACCAAAGAAGTCGAAGCGCGTTTCCAGCGCCAACGCCACTTCCTCCAGCGCGGTGTTGCCGGCCCGTTCTCCGATTCCGTTGATCGTCCCTTCGATTTGGTCGGCGCCACCTAAGATCGCAGCCAGCGAGTTCGCAGTCGCCAGACCCAAATCATCGTGGCAATGGGCGCTAAGCTGGATCTTCTCGATGCCGGGCACCTTCTCCTTCAACGTACGGAAGATGTTGCCATACTCCTCGGGATATAAATATCCGACCGTGTCCGGAATATTCACTACCGATGCGCCTTCACGAATCGCCATTGCCGTCATTTCGCACAGGAAATCCAATTCGGTTCGACCCGCATCCTCGCAGGAGAATTCGATCTTCGAAAAATACTTGCGGGCATACCGCAACGCGGCCTGCGCCGTTTCCAGCACCTGATCTTTGTCCATCTTCAATTTATATTTCCGGTGAATCGGACTTGTAGCCAGGAACAAATGAATGCAAGGATCCTCGGCCCCTTGCAGCGCTTCACGGACCGCATCGATATCCTGCGTACGCGAGCGCGACAAGCCGATCACCGTCGACTTCTTCACCGCACGCGCTACGGCATTTACCGCGGCCAAATCCCCGGGCGAAGCTGCGGGAAAACCCGCTTCGATTCGGTCGACCCCAAGCTTCTCCAGCTGATAGGCGATCTCCAGCTTTTCGCGAGTATTCAGGTTGACTCCAGGGGATTGCTCACCATCCCGAAGCGTCGTATCGAAAATGTAGATTTTGCGCATTCCAAGCACCTCCTCCGAAAAGCTCCAATGCGGCTCACACAAAGGGGCGGCCGCATTGGGTATTCAGGTTCATTCTTATCTTACGTTGGGTCTTATCAACGATATGCCGTTATTTCTTGATCCAGTGCATCAAGCCGCGAAGCTCTCTGCCGACCACTTCGATCGGATGGTTTGCTTCATTGCGGCGAGTTGCCGTGAGGAACGCACGGTTCGATTGGTTCTCCAAGATGAAGTCGCGAGCGAATTTCCCTTGTTGGATATCGGAAAGCACAGCTTTCATCGCTTTCTTGGTTTCTTCTGTCACAACGCGAGGCCCTGTTACATAGTCTCCATACTCCGCTGTATTGGAAATGGAGTCACGCATCGTTGCCATGCCGCCTTCATAGATCAAGTCAACGATCAGCTTCATTTCGTGCAAGCACTCGAAGTATGCCATTTCAGGAGCATAACCCGCTTCAACCAGCGTTTCGAAGCCGGCTTTGATCAGGGCGGTTACGCCGCCGCACAATACAGCTTGTTCACCGAACAAATCAGTTTCGGTTTCTTCACGGAACGAGGTTTCGATAACCCCTGCACGTGTACAGCCAATCCCTTTTGCGTAAGCGAGGCCGATTTCTTTCGCTTTGCCGGTAGCATCTTGATGGATAGCAATCAGACCAGGAACGCCAAAGCCTTCCACATACGTACGGCGAACCATGTGACCCGGCGACTTCGGAGCAACGAGCAATACGTCGTTGTCCGGGGAAGGAACGATTTGACCAAAATGCACGTTAAAGCCATGGGCGAACAACAATGCAGCGCCTTTTTTCAGGTTAGGCGCGATTTCGCTGTTGTAAACCGCAGCTTGAGTCTCGTCCGGCATCAGGATTTGCACGACATCTGCACGTTTGGTCGCTTCCGCAACGGACAATACTTCGAAGCCGTCTTCCTTCGCTTTGTTGAAGGATTTGCCTTCCCGCAGGCCGACAACGACATTCAGTCCGCTTTCGCGCAGGTTTTGCGCATGGGCATGTCCTTGGCTGCCGTAACCGATGATCGCGATCGTTTTTCCTTTCAATACGCTGAGTTCTGCATCTTGTTCATAGTACAAAGTAACTGCCATTTCTTATGCCCTCCTAAGATTTGCGGGACAGTCAAGCTGTGCCCTTAATTAAAATAAGTATGGTTTCCTCCGCCTGTGACGAGCGGGTGTTTCAATGGACCGACGCCTTGAAGCGATAAAGTGGCATCTTGACAAATCGATCCCCTCAAACACCCGCCCGTTGTCTGGCGGAGGGGTGAAGCCGCGGGTAGCGGCAAATTACGTAACCCTTTGAGCGCTTAAGCGTTCCCGCGAATCATGGCGGTAACGCCGGTACGCGAGAGCTCCCGGATGCCGTAAGGACGAAGCAGCTCGATCATGGCGTCGATTTTCTCGGTATCGCCGACGACTTGGATCATCATGCTGTTCGTCCCGATGTCGACGACCGCGGCGCGGAACGTTTCAACGACGCCCATGATTTCCGGGCGCTCCGCCGGCTCGGACTTGACCTTGATCAGCGCAAGCTCGCGAGCGACCATCGGTCTGGAGCTAAGATTGACGACTTTGATGACATCGATCAGTTTATACAGCTGTTTTTCGATTTGCTCGAGCGTTTTGTCATCGCCTTGGGTGACGATGATCATCCGGGACAAGCCTTCTTCCTCGGATTGGCCCACCGTAATGCTTTCGATATTGTAGCCGCGCCGGCCAAACAGGCCGGCAACGCGCTGGAGAACCCCTGGCTGGTCGTTAACTAATACGGAAATCGCATGGTTTTTCATCATCATTCACTGTCCCCCATCAGCATTTGATCAATGGTGGAACCTTGGGTAACCATCGGATATACGTTTTCCTCTTTGCTGACCACGAATTCCACCAGAACCGGTCCCGGTGTGTCGAGCGCTTCCTGCCATGCACGTCTGGCTTCTTCCTTGTTCGTTGCCCGTAGACCCTTCACGCCATAGGCTTCGGCCAACTTGACGAAATCCGGACTGCCTTCAAGATTGATATGGCTGTAACGGTTGTCATAGATCAATTCCTGCCATTGACGGACCATACCGAGCACTTGGTTGTTGATCACGACGACTTTGACCGGGATCTTGTTGATGGCACAGATCGCCAGCTCCTGGGCACACATCTGCATGCCGCCGTCCCCATTAATCGAGATGACTAACCGATCGGGATGCCCCATCTGCGCGCCGATCGCCGAAGGGAATCCGAAGCCCATCGTCCCGAGGCCGCCCGAGGTAATCCAGGATCGAGGCTGGTTAAATTTGTAATACTGCGCCGCCCACATTTGATGCTGGCCAACGTCGGTCGTGACGATCGCCTCTCCGCCTGTCGTGTCATTGAGCAACTCGATCACCCACTGCGGTTTCAGAACGGTATCCGAATCGATGTATTTTAGCGGCTTCTCGATTTTGGAACGTTGGATTTGCGCTCTCCATGCATCCGCTTTGTCCGCCCGCGAAACGATCGGGTTCAGCATCTCCAGCACGGTTTTCACATCGCCAACGATCGGAATGTCTGCATGAACGTTCTTGCCGATTTCCGCCGGGTCGATGTCGATGTGCACGATTTTGGCCTTCGGCGCAAACCCGTCCAGTTTGCCGGTTACCCGGTCGTCGAACCGTGCCCCGATGTTGATCAGCAAATCGGATTGCTGAATCGATTGGTTCGCCGTATAGGTGCCGTGCATACCGGGCATTCCCATCCACAGCTCGTGGCCGCTTGGGAAAGCACCCAAGCCGAGCAGCGTTGTCGTAATCGGAATTTGCGTCTTGTTCACGAATTCGAACAGCTGCTCATGTCCGCCGGAGTAAACCACGCCGCCGCCGGCGATAATGACCGGACGCTCGGCTTCCTGAATGGCCGCCGCCAATTTGTCCAGCTGCAGTCGATTCGGCACCACCGTCGGATTGTAGCCGCGCAGGTTGATGGTCTGGGAAGGCTCGAACAAAGCCTTGTTCGCGGACACGTCCTTCGGAATGTCGATCAGGACCGGACCTTTCCGTCCGGTGTTCGCAATGTGGAACGCTTCGTGGATAACACGAGGCAGATCCTCAACGTTCCGAACAAGATAACTGTGTTTTGTGATCGGCATCGTGATGCCGGTAATATCTGCCTCTTGGAACGCATCGGTTCCGATCAGGCTGGAAACGACGTTCCCCGTAATGATAACGAGCGGAACGGAATCCATAAACGCCGTGGCGATCCCCGTCACCGTGTTGGTCGCTCCCGGTCCGGAGGTGGCGATACATACGCCGACTTTGCCAGTGGCTCGGGCGTACCCGTCCGCCGCGTGGATGGCGCCCTGCTCATGTCGGGTCAGCAGGTGGTGGAAATCGGTAAATCCGTACAACGCGTCATAAATGTACAACACCGCTCCGCCCGGATAACCAAAGACGCACTCGACACCTTCCAAAAGCAAGCTGCGAAGCAGGATATCCGAACCTGTAATGACTTCCGGTTTCATCCATTTTTCTCGTAATTGTTCTGTGGACCGCGTTTCTGGAATTTGCGCGCTCATCAGTCATCCTCCTTCCAAATGATGTTCAAAAAGTCATCTTTCGATCACGATGCTAAATCAAGCTGTGATACGACGTCGAATCTTGAACTCACCTGGGCCTTCCGTTGCTCACGTACCCAATACGTACGCTCCGCTACTCAGTCCCTAGCTTCATCCAACCTTCTCGGTGCTCGAAACCTAACTTTTTGAACTTGATCTAACTTTTTTCAAACCCCATTAACCTACCTAAACTAAAAAAACCTTCCGCCCGCCGGAACAGTTTCCTGCTCCGAGGGACGAAAGGTTTGATCCTCCGTGGTACCACCCATTTTCACTTAGCACCTCGCAGTGCCAAGCCTTGACGAGTAAAAGCGTGACCCGCCTTACTCGTGGTCCGTAACGAGGACCAAACGATTTCCCCTAATAAGCTTTAAACGCAAGCGCCACCGCGGATGGCTTGCAGCTTTTCAGGGAAACAGCTCCGAGGTGAGCTCGCAGTTAAGGGATTTTGGTGGTGGTCTCAGCAAATCCACCCACTCTCTGAGCAAAGAGCCCTTAAAGCTTCGTCCTCTTCATCGCCGATGCAAGATATGTCTTAAAATGTTTAGAAACATTATATGATTAGTTTACACCACGAGTCAATACCCTAAAGAATTAAAGTTTCTGACAGGAACCCTTCCCCTCCTCCTTCTCATATGATAAAAGATAGCGCCTAAAATTATGCACGGTTAGGAGGAGATTCGCGCATGATTCGATACAGAAGGCCGAAACAGGACGATCCCATCATCCACGATTTGATCCGCGGAGAGCTTGTCCCCTTCTCCCATCTGCCTCCACAGGACATCGAGGCCGTCTTCAAGGATATTCCGTTGCGTCTGTCGCGTGGCGTCTCGTTGGTGGCTTCCCCTACCTACGAAGCGGATCCGGTAGCTTTTATTCATTTTCTCATTCACGGCGATTTGTTATATATTGACATGATGGCGGTGGCGTCGGCTCATCAGCGGCAACGCCACGGTAAAACACTGATGGCGCATGCAGAAAATTTTGCCGTCTCCCGCGGTTGTCTGCGCGCAAAAGTAATGGTGGACCGGGACAACACCCGAGCCCACCTATTTTACCGTAAATTGGGGTACCGAACCCAGCGTTACGTCCCGCTATCCCAATGTTATGAGCTGGAAAAAAGGCTGCCCAACCGCAATTAGCCGTTTTACCAGAAATAGGGGTAAGGGTAGCCTCCGCCATAGGGGACGCCGCCACCATAGGGCACGCCACCGTACGGAACCCCGCCAAAGGCGTACGGAGCGGTGCCGATCGCCAGCAGATCGAACAAAACAAGCGGGATGATCGCTTTGGTTCTGACTTTTTTACCGGGGGCCTGGCGAACAATCAAACGATTGCCGCTGATTTTCACCAGTTTGCCCGTAACAACCGTACCGTCTTTTTTATAAGCCGCGATCGACTTGCCCAGCCATTTCTCGGCTTCTTTTCTCGTAACCGTTCTGCCCATCCTAATTCCTCCTGTCAGGTTAGATCGTATAGCCGCGAAAAACCGCTCTGGCCGAACCGTTTGAATCGGCTATTTTGTGTACACCCCTAACCTATTCACTCGTCCCTATCCTTGCTTACACCATCGCCTTGTCTTCCAACAATCGGGCTTCTCCCCCTAAATAAAACAAAAAAAAGGATGCTGCCCATGCAGCATCCTTTTGCTTCATTCTAACGTTTCCCCGGATCGTAAGGCGTACCTAACGCCGCCGGCGCTGAGGAACGTCCCACCGCTCCAACGAGGACGATAATCGTCAGTACGTAAGGGATCATGAAGATAAATTCCTGAGGAATACTTCTCGACCATTCAAACAACTGTACGTAGTTGCGAATCGCCTGCGAGAAACCAAAGAACATCGCCGCGCCGAAAGCGCCCAGCGGATTCCATTTGCCGAAGATCATCGCCGCGATGGCAATAAAGCCCTGGCCGGAAATCGTATTATGGGCAAACGTACTAGTTGTCGTCAGTGTGATCGTTGCGCCGCCGATGCCCCCGAGAATACCGCTGAGAAGCACCCCGATGTAGCGCATTTTCGTCACGTTCACGCCCAGCGTGTCCGCCGCGCTTGGATGCTCACCGACGGAACGAAGACGTAACCCGAACGGGGTCTTAAACAGAACAAAATAAATGACAACGACGAGAATCAATGCCAAATACGTCGTCGGATACGAGTTAAAGAAGCCCTCCCCGATAATCGGGATGTCGCGCAGAACCGGGATCGGGACTTTATGGAATACCGTAACGAGCGGCGTTTCGGCTGCCCCTTCAAACAGCAATTTGACGATGTATACGGTCAAACCCGCTGCCAAGAAGTTGATGACGATCCCGCTGATCGTCTGATCCGCCTTAAACGTGATCGTAGCAACAGCATGGATCAAAGCGCCAAGTGCCCCCATAACCATGGCTGCAATCACCCCGACCCACGGCGAGAAGGCGCCCATGCCCGCTTCCTGGGCATAATAAGTCCCCACGCCGGCGGCGAACGCGCCGAATATCATTAACCCTTCCAAGCCGATGTTAACGACGCCGGAACGCTCGGAGAAAATGCCGCCAAGCGCCGTAAAGATCAACGCCGTTGAGAACACGAGTGTGGAGTTCAGCAATTGACCAAGTAGTGTAAGTACGTCCATCTTACGACACCTTCTCTTTCTTGCGCTTCAGGTAAAACGGCTTCAGTACGATTCTTACGATGCCCTGAGCGGCAATGAAGAATATGATCGAGCCAATCACGATCTTGATCAACTCCGGAGGTACCCCGGCACTAAAGCTCATCCCGGCCGAGCCATAGGTCAGCACGCCGTACAGGATCGATCCAAGCACCACACCAAACGGATGGTTCATGCCGAGCAGCGCAACCGCGATGCCGTCAAATCCGTATCCTGGCGAGGCGGCGAAGACCGATTGATAATGGAACACGCCCAACACCTCGAAGGTGCCGGCCAGGCCAGCAAACACGCCGCTGATGAACATTGCTTTCACAATGTTGCGGCTGACGTTCATCCCGGCATATTCCGCCGCATTCGGGTTCAAACCGACGGAACGCATTTCGTAACCTTGCTTCGTTTTCCAAAGGTAAACAAAGAAGAATACCGCCGTCAGAAGAGCGATGATCGTTCCCCAGTGGATCCGGGCATTATTGAATACGTCGTTCAGGAAGGTCATCGAGGCCGATGCGGCGATGTCCTCGGAACGGTTTTGGCCCTTCAACAGGTAGAAATTGCGGATGACGTAATTCGATAAATACAACGCCGTCCAGTTCAGCATGATCGTTGTAATAACTTCATTGATGCCCCGTTTGGCCTTCAGGTAACCTGCAATGCCAGCCCAGAGTCCGCCGCCGATCCCCCCCGCAATCACTGCCAGAGGAACCAGGATGCCGGACGGCAGTCCCGAGAACGACAACGATACCGCCGTTGCCGCCGTCATCCCGATCAAGACCTGGCCGTCTGCACCGATGTTAAACATCCCGGAGCGGAATGCAAACGCAACTGCCAAACCGGTAAACATGAGCGGTGTAATTTGCCGGATCGTTTCACCGAAGTCATAGGGATTGCCTACAACCCGCTGCAAAAGTGCGCTATAGGCGACGATCGGATTGTATCCCCCGATCAGCATAACCACTGCGCCAACCAACAAACCAAGCACGATGGCAACCAGCGGAAGAATGACGCTGTCTAATGTAAATATTTTTCGCAATTTATCCAACGCTTTGACCTCCCCGTTCCAGGCTTCCCGCCATCATTAGGCCAAGCTCTTGATCGTTGGTTTCCTGTGGTAGCACTTCACCGACGATCCGTCCTTCATAAATGACGGCGATCCGATCGGACACGTTCATAATTTCATCCAGCTCGAAGGAGATCAGCAATACCGCTTTGCCTTGGTCTCGCTGCGCAATCAGTTGCTTATGAACGAATTCGATAGCCCCAACGTCTAGTCCCCGCGTTGGCTGGGCAGCGATTAACAGATCCGGGTTCTTATCTATTTCCCGCGCAATAATCGCCTTCTGTTGATTCCCCCCGGACAGCGAACGCGCCTTCGTTTCCACGCTTGGCGTACGCACGTCAAACGCCTCGACTAACTGCTTGGCATGCTCGTCGATCGCCCGCTGGTTCAACAGGCCGCCCTTGCTGTACGGCGCTTGGTAATACGTCTCCAGCACCATATTCTCGCTAACGGAGAAATCGAGCACCAAACCATGCTTGTGCCGGTCCTCAGGGATGTGCGACAAACCGCTCTCGATGATCTTTCGCGCCGGCAAATTCGTAATTTCCTTACCTGATAGCTGGATCGACCCGGATTCGATTTTGCGCAGCCCCGTGATCGCTTCGATCAATTCGCTTTGCCCGTTACCGTCAACCCCGGCGATACCAACGATTTCTCCGGCACGCACCTCTAGATTGAGTCCGTTCAGCACATGGAGGCCATGCTTGTCCTTGGCTTTCAAATCGCTTAGCTTCAAGACAGGTTGTCCGATTTGAGGTTCTTGTTTATCCACTTTGAAGGAGACGCCACGGCCAACCATTTTCTCAGCCAGCTCTTGCGGGTTCGTCTGATTCGTCTCTACGGTATCGATCACTTTGCCGCGGCGAATAATCGTAACTCGATCCGAAATCTCCATGATTTCCTTCAGCTTGTGGGTAATCAAAATGATGGATTTGCCTTCCGCCACCAACCGTCTCATGATGGCCATCAGTTCCTCGATTTCTTGAGGCGTGAGCACGGCGGTCGGCTCGTCAAATATAAGGATATCCGCGCCGCGGAACAGAATTTTCATAATCTCGACCCGCTGCTGCATCCCGACGGAAATATCGTGGATTTTCGAGTTGGGGTCCACTTGAAGACCATACTGCTCCGACAATTTCGCCACCTGGGCGGACGCCGATTTATAGTCGATATTAAGTCCCTTTTTCGGTTCCATGCCAAGAATGATATTCTCGGTAACCGTAAAAGGCTGTACTAGCTTGAAATGCTGGTGAACCATACCGATGCCTAGCTTGATTGCCTTGTTCGGATTGTCGATTGTCACCGGTTGGCCGTCCATCTCAATCGAGCCTTCATCCGGCTGATAGAGGCCAAACAAAATGTTCATCAACGTTGATTTGCCCGCACCGTTCTCGCCGAGCAGGGCATGAATTTCGCCCTTTCGTAAGGTTAGGCTGATGGAGTCGTTGGCGACTACACCGGGAAAACGTTTTGTGATTTGCTTCAACTCGACTACGGGAGCTTCAGCGCTCATGAAACCACCCTCACCATTATGGGATTAACGCAAGCAACAAGGCCAGTTGATCCACTGGCCTTGCCTGCTTGAATGACTCTATTATATTCTACTGTCCATACGGACGTAAACGTGTCCGCTTGCTTTCTTACTCGGCAGGTACCGTAACTTCGCCGTTAACGATTTTTTGCTTGAATTCTTCCACTTTGTCCAAGATTTCTTGGCTCACGTTTGGATTCTTTTCAGGCAAGCCTACGCCGTCTTCTTTCAGCGTCAGGTTTGTTACTTGACCGCCTTTGAACGTACCGTCGATTACTTGTTGAGTTACGTTTTTAACGGCAACGTCAACGCGTTTCATCATCGAAGTCAATGTCACTTCATCGCCGAATTCAAGCGATTGGTCTTTGTCGACGCCGATAACCCACAATTTGTTAGCGCCGCCGGCTTGGTTGCGCGCAGTTGCTTCGTTAAATACGCCGTTCCCCGTTTGACCAGCAGCTGGGAAAATGATGTCGGCGCCATCGTTGAACAATTGGCTAGCCAAAGACTTACCAACGTCTGGTTTGTCATAAGCACCAGCATAGGTAACCGTAACTTTTGCGTCCGGGTTAACCGCAGCTACGCCTGCTTGGAAACCAACTTCAAAGCGTTTAATAACCGGGCTTTCCATCCCACCGATGAAGCCGATTTTATTTGTTTTTGTCGTCAGACCAGCTACCACGCCGACCAGGAAAGAACCTTCATTTTCGGCAAAAGTAACGGACTCTACGTTTGGAGCGTCAACAACGTTGTCGATGATCGCCATTTTCACATTCGGATTCGCGTCAGCAACTTGTTTCGTTGCATCGCCCAAGTCGAAACCGATCGACCAAGTCAAGTCGTAACCGCCTTGCACAAATTGAGTCAGGTTAGGAACGTAGTCGGAGCTTTGGGAACTTTGCAGATATTTGTTCTGGATCCCTTGTTCCTTGTTCATGGCTACGAGTGCTTCCCATGCGGATTGGTTGAAGGATTTGTCGTTTACGCCGCCTACGTCGGTTACGAGACCGATCTTAAACTTCGATGCATCGGTAGCCGTGTTTCCGCCGTTACCCGCTTGCGTGTTGTCGGTCGTGTTGCCGGCATTTCCGGTATTGGCGTTTCCACCGTTGTTCGCTGCATTGTTGTTGCCGCATCCCGCCAAAACGAGAGTAAATGCGAGCACCATGAGTAAAGATAGCTTGAAGGCTTTGTTCATTGCGGTTAATCCCCCTTAATATTTTGTGAGCCTTGTCTAAGTTGACCACACAGACCGATTATACCTGTAAAATATGCTAAAATCCATACTTTTAATAACCTTGGGTTAAATAATTTTCGTCTTTATTTTGAATAAAACGCTTACTTTCGACAAATTTATCATTCAATGTTCGCTTCATGTAAAGTAATTCCGTAAACACTGCTATTCACGAACATTCAAGAGAGATCCCAACGAAAATATCGGCATTTTCCCAAGATCACATGGATATCCGGATATGTCGTGCGGCTTAGATATAGCATTCCTAATTTCCCACATTTCCATGCCTCATTAGCCGAACTTCTGGAAATGTCCAACAGCTCCGTTTGATTCATCCCCACGAATTTCCAGTGAAAATCGATTCTGAAAGCATCTTTGGCCGAATCCGCTGACTTCGCTTATGTATCCGGGTTACCCCGGCATCCCCAAAAAAAGCGCCGTCCCGGAATCAACCGGAAACAGCGCCTTAATCATTTGAACTTAAGCGTTGATTTTTTCTTTAGCTACGGCAGCCAAAGAATTGAAAGCATTCAGATCGTTAACCGCGAGGTCAGCCAGCATTTTGCGGTTGATGTTCACTTCAGCAAGCTTCAGACCATGCATCATTTTGCTGTAGGACAAACCGTTCATACGAGCTGCTGCATTGATCCGGACGATCCACAGTCTGCGGAAGTCGCGTTTTTTCGTGCGACGATCCCGGTATGCGTACAGCAAGGATTTCATTACTTGCTCGTTAGCAGTTTTGAAAATACGGTGTTTCGAACCAAAATAACCTTTAGCCAGCTTCAATACTTTTTTATGACGACGACGAACGACGAATCCGCCTTTAACTCTTGCCATTTAAAAAACCTCCCAAAAAGTTGTGTTAATTGTTTCTCGGTAATTACTTCAAGTTTGCCAATTGTTGCTTCATGCGGCTCACGTCACCTGCGTAAGCAACAGGGCTGTTGGCCAAAACACGTTTTGCACGTTTCGACTTATGGGACAGCAAGTGATTGCGGTTCGCTTTGTAGCGTCTTACTTTACCGGATCCGGTAATTTTGAAGCGGCCTTTCAGGCTACTGTGGGTTTTCATTTTAGGCATTGTACTTCCCCCTCAAAGGATTATGAACGTAAGCTTTCTCTTCCGAGTCATTCCGCAAACGAAACGATCATATATAGAAGCAAACGCTTAGTTTTTCGGTGCCAAAATCATGATCATGCTGCGCCCTTCCAGCTTCGGAAGGCGTTCAATGGTAGAGATTTCCGCGACCTCTTCTTTGACGCGGTCGAGAATTTTCTTCCCGATGTCGGCGTGGGTAATTTCCCGTCCGCGGAAGCGAACCGAGCATTTTACCTTGTCGCCTTCTTTCAAAAATTTGATCACATTGCGAAGTTTCGTCTGGTAGTCGTGTTCCTCGATGTTCGCGCGGAACCATACTTCCTTGATGTCCACAATCTTCTGATTCTTGCGAGCTTCCTTCTCTTTCTTCTGCTGCTCGTAACGGAACTTGCCATAGTCCATAATCCGGCATACCGGCGGCTTGGCAGTCGGCGCAACGTTCACCAAATCCAGATTCAGGTCGATCGCCATCTGCAGCGCTTCGCGCAACGGCGTAATCCCGATTTGTTCACCTTCGGCACCCACCAGACGGACCTCTTTCGCACGAATCTCATCATTGATCAAATGTTCCTTACTGATAATTCTCCACCTCCAAATGGTCTTAAGTAATGACTTGGACCGGTACTCACACACATAAAAAGGATGCAGGTCCTCACCCGCATCCCTCATTGATCGTCGTTAGTCTTCATGAACATTCCATTCATAAATCAACGGATCAAGACCAGCCAACACGAACGTCGGTCAGGTGAGAAGCCGGGGCCTCTGCTTGCAATCCAATAACTTTCTTGCAACCTCAAATACTATATCATGTGCCATGCGCCAAGTCAAGGGTACCTTTCAAATCAAAAGTTAAAAACCGGCTTTTCAGCACCGAGAAGGTTGGATGAAGCAGGGACCGAGTAGCGCAGCGTAGGTGAGCCTACGTGAGCACACGGAGGGCCCGGCTGAATTCAAGATTCGACGCCGAGCCCGCTTCGTTAGCTTATACTTCGTGATCAAAAGCTGGTTTTTAACTTACCTTGTTGCTTTGGACTTCTTCTAAGCGAACAACGCGCGTATGCTGCGTATGACTCCATTGCTTGTTGTTTTGCGTGAAGAACGCGTAGAACGTGATCGGCCACCAGGAAATCAAGTAAATCGGGAACAGGATCAGGTAAGCATACACCTTCTTGGACTTTACCTTCTCAAGGAACATCGCCATCAGGAAAATAAAGACATTCGCGACGATCGCCACGTAGGACACCCACATCGGCAGGTAGCCGTACAGCGTATCGAAGTGCGGTCCGCGAAGCAGCGACTGGTCAACCCAGATGAATGCCGTCAGCAGGAACGTCAGCAGCACGATGTATACGTTAGCGCCGTAGAGCGCCATGTCCAGCTTCACCATGCTCCGCTCTTTAATACTCTTCCAGAGCAGCGGGAAGAAGTAACGGCGAGCAACGGTGAAGTGTCCTTGCATCCAGCGAAGGCGCTGGCGAGCCGACGCTTTAAACGTCAACGGCTTCTCGTCAAACAGCTTGGCGTCATAGTTAAATACCGGGTACACACCGCGTTCGACGCAGCGCATGGTGAACTCCAGGTCTTCGACTAGGCTGGTCGCGCCCCAGCCGATTTCCTTGAGCAACTCAGTTTCGAAGCACATCCCCGTGCCCCCGAGGAAATTTGCCATCTTCAGGTTTGTTCGGGACAGCTGCCACAGACGGTTGCAATACCAGTAGGAAATCCCGTAAGAAGCGGTAATCCATGAATCCTCCGGATTCTTCGTGTCGATGTAGCCTTGAATCACCCGGGCGCCAGAGCAAAGATCGTTATTCATTTCACGCAAGAAATCCGGATGAGCCAGGTTGTCGGCGTCGAACATGACGACCGCGTCATATTGGCGCGGCATTTTCCACAATTGCTTCAGCATCCATTCGATGGCGTAGCCTTTCCCGCGCAAATTCGGATTGCTGCGCACGCAAGCGTTCATGCCGTGGCTCCGGACGATGCTCGCGGTATTATCGGTGCAGTTATCGCAAATGACAAACACGTCGTATAATTCTTTCGGATAGTTAAGCTGCTTCAAATTCTCCATCAACGCCCCGACTACTCTTTCCTCGTTATGCGCCGCGACCAACACGGCAAAGGATTTGCTCGGTGCGTGTTGAACTTTGTTTTTCTTCCTGTACATGCCAAATAAAGCCAAACCAAATTGATACACCCCTACCACTGCAAGCACAACCTGCAGCGAGATCAAGATGACATCTAACATGATTTCTTGCCCCCTTTTTCTCCGATGATTTGTTTTTTTATTTACTTCGGAGTTTTTTTGTTGTTTATGACCCTTTCATTCTTCTTGCGTTTTCTCACTGATACGATTACCGGCTCTTTTTTTAAACCATTACGATTTTCCATGAGTTGACTGCTTTTGTCAAAACCACTATGACCCCGTCGTCGCTCAAATACCTCGAAGTCCGGCAATTTTGGCATACGGGACCACCGCATCCTGCTTTCAGGTACGGTTACATCTTATTTTCATCACTTTTGGCATTTTTTATTTCTAATTTCTTCTTTTTTTTAACGACCCGGCTGACGACGCATTGGCATTACATCTACATAAACGTGATAACCCAGCAAAAAGTTTACAATTCTGCACCCTTTTTTTTAAACTTATTTGCTATGATTTGAATCATTGTACAGGGGCAAGGGACGGAAAGTCAAAAAAGAGCACGGCCTGCAACCCAAAAAACGTCCTTGAAAAGGCCATGGATTAAAAATATGATAAGTCTAACTTGAAAATGCCATGCTATTTGAAACGGGCAGCCCTTGGACAGGCAGTTCTCGGGCGGTAAGAATGCGGTCAAACATCGTGCGGAGGGATTTCATGATTCGTTTATTCCATAAGCTTCAACAACTCGACCAGCAGCTCTTTGTAGGGATCAACGGCCGCTTGCATCGCGGCTTCCTGAATTTTTGGCTGTACCACTTAACCCATTTAGGTGGAGCCTGGTTTACCATTCTCTCATCCTTGTTCATTTGGTTGGCCGCTCCGCAGCCGTGGAGCCGAATCGGCTTGCAATCCTGCGTTGCGCTTGCAATTAGTCATCTTCCGGTAGCGCTGGTGAAAAAGACCTATCCGCGTCTCCGGCCCTACTTAACGCTGCCAGGCACGAACACTTTCCGAAATCCGCTGACGGACCACTCGTTTCCATCCGGTCATACAACAGCGATTTTTTCCGTCACCGTGCCGTTTATGGCGGCTGCTCCTGGACTCATATTGGTGCTTTTACCGGTGGCTCTGCTCGTCGCGGTATCGCGTATTTATTTAGGTCTGCATTATCCATCGGACACCCTGGCAGGAGCCGTGATTGGCTCCTCCGTAGCGCTCGGAACGGTTGCAATATGGGCTTAAAGGGGATATTGTAGACAGTAGGAAAACCTTGCAGGAAAAGGTGAAACCAGTGCAAAAACAGAGAGTCTTGCTTTTATCCGAGGGGTTTGGAGCCGGTCATACACAAGCGGCCTACGCGCTCTCCAGCAGTTTACGAAAGATCGCGCCAAACGTGCAGACGAAAGTCCTAGAGCTTGGCAGTTTTTTAAACCCTAGAGTGGCGCCGATCATCATTACCGCTTACAAAAAAACGGTGTCCTCGCAACCTCGGCTTATCCGTATGATGTATCGCAGTAACTATAAAAAGTCTTTGAACCGATTGACGACGCTGGCTCTTCATCGGATTTTTTATACGCGTACGATTCAAATCATCCGTCAGCTTCATCCTGACGTCATCGTCTGTACCCATCCGATTCCCAGCGCGGTCATCTCACGTCTGAAGCGGCTGGGCATGCTGGACGTCCCGCTTTGCACCGTGATTACCGATTACGATGTACACGGCGCCTGGGTCAGCCGAGAAGTGAATTGTTTCCTCGTCTCTACCGATCAAGTGCAGAGGAAATTGTTGGAGCGCGGTGTAGACAAGAACAAAATTCTAATTACCGGCATTCCGGTCCACCCCAACTTCTGGGAGCGCCACCACAAGGAGGATATCCGGCTGCAGTTCGGCTTGAAGGATATGCCTACGGTACTCGTCATGGGTGGGGGCTGGGGTTTTATGAAGGATGAGGCGGTTAATTCGCTACTCGCTTTGTACCGAGAGCAAATCCAGATCATCTTCTGTTTTGGCAGCAATGAGAAGTCGCTGGAGAAGATGAAGAAGGACCCCCGGTTCATACATCCGAATATTCACCTGCTTGGGTTCACAAAGGAAATCGACAAGCTGATGGAAGTTTCCGACTTGCTGATAACCAAACCCGGCGGCATGACCTGCTCCGAAGGGCTGGCCAAAGGCATCCCCATGTTGTTTCACAAGCCCCTTCCCGGACAGGAAGAGGAAAATTCACATTATTTTACGCAACAGGGATGGGGAACCCCTATCAATTCGTTGGACGACATTACCAATTGGGTCAAACGGTTGACCGAACAGTACGACGATGTCGTTCGCAAGCGGGAAGAGGTCTTGAATCATATTGCCCTATTCCGGCCGATGCAGAGTGCCCAAGCTATTATCGATCTTCTTGCAAATACGAATTTCATCCGAAAATAACCGGCCTGAAGGAACGGCCAGTCGCAAAAAAAGCGGAGCTAAGGATATCCATCCTGCTCCGCTTTTGTTCGCTATTCAAACATCTCCATCTTCCGCTCCTGGTACCGCCGCACTGCCGCTTCGCCGACCATGACCTCGCAGCGGTAAATCGGCATCCCTTGTCCAACGAATTTGCTCTCATACTCCGTCATGACATGGGCCTCGTTGATCCCGCCTTCATGCAAGCTGAGCGAGATGTCATTCATCTGCAGTCCCACAGCAGCGAAGGCATTCAGCGAGAATTCAAACAGCACGCGCGAATCCGTCTTAAAGTGAATTTCGCCGTTCTCATTCAGAAGCTGGCGGTACTTGTCCAGAAAACGCGGATGGGTCAGCCGCCGACGCCAATGCTTCTTCTTCGGCCAAGGATCGCTGAAATTCAAATAAATGCGTTCCACTTCCCCCGGCGCAAAAAACTCTTCGATCATCTCGATGTTGCCGAGCGCCAGACGAACGGTTTCCGGCTCCTTCGCTCCCTGCTCATCCCACTTCGCACGAACCTTCTCGCTAGCCCGTCGGATCAGCTCGTCGTACATATCCATACCGATGAAATTCACGTCCGGATATTTCACGCTCATGCCGCTGATGAACTGGCCTTTGCCCATGCCAAGCTCGATGTGGATCGGCCGACCGTTACCGAACACCTCCGCCCAACGCCCTTTATATTCCCGAGGATTCAGGACAACCAGCTCCTGCTGTTGTTCCAAATTTTCCCGTATTCCTTTTCTACCGCGTAAACGCATGTTATTCCTCCGCTTTCTTGTTATCCATTCCTTGCAATATTGTGCCGAAGATCGCCGAAAATGTAAAGCGCGCAATGAAAAAGGAACCAACCGTTCGCCGGGGAGACGAGACGAGTGATTCCTTTTTCGATATATTTTGGAATTGGGGTCCAACGAATTTGATACTTTCAAAATAACATATTCCGAAACCTGCCGCAAGGAATCAGGCAAGCACACTTCCCCTTTTTGCGCGAAATTTGATACAATGAATCCAGTGGAAGCGGCGTACGGACGCGGCTTTCGCCGTTGTATAAATATGCATAAATTATTTTGTGACAAAATGAAGGAGCCGCAATGAGTACACTGATGACGGACACTCCTACTTGGTGGGGAGACAAAAGATTTCATACATGGAATACCGAGATGCGACGCGAGTTCGGGGACAAAGTATTTAAGGTCATGCTGGATGCCGGATTCACTTGTCCCAACCGGGACGGTTCGATCGCAAAAGGGGGCTGCACGTTCTGCAGCGCCCGGGGATCGGGCGACTTCGCCGGGAGCCGCAGAGACGATCTGGTCACACAATTTGCCACGATCCGCGACCGGCAGCATCAGAAATGGCCGCATGCCAAATATATCGGGTACTTCCAGGCCTATACGAATACTTATGCGCCGGTGGAGGTCCTTCGTGAATATTACGAGGCGATCCTTGAGCAACCGGGGGTCGTCGGCTTATCCATCGCCACGCGGCCGGATTGCCTGCCCGACGATGTCGTCGATTATTTGGCCGAGCTCAATGAGCGGACCTACCTTTGGGTGGAGATGGGCCTTCAAACGATCCACGAATCGACGTCTATGCTGATCAACCGGGCGCATGATACGCAGTGCTACCTCGATGCGGTGGAGAAGCTGCGCAAACGAGGCATTCGCGTCTGCACGCATATCATTTACGGACTGCCACAGGAAACGCACGAAATGATGCTGGAAACCGGCCGCGCTGTAGCGAACATGGATGTGCAGGGGATCAAGATCCATCTGCTCCATCTGATGCGCAAAACGCCGATGGTCAAGCAATATGAGGCGGGGTTGCTGCGATTTCTGGAACAGGACGAATACATCAAGCTGATCGTGGATACGCTGGAATTTCTACCGCCAGAAATGATTGTCCACCGGCTAACCGGGGATGCTCCACGCGACCTGCTGGTCGGACCGATGTGGAGTCTTAAGAAATGGGAAGTGCTGAACGCCATCGACGCCGAGCTGAAGCACCGCGATTCCTGGCAAGGCAAGTATTGGAGAGGACGCTGATAGGCTATGGGCTTTCTCTCCGTATTAAGCTTCGCACATAAACTGGCGAGCGAACGGCTTGCGCCTGGTGACGCCGCGGTCGACGCCACGGCGGGCACGGGCGCGGACACCCTGTTCCTGGCCAAGGCCTGCGGACCGAAGGGGCGGGTATTCGCTTTCGATATCCAGCCGCAGGCGCTGGCGCTCACGCAGGCCAGGCTGGACAAGGAGCCGGCGGACTCCATCGCCGCCGTGTCCCTGCTCCAGGCCAGCCACGCGGACATGGCGGCCGTGCTGCCGTCCGACGTACACGGCCGATTGGGCGCCGTCATGTTTAACCTCGGCTATCTTCCTGCCGAGGGCGCCGATCCAGCGCTGATCACGCTGCCGGACAGCACGCTGCCGGCCCTGGAGGCCGGCCTCGCCCTGCTGCGGCCGCGCGGGATCCTGACCGCCGTTCTCTACCCCGGCCATCCCGGAGGTGACGCCGAAGCGGCGGCAGTAGAAGCATGGGCGGCGCTACTCCCTGCTTCCGCCGGGCAAGCAATTCTCTACCGACAGCCGCAAAGGTCGGCTGCGCCGTATTTGATCGCTGTCGAGAAGAAATAACAAACCATCAATCAATTGGGGGTCATCGATTTGGGGATTCGCAAAATTGAGCATATCGGAATCCGCGTTTCGGCGCTGGAGGATTCCATTGAATTTTATGAACGAATTATCGGCATGAAGCTGCTATCCACGATTGGCGAGGTGGGTGAATCGCTGCGTTTGGCCTTCCTGACCTTTCCGGGGCAGGAGTCGGTCGAAGTGGAACTCGTATATATTCGTGAAGGCGAAGATTTGCCGAATGAAGGCAAAGTCAATCACATCGCCTTTACGGCCAGCGATATTGAGGAGGAGTATGACCGTATTTCCGCTCTGGGCCTGTCGGGACTCGATCCGGAAATTCGCAGTTTGCCCAACGGCTGCCGTTTCTTCTTCTTTAACGGCCCCGATGGCGAGCGGATCGAATTGTTCCAACCGGCGTTCCTAGCTTGATCTCCTCTATTAGTGCATGTTCAAAAAATTAGGAAACATGCATCGGAAGCATAAGCTTGGGACCGGCTGAATTCAAGATTCGATGTCGAATCCACTTCACATGCTCTGCTTCGTCATGGAAAGATGACTTATTGAACAACCTCTTACAGAATTGCATGTTCAAAAAGTCAGGTTTTCAGGACCGAGAAGGTTGGATGAAGCTAGGGAGTGAGTAGCGGAGCGTACGTTTTGGGTACGTGAGCAACTGAAATGTTTCCGTAGGAAACATGCATCGGAAGCATAAGCTTGGGACCGGCTGAATTCAAGATTCGATGTCGAATCCACTTCACATGCTCTGCTTCGTCATGGAAAGATGACTTATTGAACAACCTTTATTAAAATCAAGGAAAGAAGGGCTGTGCGTGGAAGAGCATACGTTTACCTTCGACAATGACACCGGCCATCCTGTCTTCGTGTACCGCTGGAGTTCTGACGATTCCGAGGCGCCGCTGCGGGGCGTGCTGCAAATCGCTCACGGCATGGCGGAGACCGCCAAGCGCTACGAACGTCTGGCGCGGGTGCTGACCGCCCATGGCTTCATCGTGTACGCGAACGACCACCGTGGCCACGGCCGCACCGCCGGGAGTCCGGAGGAACTGGGCTGGCCGGGCAAGCAAGGTTTTACCGGCATGGCGGAGGATATCACCGGGCTCTCCGCCATCATCCGCCGGGAGCACCCGGACCTGCCTCTGTTTCTGCTCGGTCACAGCATGGGCTCCTTCTTGACTCAGAAGGTCATGTACCGAACGCCTGAGCCTTACGCCGGATTTATTCTCTCGGGGACGAACGGTCCTCGAGGCCTACTTGGCATCGGCCGTACCTTGGCCCGAGTCCAAGCCCTGCTGCAAGGCGACAGCCATCCCAGCCTGCTGATGAACGCGGTGACTTTCGGCAGCTTTAATCGGAACTTCCTTCCGGCGCGAACGCCGTTCGATTGGCTTTCCCGAGACGATGAGGAGGTCGATAAATACATAGCGGACCCGCACTGCGGCTTCTTGTGCAGTGCCGGCTTCTTTTACGGGTTCTTTGGCCTCTTGCAGGAGATCCACCGCCCGGAGAAGATGCGCTCCATCCCCAAGGAGAAGCCCATCTATATCTTCGGAGGCGATCTGGATCCGGTCGGCCGGAACGGCGACGGAATACGGCGACTGGCCGAGTTATACGACCGACTGGGTCTCAAAGAAGTCTCGGTCAAGCTGTACCCCGGCGGTCGCCACGAAATGCTGAATGAAGTCAACCGCGACGAAGTGATGTCGGATGTGCTGGGTTGGCTGGAGAGCCACATGCCATTGGCGGCATCCCCCGCAAAATAAACTATAAAGCGAGCATGCAAACCGGAGCCTCCCTTACGGAGAGGATACCGACAGCAAGCTCGCTTTTTGATTGTACATTATACCATTACGCGTTTTAATTGCACCACATAACGCGAGCGAACTACGACATAATACAGTAGCTGCGCCGCCAGGAAAGCACCGGTGGCCGTCAGTACCGGAACCGTGACATCCCCTAGCAGGAATCTAGCCCCTAACAAAGACAGGACAACCATCGTCTGAATCCCTGAGATGACCACCGGGATGAAGAAGAGCAAGGCGATTTGCAGGCTGGAGGAATAACGCATTTCACGGTCTCCCAGCCCGACCTTCGACAACGAATGGTACATCCGCCGGTCCTGGTTCAATTCGCTGTACAGCTTGAAATACAGGAAGCTGGCAGAGGACACTGAGAAAATGGCGGCGATGAAAATCCCAACAAAGCTCAGCATCGAGAGCTGTTCTCGAGTTTCCGCGTAGGATCGGCCACGCGAGCTCATATAATTATCGGTCACCTTGTTTTCAAGGCGATTCATCATTCCATGAAACAGCCTCTTCCCGATGACGATCTCCGGATCTTGGAGACGAGGCGCCCCTTTGTGCTGCCAACTTGGAACGTAAATCTCGATATCACGGTACAGACGATTCTGATTTTCTTCCGTTAAGCCGTTCTTGAGTTCCGTAAAATCAGCGTCGGACAACACGACAACCGAGGTGTAGCTATTGGAGCCGATTAACGGAACCTCATTGGGCAACAGCTCGAGCTCCATGGGCTCCTCCAAAATCGAAAGAGTTAACGGGATGGTTTTCCCCTTCATCATACGCTCTGCGGCGGATCCTTCCATGGCATGCGCGACGGATTGCCCTTTGCCGATCTCGGGCAACATCTCCTTGCCTAACAACGCTGCGGCTTTGTTATATTCCGAACGCGAATAAACTTTCACATAGGATTCCATTGTACCGAGGTAACCCGAGAACGATTCCTGCTCGATGGTTTCATAACGAATCCCTTGTTCAGACAGCTGTTGATCGATCCAGGCCACATCCGCTTCCACGAATTCTTCTTCATAGATGCCGTACGAGAAGGCAAATGGATCCCCCTCGTATATCCGTTCATTTTGGGCCTGGGCTGCCAGTATGACGCCAACGCTCATGCACGCCAGCGAGATGGCGACGGTAACCATAAACAACATCCGCGCATTATCTTTGATTTTATAGGCCATTTCGGACACCCAAAGCAAACGAGTTCCGCGCCACAACAGGCGGCGACTGCGTCTTAGTAGTCGAATGAGCGCCACCGTCACTTGGGTATAGAAAAAGTAGGTCCCCCAGATCCCCGTTGCAGCCGCCATCATCACTTTGGGGAAGTCCAGGCCTTCGCCGCCCTTCAGGAGCAGCACCGCGCTCGCCAGCAGCGCGACGCCAAGCAGCGCCAGCACCCAGGAAACGCGCGGTTCCGTCTTCGGCTTGCTGCTTCCGCCAAGCAGTTCAATAACCTGATTTTTCCGGAAGAAAACCAGCGTAAAAACCGACAACACGGCAAACAAGACCAGAAACGCGATCGCCGTGAACCCCATCGCCTTCCAAGGCATGTAGAAGGGCAGCCGGTTCATCCCCGTCACCTTCACGCTCAGCAGCAGGAATAGCTTGGAAAGCAGCAGCCCCCCGGCCAAGCCCGCAACGATGGAACCTATGCCAATGATCAGGTTTTCGAGAAACACAAGCCGGTTGATCGAGCCGGTGGTCGCCCCCAGCAGTGACAGCACACCAAACTCCTTACTGCGCGCCTTCAAGAAACTGCCGATTGAAAATAACACGAACAGAATAGAAAACACGAAAATGATATATTCCGCGACCTCCATCCCGATACTCGTCATCCGTCCCATTTCGCTCTGGGCTATACCCGGGTGAAAAATGAACATCGCATAAGTAAAAAAGATCATGACCATAAAAGCGCTGCTCAGGAAATAAGCGAAGTAAGCCCGAGCATTACGTCTGACATTGTTAAACGCGAATTGAAGAAAGTTCATGCGCGTTCCCTCCCAAATACGACAGCATATCGATGATCTTTTGGAAAAAAGCCTGCCTGCTGTCGCCCCGGTGAATTTCGTTTGTCAGTCTGCCGTCCTTGATAAACACGACCCGATCGCAATAGCTCGCTGCCAGCGGATCATGGCTGACCAGCATCATCGTGGTGCCTTCGGTACGGTTCAAGGTCTCCAGCAACTCCATGACGTTGCGGGACGCATTCGAATCGAGTGAGCCCGTTGGTTCGTCAGCCAGCAGCAACGACGGCGAGGAGATCATCGCCCGTGCAATCGCGGCTCGCTGCCGCTGACCCCCAGAGATTTCGTAGGTTCGTTTGCCTAGAATGTCCGTAATCCCCAACCGATGTGCGATGGCTTGCAGCTTCTGCTCCATTTCCCGGAAAGGACGGGAATCCAGCGTTAAGGGAAGGACGATATTTTCCGCAACGGTGAGCGTATCCAGCAGATTGAAATCCTGGAACACGAACCCCAGCTCGCGTCGGCGAAAGGCGGCAAGCTCCTTCCGTTTCAAGCCATGCGGATTTTTCCCGTTGATTCGCACCTCTCCCGAGCTGGGCGAATCAATGGTCGAGACCAGATTGAGCAGCGTCGTTTTCCCGCTGCCGGAGGGTCCCATGATTCCGACGAATTCGCCTTTCTCAATCGTCAGCTCTATGTCCTGCAGCGCTCGCGTCGCAATTTTTCCCGGGTATACCTTGTTTAATCCCTGGACCTTGAGTATTTCCATTTGTATCTAATCCCCTTTCGCGGAGCCTTCGGCAAGCTCGTCTTGCGTTGTTGCCGCGGCCCGGGTGGTTATGGTTATACTCTAACCTATCGCCGGGATGCCAGCCATCGATGGATCTTAATCCAATCTTAAATGTCTGTAAGGTTATGTTCGGGCAAAAAAAACAGCGGTTCGCTGACCTTGAAGAAACCGATCAACGTTACCCCTGTGCTCTATAACGGTCGCTGTCGCTCAAACAGCAGGCTTATAGTCGTTCCTTGTCCCGGCGTGGACGCAAGCTCTACGCGATGCCCCAGACGGCTGCACACCTCATGGACCAAATAGAGGCCCATCCCAGTCGATTCGCTGTACTGCCGCCCGCGTTGTCCCGTGTAGTAAGGTTCGAAGACGCGGCGGATATCTTCTTTCAGAATGCCGATACCGTAATCGCGAACATCGAGCACCGTCTTTTTGCCGCGAGTGTATGCGGTAAACTCTACCTTCTCCCCCACTCCGGCGGAATAATTTACCGCGTTCGTGATCAATTGGCCGAGCACAAACGTCAGCCACTTCTTGTCGGTATACACCTCAAGCTCCTCAGCGATGCGAATGTCCGGGTACACTCCCTTACGGATAAACAGCTTGCGGTGGTCGGCAACGGCCTCATTCACCACATCCAAAAGCCGAACCGGTGCCACGTGAAAATCATGCTCGAATTGTTCCAGCCGAGAGGTGTACAATGCCATCTCCAGCCCTTTACGCAATCGGTCAAGCTCCTCCTGAATGCTGTCGAGCACGGATTCCGGTAGCGTCTCTTTCTCGCGTTCATTCTCCAGCGTGAGCTGAATGACCGAGATCGGCGTCTTCATCTGGTGAACCCAACGGCCCGAAAACGCTAATTGCTGCTCGCGTTGCTTGCCGTAGCGATAGAGTTCTGACTCGTATAACCGGTACCCCGATTCGAGCAGTTCATGCAAAGCCAGAGCAAGCGGGGTATCCCCCGCCGGCTGCAGCAACTCCTCCAGTGTCTGCGGCGGCTCCATCATCCGCCGGTACACCTCCCGGTTGCTAACGTACCGGTAGATCAAGTAAAGCAGCAGCAACGTAAAGCTTAGCAGGAGGGCATAACCGGCAATTTCGGCCTGGCGGGTCCCGGCCAACCAGTATAGGAAAGGAACCAGCAGAATCTGCGGCACGAGAAACAGCAGCAGCGGGACATGCTCCTTCCAAAACAGCCTCATTCCGAAATCACCCCGGCTTCGGCATGTCCATTCGCTTGAAACAGATACCCTGCCCCGCGTACCGTCTCCACCGCTTCCTCCATGCCTAACTCCTTCAGCTTTTTGCGGATGCGGGTTACATATACGTTTAACGTGTTATCGTCGATAAAATGATGGCCCTGCCACATCAGATCCAGCAGCTTCTCGCGACTGACGACCCGGCCCGCCTTTTGCAGGAGCGCTTCCAAGAGCACCGCTTCCTTCTGCGTCAGCAGCACGTTCGTTTTTCCATTCGTCACGGTAAACCGTTCAGGGTAAAGGATCAGCCCCGCCGCACTTACGGTCCGCTCTTCCTGTTTGGCGGAATAATCGCCATAAGCTCGCCGCAAGTGGCTGCGGATCTTAGCCATGACGACCTCGTAGGAAAATGGCTTGGTGATGTAGTCGTCAGCACCGTTATCGAGCGCCATAACCTGATCCATCCCGCTGTCGCGCGCCGACAGGAACAGGATCGGGCAGGTGGACAAGCCACGGATTTGACGGCACCAGTAAAAGCCGTCGAACTTCGGCAGGTTGACGTCCAACAGCACCATATCGGCGGCAGATTCCCGAAACTCGTCCAGCACCCGACCGAAGTCGTTCACACGAAACGCGCGGTAACCATATTTCTCGATATGCCCGGATAACATCCCGGCCATTTTGGCGTCGTCTTCGACGATCAGGATCGTAAACATCCTTCAGTCCACTCCTCACTTGGCCAGGGTACGATGCCCCGGGGACCAGGCACTTAAAGGCGCTTGGAAGAACACCGGTTGCTCATCCGGCTCCTGCTGGTAGAGAACGACCAACAGCGTTCCTTGCGGCGTCCCTTCTGCGGTTCCCAGCCCGGAAGAATTCTCCGCGTCTCCCCTGGTCAGCACATCGCTCAGCGAGAACGGCAGTTCCTCCATGCAGGCGTATTTCTGCAAGTCGCGTTCGTCCAGGCCGTATGCCGCGAATCGTTCGGACAAGGCGCCCGGCGTCTCGGCCAGCGCCCGGAAATAATCGCTGCGCCGGTCTTTGTCCATCCGGTCTTCCCACCATATTTTCCGCGGCTTGTACTTATGTCCCAGCAGGTAGTCGAGCTTCATCAACCCCAACACCACCTCCGGTTCTTTCAAGGCGCGTTGGCCTAAAAATTCATGAAGCCGGGTGAACAAGTCCTCCAATTGATGACCGATGCGCTGCCAGCCTTGTTCCTCCCAATAATCGCCGAACCCTTGGAAGAAGTCGAACGGCGAGTCAAATTCATGGGTGACCAGGTATTCCAGCGTATGGTCCATCCGGTGCGCATTCCAATATTTCTCCAGCACATCCTCTAGCCGCTTCAGCCGGATCACGTCCGTAAATGGAAGCACATCGTTACCCAGGATTTCATAAGGCGCGTGGTCCATAAAAACGTAGTTGTATTTGGCGGCGTCGTTTCGCAGTCCGGTCCCGCGCAGCATCTTCAGGAAGCCGAGCTGTAGCTCCTCGGGACGCATGGCGAACACGTCGTTAAACGTCTTGCGGAACGTAGCGTAATCCTCTTCCGGCAGTCCGGCGATCAAGTCGAGATGCTGGTCGATTTTGCCGCTCTCCTTGATTTTGGTCACGGTCCGGGTTAACTTGGTGAAATTCTGGCGGCGCTTCACCAGCTCGTTGGTCGGATCATTCGTCGACTGCACGCCGATCTCGAACCGGAAGATGCCGGGCGGCGCGTTCTCCGCCAAATAGTCCAATACCTCCGGCCGCATGATATCCGCCGTGATCTCGAACTGGAATACGCAGCCCTGATGGTTATTAATGAGAAATTCGAACATCTCCATCGCATAGCTGCGGTTGATGTTAAAGGTACGGTCAAGGAATTTAATGATCTTCGCGCCATGCTCGATCAGATAAAGAATGTCCGCCTTCACCCGTTCAATATCGTAATACCGCACCCCCACCTCGATGCTCGAGAGGCAAAACTGGCAACTGAACGGGCAGCCGCGGCTTGTCTCGAAGTAGACGATCCGTTTGCCAAGGTTCGGGATATCCTCGGGGAACCGATGCGGCGAAGGCAGCGTGTTCAAATCGGACTTGGGCCGGCCTGGATTCAAAACGATCTCTTCCCCTTTGCGGTAGGCTGCGCCAAAAACGAAGTGGAACTTTCGTTCTCCGGACAGCTCTTGCAGCAGATGGTGGAACGTCTCCTCGCCATCCCCCATCACGATAAAGTCGACCTCCGGGGCGCGTTCCATCCAATATTCCGTGTCATAGCTGACCTCGGGTCCGCCCAATACGATCTTCACTTCCGGCAGCACTTTTTTGAGTAATGCGACTAGCTTGATCGTCTCCTCGATGTTCCAGATGTAGCAGGAGAAGCCAATCACATCGGGTTTGCGGCCAAACAAGTCCGCTACGACGTTCATGACCGGGTCCTTGATCGTGTATTCCGCCAAATCAATGTCGAACTCGTTGCCGCTGTAGGCCTTAAGCAGCCGGATGGCCAGCGAGGTATGGATAAATTTTGCGTTAAGCGTCGCCAATATGACTTTCACAAGTTCACAACCCTATTCCATATTTTGAAAAAACTCCAGAAACGGCTTTCCATATTTGCGGTACTTCACTTCACCGACCCCTTTAATTCTCAGCATATCCGCTTCGTGGGTCGGACAGACGACACTCATCTCGCGCAGCGTCGCATCGTTGAAAATAATGTAGGATGGCACATGCTCTTTCTCGGCCAAATCCCGGCGGATCAGGCGCAGTTGCTCGAACACCGTCTCGTTGACGGCAGACGGACCTTCGTCGTACCCACGGCGCCGTGAACCGGAAGACGATTTGGATGGAGCCGCGGGCTCCGGGGCGCGCATCATGACTTGATGGCGACTCTTCAACACCTCAACCGCCAGCGGTTGCAACCGTACGACCGGGTACTGCCCTTCCGACAAAGCTAAATAGCCTTCCGCAATAAATACGTTGATCAGCTCGGAGATCTCCTTCTCCGTGCGCGTGCGTAGCATCCCGTATGTAGGCAACGCATCAAAGCCATACTGCAACACTTTCTTGTTCTGCGAGCCCTTCAGTACGGAAGCGACAAGCGAAACCCCAAATCGTTCTCGCATCCGGTGAATGCAGGAGAAGACGATTTGCGCGTCGCGAGTCATGTCGACGAGTTCCCGTTCGTCCCGGCAGGAGCTGCAGATACCGCAAGGCTTATGGTCGTGGGCTTCGCCGAAGTAATCCAGCATCGCCCAGCGCAGGCAGCTAGTTTGGTAGCAATATTCGATCATCTGCTGCAGCTTGCGGTATTCGTTGCGTTTGCGATCCCCTTCTTGGGGATTTTGCTCGATCAGGAATTTCTGCGTCATGATGTCCTGCGGACTGAACAGCAGGATACATTCGCTGGGCTCGCCGTCCCGGCCTGCCCGACCGGCTTCCTGTACGTAAGCTTCCATGTTCTTCGGCATATTGTAGTGGATGACATAACGAACGTTCGATTTGTCGATCCCCATCCCGAAAGCGTTCGTTGCGACCATCACGCGAATGTCGTCAAAGAGAAAAGCCTCCTGGCTCTCCTCCCGCTCCTTATCGGACAAGCCGGCATGGTAACGGCCGGCAGGGATCCCGGCGCGGCGCAGCCGTTCGTACAAGTCGTCGACCTCCTTGCGGGTCGCGGCATAAACGATGCCAGGCTGGTGGGCATGCGTATTCGTGTAATTCAGGACGAATTCGCGCTTGTTCTCGCCGCGCAGCACAGACATCGCCAGATTATCCCGGCCGAGGCCGGTGACGAATACGGCCGGATCCGCAAGACGAAGCAGGCGGACCATGTCGTCCATGACTTCCGGCGTTGCCGTGGCCGTAAAGGCGGCCAAAATCGGACGTTGCGGCAGCGACTCGACAAACGGGGAGACCGCCAGATAGCTTGTCCGGAAGTCATGGCCCCACTGCGAGACGCAGTGCGCCTCGTCGACGGCAACGCAAGAGATGGTCAACCCGCTCATTTCCTCGCGGAACCAGTCCAGCTCCAGTCGTTCCGGGGCCACATACAGCAGCTTGATCTCGCCGCGGCGAGCCGCCCGGATGCGGTCGTTCACTTCCTTGCCCGACAACGTACTGTTGATGTAGGCCGCAGAGACGCCCATCGCCGTGAGCGCATCCACCTGGTCCTTCATCAACGAGATCAACGGCGACACGACCAACGTTAGACCTGGCAGCATCAAGGCCGGGATCTGGTAGCAGATCGATTTCCCGCCGCCCGTTGGCATGATGCCCAAGGTATCCGCACCGGTCAGTACGCTCTCGACGATCCGCCGCTGCCCTTCGCGGAAATCGGGATACCCGTAATATTTCTGCAGCAGCTGCTGCGCATGTTCCATTGTCAGTACATCCGTGCTCATTTTACCATTTCTCCTAACTTCCCATTAGGCCGTCGTCCTCCCGGATTCCGGGACAGACCGGCTTTATGCACTCTTAAGTTTACCGGGGTTTAGGGAAATGGGCAACCGCTGCAGCGGGTACATAAACTTTTCCAAAAAGACCAACACTCTCTATTAATCATGTGCTAAGACCGGAGGCGGCAGATATGCTGGATTGGAAAGCCAACTACGAAGCATTCAAGAAAAAACATCCCTCCCATCCAACTGAATCTCTAGCTTCCTCAGACACTCCCGCTGGCATGGATAGCGGGCCTAGGCAGCTTGAGGCCGATCTGGACGACAATCTGAGCTCGATTCAGAACCGAATGAGAAACTCTACGGATTTGGTTGTCCGCCGAGTGAAGATCATGAGCAAACACAACGCCGCTTTGTTATTCCTCTCGTCCTTGACGGATTCAAAGTTGATACAGGAAGGGATTGTTGCTCCTTTACAAGCTCCGCCCCTTGCCTTTGAGCCAGGGATGGAGGGGGACCCGCTTCGCCAGGTGGACCTGTTTGATCTGGTGTATCAGGAGCGGGTGCACGCCAACCTGGGTCAGCGAAGCTCCGAATGGAACGTTCTTTTGGATCAGCTCATGAAAGGGCAGACGTTGTTGTTCATCGACGGTCATGCCGAAGCGGTGACCTTCGATACCCGGTTGGTTGAGAAGCGGGCGATCGAGCAGCCTCAAACCGAACAGGTGATCCGCGGCTCGCGGGATGGATTTATCGAGCAGTTGGAGACGAACTTGTCGCTCATCCGTTATCGACTGCAATCCGTCGATCTGGTTATCGAAACCGGCGAGTTGGGCGCCCGCACTAAATCGAAGACGGCCGTCTGCTACATCGCTGGAATTGCCAATCCGGAATTGGTGAGCGAGGTCATGCGACGTCTGTCCAAAATCGATATCGACGGCATCATCGACGCCGGTTACATTGAACAGTTTATCGAGGATCAGCCGATTTCGCCGTTTCCGCAAATCCAAAACACGGAACGGTCGGACAAAACAGTGGCCGCCTTATTGGAAGGCAGGGTGGCTATTCTGGTGGACGGTTCCTCCTTCGCGTTAATTGTCCCATCTTTGTTCGACCAATACTTCCAAACGATTGACGACTATTCCGAACGGTTTATGATCGCCAGCTTGCTGCGATTCGTCAGATTAATCGCCCTGCTCTTTTCCGTGTTTTTTCCGTCATTATACGTCTCCGTCATCTCCTACAATCCCGAGCTCTTGCCAACCGATTTTGCCGTGGCGATCTCCGGCGGACGCGCAGGGGTTCCCTTCCCCGCCATGCTGGAGGTGCTGATTATGGAAGCTTCGATGGAGATCTTGAGAGAAGCGACGATTCGCCTGCCGCAAATGATCGGCGGCGCGTTGTCGATCGTTGGCGTTCTGGTGATCGGACAAGCAGCCGTTTCCGCCGGCCTGTCGAGCCCGATCACCGTGGTGATCGTGGCTCTGACGACGATTGGCTCCTTTGCAACCCCCGCCTATAATGCGGCGATCGCCATGCGAATGCTGCGTTTCCCGCTTATCGTGCTGGCCGGCTTATTCGGATTGTACGGCGTCGTGTTAGGCAGCATTTTCATCATCAATCATATGTTGTACCTGGAATCGTTTGGTGTGCCATTCCTGCAGTCCATCCTGGCCAAGAAACGGGCGGGGTTCACAGATACCTTGATCCGGGCTCCCCTGTGGTGGATGGGGAAACGTCCGAGTTACCTTCATGCCCTGGATGATACGCGGCGCGCTGAAGGCACGTTCCAAGCGAATATCGATAAGATTTTTGACCCGGAGGGAAAAGCCGATGCAAAAAGCCCAGAAAATCAGCACGACTCAGCTGGCCATCGTCATCAGTAGCACGATATTTGGCCCCTACGTTCTGAGTTTCCCGAAAACGATCGCTGAATCGGCCGATAGCGCCGCTCCGCTTATGACCGTTGCGGGCACCTGCTGCGCCATCTTCAGCCTGTTCGTGTATACCCGGATCAGCCAAAGATTCAGTAATCAGACGCTGTTTAGTTACAGCCAGACGGTGATTGGAAAGATCCCTGCCCTGCTCGGCAACCTTCTTGTGTTCGCCTGCTTCTTCATCACCTCGGCGATGTTGTTCCGCCAGTTTGGCGAAGTATTGTCTACGGTCGTCTTCCGAAGAACTCCCATCGAAATAAGTATCCTGATGATCTTGATCCTGGTCGCCTTATCCTGCCGAAGGGATTCGGTGAAATTCACCTATATACACCTGTTCTATTGGCCGTTTGTCGTCTTGCCCTTCCTCTTTGTCATCATGATGTCGATGAAATCTGTGCATCTCTTAAATTGGCTTCCCCTACTAGGCAATGATTCCCTTAACGGGTTGCCGGCTTTGCTATCTCCGGCCTCCCTCTATTTGGGCTCCTTCATCATCACGATTATGCTTCCGATTACAGAGAAACCACGTCACGCGATGAAGGCGGCAATGCTGGGCATTGCCGTCAGCGCGAGCTTATACCTGCTGTTGGTCTTATCCACGATCGGGATTTACGGGGTTCAGGAGACCCTCCAATTGTTATATCCAACCCTGGAAATGGCGCGCTCGATAGCGATTGGCGGTGATGTCATAGAACGTTTGGATGCGATTTTTATTATTATGTGGGTGATTAATGTTTACACGACCATGTTCTCCAACTATTATCTAACTTCGCTCTCCCTAAGCCATATGCTTCGGATCCAGGATCACCGTCTTGCAACTACCCTGTTAATCCCTATATTGTTTGCCGTCTCCCTGCTCCCACAGGATCAACTCCAACTTTACAAATTTTCTCGAATCGCTGACGGGGCCGGGTATCTCTTCCTGACCGGCTACGCTCTTCTTCTGTGGATCGTAGCTGTGATCAGACGGAAGGGCGGGCAGCAACATGGGTAAAATACGGGCGCGTTGGGTATTGGGCTTGCTTAGCATGACTCTGGCGTTCCATTTGACCGGTTGCTGGGATCAGGTCGAAATTGAAAACCGTGCCCTGGTACTTGGCCTGGCCATCGATGAGGCTCCTCCCGATACCGCGCAGTTGGAACCGACCGTCGCCCATCTGAAGAACGAACCCCTGCCGAAGAAGATGCTCCGGGTGACCGCCCAAATCGCAGTCCCCGGTCGAGTTCCCCTCGGTCCAAGCAACGGCGGCGCGGGAAGCGGCGGCGACGGAGAAAGCCCGGTGTGGGTCGTTCAAGTGTATGGGCATAGTCTGGACGAGGCGTTGAACAATCTGCAGCAGCAAATCGCCGATCCCCGTTACCTTATTCATTTGCGGGTGATCGTGATAAGCAAGGGCATCGCTAGGGAAGGGCTGGACGAACTAAACGATTATTTGCGCCGGAATCCGGAGGTCCGCCGCCGCACGTGGCTGCTCGTCTCCGAGTCCGAAGCGGCGGAACTTATGAAGGTAGCTCCCCCGCTGGAGCGCGTGCCTACGCTATATCTTCAGGCTATGGTCGAGAAGTCCATCATGATGGGGAAATTCCCGGCGAATTATATAGGCGAGTTTTGGGTCGAAGAGTCGAACTGGGGGCAGGACGGATACCTGCCTTACATCGCAATCCAAGGCAAGGAGAATGTTCTCATTAAGGGTTTGGCTTACTTCAGCGGAGGTCGACTTGCCGGAACCGGCACGGCCGTTGATATCGGAGCCTATATGGCAGTCAAAGGGTACAATCCCGGAGGTTATTCCGCTTTGATTCGAGTACCCGAGCTCGGTTACGTCATGATCAAGATCACGGAACGGCATGCGAAAACCGATGTCCGCATCGTTGAAGGTAAACCCCAAGTGAATCTCAAGATTCATGTAGAAGGGATTCTGGACGAGCATTTCGATTCAGGACGGAATGTCAGCTCAGAAACGGACGTCGACCTCATCGAAGAAGCGTTTGAAGAGGATGCGACGAAATTACTCCAAAAGTTCTGCCGCCAAACGCAGCGCCACCATTCCGATATTTTTGGCTTTGGCGAATATGTGAGGGCCTATCATCCTGGATTCTGGAAGAGCAACATCCGTCAAAAAAGCGATTGGGAACAAATGTATGCGGATATTCCAATATCCATTAAACTAGCCCTTTCGATCCGTCGAACCGGCCTAAAAGCAAAATAGGAGGTGTTTGGGATGTTTCGTGTCCTCGCTTTTACCGCTGCCCTATTTCTATTCTCCGGACTCGTCCTGCTCCTGGTGGATCATAGGGTATATAAGGTCCGGCAGATGCAAAAGGAACAAAAGGTTGCGAGGTTCTTCGGATGGGTCCAACTCTCCTTGGCAAGCGTTAGTTTGCTGATCAGCTTAATCATGCAGTAGGAACCTATCCCCACAGGCGGGTGATGGTGCCGTTAAGGTTCGCATGGTATATTGAGTCTAGTACAAACTTCAGTAGGATGGAGAATCAGGATTGATGAAAGAACGCAATTACTCCGGCAACCGCTCGGACAAAAAAAAGCAGTCACGACCAATGCCGTCAATCGCTAAACGGGAGCAGGCCGATGAGGTACGCTCCGGCGACCGCATTGTCGTTACGATCAAGCGGCTGGGGATTAACGGCGAAGGCGTCGGCTATTACCGACGGAAGGCCGTTTTCGTCGAAGGCGGAATTCCCGGCGAGGTCATTAAAGCGGAAGTCACCCGCGTTGAGAACAAATATATCGCCGCCGCGATCCGGGAGATCGAGAAGCGTTCTCCACACCGGGTTGACGCACCATGCCCGGTATTCGGCATCTGCGGCGGCTGCCAAATCCAGCATATGTCCTATGAGGGCCAGCTGGCCGGCAAGGAAGAGATCATCCGCGAGGCGTTTGCGCGTTACGCCGGCCTGCAGGATGTACGCCTGAAACCCATGCTGGGAATGGATCACCCTTGGGGTTACCGCAACAAGGCACAGCTCCAATTAGGTATGGCCCAGGAAGGGATGATCGCCGGCTTGTATGCTGCCGATTCCCACAAACTAATCGACATTACCGGCTGCCCGATCCAGCACCCGAAGGTAAACGAAGTGGTGGACAAGACGCGGAACGTCCTGCAAAGACTAGGTATTCCGGTGTACAAGGAGAAAGGCAATCAAGGGCTCGTCCGCACCCTTGTCGTCCGCGTTGGATTTCAATCTGGGCAGCTGCAGGTCACGCTCGTGACCGCCAGCGACAAGCTGCCGCGCCGGGACGAATTGATTAAGGAACTGCGGCTGGCTATGCCGGAACTAACCAGCATTGCGATGAATGTGAACCCGAAGAACACCTCGCTCGTATTTGGGAATCGGACGGAAATCCTGTGGGGAGCGGACGGCATTCAGGAATCGCTTGGCGACCTGGAATTCACCTTATCCCCCCGCGCCTTCTTCCAGCTGAATCCGCTGCAGACGGTCAAGTTGTACGAATCCGTGCGTGCGGCCGCTGGATTAACGGGCCGGGAAACGGTCGTCGACGCATACTGCGGCACTGGCACGATCGGCCTGTGGCTTGCGCCTTACGCGAAGGAAGTTCGCGGGATCGAATCAATCCCCGAGGCGGTGGAGGATGCCAAAGCCAATGCCGCTTGCAACGGGCGAAATAACACGGCGTTTTACGCGGGTTACGCCGAGGAATTGCTCCCCCGCTGGGTGAAATCCGGATTTACGCCGGACGTGATCGTCGCCGACCCACCGCGCACCGGTCTTGATCCCCGCTTCCTTGAAGCGGTTTTAAAGACCAAGCCCAAGCGTTTCGTCTATGTCTCCTGCAACCCTTCCACTCTGGCGAAGGATTGCAAGGCGCTGCTGGACGGCGGTTACGCGCTCGAATGGGTGCAACCGGTGGACATGTTCCCGCAGACGAGTCATGTGGAGACGGTTGTTTTGATGTCAAAAAAATAAATGACGGAGGCATGAAGGCATGCTGGAGGAGTTTATTCATTTAACGCAGGATAACCTCGTAGATGAGCATTTATGTTGCATCATCAGAAGCAAGAAACCTCACCCCGGTGTTGAAGCGAAACGAGCATGGCTTGCCGAGCGATTGAAGGAAGGTCATGTGTTTCGAAAGTTAAACGCTAAGGGATGCTGTTTTATTGAGTATTCGCCATTAAAGTCAGCGTGGACTCCCGTGGTAGGCCATAATTATTATTATATTTATTGCTTATGGGTCTCCGGTGATTTTAAAGGAAAAGGTTACGCGAAAGCCTTGATGGATTACTGCATTTTAGATGCAAAGGAAAAAGGGATGTCCGGCGTTTGTATGCTTGGCGCAAAAAAGCAGAAGAACTGGCTTTCCAACCAGTCCTTTGCTAAAAAGTACGGGTTCGAATCGGTGGACTCTACCGAAGACGGATATGAATTATTGGCACTTTCCTTTGATGGAACCCTACCCAGGTTTACGGATAAAGCAAGAAAACAGCAGATCGAAAATCAGGAACTGACGATTTATTACAGCATGCAGTGTCCGTTTATTCACCAGAAGATTGAAGATATTAAGCAGTACTGCAATGATCATAAGGTGACAGTATCCATGATTCCGGTTGACTCGTTAGAAAAAGCAAAGGACTTGCCCGGTGTATTTAATAACTGGGGGGCATTTTATAAAGGAAAGTTTCTAACCGTGAACCTGCTTGATGTGGGGACGCTTGACAAGATATTGAAGAGCTAACCCAATGGACGAATTGCCCCGTATGTTTCGGTTTAGCCCCGAAGCAACGTAACCTTAAATACGCTTCCCAGTTCGGAAGATGCCTCCAGCTCAACGGTCCCCTGGAAGAAGGAGAGCAGATGGCGGACGATCGACAGGCCTAGGCCGGCGCCGCCATGCCTGCGCGCCCGTGACGAGTCGAGGCGATAAAACCGTTCATATATCAACTCCCTGGACTCCAGGGGAATCCCCTTCCCGGTGTCCGACACCCGAACCACAACCTGTTCATCCTCTTCCGTGACCTGTAGGGTAACGCTCCCATTAGGCCGATTATACCGAATGGCATTATCCAGCAGGTTACGGAATACGAGGAATAAGAAGTTCTCCTCCCCCTTCACCAGGGCCGTACAGGGCTCCATCAAATGAAGCGTCACCCCGTGTTTGTCAGCCATCGGTTCCATAAAGGAAATCACATCTCGAAGAATGTCCGCAAGCCCCACTACTTGATGCTCCCGCTCGTCCCGATCATTCGTCCCGTCCGCCAGCAGCAGCAAATCTTCCGTTAAGGATTCCAGCCGCGCAAGCGTCCGTTCCGTGGTCTCCCTGTACTCTCTCCATTCGTCCGGATCGATACTCCGGCTATCCCCGGCCACTTCCAGATTCGTGCGTAGGATGGAAAGCGGGGTTCTTAACTCATGTGCGGCCGCCGAAACAAACCTGGTCTGCTGGTTAAACGAATGCTCCAACCCATCCAGCATCGTATTAAAGGTAATCCCCAGCTTCTTTAATTCATCATGGAGCTCATCGATCTCCAGCCGTTTATGCAGGGTGGAAGCGGTAATGCCAGCCGAGGTTTCGCTCATCCGTTTTACGGGTTTCAAGATGATCACGGCGAGCCATTGCGCGCTAAGCACCATCCCCGTGAGAACAACCAACAAGCTGATGATTCGCCCCTGCATCTCCGGTACAATTCGAGTCGTAGAGAAGAAAGTTTCTATCGATACATATAGCGTAATTAAGATGGCCAGAAAAAGAATTTCGAACAGCGTTAATCTGAGACGTAGCGAAAGTCGATTCCCTCTTCTCATTTTAATTCCTCTTTCTTTGCAGTTGTGCCCGCCCATTTGTATCCATGACCTTGAACCGTCTGAATGTACCTCTCCCCAGCCTCCGGATCATGGTGCGAGAGCTTTCTTCGCAGCGAGTTGATATGAACCCGGACCGTAGAAGTCAAGGGATCGGCATGGATATCCCAAACATGCTCCAGAAGCCTTTCCGACGAAATGACCTCACCGGGATGCAGCATCAGATATTCAAGCAGACCAAATTCTTTTCGCGTTAATGAAATCCGTTCCTCCCCATCCCAAACTTCTTTCCTATTCGTATCAAGGGTCAGCCCCTCGTATTGTAAAACCGGGCTTTTCACGGACGAGCTCCGGCGAAGCAGCGCCCGGATGCGGGCAAGCAATTCATTAAACACAAACGGTTTGCGGAGATAGTCATCCGCCCCGGAATCCAACCCTTCTTCCACCTCATCTGGGTGGCTGCGTGCGGTCAGCATGAGGATAAGCACATCGGGATGGTGCGAGGATCGGCGAATTTGCTGGCAAAGAGAAATACCGTCGAGCTCTGGAAGATTGATGTCGAGAATCACCACATCGTACTCATTCGTATCCGCCATCTCCCAGCCGATCAGCCCGTCCAGCGCCATGTCCACGGCATACCCTTCCCGCTTGAATCCCTTGGCTAATGCACGGGATAGATCCTCCTCATCTTCAACAATAAGGATTCGCATTACACCGCCCCTTTCTTCAATGACATCAATGACAATACCATATCATACCCGTTTTCGGGATGCGAGCAAGTCCTGGGGTTTGTGGAAGCTCCACTTAACAAGGATTTAACACCCCGGTCTTTATAATAAAAACAAATCTTCCTGAAACGGGGAGAATGGTTCACAGCACGAAGTAAAGGAGGAGGTCCATCTGTTAATTGAAGTAGTATCCGCTGGTCCGGGGTGTTCCATTTGTCAGAAAGCGATCAAGCTGGTCAAGCAAGTCGCGGAAGATGTTCCGCAGATTGAGATCCAGGAATTACATGTCGTTGATCAGTTTGAACGTCTTCAGGAGTTGAACCTATTTAGCGCCGGAGCGATTCTCATCAATGGAAAAACGGAATTTGTTACTTTACCCACATTCATCAAGCTTCGCGAACGTGTCGTTGAACTGCTTCGTCACGAAAATCATCCACAAGATAAAAGGAGTCACTAATGGAAAATTTATATCATTTTACGATCTCGGGCGGTATTTCCGCCTCGACCTACATCCTGGTGTTCATTGTTGGCATCGTGAGCGCGGTGTTAGCCTGCTATTTACCCGTACTTGCGATGTTTGGAGGATATGTCCAAAAAGGGGCCTCCGGCAGTAAAAGAAAAGCCCTGACGATTGCATTTAACTTTATCTTAGGCATGGGGGTCACTTCGTTGTTGGCGGGTTTCATTTTCGCCCTGCTTGGCCAGCAGTTTCTTCCCTTTATCGAGAAATATCACTTGCTGACCTGGATCCCGCCGCTCTTTGACATCTTGGCAGGTCTGCAGCTGTTAGGAGTTATTTCATTCGCGATGCCTGCCTTCCAGAAGCCGATGAGCCGGCCGGATAAACAGCCTGGCCTGTTGGCTGCTTTCAAGCTGGGGATTCCATATGGACTTGTCATTTCGCCCTGTGCGATCCCGATCTTTTTCGCGTTGATCAGCTATATTGCTCTTCAAGGCAGTCCGCTTCACGGCGCGTTGCTCATGACGACGTACTCCCTGGGCAAAGGCGTGATTCTCGCATTGGTTGCGGTCTTCTCCATTTCCGTTCTCAGCAAGCTGTCCAAATGGGGCGGGCCGATCAAAAAGATCGCCGGCTACTTCTCCATCGCACTTGGGATCATCTTGCTGATTGTGGGGTTCATGAAGTAATTACATCATAGAAGGAAGACACGCGTCTGTTCTTCGGTTCATTCTCACGGATCCAACCTGCAATAGAGTTTTGGCCTCGGCCGCTCCTCTTTGACAGTTTGGATCTTTTTCGTTTTGGCGGATCATGACAGGTGACGAGCATTGTAGTACAATGCAAATATTGATTTTTGCAAAGGGGAATCGCCTTGATCAAGAAAGAAGTCGCTTATATCCGTAAACAGTTCAAGTTGGATCATGAAAGACTTAGTATTTACGACATTCTTAACGTCTATATTATGAAGGAAACGAATGAAATCTATCATTTTGAACGCACGCCGTTCGAACTCTTGGAGCGGGAGAAGCAGGAGCTGCATATGGGCAATTTCAAGAAGCTGCTGGCCGGTGAATTGGATCAGAAACTGTTCGAGTTAAAGTTCCAGGAGCAGCCGGAAACGGACAAGCCCTCTCAGCCGCTTCTCCATCAAGCTCTGATTACCGGTGATGCCGAGGAGTGGCATGATTTGATGCTTCTTCTGGTGGAGAAAATGTTGGAGGATACGAAGTATGAGCGGGATACAGTGATCACCTTCGTTCGCGGACAATACTACAAGCCAACCAAGGAACGTAACGAGGAAGCCGAGGAAAGCGAAAACGATGAGATGTTCGCGAATCCGTTTATTCTATGCAGTATCAATTCCACGGAACCGCAGCGAAAAACTCTGATGTTTGATTATATTGAACGCGAATTCAAATACAATGTCATCGTTGATCCGATCATCAAGCTGCGTACGCCGGAGCAAGGCTTCTTCTACCCTAGCGTAACGGACGGTTTCTCCGATGTGAATCGGGTGCTGTATTGCGCGGGCAAAGTCAACGATCCGAATCAGCATTTTATCGATCAGGTTCTGAATGCCGAGAAGACCGTAACCGCGTTAGAAGAGAGAGCCATCTTCGAGGATATCGTCAAGGAAATTGCCGGGGATCAGCTGGACGCCTCCACGATTGCGAGCGTCTACGAGGAAATTCAGCAGGTCATCGAAACCCACGAAGAGGAAGAACCTCCGAAGCTGGATTATAAAGATGTCGAGCGCGTGCTGACCGCCAGCGGCGTGGAGAACGTTACTACGGAAAGGGTTGAGCTCGCCTACCAAACGGTTATCGATGACAAGAATTATGAGATCAAAGCGAGCAGCGTCGTGCCGAAGTTTACTTCGAAATCAATCAAGATCGATACGAAGGTCGCCACGATTTCGGTCAGCCCGCAGGATTTAAGATACGTGAAACAAGTCAATTATCATGGTAAACGTTGCATCTTGATCGAGGTCGATGAAGATGCGGTGATCGAAGGATTTACGCTTAATACCGAAGAATTATAAGGATTAAGCTTAAATAACGCAAAGGAGGCTTCATGATGACGAATGAACAAACGGACTTGCTGCCAGAGCAACGCGAGGAACTGCTCCAAACCCTGAAGGCCCGATTCGAGAAAAATTTGGGCCGCCATCCCGGGTTGGGATGGGCTCATGTACAAGCTAAGCTGGAGGCTCAGCCGAAGAAGCTGTGGTCGCTCCATGAAATGGAACGGACCGGCGGCGAACCGGACGTAATCAGGTATGACGAGCAGACGGATGAATTTGTATTTGTAGACTGCTCGGCGGAAACGCCTAAGGGTCGCAGAAGCATCTGTTACGACCATGAAGCACTGGAGTCGAGAAAACAGCACAAGCCGGAAGACAGCGCGATGAATATGGCGGAAGCCATGGGCGTTGAGCTGTTAACGGAAGAACAATATCGGGGGTTGCAAAAGCTTGGGAACTTCGATCTGAAGACATCCAGTTGGGTGAAAACCCCTGCTCCGATCCGAAAGCTTGGCGGCGCCCTCTTCTGCGACCGCCGCTACGATACGGTCTTTGTGTACCACAATGGAGCGGACTCCTACTACGGCGCCAGAGGGTTCCGCGGGGCTTTAAGGGTATGAAATACCCGGAGATAAACACAAATGGGACAAGGCTTTTTCAGGTTGGGATGGAGACCTACACAATCCGGATTGATTGCTGATATCGATGGGCCGTCCTATTTTTAATAACTCCCAAACCGCAATGCTCCTTAACGCTTGTCAGCAACGCTATTAGGCCCAAAATGGGGGGATTCCCAATGTAACGCTTATGGTAGAGCTTATTTGCCTGTTTCTCCTCGTAAAAGAGGCGTTTTTGCCCAAATAAGCTCGCTGGTAAGCGTTAGAGCTGACATCCCCCTTATTTGGCATCAATAAGCATTGAGGCAAGCGTTAGCCTGGGGTTGTACGAATAGGACCTTGGATTGAAAAGAAGCCATTCGAATGGTACCCTGTCCATATTGACCAATCAACAATAGTTCGTGGAAACAGGTGAGCCCTTTGCCAGAACAACAACAACCAACACAGGAACAACAGAAACAAATCCGCCAAGACAATCACAAAGTATTCGCATTACTGAGCAGTTATTTGAACCATGCACCCGATCTCATCCATGAGGCGGAGGTCGAAGAGATTGTCCAAAGCGGCGTGTCGGTCGAATACGCCTTCAAGCTGATTCTTGCTGCCAAGTTCGGGCTAGATATCGTCGATAGTGACGAGGATAAGGCGCTATTTAACGCGTATTTCCACCCCATGATTCATCTGCTCGACGTTGGGGAATACGAACAAAACCCCTTTTATCGGAATATCCGCCTCCCCGAAGTGCGCATCGGCGGTAGCGAGCTCACATACAAATGCTATAAGCCGTATGAAGGTTTTGTCTGCAATGACATCCTCCAGACTTCGGAAGGACGCCAGTTTCCGCAAATCGGTATCTTTCCCGCTGAATTCAAATATCCGGCGGTTCTGGAACAGGGCCGCGTCTGGATGACGGTGACACCAAACGAAATCGAGACGATGAAGGTACCCGTCGCGGAGGCTTTTGGGAGCGTCCTTACGTTTGGTCTTGGCCTTGGCTACTATGCTTATATGGTTTCGGAGAAAGACAACGTGGACAGCGTGACGATTGTGGAAATCAATGAGGACGTTATCCGTTTGTTTAAGCAGCATATTCTGCCCCAGTTCAAGCAGGCCGGGAAAATTCAGATCATTCATGCGGATGCTTTCGAGTTTGCCCGCACACGGTTGTCCCAGGATGCTTACGATTACGTGTTCACCGATTTATGGCATGACGTTTCCGATGGGATCGAATTGTATTTGAAGATGAAGCTCATTGAACAACAGTATCCGGAGACAAGGTTCTCGTATTGGATTGAAAAGTCGATTCAATGTTATTTATAAGGCAAAGAAGAGAGGCGCGGCTTGCACCTCTCTTCTTCTATTATATTTATAAGTTCACGGCAACCTTCTCATGCACTTCGCTTATCACGTCTTCGTAAGTGATATTCAAGGCAATGGCTAGCTCTTTGAACAGGACGTTCTGAATTCCGAGCAACAGTTGATGATCCTGGTTGCCCAATTTCTTATGATTCAGCTCAGCTAGTTGTTTCTTACGCATCAACGTACTGGCGACTTGTACGATATCCTCCCGGTTGCCCGTTTTAACGATCGCAGTATAGCTGTGATGCCGTTCATTATTATTATCAATCCATTGGATGCCCGGTGCCTGAAACGAATCCAATATCGTCTTGGCCTCCTCCGGACCCATCAATTTCTGCATCAGCACCGACGCATTATCGACCGGAGTGCTAATTTTCAAGGTCTCGTTGCCGAGCGGATGCAGCTCATAATAAGACTTGGAAACGCCGGCTAGCGATTTGACGCAAACGTCGTCGATGCGGCAAACGCCATGCACCGAATAAATGATCAAATCCCCCTCATGAAACATGGTCGTGATCCCGCCTCTCTATTTTTGTCAACTAAGTTGACTATTATCAATATACCTGTTTTTCGACAAAATGTCAACCAAATTGACAATTTACGGATGCTTTTGTATAGTGTAGGGAAATAGGAACGTGAATGGAATGGAGGAACGGAGTGTACCTTGAATTCGAGGAATTGAATCTGATCGACCTGATCAGCGAACGCCATGTCCAGCTTCGCTCCATCTGCGAGCAGTTGTGGAACGACCGTCATGATATCTACATTTCCAATTCAGAGTGGTTTATTATGGCAAGGATTTATAAGAGAAATCCGACCATCTCTCAGGTGACCAGGCAGGTGGACATTTCACGGCAGGCTACCCACAAATTCATCAAGAGTTTGGAATCAAAAGGATGGGTCGAGATCACCAAAGCTCAGAACAATAAGAAGGAGAAATGTCTCAAATTAACGTCGCTAGGCGAGAGCAGTTATGAGAAGAACGCCTTGATTAAGGCATCGCTGGAGCAAAAAATCATGGATGCTCTCGGAGCCGATCAGGTCGCCTTGTTGAAACAGCTGCTCCAAGCGGACTGGGGCACCTTGAATGAGGCGTGAAATAAGGAGGAAGGAGGGGTACACCCCCTCCCTCCTTTTTTACATCCCAATAAACACGTTACGGCTGAAAGGGCCCCAATTGGCTCCGCCATACCCGGTCATGCCTTCCACACTGACGAAGCAAGGCAGAACGATATGAGTGACACCGGTCAATGCCCGCTCCCTGAATGTGATGACAAATCGTGTGTTCGTATTATCCGCTGCCGTAATCATCGCCGCTTCTGGCCTGATCGCGTTTGCCGCAGTCAGCGCCTCCCCCATCCCTAGGCTAGCCGCTCCGCCTGCTCCTTTATTACTGCGGATCCAATAGTTCGAGATCCGTGTTGCCGATCCAAAATCGGCTCGCTGATCGTATACCAGGAGAACTTGGTTGGCTGCGATTTGTCTCACCTCCGTTAACACGGGGTGAGGTACCATTTGCCGGGCTTCTTGATAGATGTACACGAGTTATCCTCCCACAGGAAAAATAGTCAAACACCTATTTCATCCTATGCTGGAGAAATCTCGCGGGTCCCCCGTTCTTAAACTTTGACTTAACGGAATTCCTCGATGAATTTCTGGGCCGCACTCGTGAGCGGCATATTCCGCATATTCATAATCCCCACTTGCGACGGCGGCAGTTCCACGTCCAGCCGGATTTCAAACAACGACCCTTCCTCCAGCTCCTTCGACACGAATTCCCGAGCTACATAGGAGACTCCCAGTCCTTTGCGGGCCAATTCGATCAGCAGATCGACACTGCCCACTTCGATTTCCGGCTTAAGCTCGTAACCGTACTCGTGGAACAACTCGGTGATCGCCATGCGAGCACGGCTATTCCGCGAGAACAAGACGAGCGGATGCTCCAGCAGTGTATCCAGCGGGATCACTTTATCCTTGAGATCGGCGTACGCGCAGCCGGCCACGAAGCAATCTTGCAGTAGAATCCCTTCCCGCACCTCGATATGAGAATCAACGATCGGCATCCGGGCGACGCCAAGATCGATCTTCCCCTCCTTCAGGTAACCCATGATTTCCGGCGTCGTACCGTGAAGCAGCTGAATCCCAACGTCAGGATATCGGTGGTGAAACTCTTCTATATACGGAAGCAAGTAATGCTTGAATAACGAGTCGCTGCCGCCGATCCGGAGCACACCGGTATCGAGGTTTTTGAGCTCAGCCATTTTTTTCTCCGCGAGGGAGATAAGAATTTGCGATTGCTCGATATAGGAGTACAAGAGCGCGCCTTCTTGCGTTAGAGACACCCCCTTGGAGTTGCGGTAGAACAACGTGAGGCCAAAGCTCTCTTCCAGCTGCTTAATGGCATGGCTTACGCTCGGCTGCGTCAAAAACAAGGCATTGGCTGCCTGAGTCAGACTGCCGGTTTTGGCCGCCCAATAAAAGACTTTATATAATTCATAATTATTTGTCATAAATGCAGTCTATAGCTCCTGTCAAATATATTAATTTCACCTATGGCGATATTCGTATTATAGTGGAGTCAGTCAAAATAATCCATAGCTTAGAGATGGGATTTAGGCGGTTACCCCGGAATCAAGACCGAGGCGCCTCCCAAGAACACATAGATGAAAAGCTATGCCGAGAGGAGAGAACCTGGATGGATGCCAATACGTTTGTATTGTTTGGGGCAACCGGGGATTTGGCAAAACGCAAAATTTACCCTGCCCTGTTTAACTTGTTTTTGGATGGAAAGCTGCCGGATGTTTTTTCCGTGATTGGCTTGGGCCGCAGAGAATGGTCCGACGAGACCTTTAAGGCAAACATCGAGCGGTCTCTGCACAGCTTTTCGCGACGGGATGCCAGCAACGCGGAGGCCGTGAACCAATTCCTCGGCTTCTTCCGCTATCATGTGCTGAACGTCGACCGTAAGGAAGATTATCAAAGCCTGCTGCAACGGGTCGAGGAAGGCGAACGAACCGCAGGGATTGCCCCAAACCGATTGTTTTATTTGTCGGTAGGTCCGGAACTGTTCGAAACGATCGCCGCCCATATTCAGGATAGCGGGCTTGGCGATACGAAAGGCTGGAAACGCCTTGTGATCGAAAAACCGTTTGGCCGCGATTTGCAATCTGCTCGGGATTTCAACGCGCAGCTCAGCAAAGCTTTTACCGAAGAGGAAATTTTCCGCATCGACCACTACCTCGGCAAGCCGATGGTACAGAAGCTCCAGCTGCTGCAACAGACGAACCCGGTGCTTCAGGCTTCCTGGAACAAGCGTTATATTGCTAACGTGCAAATTACGGCCAGCGAAACGGTCGGCGTCGAAGAAAGAGCCGGCTATTACGATCATTCCGGCGCGTTGCGCGACATGTTCCAAAATCATATGCTGCAACTGTTGATGATGTTGGCCGGACACCTGCCAAAAGGCGATGATTCGGAGCAAGTGCGTAACAAGAAGAAACACGTCATGCAATCCTTAGAGCCGCTGCCGCGCCAGGACGTCGCAACCCAGGTGGTCCGCGGTCAGTATGCGAGCGGGTCGATTCAAGGGAAGCCGGTCGTTGGCTACAAGGACGAAGCCGGAATCCCGCAGGATTCCCATAACGACACGTTTATCGCTGCCAAGCTGCAAATCGAAGATGATTTCTGGCGGGGGATTCCGTTTTATATCCGCACCGGCAAACGCATGAAGGAGAAAGCGACGCGGATCGTCATTGAATTCCGGGAGCCGGTTAAGCAAATTGCTGCGTCCAACAACGGCGGAGCCCCGAACTTGCTGGTGTTCGAAATCAGCCCGAATGAAGGCATTTACCTGCGCCTGAATACGGAAGGCGAAGCGCAACAGCAGGATCTCACGAAGGTCCTGATCGGATCTCACAAGAGCGGTAGCGATGTGCCAGAGGCTTACGAGAACCTGATTTATGACGCGCTCCGCGGCGATTCTTCCTTCTTCGCCCATTGGGACGAAGTCGAGTTGTCCTGGAAATGGGTGCAGCCGATCCTTGACGCCTATGCGGCGAATGAGGTTCCATTACATGCCTACCCGGCAGGCAGTTTTGGTCCGAAGGCCGCGCATGAACTGTTGGCTAAAGACGGTTTCGAGTGGTGGTTCGATCAAGAAAGCGAAGCCGCATCTACAGAAGTTCAGACAGTTACACCGTCGGCGAAGGAAGCCTTGTCCATCAAATAACGGGGGATGAACGTGCTTTTCGCCCCGATATCTCAAATCTATATTTTACAAATTGGAGGGATTTGCGATGAAGTTTTTTGTAGACACAGCCAATCTGGAAGACATCAAAAAGGCCCATAAAATCGGCGTCTTGTCCGGGGTGACAACCAACCCTTCCCTGGTAGCCAAGGAAGGCGTCAAGTTCGAAGACCGCATCGCCGAAATCCTGCAAGCCGTTTCCGACGTGGAATCCGTTTCGGCTGAAGTGACACCGGATGCGCTCACGGCCGAAGAGATGATTGCCCAAGCGGACGAATTGATCAAAATCAATAACCATGACCCGCGCATCACGATTAAGCTTCCGATGACATTGGCAGGACTCGAAGCGACCAAGTACCTGGCTCAAAAAGGCGTCAAGACCAACGTTACCTTGATCTTCACGGTCAATCAGGCCCTGCTCGCCGCCCGCGCCGGTGCCACGTACGTATCGCCATTTCTCGGCCGCTTAGACGATATTTCAGAAGATGGCGTGCTATTGGTTGCAAAAATAGCGGAGTTGTTCCGGGTTCATGGCTTGGACACGCAAATCATCGCGGCCTCCGTTCGTCACCCGGACCACGTCACCCGCGTAGCGTTAGCTGGGGCGCATATCGCCACGATTCCGTTTGGCGTCATCGAGCAGCTGGCTAAACACCCGCTTACGGATCAAGGGCTAGAGAAGTTCGCTGCCGACTGGAAAAAATCCTTATAAGCGGTAATTCGAAAGTCATCTTTTGATCACAAAGAAAGTCATGAAGTGGATTCAGCATCGAATCTAAAATTCAGCCGGGCCCTCTGGTGCTCACGTAGGTTCTACCTACGCTCCGCTCCTCGGTCCCTAGCTTCTTCCAACCTTCTCGGTGCTGAAAAACTGCCTTTTGAACTCGCATTTTAATTTTATATAGTAAGAAAATATTCGCGGATAGGTTTGGAGGAAAATTCGAATGAAGAAACAACAAATTGGCGTCGTCGGCCTGGCCGTCATGGGCAAGAACCTCGCCTTAAATATCGAAAGCAACGGCTTCTCCGTTGCTTTGTACAACCGCTCTTCTGAGAAAACCAAAGAGCTGCTGGAGGAAGCGCCGGGTAAAAATTTCGTCGGCACCTACAACATTGAGGAATTCGTGCAAGCGCTCGAAACCCCCCGTAAAATTTTGATTATGGTGAAAGCCGGCAAACCAACCGACGACACGATTAACCAGCTCGTCCCTTATCTCGAAAAGGGCGACATTTTGATCGACGGCGGGAACGCGCACTTCCCGGATACGCAGCGCAGAAATAAATTGCTGGAGTCCCAAGGCATCCGCTATATCGGCGCCGGCGTGTCCGGCGGCGAAGAAGGCGCGCTGAAGGGACCGGCGATCATGCCCGGCGGGCAACGCGACGCTTACAAGCTGGTTGAGCCGATTCTGACGGCCATTTCGGCCAAAGTAAACGGCGATCCCTGCTCCACCTACATCGGTCCGGACGGTGCTGGCCACTACGTGAAGATGGTTCATAACGGGATCGAATACGGCGATATGCAATTGATTGGCGAAGCCTACCAACTGTTGAAGGACGTGCTCGGACTTGGCGTGGACGAACTGCATGATATATTCACCGAGTGGAATAACGGCGAGCTGGACAGCTACCTGATCGAAATCACCGCCGACATCTTTGGCAAAAAAGATCCCGCCACCGGCCAACCGATGGTGGACGTCATTCTCGATGCCGCCGGCCAGAAAGGCACCGGCAAATGGACCAGCCAAAGCGCCCTTGATCTCGGCGTGCCGCTGTCCATCATCACCGAGTCGGTGTTCGCACGCTTCATCTCCGCGATGAAGGCGGAACGCGTTGCTGCGAGTAAACGACTGAGCGGTCCAGCCGCCACGCCGTACACCGGCGACAAACAAGCGTTCATCGAAGCCGCTCGCAAGGCGTTGTACGCCAGCAAAATCGCGTCGTACGCCCAAGGCTTCGCGCAGATGCGACTGGCTTCCGAGGAATATGGCTGGGACTTGAACTATGGCGCCATCGCCATGATCTTCCGCGGCGGCTGCATCATCCGCGCCCGCTTCCTGCAGAACATCAATAACGCTTATGATCGCGATCCGGAGCTTAGAAACCTGCTGCTGGACGATTACTTCAAGGATGTTGTGGAGAACTATCAAGACGCCTGGAGACAAGTCATTGCCACCGCCGTCACCCGCGGCATTCCGGTACCGGCCTTCTCCTCCGCCCTGGCGTACTACGACAGCTATCGTTCCGAGCGGTTGCCGGCCAATCTGCTGCAAGCGCAGCGCGACTACTTCGGCGCTCATACGTTCGAACGCGTTGACCAGGAAGGAACGTTCCATTTTCAATGGTTCGATAAATAACAATAAGAAGCCGCGAGGATTCATCTCGCGGCTTCTTTATGCGTTTCTTTTATGGGTGAGGAATAAGCCCGGGATAAAGATAAGGATGAGGATGAGGGCTGAAACGAGAAATCCTGCGTGGTATCCTTTCAAACCATTTGCGATGGTTGGCTGTACCCCTTGGACCACTGTCGCAACAACAGTCGCGATCACGGCGGAACCAAAACTTGCGCCCAAGTTCTCAATGATGTTGATCCCAACGCCTGCTTCCGGGAGCTGATGATCGTCCAGTCCCGTATACGCGTCACTCGTCAACGGGAGATTAATCCCCCCAACGCTGGTCCCCCGAATAAATAGGACGAGGGATATCCAAACCATGCTGGTTCGATCGGTGATGAAAATCAGCGGAATGGACCCGGTCAGCGAAAGAACCAGGCTGACCATGACCACGTATTTCGCGCCGATCCGATCGATCATTTTACCGATCAAAGGCCGGGTCACAAGCATTCCGACGCCTTGGGGAATTAACGCAAGCGCCGCTTCAATCGCCGTGAAGTGTCGAAAGTTTTGGAAGAACAAAGGCAAGATCAACATCGGCCCCATGATGGCCATATTCGCCAAAAATAATCCGACGCTGGATGCCAGATAATTTCGATGCGTAAACAAGTTAAGCGGAAGTACGGTTTGATTCCTTCTAAATCGGTTATAGGCGAGGTACATGACAGCTAAGGCAAGGCCGATGCCCACCCAATTCAAGGTTTCGTGATTATGAAACGAAGCATGTTCCGCTGCTTTCGTAATTCCATAAATGAAAGCCGCACTCATCAGAGACAAACAAACGATCCCAAATCCATCCAGCTTACTCTCTTTGTTGAACGGTTCAAAGTCCGGGATCCGTCTGATCATCAGCGGTGCGGCAATGAGAACAACCAATACATTGATGAAGAAAATCCACTGCCATGATGCGCCCTGAACGATAAAGCCTCCGATGACAGGACCCAAAATTGGACCAAAGATCATCGGCGTGCTGACGATGGCCATCACTCTCCCCAAATAATTCGGACCCGCGGTTTTAACCAGAAGCGTGAACATCAGTGTAGTAATGATCCCGGCGCTAAATCCTTGCAGTAAGCGAAAAAAAATGAAACTGGAGATATTCCAGCTTAGGCCCACTAGAACGGATATGATGCCAAACGCAGCAACTGCTCCGATAAAGATCTTCTTTCCATTAAAATGGTTCATCAGCCAACCGGACACCGGGACCGCCATCGCAAGAGCCAGCACATAACCTGTAATGGCCCATTGAATGATATCCAATGTCGTATGAAAATCCTTGGTGAGGATGTCGATTGCAATATTCACCATCGTCGAGTCCAGCATAGGGGCAATGGCGCCAAGCGCAATCGCCCAGGCCGCTATCAGGATTTCTCTAGGCAGCTCTCTTTCTTTAGCTTTTGCTTTCTCCATGGGATTCTCCTTTCAGAAGTCAACGTGTATTTTGTTTCCTTGTCAACAAAATAGTAACGCAAATATGGTTTCCTTGTCAACCAAATAGTCGAAACAAAAAAGACAGCCCTTCAAAAAGAATGGGCTGCCTGTGATTTGCCATGTACTAGCACCTTTTGATTCCAACTCATTTATTTCAGATCGATCCCTTGCTTCTTGATCTCCGCGTCCAAATGCCGACTATACTGTTCCATAAAAATTAGCATTTGATCATATTGTTCCTCGGTGACCTGCTCAAATACAGATTGATCCCGCTCTTGAAACTCCTTATGCAGCTCCTCGTGAATGTCATAAATCTCTTGACCCTGCTCGGTCAGTTTAAAGTAGATCTCTTTCTTATTGTCCGGCTTCTGGTAGCTTTCGATCAGGCCCTTCTCCATGAGCTTCTTCGTGAGCTTCGTAATCGCACCTTTCGTCATATAAAGTGATTCGGCAATTCGGGTTACGTTAGGATCCGCATGCTTTCCAATCGATTCAATACAATGGACTTCAGAAGGCTTAACCCCTTTCAGACGGTCTTCCATCTTCATCTTATTAAGCCAGACCATCTTGTTGAATACGTTTCTGAAATCCAGGATGACCTGCTCCTGCTTACTCATCGCCAATCCTCCCGCTCGTTGATGCATTACCCCTATTATAGTGAATTTCTGCTGGATGTTCCATTAGATTGACCCCCCATCGGTTCCACATCCGAAAGAAGGAACTCGGTCGACCGATGTCGAAGCCTACTTTAGCAAACTAGACCTGAGGTGATTTCCGCTTGACGATTCTTCAAAACGATTGGGCCCCGTTTCTGGAGCCCGAATTCGAGAAACCGTATTATTCGCAGCTGCGCCAGTTTCTGGCGAACGAATATCGCACCAAAACGATTTATCCCGATATGTATGATATTTTCAACGCATTGCATTATACCTCCTTCGCCGACACCAAGGTAGTAATCCTCGGCCAGGACCCTTATCACGGACCCGGACAGGCTCATGGGCTCAGCTTCTCCGTGAAGCCGGGTATCAAAGCCCCACCATCCCTGCAGAATATGTTCAAGGAGCTGCGGGACGATTTGGGTTGCCGTATCCCCAACAATGGATATCTGGTTCCATGGGCAAAGCAGGGCGTGTTGTTGCTCAACACGGTACTGACCGTGCAGGCCGATTCCCCCAATTCCCACAAGGGCATGGGCTGGGAGGTGTTCACCGACAAGGTGATCGAAACGCTGAACCAGAAGCGGGAACCGATCGTATTTCTACTTTGGGGCAGCCATGCGCAGAAAAAAGCGGCGCTGATCACCAACCGTGAGCATCATTTGATCAAGTCGCCACACCCCAGTCCGTTGTCCGCCCATCGGGGATTCTTGGGCAGCAAGCCCTTTTCGCGGGCTAATCAATTTTTACGCTCCAAAGGATGGGCTGAAATCGATTGGCAGCTTCCCGATCTAGCGGAGGGCTAAGATGAAGCATTTGGCCAATGGCCTGACCCTAAGCCGCATGGTCCTGTCTTGTATCATGATCTTCGTACTGAACCAACCCACGGTATTTATCATCATCTATACGATTGCCGGGATTACCGATGTGCTGGACGGAAGGATTGCGCGCCGAACGAATACGGCCAGCTCCATAGGGGCCAAGCTGGATTCAATGGCGGACCTGCTGATGTTCGGGGTGGTGACCTTCGCGCTCATCCGGTGGGCGGGAGAAGGAATGAGGTTCGTATGGCCGTATCTCGCCATTGCCATTGCCATTCGAGTGGCGTCCGCAGGTTATGCGGTCTGTAAATTTCGCACCGTTGCGATGATCCATACCTGGGGCAATAAAATCACTGGGTTGCTCGTTTTCGCCGCCCCTTGGCTCATGCTCGCGAAGGGCAACCATCCGTGGATTCTTATCGTTTTGTGCATCGTCTCCGCGGTGAGCGCCACGGAAGAACTGCTGATTCACCTGACCTCGAGGGAGCTTGACCTAAACCGCAAAAGCTGGTTTTGAGCGGGGACGGCTACGGGCAAGCAAAGCCAGATTGACGGATTTCGCGCAGTTAATTCAGCGTTTCCATGCCTTCGGCCAGGGAGAGCAGCTTGCCCACCGTTTTCCAGTTGCGCACCGTAGCATAGGCATCCAATTTCTGCAGGTTCGCCGCCAGCTTGGAATTCCGAACGCTTTCTTTAAACAACAAGTAAACCTCCCTGCCCGATGTTCGAAACAGCTCCTGTTCGTTGGCATAGGCCGCAAAGCGCTTCAGTGCTTCGGCGGTCGGCTCGCTCCGCAAAAAGGCAACATACAGGCACTCCCCTGTCGATGCCGCTTCCGCCGCAGCGATCTCTTCTGGCGTGAACGGACAACCTTCCGCCGTCGCTCGCAATTCTGACGCCGTGCGAAGCACGACCGGGATATCCAGGCCAAAATCCCGGCGGATCACTTCCTCCATCCGCAAGCCCAGCGCCCCTTCTTCTTCCGAAGCAAACAGGATATTGCCGCTTTGGATATAGGTCTGTACCTCGCTAAACCCCTGTTCGGTTAGTGAACGCTTGAGCTCCGCCATTTTGATGATATTTTTGCCGCCGACGTTAATGCCCCGCAGCAGCGCGATATGGATGGTCATGATCATCGCCTCCTATTTATTGGTCTTGAAGTGCGGACGCCTCTCGGTGCCCTCTTCTCATCAGTATAAAACTATACAGACAGCCGGTTAGCGACAGTCCGGTCATAATCCAATAAAGGGTACGGCCTCCCCAATGGTCAAAGACGAACCCGCCCGCAAACGAAGCGACAATCCCCGAAATCCCAAAGAACACAATCGCCAAAATCGTCTGTCCGGTAGCACGCCAGGCCTCCGGCACGATCGAATACAATTGCTGCATCGCCGCGGTATAAAAAAACACGAAGGTCACCCCTTGAAGCAGTTGCAGCAAAACAATCATCCCTGCCTGATCCGCGATGGCAGTCAACCCGAAACGCAGCACGTAAAACACGCCTGCCAAAGCAATCAACTTCAACTCGTTTCCCCGTTTAAGAAACCGGTGAACCACGGCGAAACCTAAAAACTCCACCATCGTCATGACAAACCAGGTTGTTCCGACAAGCGAAAAACTCCCACCCAAATCCCGGATATAAATCCCGATATACGTGTCGTTGATGCGATGCGGCAGCGCTAGTAGGAAGATCAGCAACAGGAAGGATACCGTCGATCGTTGTCCCAAAAAAGCTTTGAGCTCGCCAAGTTTCAATGGTTTCGTGCTTGCCTCCACATCCTCCAGCGTAAATCCGATGAGCCAGGTGGTCACGCCGTATCCGAGAAATACCCAGGCAAAGCCGGATGGACCCGTCCAATCCGTCAATTGACCGATGGCAAACGAAGCCGTCGCATACCCGAGCGCTCCGAACATCTTAATCGAACCATAGTTCACCTTCCGTCTTAACGCGGATTGAAAGTTCAAGCTTTCCACCAGCGAGTCGGTTGGCATAAAGAAGAAATACATCAACCCGACCAAGGGAACGAGCGCCCAGGGAGAAACCGCTCGAAACAACACAAAACCGACGACGGCCGAGATCGCCAGCGTCAGCAGTAGGATCTGGGTGATCGATTTTTTCCGGTCGCTGACCACGCCCCAAAACGGCTGGGAGAATAACCCGATGAACCCGCCCGTCCCGATCATCAGTCCGATCTCCGTCTCGGGAAGTCCGAGATTGGACAGATACACCGGAAGGAAGGACAGAAAGATCGCAAACAGTGAAAAATAACTGAAATTGAATAAACGTAGCTTGAACATGAGACTTTCATCCATTCCCTTCTATGGCGGAAGAGCCGCACCTTGAGTTAGCGGCACTCCATTTTACTATACACTAACCCTAAGTCCTAAACCTAGGCTCGTCCAAAACGGAGATTCCGGTAACCGACGTCCAGGCGCCGCATACGGTATAGGAAAACCGCCTACACGAAAGGGGAACGTTCCATTGTTTAATTATAATTACCGGCAATGCCCCGCAGAGCACTATCCTTATACCGTTCAGCCCGGAGACACGCTGAACTTGATTGCCTTTCGACTGGAATCCAGCGTGATGCGTATCCTTACCGCGAATCCTGGACTTGACCCAAACAACCTGCAAATCGGCCAGGTCATCTGCATTCCCTCCTGCCCGCCGAATCATGTCTCCCGGATCATTGAGCGCGGCGATACGTTGTATCAGATCGCTCAAGATTACGGCGTCAGCGTCGCCAGTATCCTGGAAGCGAACCCGGGAGTAGACCCGAACTCGCTACGGGTGGGACAACGGCTCTGCATCCCGCAGTTTGGCGGCGCTCCCGACGTGACCGGCCTGCGGGAAACGATCACCGCAATGCAAAGCGACATTAATATGCTAAAAGCGGATAACAACGTACAGCAAACCCATGAAAGCAACTATGGATCGTCCACACAGACAACCCGTGTCACTAGTGTGACCCCCCGCGAAATTCGGTTCGAGGTCGTGCCGGTGACGTTTGCCGGCGCTTTCCGCGGTCACTTCACCGCCGGACGGCGTTACCCTTACTACCAGGATGCCTCCATGGGCGGGAGACGCACGATCACCGTCAAAGATAATTTTGGGGTGTGGCATTCCTTCAATTATAGGGAACAGACACCCCAAGCCTGAGGTAGAGAAATCAGGGCAAAAAAGGCGGAGCCCAAATATTCATCCAGGTTCCGCCTTTCCCGTATATTTATCCTTCTCGATTTAACGTCCGCTTCAAGAACTCTCTCGTTCGCTCCTGTTTCGGATCATTGAAGATTTGTTCCGGCGTCCCCTCTTCGGCAATAACGCCTTGATCCATAAACACGACGCGGTCCGACACCTCTCTAGCGAATTCCATCTCATGGGTCACGACGATCATGGTGAGCCCCGAATAAGCCAATTCCTTCATGACCTTGAGCACCTCGCCCACCATCTCGGGATCCAGCGCCGAGGTTGGCTCGTCGAACAGCAGCACGTCCGGGTCCATGGATAAAGCGCGGGCGATGGCCACCCGCTGCTTTTGCCCGCCGGAGAGCTGCTTTGGCTTCGCATGAATGTATTGCTCCATCCCCACGTTCCGCAAATATTTCATCGCGGTCTCGGTCGCCTCTTCCTTGGAGCGCTTCAGCACCTTAACTTGTCCCACGACGCAGTTGCTGAGCGCATCATGATTGTTGAACAGGTTGAACTGCTGAAAGACCATTCCTAAATGCCGGCGGTACGACGAGACCTTATGCGCATCATCGAGGATGTTGTTGCCGTTGTAAATAATCTCCCCGCCGCTGGGCTTCTCCAGCAGATTAATGCACCGGAGCAGCGTCGACTTGCCGGAGCCGGAGGAGCCGATGATGCTGACGACCTCCCCTTTACTGACCGACAGATTGATATCTTTGAGCACCTCGTTAGCGCCGAAAAATTTGCTCAAATGCCGAATTTCGATGACCTTTTCCATCTTCACTCCTGCTTTCTGCTAGCGCTGCAGCGTATAGCTTTCGGGGCCGTCCAGCCTTTTCTCGATACGCTGTAATATCTTCGTTACGGTCAACGTCATGACCAAATACAAAATACTTGCAACAAAAAACGATTCGAAGAACCGGAAGTTGTTGCCGGCGATCGATTTGGTCATAAAGAACAGTTCCGATACGGAAATGACGTTTAAAACCGAGGTATCTTTGATGTTGATGATAAACTGATTGCCCGTTGCCGGCAAAATATGGCGGATGACCTGCGGCAGCACCACGTTCCGCATCGTCTGCCAATGGGTCATCCCGATCGCATGAGCGGCTTCGAACTGCCCTTTGTCTACCGAATAAACGCCGCCCCGGACGATTTCGGCCATATAGGCCCCCGTATTGATCGAGACGATAAAAATCGCCGCGAACGTCCGGTCCATATCATAGTTGAACAGCAGGGACGACCCGTAGAAAATCGCCATGGCCTGGACGATCATCGGCGTGCCCCGGAAGCATTCGATGTACACGGTGAGCAAACCGTTTACGATCTTGAACAGCAGCCGTTTGAAGCCGCGCTCCGGCAGCGGAACCGTGCGGATCACGCCGGCCAGGAGGCCGATCGCCGCGCCGACCATCGTGCCGATCAAAGAGATATATAAAGTTACCGCCGCTCCGCGCAGGAACATGGGCCAGTTGTCGGAGACGATTCGAATAATCCACTCGTAAGTCATTTTGTTTCCTCCCGCAAGATCACCATAAAACCGACTGCAGTCCCGCTGCAGCCGGCTTTATGATCACCGTGCTTTATTTAGTTCGCTGCAGGTTGATTCTTGATGGCGTCGTTCATGATTGCGGCCCGCTCGTCTTCGGAGATGCCAGCCAGGATCTCATTAATTTTCTCCGTCAGGTCGCTGCCTTTCTCCAATCCAACGGCGATAGCAGTGTCATCATCCGAGGTGGTGAAGCCTTCCGTGAATTCAACATAAGCGAAATTCTCGTTAGCTGCCGCGGCGCTGACGCCTTCCGGAAGCTCCGAGACGTAACCGTCAATGGCCCCCGATTCCAGGGCGACGCGCATCGCCGGGAAATCGTCCATGGCCGGTTGCTTATTGACTCCGTTAATTTGGTCGATAACCGAGTAATGGAATGTATTCAACTGAGCCGTGATTTTCGCTCCGCTGAAATCCTGGATCGAGGTAGCTCCCTCATAGGAGCCCCCTTTCTTCACCACCATAACGAGGTTCGATTTATAATAGTTATCCGAGAAATCTATCGATTCCTTGCGTTCCGCCGTCGGAGACATCCCCGCGATAATGGCGTCGATCTTGCCGGACGTCAGCGCCGGAACCAGACCATTCCATTCCGTCTTCACGATGACCAGCTTCTTGCCGAGGCCGTCCGCGATTTTCTTGGCGATTTCCACGTCGTAGCCGCCTGCGTATTCCGCGCTGCCGTCAATCGGAACCCCGCCGTTGGCCTCACCGTTTTGCGTCCAGTTAAACGGGGCATAACCCGCTTCAAGCCCTACTTTAAACGTATTGTCGTCTTTGCTGCCAGAGTTGCAGCCCGCCAGGACAAGCATTGCCGACAGCAGCATCAGGATGGATAAAGACCAAGTTTTTCTCATTTTTCTTCACTCTCCATGCAAATAATAGATGAATAACAGAAACAAAAAAACGGCTTCGGGTATACTCCGAGGCCGTTTGATGGGTTCATTTCCGTCCTGACACCCACTTCTCCCCTCGACGAGATAGCGCAACTTGATAGATCGGGTAATCTACCAAGACAGTCCTGCAGTTCTTAACTGCAGACCCAGCAGCATACAGTGAGCCTGTATCCCGCTTCGGCGACATTTCCTTCTTCCCGGCTTCTTCGCTTGCTCAAGCTCCTCCGAAAACTGTTAAATATCGCGCCTCTACCTCACCATGAAGAACGTGAGGTCTGATTCAATTGTGTTTGTAGGATACAATATCAACTCTATTCTGTCAAACTAACATAGGGTGGGAATCATAGGAAAGGAGCGCTTGTTTGACAGTCAAGGGATCATCGTTTATCATCTAATTAAATAATCATCTAATTAGATTTATGGCTAATTCACAATTCATGAGGAGGTACCAATATGACCACCCCACGCACGCCTTTGCCGGAGAACGTCCTCCGCAACTTTTTCACAAATTCAGGGAGACTCAAGAACCTGCCAGCCCAGCTCAAGAAGAAATTAATCGTTCTGGAGCATTTGGTTTCCGGTCTCGAGCACGGACGAAACTACACCGAACCTGAAATTAATGCGTACATCCAGCAATTTGACGAGGATTACGCCACGATTCGCCGCGAATGGATCATCCACCGGTTCATGAGCCGGGAGCTGGAGGTCTATACCTTGAACCCGCCGGAGCAATGGTCCAGATGGGATGCGCTGTCTTAGGCATGACGTTTTTTTTCCAGAAGAAAAGGGAATAACCAATAGGGTATACCTATGCTAAGGGGGATTCCCTGATGAAGTTGACGCCGGAGCAGCGCATTCAGCTGCATGAGTTCAACAATCTGACCAAAACGTTAAGCTTCAATATGTACGATGTTTGCTACACCCGGACCAAAGAGGAACGCGAAGCTTATATCGCCTATATCGACGACCAGTACAATTCCGACCGCCTGACGAAAATCCTCAGCACCGTTTCCGAAATTATCGGCGCTCATATTTTGAATATCGCGAACCAGGATTACGTTCCGCAAGGAGCCAGCGTGACCATGTTGATTTCCGAAGGCCCCGTAGTGGAGGTGCCCACCGAGTCGTTTGACGAATCGCCCGGGCCGCTGCCGGACTCCGTCGTAATGCAGCTCGACAAAAGCCATATCACCGTGCACACGTACCCCGAATACGATCCGAACGAAAGCATCAGCACGTTCCGTGCCGACATCGACGTGTCGACCTGCGGGGAGATCTCGCCGTTAAAGGCGCTGAATTACTTGATCCACTCCTTCGAAGCGGACATTATGACGATCGATTACCGGGTTCGCGGATTTACCCGGGACATCAACGGCCACAAGCTGTTCATCGACCATGACATCAGTTCGATCCAGAACTACATTCCCGACGAAGTAATTGAGCAATATCAGATGATCGACGTCAATGTGTACCCGGAGCATATTTTCCATACGAAGTGCAAGCTGAAGCAGTTTGACCTCAACAACTATTTGTTCGGGTATACAAAGGACGAGCTGACCCCCGAGGAGCAGAAGACGATTACCGCGATGCTCGTGACCGAGATGGATGAAATCTTCTATGGCAAAAATATCGCCTCCGGATCCCTGGAGGACAGCTAAAAGAAGTAAAGCAGCCCTCGCCGCAATTCGGCTGGGGCTGCTTTGTGATTTCATAGCGAATCTCGGGCGTATTGTTACTTTACTCGTTTAACGCCGCCTTCAAGGCATCGAGATTCTGGCGCATCAGCGACAGATAGTCTTCCCCAGCCGTCTCGTCTTCGGCCGTTAGCCCTTCGATCGGGTTAAGCACGGCCGTCTTCGCCCCGATTTCCCGGGCAATCGTTTCGGCTACTTTGGAAGAGACCAGCGTCTCGAAGAAAATCGTCTTCACTTGATGCTCCTTGGCGAACTTCACGATCTCCGTCATCTGCTCTGCCGACGGCTCCTGATCAGGGGCCAAGCCGGCAATCGGCACCTGGGTCAGCCCATACTCCCGGGCCAAGTAACCAAATGCGGCATGCTGCGTGATAAAGTCCTTACGTTTGGCGTTCGCCAATCCCTCGACAAACTCCTGATTCAGCTGTTCGAGCTGGTCGGCGTAAGCGTCCGCGTTTTGCTTGTAGTCGGCAGCATGCTCGGGGTCCGCCTGAGCCAAGGCAGCCTCGATGCGACGGACCTCCTGGACCGCTAACGCCGGAGACAACCAAACATGAGGATCCAGCCCGCCGTGGTCGTGGTCGTGGTCATGGTCGTGATTGTGAGCTGCTTCCCCTGAGTCGGCCTCGGACTCCGCGGCATGCTCATCTCCGTCGGCCTGTTCCTCTTCCTGCCCGTGCTCCTCCTCTTCTCCACCTTCCATCAAGGTGATCCCCTCGCTGGCTTCTACGATTTCCGGCTTGCCGCTGGCGGACGATGCCTCTACCTGTTCCAGCCAACTTTCCATCCCGGCCCCGTTCACGATCAGCAGATCGGATTCAGCCAGCTTCCGGATATCCTGGGGGCTAGGCTCCCAGTCATGAGGTTCCATGCCACCGGGAACCAGCAGTTCGACCGTCGCAAAATCGCCGGCGACTTGTTTCGTAAATTCGTAGATCGGGTAAAAGCTCGTTTGGATCCGTAATGGATGTTCCCCGTTTACCGTTCCTCCGCTGCCTGCCGCATACCCTGCGGCATTCGTTGAATTAGCCGCATTTCCACCGGCCTGTTGTCCGCCCCCGCCGCAACCGGCGATCGTCAGCACCAAGCTCAGGCCGACCGCGGCGGCGGCCCGTTTCGCAATTCGCAAATTCATCCTCATCTCTCTCCCTTATTCCATCGTTAATCTCTCGCCGTCCTTGGACGGCAACGTCATATTTTCCTCTGTGTCCCGCGCAGTCCGCTTCGCGCTACGGCCGCTCCTTCGGACGACCCGGCCTCGGACCTTCTGCCCCGCGATGCCGATCAATAGAATCAGCAGCAAAATCAACGCGATCGTCCCGCCGGGCGGCATATCCAGGTAATATGAAGCGGTTAACCCGCTGAAAATCCCCGTCAGGCCTGCGGCGACCGAAATGGCAATCGCTGCGGCAAACCCGCGGGCCAGCCGCAGCGCAAGCGATGCCGGCAGGACGATCAGCGAGGACACCAGCAGCACGCCGACGACCGGGATCGCCGCCGCCACTGCCATCCCGGTAAACACCGCGAAGGAGAACGACAGCCACTTCACCGAAACCCCGCCGATTCGGGCGGTTTCTTCGTCAAAGGTCAGGCTGTACAGCGGTCTCCGCAGCACGGCGAAATACGCGGCACCAACCAAGGCAACGCCGGCCATCAACGCCAGCTGGGTGTCGCTCACCGCTACGATTGAGCCGAACAAGTACGCGCTGAAACTTTGGCTCAGGCTGCTACGCAAGCTCATCAGCACGACGGCGAGCGCCAAGCCCGAGGTCATGACGATTGCGACCGGCATCTCGCTGTATGCCCGGTAGCTCTGGCGCAACTGCTCGATCAGCAGTCCGCCAAGGATGGCGGCGGCGAAGCCCGCGACGGCCGGGTTCCACCCCAGCACGGCTCCCAGGGCCACGCCGGCCAGCGAGACGTGGGACAACGTATCGGCCAGCAGCGCCTGGCGCCGCAGCATCAGGTAGACGCCGATCACCGGAGCGATGCTTCCGATCAAAGCGCCTGCCCAAAACGCACGCTGCATGAATGCGTAGTCAAACATTGCCATTCCTCACTTTCCTGTTGCTCCAGGGAAATCAGGCGGTCCAGATACGCCTCCGCCTCCTCCGGGCCGTGAGTTACCATGATGACCGTCAGGCCATGCTGGTCCGCCATATGCCGCAGCAGCCGATAAAATCCTTGCCGACTTTGCCGGTCCATGCCCGTCGTCGGTTCGTCCAGAACCAGCACCCGGGGTTGCCCGGCCAAGGCCCGGGCGATGCAGATGCGCTGTTTTTGTCCGCCCGACAGTTCCCCAATTCTTCGGTGGCGGTGCTCCCACATCCCCACCTGCTTCAAGCTGCGTTCGACGAGCTGCCGCTCCTCCGCGCCAAACCGCCGAAACAGGCCGAGCCGGGGATAACACCCCGACTTCACCAGCTCCAGTACCCGGCTTGGAAACCCGCTGTTAAACGCGGCAACTTGCTGCGGGACGTAACCCACGTTCAGCCGTCCGTCGATCAGCGCTTCTTCGTTGATTCGCACGCTCCCGCTCCACGGTTTCAGTAGACCGAGCAGCAGCTTAAGCAGCGTCGTTTTAGCCGCGCCGTTCGGCCCGGTAATACCAATAAACTCGCCAACCCCGATTTCGAGAGACACTCCGTCGATCACCGGCTTTGTACTATAACCAAACATGACGTTTTCCATCGTTGATAAAATCATGGTACCTCTCTTCTTTAAAGCGTAATTATTACGATTAACAAAGACGACAAATCGCCCCTCAACGGTTCGAGGCTTTATTAACGCGTCTCCCGATGAATCGTATATTTGCGCAGCCGCGGTGAATACTTCCGCAGCTCCAGCCGCTCGGGGTGCGTCTTCTTATTCTTTGTCGTCGTATAGTTGCGATCTCCGCACTCCGTGCAGGCCAGCGTAACCACTACTCGCATGTCTTCCCCTCCTTGTCTTTGGCATTTATCCGGCGTCGGCCGATTCTTCCGCCGAAATCCACGGCAGCGGATTCGGGAAGGCCGCCCAGTCCAACTGCATTTCTTCGTCGCTTAACAGGCAAGCGTCGAGCTCCCGTTCGATCCCGGAGCGGTCCATTTCGATCCCGATAAACACCAGTTCGTTGATCCGGTCGCCCCAAGCCTCGTCCCACCTGCGCCGCAATTCGGGCTCTTCGGCAAAGAGCTCCTCCCGATGCCAATCGGGCAGCGAGGCCAGCCAATAACCAGCCGGACCAAATTGGATCGACGGCCCTGCCTGACTTAAATTCGCCGCCATGTCCGCATCCGTCGCGATCCAAGCCAAACCTTTGGCCCGCACCACTTCCTCCGGCCATTCGCTCATAAATCGCGCCAACCGCTCCGGGTGGAACGGCCGTCTCCGCCGGTACACGAACGAACCGATGCCGTATTCCTCCGTCTCCGGCGTATGGCTTTCCTGCTGCAGCTCCTGGATCCAACCGGCCGACTGGCTGGCTTGTTCGAAATCGAACAACCCCGTATTCAGGATTTCCTGCGGTTCCACGCGACCCATGGTTGAGCGAATCAGCTTGGCGGTAGGCTGCAGCTTGCGCAAAACTCCTTCCAGCTCGATCAGCTCTTTCTCGTCAACCAGGTCGCATTTGTTCAGAATCAGGATGTCGCACGTCTCGATTTGGTCGATCAACAGATCGACGACGTCGCGGGTATCCCCCTCCCCCGCTTGCTGCCCGCGTTCCAGGAGTGTATCGCCGGAGGAAAAGTCATGCCAGAACCGGTAAGCGTCCACCACCGTCACCAGGCAGTCCAACTTGGCGATCTTCGTCAAATCGATTCCCGACTCCTCATCCGCATAAGTAAACGTTTGGGCGATCGGCACCGGTTCGCTGATGCCCGTCGACTCAATCAATATGTAATCGAATCGCCCCTCTGCCGCCAGCATCTGAACCTCTTTCAGCAAATCATCGCGAAGCGTGCAGCAGATACAGCCGTTCGACAACTCCACCAGCCTCTCCTCCGTGCGTGAGAGGCTTCCGCCGGCGCTGATCAACTCCGCGTCGATGTTTATCTCGCTCATGTCATTCACGATCACCGCTACCTTCAGGCCCTGGCGATTGCTCAGGACATGGTTGAGCAACGTCGTTTTGCCCGAACCCAAATATCCGCATAGCACCGTAACCGGAACTTTGCGCGTTGGTTGTTCATTCAATTGGTTTCATCCCCTTTCTTGATCAAGGCCGAACATCTCATCCGTCACATCTTTAGCTTAATCGTAAACATTACGATTAATAATCCATACTATATCTTCCTTCGTTGGGCTTTGTCAACTGTAAATGCGTCTATCCGGACTAATCTATTAGCCCGGTTCTGAATTACCATGGAAAATAATAGATATGATACTGCGTTGGTTACCTAAAATGCCCATAAGGAGTTTGCCATGCATAAACATGCTCTCACCCGGATGCTGCCGATTCTTGTGCCGGCCGCTTTCGCGCTCGCCTGCCTGACGGTCATGTACCCGTCCTTGATTCGGCAGGTCCCGCTCGACGAGCTGCAAACGTTCAAAATCAACTTTCTCGGCATCTTCCTGGAGGCGCTGCCTTTCGTGCTGGTCGGAGCGTTGCTCTCCTCTCTTCTGCATCTGTTCGTCTCCGAGAACACGCTGCGCCGCTTCATGCCGAAGCATCCCGTTCCGGGCATCCTGTTCGCCTGCCTGCTCGGGTTGATCTTCCCGGTATGCGAATGCGGGATGATTCCCCTTATCCGCCGGATGATTCAGAAAGGAATGCCCGTTTACATCGCTGTCGTCTTTATTTTGTCCGGGCCGATCCTGAATCCGGTCGTGTTCGGAGCGACCTACATGGCCTTCCGCCTGTACCCCGAGATGGTGTACGCCCGGATGGGACTGGCCTTCGCCGTCGCTGCCGCCATCGGGGCGATCGTCTACCTGACCTGGAAGGACAATCCCTTAAAGCATGCCCTGTCCGCCGGTGCGGACGCGGGAAGCGAACCCCATTCCCCCGCGCATGGGGGCGGCAAGCTGGCCGCCGTGTTCGTGCATGCCGCAGACGAAGTGTTCGAGATGGGCAAATATTTGCTGATCGGCTGCATTCTGACCGCAGGCATCCAATCGTTCGTCGCCCATGAACAGCTCGCGGATATCGGCGGCGGCCCGGTCAGCAGCTACCTCTTCATGATGGGTTTCGCGTTCCTGCTGTCGCTTTGCTCGACGTCCGACGCGTTCGTGGCTTCCGCCTTTTTGCCGACCTTCTCCGGCGGTTCGCTGCTTGCTTTTCTTGTATTCGGGCCGATGCTTGATTTCAAAAACCTGCTGATGCTGCTCTCCGTGTTCCGCACGAAATTCGTCCTGTACATCTCTTTCCTGATCTTTACCCTCGTGTTCACGGGGGCGGCGTTAACCGGCACGCTTTGGCTGAATCCGTAGCCTTGATAACACACACCCATCTCGATCGATCGCGCTTGAAAGGAGGTTGTTTGCCGCATGAACCATCCTCGACTCATTCGCCGGCATTATTTGGCCAGATCGCTGATCCTGCTTGGATTGGCTCTGTTTATCGCCCATCTGGCCCGGTCGGGAGCCCTGCATTATTACATCGGCCCCCGCATGGAGCCGTTGATTCGATTCTGCCCGATTCCGCTCGCCGTCATGGCGGTATGTCTGGCCTACCAGGCGCTGTTCCAGCCGTCTTCCGCCCTCTGCGACTGCGAGCGCCCGCTTTCCGTATCCAGATGGAAGAACGGAACGGTATACGGCTTATTTCTGCTCCCGCTGCTACTCGGGACCTTGCTTCCCGATCAGGCCCTCGGCAGCTCAGCGGCAGCCAAAAAAGGGATGAGCCTAACCTCTCCCCTGCTCGCCTCTGAACGGTTAGAAGAACTCTTCCGGGCGCCAGACCCCTATAACGTTGAATTCGCCGAATTGGCCAAGCGGCTTTACCCGCAGGCTGTCGTCGAGGTGAAACCGGAAATCTTCTCCGAAACGATCGGGGCGATCGAATTGTTTGCGGAAGAATTCCGCGGCAAAAAAGTCAAGCTGAGCGGATTCGTTTACCAGGAACCGGGACGCCAGGACGGGCAAGGCAACGAGGGGGAACTGATCCTTGGGCGGTTTCTCGTCCTGTGCTGTACCGCGGATTCGGCCCCGTTTGGCCTCATAGTGACCTCTGATCAACCGCTCGAAGGATTAGCTAAAGATACTTGGCTTGAAGTAGAAGGAGTCATCGAACCGCAAATTCGCCAGGGTAAAGCGATCATTACCGTTAAGGCGGAGCGTATTTGGGAAATTCCAAGGCCCCAAACGCCCTACGTCTACCCAAGCGAGGATTCGGTGAAAGCGTGGGAGAACCTGTCGGAGGCGGAACCGGCAAAATAACCGGCGGATAACGAGGCCTGGAGGAGAGGACAAAGTTTAGCGGACATAAGCATCTACGCCGTTTTCTTCCGGGCTTGGAGTACCGCTGCGAACCACCTCCACGTACACGCGGTTCGGCACGCAGATGATCGTTTCCCCGGGCCGGGAGATGAAGCCCATCTGCATGGAGATTTTTTTCGGACAATCGGCATAGACCATTTGGATTCCCCCGTCAAAAACTTTTAAGGTATTGTGGCCGTATTCGCTGTGGATCTCGATCGTCTCCTCCCCACCGCCAAGGGGCTCGCTGCGGAACGTTTCGCCGTCTACTTTGATTTCGGCGCGAAGCGTGGCCGGATCAACCGTCTCTCGGCTCTCCAACGCCTGGCGCAGGAGGAGCCACGCCGAACCCAACAATACCAGAAACACGATCAGCAGAACGTCGCCCCGCTTCATTTTAAGCATATTCATCCATCCTGTCCTATGCATTAAACGTAATGTTTACGAATAAGTATATCTTAAAAACTAGTCTTTTCTTTGTCAATGACCCATTCCGAAAGGAGAAATTTGCCCGATGAATATGGCGATGAAAATACCGGTAGTCGTCCTCAGCGGATTTCTAGGCAGCGGTAAAACGACCCTGCTGATCAAGCTGCTGGAGGAGGCGGCCGCACGTGGGCTTAAGCCTGGTGTTCTAATGAACGAGTTGGGCAAAAGTGATATTGACGGTGAGCTGGTCTCCCGCTCGACTTCTACCCGATTTCCGTTGGAGAAGATGCTGGACGGCTGCATCTGTTGTACCAAAAAAGACGAAATCCAAGCGGCCCTGACCGGTCTGCTTCAACAGGACCCCGACCTGCTGCTACTGGAGCTCACCGGGGTGGCGAACCCTGAGGAAATCGTCGAACAGTTGGCCGAGCCCGGTCTTCTGTCCAAGCTGTACCTTCACCGTGTCATCACCCTCGTCGATGCTGAACATGCCTTGGAGTATAACAGTCTCTTCGCTTCGGACAAACAACTCGTTCGTACGCTGCGCAGCCAGCTGTCCGCCGCCGATGATCTGATCATTAACAAAACCGATCTCATCCCGCCGGTTCACAGCGGCAAAGTCACCGAAATGGTCCGCAAATATAATGCCGAGGGCCAGGTTCATTACGCCGTCAACGCCAATATCCCACTCGCCTCCCTCTTCTCGACGATCCGACCGGTATCGCGCCGCTTACCGCAGGTTACCGCTGCCGCAGGGAGTTCCTCGCGGGGAAGCCGTTCCCCGTTTCAGATCGTCCAGCCGCACCAGCACCTAACGGCTACTCCCACTTCAGCGTCCGGTGGGGAGGCTCCCACCTCCTACAGCCGCATCAACACCATCAGTTTGCCGATCCGCGAACCGTTGCAAATCCCCGCATCCAAGCTGGAGCGTTTCATCAAGAAGTGGAGCCCCGGCCTGCTTCGGGCCAAAGGTTACGTGCGTTTCTCCCAACCGAAGAAATCAGCCTACCTGATGCAATACTCCGGCAAGCGGTTCAACTGGGAAGCGATGGATTATGACGGACCGCTGTATCTCGTGCTGATCGGTTATCGTCTTCCCGAGCCATTGATCGCCGAGGAATGGGCAATGCTCCGTTGATTGTTGCAGCCTCTATATGACCGATGTCGCATCATCACCTAAACATTTCCAGATACAATAGAGAGGATATCGAAATCGGTCGAATGGGAGGGTACGTGATGAGCACACTCATCGTTTATGCAGGAAAATACGGCACAACGGAAAAGTGCGTCAAAACCTTGGCAACCAAGATCAACGACCCCGTGGAAATCCTTAATTTACGGCAGGAAGCCGTCCCCGATCTGACAGAGTTCGACAGCGTCATCGTTGGAGGATCGATTTACTTTGGTCAACTTCAGCAGGCCTGCCGGCAATTTTGCCGCGATCATTCCACCGAACTCATGCGAAAGAAGTTAGGCTTGTTTATCTGCTGCGGAACCTTTGAGAAAACCGAAGACTTCCTAGACGCCTCCTTTCCGGCGGACCTGCTGGAGCACGCTACGGTCAAAGCCGGATTCGGCGGCGAACTCAGCCTCAAACAAATGAGTCTGTTCGACCGGTTCGTGGCAAGAATGGTCTCGCGTGCAGCACGAAAGGAAGGGCGGGCGCTTCCAGCGATCCGCTGGGATGAAGTCGAGCAATTCTCAGCGGCGATCAATCGGCAGGTAGTGTAAGACTATAACGCCGATGCAAGATGCCAAAAGGCCGTTCCTCCACGTCATGGTTTGACGCGGGGAACGGCCTCTTTATTAACCTGTTATTTTTGATTTTGGCTGACGACGAGATTCACGAGAATATCAAGCTGTTTCTCCAGATTCAGTCCGTCCACCATCCAGAACTCTTTATAGTTCAGCAGATACACGTGGTTTTTTTGAACCGCAGGGATATTTTTCCACACCGGTCCATTCATCACTTCTTCAGCACGTTCCTTCCCGCCATCCGGCTCATACACCGTCAGGAACATGTGATCCGCGGCATATTCCGGAACAACCTCCAAGGAAATGTCCGCGCCCGTGGTCGAGAATACTTCTTTCTCGATCTTCTCCTGTGGCTTTAGACCAAACATTTCATACAGGTTATACCCGGCATCCCGGGTTTTCGGCCATACCCAGAAATTTTTAGCCCAGATCGAATAGGTTCCGACGGTTTCGTTCGGACCGATGACCTCGCTAAGCTTGGCTTTAGCGTCTTCGGCTTTTTGCTTGTACCGGGTTATGAATTCCTCCGCTTGCTGTTCGCGACCCAGCATCTCGCCGACCGTCTTCACTTCCTCCAGCGGATCGATGCCTTCCCAGCCCGCTGTCGCGAGCGTTACGACCGGAGCGATTTTTTTTAATTGCTCCACGATATCGGCCGGCGTGTAAGTCGGCACAATAATCAGGTCAGGTTGAAGCTCCAGCACCTTCTCGACCGAGATATCTCCGACGTTTTCTACGCCCTCCAGCTCCTTGCTCAACAGCACCGAATTTTCCAATGCGAGCGAGCCGGCACCGATCGGCTTCACGCCCAGAGCAAGCAGGTCACCCAGGTGCGTAACCGACACGATCCGCTCTGGATTCGTTGGAATTTCCACCTCTTGCCCGGTGAAGTCCTTGTAGATTTTCGTAGCAGCTTGTCCTTCAGCGGTATCGTTCGCTCCGTTGCCGGATTGCGTATTGCCCGTTGCGTCGTTGTTCGACGCGGTCGCATCATTTGCCGAGTTACCGCCATTTTGACCGCAGGCCGCGAGGACGACCGTCAGCAGCAAGACCGCCGCCAAAGTGAGAAAACGGTGTTTGTAAACCTTCATTTGTAGTGTTCCCCCAATTTCCATTGATAATGATTATCATTATACATAGACTGGGTCAAATAATCAAATATTTCGCCAAAAAATAAAGGATCTTCCCAAGCCATCACCCAAATGGCTTGGAAAGATCCCGTATATGTTGCGGCTGCCAGCTTACTTGCTTACTCTCTTACGATCGTAATCCAACCGTCCGCATCGAAGCTCACCGTTGCTCCAAGCGCTTCCGTCAGGAAACGCAACGGTACATAGGTTGAGCCGTCCTTGTGCACAAAAGCGGGCTGGCTGAGCTGAACAACCTTGCCGTCCACCGTCGCTTGTTTCGAGCCGACCTTCAGGACGATCTCCTTGCCTGTAAGGTCATCGATCACGACCAGTTGGCCGGAGCCCGGTGTCCATTTCACTTCAGCGTCAAATTGCTCAGACAAATAGCGTAGCGGCACGAAGGACGTACCGTTCTTCGTGATGACTCCGTAGTAATCGCTTTGAGTATCCAGTACAACCTGTTTATGACTCAGTTGGAAATCTTCTTTGAGCAATTTGTACAGCGGCGCGACATCCTTAAAGTTACGTAATAATTGCCCCGGGGTTGGTTCTGTTTCAATCACGTCGATGACACCCTCACGCGTATCCACTTGATCCGCAGTTACCGTCCCGCCGATGTTCCACATTTCACTGTCGCTGCGCACCTTGATCGCAGAGATCGGAAGATCCTCGGAAGCCGGAAGCGCTACGTTCAATTCCATCGTTTGCTTGCGGATGTTCAGCTTGCCGTCGAAATAAAGATCCAGCTTCAGCACCGTATCTTTCCCGAACACGGTCGCAAGCTCCGGCGTATCGGCGAACAAACCGGCTACCTCTTCGTCATAAGAGGCAAGCAGCTCTTCAATCCCTTGCTGAAGCTCCTTGTACAATTCGTCCACGGCTTGCTTCTTCGTTTCCTCCGCCAGCTCCGGCGTGAGTTCCGCATCCTCCGGAAGGTCTTCCAGCGTACCAAGGAACGGCGTCAGCAAATCGTAGTAACCCGCGATCAAATCCTTAAGTCCTTGCTCATCCTTCACCGCACTGGCAAGAAACGGCTTAATCAACCCGAATAACTCATCGCCGCGCACTTCCGCATGAAGGTTGGTCAAGCTCAGCGTTTCCCCGTTCACCTGCGAGGAGGTTTGCTTCACAGTCAGGACCGAAGGATTGGGGAAATGCTTCAGAACGAATTCCGCCAGTTTGACGGAAAGCTCCTGCGCTCCGGCTTCCATAGAGCTCATATCCGCTAAGCCGGGAATGGTGGCCGTCTGCTGGGATATGTATAACGGCTGCTTCGCGCCTTCAACCTGCAGCGCAATGCCCTTATCGTCCATGGCGAAGAGGAATGGAATCTTCTCCCCCTTCAATCCGACAGAGCCTTTCATCGAAAGTTGTTTGGTATCCTGCACCTTCGCGCTGTCGATATTCAGGGAGAATGAATTAATGAGATCAATTGCTTTTTGATCTTCTGCAGTCAGCTTTGCCGATGCAGCCGGAATAACCTCGACGGTAACCGTCTGCTTCGACTCGCTACTCGTTGTCTTCACGCTGCTTGCCAGCGCTTTGGCCACGTCAAACCCGCCGACCGCCTGGCATCCTGTTAGCGCTACCAGTAGCAGCGCCAGTGGAATGGCCAGCCATTTAATTTTTCGCATGCTATACCCTCCTTTAGTTAATCTCTTCCATTATCGGTTAGTTCCGCTGGTTTGTGAACCAATAATTCCTTCATTTCGTTAAAAAATCGTTGATGTGACCGCCTGTCTTCTCTTCCTTTACGAACAAAATATGCTATAATGGGCTTTGTGCCTGGGGCCTTAATCCCAAGCGCTTATGAATTGAAGAAGAAGTCCATGCTCTCCCCCATTGGGGCGCATGGGAGAGGTTCGAGAACTCCCTCTATAAAAAACTATAAGTGCCCAGCCTAGATTTGGCGGGTTCTTTCGTGCCTGCATACTCGTTTGCTTATTCGCACCGAGGCGCAGCGCTAAGGAACGCCCTGTCGGTCGAACGGGCTTGTTTTTTTGTGACCAGTTCAAGAACTCTCTTTCTTCTGCCAATGAGCCGGAAAGCCACGCTTTCCCGCTTCACTATTCAAGAAGACGGAGGGTTTTTTATGCTTAAAAATGAAAAAGCGGTTGTAGTGTTCAGCGGTGGTCAAGACAGCACCACCTGCCTGTTCTGGGCCATTCAGCAGTTCGGCGAGGTTGAAGCCGTGACCTTTGACTATGGCCAACGCCATAAGTTGGAAATCGACTGCGCGAGATCCATTACCACCGAGCTGGGGATCAAGCACACCGTGCTGGACATGAGCTTGCTCGGCCAATTAACTCAAAATGCTTTGACTCGAAGCGACATCGCAATCGAGCACCAGGAAGGCGAGTTGCCCAGCACGTTTGTGGACGGCCGCAATCATCTCTTCCTTAGCTTTGCCGCCGTGCTGGCTAAGGGCGTAGGCGCCAAGCATATCGTCACCGGTGTCTGCGAGACAGACTTCAGCGGATATCCCGATTGCCGCGACGTGTTCGTCAAATCGCTGAACGTGACGCTGAACCTGGCTATGGATTACGAGTTTGTGATTCATACCCCTCTCATGTGGATTGATAAGGCGGAGACCTGGAAACTGGCCGATGAGCTTGGAGCCTTCGAGTTCGTCCGCGAACGGACGTTGACCTGCTATAACGGCGTCATCGGCGACGGTTGCGGCGAATGCCCGGCCTGTAAGCTGAGAAAGGCCGGACTGGATAAATACTTGCTGGAGCGCCAGGAGGCGGATATGAAATGAACCGAACACCGGGAGAATTCCGCATCGTCGAAGCGCTTCAGAAGCTGGGCCAGGACATCGGCCGGGACCAGCTGCGTTACCACCGCCGCCGGGTGCTGGTCAGCAAGGAGTTCACTTTTGATGCGGCACACCATTTACATGCTTATGACGGTAAATGCAAAAACTTGCACGGCCACACTTACAAAGTGGTGTTCGGTATCAGCGGTCGGCCGGACGAAATCGGCATGACCGTTGATTTTGGCACGATCAAGGGGATCTGGAAGAACGAAATCGAAGGGTACCTGGACCACCGTTACATTAATGAAACACTGCCGCCGATGAATACGACCGCCGAGAATATGGTGGTATGGCTGTTCGAGAAGATGGAGGAGGCGTTGCAATCCGAAGCCTACCGGAATCCGGTGCTTGAAGGCCGGACGGAGTTCGTCCGCCTCTACGAGACGCCGACCAGCTACGCCGAAGCAAGACGGGAGTGGATGCGGGATGAGTAAAGAGAATTCTGCTTCTGCACAGCTCGTTGCACCGGAGTTATCCGTGTTTGATCAAGAAACTAAGGATACCCGCCAGCTGCCGATCCCCGTCCTGGAAATCTTCGGCCCCACCGTTCAAGGCGAAGGCATGGTCATCGGGCAAAAGACGATGTTCGTCCGCACCGCCGGCTGTGACTACCGTTGCGTTTGGTGCGACTCGGCCTTTACCTGGGACGGCAGCGCGAAGGACATGATCCGCCGCCTGACCCCGGCCGAGATTCTCGGCGAGCTGCGCGAAATTGGCGGCAACCGATTCGCCCACGTCACCTTGTCCGGCGGCAACCCTGCCCTTCTGCCGCAGCTCGCCGGCCTGGTCGAGCTGCTCCACGCCGAAGGCATTGCCGTCGCGGTCGAAACCCAAGGCTCGCGCTGGCAGGACTGGCTGGCTGCGGTCGACCAGGTGACGTTGTCGCCGAAGCCGCCTAGCTCGGGCATGGATACCGACTGGGGCGTGTTGGACGACATCGTCACCAAGCTGTCGGCCCGGCCTCACCCGCTCGCCGTCAGCCTGAAGGTCGTCGTGTTTGATGACGACGACCTGGATTATGCGAAGCAAGTGCACAGCCGATATCCCGCTGTGCCGATGTATGTGCAGGTCGGCAACCCGGACGTGAAGCGGATGGACATCCAGGAACATGCGTCCGACCTGCTGCACCGCTATGAGGCGCTGATCGACAAGGTGGTCGCCACGCCGGACCTGAACGACGTTCGGGTTTTGCCGCAGCTGCACGCCCTCGTCTGGGGCAACAAACGCGGCGTGTAGCGGTAGTTCAAAAATCAGCCTTGGATCACGAAGCGGTTCGAGGAAGTAGGGACGGCATCGAATCTTGAATTCAGCCGAGACCTCCGTTGCTCACGTAGCCTCCTGCTACACTGTGCTACTCCGTCTCTAGCTTCATCCAACCTTCTCGGTGCTCCAAACCCGATTTTTGAACCTTTATTGAGGCGGTAGTTCAAAAATCAGCCTTGGATCACGAAGGGGTTCGAGGAGGCGGTGGCGGCGGCGAATCTTAAATTCAGCCGAGACCTCCGTTGCTCACGTAGCCTCCTGCTACGCTGTGCTACTCCGTCTCTAGTTTCATCCAACCTTCTCGGTGCTCCAAACCCGATTTTTGAACCTTTATTGAGGCGGTAGTTCAAAAATCGGCCTTGGATCACGAAGGGGTTCGAGGAGGCGGTGGCGGCGGCGAATCATTAATTCAGCCGAGACCTCCGTCCACTCACGTAGCCTCATGCTACTTAGTCTCGGGAAACGCTGGCTTCCGCCCCGCCTTCTCGCGGCTAACGGACCCCAGAGACGTTATTTGAGGCTCCAAGGGCATTTTCCGATTCTAACGGACTGAGGAGACCTTATTTCGAAGAAACGCAGCAAATCGGCTGCGATTATGACCCAATAAGGTCGCTGGAGTCCGTTACAGCGGGAAATGACCGGGAAATAGGCAAATAAGGGCTGTACGGTCCGTTAGAACCAGCCATCAAACGTTTTGCGCACTAAACACAGAACGGAAGCGCAAATTGCAAAGCACACGAAGCGACGCTAGAAACACGAAATGAATATATTAAAAGGAGGGCCTCCCATGGCCGGAAGAAACCGCGAAGAAATGCAGGACGTCACGCTGCTGGGCAACCAGGGTGTGAAATATCCTTTTGACTATGCGCCTGAGGTACTGGAGAGCTTTGATAATAAGCACCCGTACCGCGATTATTTTGTAAAGTTCAACTGTCCGGAATTCACCAGCCTATGCCCGATCACCGGGCAGCCTGACTTCGCCACCATCTATATCAGCTACATTCCCGACATCAAAATGGTGGAAAGCAAGTCGCTCAAGCTGTATTTGTTCAGTTTCCGCAATCATGGTGATTTCCACGAGGACTGCGTCAACATCATCATGAACGATCTGATCAAACTCATGGAGCCTAAGTATATCGAGGTTTGGGGCAAATTCACACCGCGCGGCGGCATTTCCATCGATCCCTACTGCAACTACGGCCGTCCCGGCACCAAATATGAAGCGATGGCTGAACATCGCCTGATGAATCACGACATGTATCCGGAGAAGATCGATAACCGCTGATCAATCCCTTGGCTTGAATCATTCAGACCTTCCCATTCGAGAGAGGAGTACATCATGAAACCGAAAGTGTTTATCTCCCGGCCGATTCCCCCGGAAGTTGAGAGCTACCTTGCCGAGCATTGCGAAATCCGCAAATGGCAGGGAGACGGGCCAATGAGCCGTGCCGATCTGCTAGCCAGTTTGAGCGACGCCGAAGGCCTGTTAACCGCAGATCGCAGTATCAATCAGGAACTGCTGGACCATGCACCTAAATTGAAAGTCGTCAGCAATATCAGCGTGGGCTATAACAACTTTGATCTGGATGCGATGAAAGCCCGCGGCGTGATGGGGACCAACACGTCAGCCGTCCTGAACGACACGGTCGCCGATCTCATCTTTGCCTTAATGCTGGACGTTGCCCGCCGAATATCCGAGTTGGACAAATACGTCAAGGCCGGGTTATGGAAACGCGGCGATGGCCAAAACCTGTTTGGCCTGGACGTCCACCATAAGAAGCTGGGTATCATCGGGATGGGTGAAATCGGCGAAGCCGTTGCCCACCGGGGGCAATTTGGCTTCGGAATGGATGTGTTGTACCACAACCGCAGCCGCAAGCCTGAGGCTGAAGCCAAGCTGGGCGCCGTTTATCGCTCCTTGGACGAATTGCTGCAGGAAGCGGATTTCATCGTGCTGATCACGCCGCTCACGCCGGAAACGCGAAAGCTGATCGGTGGGCGTGAATTTGCCTTAATGAAGCCGACGGCCGTATTCGTTAACGCCTCGAGAGGGGCTACCGTTGATGAACAGGCGATGACCGCCGCTTTACAGAACGGACAAATTTACGGTGCGGGACTTGATGTGTTCGAGAAAGAGCCCATCGATCCGGACCATCCGTTGCTGAAGTTGCCCAACGTCGTGACCTTGCCGCATATCGGTTCAGCGACGGACCAGACCCGCCGGCAGATGGCGATGCGAGCTGCCGAGAACCTGGTTGCCGCACTTGAAGGACGGACACCGCCAAGTCTGGTCAAGGAACTGCGGCCTGACTGACCAAGCCTAAGGCAGTCCATCGCAGGCTCATAGGCTTAACCCAGCAGGACCACTTCCTGATGAACCCTCTCCTCCTCGAACAAACTAAAGAAACTCCCCGAATCCCGTAAGCGAAAATCGCCTGTGGGATTCGGGGAGTTTCTTATTCTTCATCGTTCAACAAATCGGCCGGGTCCCTGTCGCCCAATCGCCCAGCTTTGGCATCCGCATATAGCCGGCGCAGCCAGGAAAGCTCCGTTTGGGCGTGCTCGTAACGGCCGGCCATCAGATGCAGCACGCTTCGCGGCACGATCCCGCGATGCTCTTCGTAGACCTGGTAGCTTAAATTTACCTGATGTTCCGCTTCCCGAATGCGAGCCTGCAGCAAGGCAACGATCTTGTCGCGATCCCCGTGTCTAGCGAATACCAAGGCGACATGCAGCGGATGATAACCGGACACTTCCTCTTTAAAACGGTCGACCAGCAGCTTGTGAAAATACCCCCGGCCTTCGTCCGTAATCCGGTACACCTTCTTGTCCGGACGTCCATCGGTCTGGATCGTCTCCACCGCTTCGATATATGCTTCTTTGGCTAACTGGTCGACCGCGTAATACAGCGATCCAATTTTAAAGTTGCCGTGATGGTCGAGGAATCGATCCCGGATGCGAATCAGCATTTCGTAAGGATGTTGGTCTTCCTCGAGCAGCAGACCCAGAATGCAGAGGCGGATAGCCAAACCCTTCATGCTCGCTTACCCCTGCTGGTTCGAAGGATTGACTGCCGCACGCTCAATCCGGTCCTTTGGCATCGCGATCACGACCAAGACCGCGCAGACGGTCGGAACCAGTGCCCACATAAAAGTGTGGGCGATCGAAGAGGACAACGCCTCGGTGATTTTATCCAAAATCTCTGGGGGAATCAGCGCCCTTTTCTCCGGACTTAGCGCCTCTCGGGTATCCCCGAAATTCGCCCCGCCTTGTCCCATCCCGGCAAACGCGTCCGTCATCGCCCCCGACATCAAGTTGCGCTGCACGATGCCAAAGATCGTAATCCCCAGCGTCATCCCCAGGGAACGGAGGAACGAGTTCGTTGACGTCGCCGCTCCACGCTGCCGCATGTCGAAATGATGTACGGACGCCATGCTAAGCACCGAGAAGGAGAATCCTACGCCAAAGCCCGTTAGAATACTGTATACCGTAAGCAGTAAACGAGACGTATCGTTTGTCAGCGTGCTTAACGCAAAGATCCCACCGACGAAGCAAACGACCGACAAGGCCATCACCGTGCGGTAAGGAATGCGCGAAGCCATCATCCCGCCCAGCATGCTTCCGATCACCGAGCCGATCATCATCGGCATCAGAATAATGCCGGAGTTGGTCGCCGAACCGCCGTATACCCCTTGCACGAAGATCGGGATGTACACCGTAGCGACGATAAATACACTCCCGTAAAATAAAGCCAGCAAACAGCTAGTCGCATAAAGCCGGTTTTTGAACATATCAAATGAAATAATCGGCTCCTGCGCTTTCGTTTCGAGCCGCAAGAACGCAACGAAGAGCACGGCAAATCCCGCGAACAAGCCCAGGATAACGCCAGAATTCCACGCGAATTTCTCACCGCCCAGCTCCAACGCAAACATCAGGCACACCACTGCTCCGACCAAGGTAAACGCCCCGCCCCAGTCGATCTGCTGCTTCGCGTGTGTGAGCGACTCCTTATAGTAGATGATAATCATCACCAGAGATACGATCCCAATCGGCACGTTGATGTAAAATACCCAATGCCAGCTCAGCGCATCCGTGATGAAGGCACCCAGCAGCGGGCCGAAAATACTGGACGTACCAAATACAGCGCCCATCAGTCCGGTCATTTTCCCACGCTTCTCCACTGGGAAGATGTCATAAATGATCGTAAACGCAATCGGCATCAGCGCGCCCCCGCCGATCCCTTGGATCGCCCGGAAGATGCTGAGTTGCACAATACTGCCGGCAAGTCCGCATAGTATAGATCCAAGCAGGAACATCACGATGCCAAACAGGAAGAAGCGCTTCCGACCGTACATATCCGACAGCTTGCCGAAAATCGGCGTCCCCGCCATGACCGTGACCATGTAGGCTGAAGTCACCCAAACGAACTGCTCCATCCCGCCGAGATCGGCAACAATTGTCCCCATCGCCGTCGTGACAATCGTGTTGTCCATCGCCGACATTAAAATCGCGAGCATCAATCCGACTAGGATGAGGCGCGTATGATCTTTCTTTTCTGCAACCAATATTTTCTCTCCTTCGTTCTTATTCAAATTTGAATATATGACCTCTTTCTATTTTATTGAAAATATCTAAAAAGTAAACATTTTGATAAAATTTCGCTTTGTCCTATAATGAAACAAGAGATCGAACGAAAGGAAGTTTTTTCAAAATGAATGAAAAATGGACCGAATTAGAACGCAAAATGCGCGAATCCGGCGTTAGCACGCTGCTAATTACAGATCCGAAGCATGTGTATTACCTAACGGGCTTTTTGAGTAATCCGCATGAACGCTTTCTCGGCGCCGTCCTCCAAGCTGGAAGCGAGCCCTTCCTAGTTGTCCCGGCACTCGATGAGGAAGCGGCCCGCAAAGCGGCTGACCTTACGGAAATTCTCACTCACGGCGATACGGATGATCCTTATGCTCTCCTTAGCCAGCGGCTGACTGGCGCGCTTGGAACGATCGGCTTCGAGAAAGAGCAGGTATCCGTGGCTAACTTTGAGCGCATGCAGGAGAAGCTTACGTTCTCCAGATATATGGATGTAGGACCTTGGCTCCGAGATATGCGGGTACGCAAAAGCTCGGGAGAGGTCGGCAAAATCAAGCATGCCGTACATTTGATCGAACAGGTGCTCAGCGAATCGCTCCGGAAAGTGAAGGAAGGCGTGAGCGAAAGCGAACTCGTCGCCGAAGTGGAGTATCAAATCCGCAAGCTTGGCGCGGACGGCCCTTCCTTTGACTCGATGGTGTTGTCCGGTGAAAAGACGGCCCTACCGCACGGGGTTCCCGGCGATCGGTTGATCCGACGCGGCGATTTGCTTATGTTTGACATCGGCGTTTATGCGGACGGCTACGCTTCGGATATCACCCGTACCTTCGGAGTCGGCGAGCTCTCCGGCGAACTGGTACGCATTTATGAGACTGTGCTTGCCGCCAACAAAGCGGCGATCGCCGCCATCAAGCCAGGCGTCACCTTCGCCTCCATCGATCGCGCCGCCCGCGAAGTCATCGAAGCCGCCGGCTATGGTCCTTATTTTATCCACCGGCTTGGGCATGGGCTCGGGATCGACGTTCACGAGTTCCCTTCCGTTCATGGGGAGAATGAATTTTTGCTGGCGGAGGGCCACGTCTTTACCGTTGAACCAGGGGTTTATGTGCCAGGACTCGGAGGAGTTCGCATCGAAGATGATGTTCTGGTTACCGCAATTGGCGTGGAAGTGCTAACGGCATATCCCAAGCAGTTAACTTATATCTAACACATCATGTCATCTTATTTTATTGAGAAACCTTGCGGTCGCGAATGTGCCGCAAGGTTCTTTTTTTCTTTTTTTCCGATAGATTTAGTACATTATTCATGAAAATTATTGCGAAAACCAAAAAAAGTACGACTTTTTCGTTTTCAAAGGACATTTTTTCCTATAAAATGATTCTTATGAACCATTGGTTAAAAAAAAGAGAAACCCCAGGTTCGGTCACATGCATCGATAAAATCCATTATTTAAGGGGAACGGAGAGGATTTTCGTGTTCAAGGTCATTAATCGCTCCATTAGCCGCAGACTTATGAGTACCTATGCGGTGATCATTGTCGTATCATCTCTTTTGTTTAGCGTCAGCTTTTATAACATTTCAATGGGGATCATTAATCAAAATGTGCTGCCGCAGTTCGACAAGGTGCTGCAGACCAGTACACAGGATATCTTCAAGCGGCTAGATACGACCCAAGCCCTGCAATTACTTAGTGGGAAAGATAATTCACGTTTTACGGTGGAGACGTATTTGACGAAAAGTGCCAAGGACTTCAATTTGAGCACTGCTTATCTGCTCCAGATTCAAGAGGATGGCGCTGCCGTTTTGGCCGCGAACGAAAATTCCGGCATGAAACCGGGTGACAAGTTGGATCTCCAACCGGCCATGTCCGAGGCATCTAAAGGCGGGGTACAAATCAGCGAGTTATATTCCGACCAATTCGGCTCGCACAAAACAGCCTTTATCGCGATCCCCGGCAGCAAAGCGATGTTGGCCGTAGGCCTTGACGCCACCTTCATCGATCAGAAGAAGGACCAGATTTTATACATATGTATCGGTATCACCCTGCTCGTCATTATCGCGGGAATGGCGGCGGCATACTTTGTCAGCGCGCGAATCACAAAACCGATCAAGAAACTGGTGGCGATTACGGAAAAAATGGCCGGCGGCGATTTCCGCCAAACGGTCGAGGTGAAGGGAAATGACGAAGTTGCCCAACTAGCCGGCAGTTTCCGGACAATGACCAATCAGCTTAAGGACATGTTCGCCGCTGTCATGGAAACGTCTCACGCGGTCGTAGGCGGCTCGGAAGACTTGTCCCGATCGGTTATAACGTTTGAGGATTTGATCTCGCGTTCGGGTGCGGCCACTCGGGAAATCGAGACTGGCAGCATCACGATTGCCTCCGCCGCAGCTGAAAACGCCCGGGCGATGGAAGAAATTTCGCAAGGCGTGCAGCATATCGCCGCTTCGTCCGGCGAAGTCACCGAACGGATCGGACAAGCTGCCGATGAAGCTGGCACCGGCAATACGTTGGCGCAGACGGCCGTGATGCAAATGCAGAACGTGGAAGATGCAGCCAATCGGACGCTCGAGCATATTCGCACGTTAAACGATCGCTCCGAATCGATTTCGAACGTTGTAGGAACGATTACCGAAATCACGAAGCAAATCAATATTTTGGCCCTCAACGCAGCGATCGAAGCCGCACGGGCCGGCGAGCACGGGAAAGGATTTGCTGTCGTAGCGGAGGAAGTTCGTAAGCTGGCCGAGCAATCCCGCCTGGCGATGGAGGAAATCGGGGAGAATCTGCTCAGCATTCGAGAAGAATCGGAAAATTCCGTCAGCGCGATGCAGCGCGCTAGCGAGGAAATCGTCTCCGGGACCGAGCGCGTGAAGCAAGCCGGACAAGCCTTCGAACAATTGACGGAACTCATTCAGAACGTCAACTTGACGATCCAATCCGTTTCGGCATCCACGCAGGAGGTGTCCGCCGGAACCGAGGAAGTGACCGCTTCCGTTGAAGAGTCGGCGAATATTACCGCTAAATCGTTGGCCAATATGGAGCAAATCGCCGAATATTCGCAGCAGCAGCTCAGTGAAATGGAAAGCCACGCCCGAACAGTTCGTTCGCTGCATGAACAGGCGTTGTCGCTGCAAGAATCGATTGCGAAATTCCGGATTTAACCGGAGTTTAGAGAAAAAAACGTACCCTTACCGCCTCCCTTTTACGGAGCCGGCGGTCAGGGTACGTTTTGTTTTACCCGGTAACGGACATTTCGTTGAAGGAGACGGCTTCGTCTTGCCTCCGCTCCGGTTTCCTCCAGTAGGCTTCGTTGCCCGGCAGGTCATCGAACCAAGCAGCCTCGTCCGGACAAGGCAAAATCATGAACTTGCCGTAATCATTGTCTCGCGACTGATGATATTTGAGATAAGCCTGGCCGTCTTCGATTGCGAGGATTTCGATTTTTCCCGAAGAGTGACTCATCGACAAGCGCACGCGCTTGCCCAGGCCCGAAGTGCGGGCCTTCGCTTCCTCAACCAGCTGGTACGCCCTTTTCAGCGGAATGACAAAATCGGCATTTCCGGCAACTGGCCGGTTGATGAAGAAATAATAGGGTGTGACGCCTGCCCAGGACAACCGATCCAGCAATTCGCCAAGCACGGCCGCATCGTCGTTAATGCCTTTGAGGATCGGCGTTTGATTGACCACTATAGCCCCGGCGTCGTGCAACGCCTGAAAGCCTCGTTTGGCCTCAGGGGTCATTTCGCGCGGATGATTGATATGCGCCATGACATAAATACGTTGGTCTACGGTGGAGAATTCCCTGATCAGATCCAGCAGCTCCGGATCTTCATAAATGCGCATGGGATTAAAAACGGGGATTTTCGAGCCGAGGCGGATGATTTTCACATGTTCAATGGCTCGCAGCTGTTCGAGTATAGTACGCAGCTTCCTCGTAGCCAGGATCAGGCTGTCACCGCCGGTCAATAAGACGTTGTTGATCTCGGGATGCTGAGCGATGTACTCGATGCCGGGCGTCACATCCGACATCGCCTCCTTCACATCGTTGCGGAACAAGCGTTTGCGGAAGCAATAGCGGCAGTAGGAGCCGCAAACCTCGGAGACGATCAACAGAGCGGTCGTCCGGTATTTGTGCTGACAGCCGGGAACCGCATAGTTCGTCGCCTCGTCGGAAGCGTCCCAACGCCCGTATTCCTTAAGCTCTCCCGTATTCGGGATCACCAGCTTGCGGATTGGGTCTTCCGGATCGTTCCAGTCGATCAGATTCAAATAGTAATCATTTACCCGAAAGACGAATTTGTCTGTAATCGGTTTCAATTCCTGACGCTCCTGTTCGGACAATTCGCTCACCTTGGCGATGTCGGTGATGTACTTCGGATTTGCCATAATCATCTCCTCCTTAAATGGGATCGATGCGTAAAGAAGTAGCGGTAGCGGGAAACCTTGCAGTGAATGCGAGTACTCCGCCGAATGCTCGGGTCATATCCCTTGAGAAGCACAAAAAGACCCCGCTCAAATAAACAGGGTCATTAGTTGATGACTGAACATATTTAAGATGACCCATCCACTGCAAACGAGGTTAGCTGACGGGCTCGGGAAAGATGGTTCCCTACGTTAAAACTAGCAACGATTCGCCCCAAAAAATGGTTCCCCCGCTTTTCGACTTTACTCATCGAAAATTAAGCGTACTATCATGCTACCTTAGAATCGCCTGATTTGTCAAAGCTTACCTTCTTCCGCGCTCGGCCGAATTCCGGAAATTTCGTAGACCAGGTCCATCCGCAAATGGCTGCGGACTACATCAGCCAGCCGGTTGAAGGCTTCCTCCTTCCGCGAGAAGGACGCAAAAGTGGTGCCCAAAGGTTCCAGTCCTTTGCTTGTACGAAGCCCATCCAGCCAGGCGCGCCGCCAGGTATCATTGTGGAACAAACCGTGTAGATACGTTCCGAACACTCTCCCGTCGGCTCGGACTGCGCCTTCCGGATGCGGGACGTCCTCCGCTCCCCCCTGCCTTGGCTCCATCCCTTCGGCTTGTAACATAAACAAAGGACTGATGTCCCGAAGGAATTGGGTCTCGCCAGCATGGATCTCATAGCCTTCTATCGGCAATCGACGATCCGAAAGATGCAGCGGAACTGGCAGGTTGTCTATCGTTTGGCCATAAACGCGAACGGTCCTTTTGCCCGGAATGAAGGTTGTTGTTAAAGGTAGCAAACCAATTCCTATCGCCGTTCTCACTTGTCCGGATTCTACCGCGTCTGGATCATGCAATTGCTCTCCCAGCATTTGATACCCACCACAAATGCCGACAAGCTGGGCTTGGGTATTCCCTTCGATCAAACTGCAAATTGCTCCCTCCAGCCCTTGCTCCCGCAGGAATGTTAAATCCCCGATCGTATCCTTGGTTCCCGGTAAAATCACGGCATCCGGATGTCCAAGTTCCGAAGGTTTACTCACGTAACGCAGTGACACATCCGGTTCAGCAGCCAAAGGTGCGAATTCGGTAAAATTAGAAATTCGCGGGTAACGAATGACCGCGATATCCAGCACCTTACCGGCAGCCTTCTCTGAGCGGGGGACATAAGTATCCAGAACAACGGAATCCTCTGCTTCAATATCCAGATCTGGCAGGAATGGGAGCACGCCTAACACAGGAATCCCGGTCCGCTGCTCCAGCCAATCCAGCCCGGGCTGCAGCAGGGACAAGTCGCCGCGGAACTTGTTGATCATGAACCCTTTGACTCGAGCTCGTTCGTGCGGCTCCAGCAGCTCCAACGTGCCGACGAGAAAGGCAAATACGCCGCCACGGTCGATATCGCCGACCAAAATGACCGGAGCATCCGCCCACTCAGCCAAATTCATATTGACGATATCCCGCTGCTTCAGGTTGATTTCCGCCGGGCTGCCAGCCCCCTCCATGACGACGATGCCGTGCTTCTCGCGCAGCCTTCCAAGCGCTTCCACCACCAGCGATTTGGCATGGGGCAGGAACTCCTCGCGATAGTCCGATGCGCTGAGATGCCGGTAAGGACGCCCGTGAACGACGATTTGCGAATGCATCTCACCCGTTGGCTTGATTAACACCGGATTCATGTCCGTGGTGGCGTCGATCCCGCAAGCCTCCGCCTGGATTCCTTGCGCCCGACCGATTTCGAATCCGTCTGGTGTAACATAGGAGTTCAGAGCCATATTCTGCGACTTAAACGGAGCTGGATGAAGCCCGTCCTGCGCGAAAATACGGCATAATGCCGTCACGATGACGCTTTTACCCACGTCCGATGCCGTGCCTTGGATCATCAGCAACGCGCTGGCCGGAGCCGGGGCATCAGAATCTGCGCCAGTAACTTCAAACTCGTCAAGCCTTTTGTTCACTTTAGCCTCCACTCCTTTCCGAATCGTGAGATTTGTTCCTCTGCAGGCTGCTTTGCCCGATTATCCCTTTCATTAAGGGTGGGGGCCCTTGTATTGTTATCGTTATTAGCACCCTGAGCCTAAGGGATAATGGTGCAAAACCTCGGTTGGGACACGGACTTGCTATGACATTAACATCTAGGCCTTACCGCAAAATCAACACGGCGAGCAGAAGCAGGACAGCCTCCAGCCCTTCACCAAGCGCACCGTATGTATCCCCAGTCAAACCGCCCAGTTTGGCACTGATCCGACGGGCCGCCCAGGTGCCCGCTGCCCAGGCAATCAAAGGCGCCGCAACGATATATAATAGCGAGCGAAGCAATGCGGTTTCGTCAGCTCCGCTCAGCGACAGGAGCAGGGTTAGCAGCAGCACCATGACCGTAAGCGTAACCGCCATCATAGTGCCTCCCCAGGCATCCCGCTCACCAAAGCCGTGAAACTGCGCGGCTAATCCCTCACCTTGCCGAGCCTTCGGCCATCGAAACATCGCACGGCTCATAAACCAGCGGCTCCATAAAGGGGCCATCAGCAACGCGAGCCCCGTTGTCAGCCTATCTCCTTGGAGGAGGGGTGCCAACAACGAGGCCTTAAATAAGAGCAAGAGAACACACGCCAACACGCCCATTGCGCCAACCCGGCTGTCTTTCATAATCTCTAGCATCTTCTCGCGTGGCCGGTAGCTCAGCAATCCGTCAGCCGTATCCATCCAACCGTCCAGATGCAGCCCTCCGGTTAACCAGACCCAAAGGATTAAGGCGAGTATGGCTGCCGGAAGCGGCGGAAGCAGCCAGGCGGCGAGCCAGCCCCCTACCCAGACGGCGACGCCGATCGCCGCTCCCACAAGCGGATAATAAGTGGTGCTGCGTCGCAACAGGTCCGGCGTAAATTCCAGTTCGGCCCGAACCGGGAAGCGGGACAGGAATTGGAATGCGGCCAGCAACGGTTGCAGGACGCCGGACTTGGCACTCCGGGGATTAATATCGCGTTTCGATTCGGTCATAAGCGATACTCCCGGCTTTTCAATTCGATGGGGATTCCGGCAGTGACCAGAAAGACCTGATCCGAAATTGACGCTATTGTCCGGTTCAGCAGCCCTGCCCAATCCCGGTATTGCCGACCTAACGGATACTCGGGTACGATGCCGCTGCCCACCTCGTTGGTCACCATCACCAGCGTACCGGGGAAAGCTTCGATTGCGGCGATCAGCTGCTCGATTTCTCGCGCCAGCACGCTGTCGGAGGTATCCTGACCATCGCCTGCGCCCAGGAGCACGTTCGACAGCCACAGGGTCAGACAGTCGACCAGCACGATCGGGCTAGCGACCTCCGATGCCGATTTCTCTCCTGTTATAACGGGCTGCTCACTCAGCTCGTACAGCAGATTGGCCAGACCAAGCGGCGCTTCATGTGTTGTCCAGGCAAACCCGCTTTGCTCCCGCTGGAGACGGTGCAGGTTGATCCGGGCTTTCATCTCATCGTCAAACGCTTGCGCCGTCGCAACATACCCGGCCGATTTTGCCTGTTTCATCACCCAGCGTTCGGCGAACGTGCTTTTGCCGCTGCGGGCGCCGCCGGTCACCAGGATCTTCATCGTGCGATCTCCCCGTTATCCCCGCCATGCCCGCCATCTGCGACGCCTGCGCTCTCAAACGTCGCCATCTCGGCCACGATGCGGCAAGCCGCGTCGATGAGATGCAGCGCCAGCACGCCGCCCGTGCCTTCACCCAGCCGCATGTCCAACTCCAGCATCGGGTTCAGCCCGAGCTCCTGCAGGAGCGCGCGGTGTCCCTGCTCGTGAGAGACGTGCGAAGCGATCAGAAACCCAGCTGACTCCGGCTTCATGCGCACCGCGAGCAACGCAGCGACGGTCGAAATAAATCCGTCGATCACAACCGGGCAGCGCCGGGCGGCGGCCCCCAGGATAACGCCGGTTAATCCAGCGATTTCAAGTCCGCCCACCTTAGCCAGCACATCCAGCGGATCGTCCGCATTGGGGCGATTTGCTTCCAGCGCCCGCTCCACGACGGCGATCTTATGCCGCAGTCGTTCATCGTTGACTCCGGTCCCGCGTCCAACGCTTTGCTGCGGCACAACTCCAGTCAGACTGCTCATGATCGCAGCGCTAGCTGTGGTGTTGCCGATGCCCATCTCCCCGGTAACGAACATTCGAACGCCTTGGGATACCGCGTCATCGACGACTTGAGCCCCCACTCGGATAGCGGCTTCGGCTTCTTCTCGGCTCATCGCCGGTCCATTGGCCATGTTCCCGGTTCCGTAACGCAGCTTCCGCTGAACAAGAGACGGATGCGATAACTCTGCATTAACCCCGATATCCACGCAAACGACGTCAGCCGAAGCTTGACGCGCCAGCACATTCACCGCCGCACCTCCAGCCAAAAAGTTGTGTACCATCTGCGGAGTCACTTCGGCCGGAAATGCGCTGACCCCTTCCTCACAGACGCCGTGATCCGCCGCCATGACGATCACTGAACGTTTCCGGAACGCGGGTTGGACCTCTCCCGTGATGCCCGCCAGCTTCACGGCCAATCCTTCCAGCTTCCCGAGACTCCCCGGAGGTTTCGTCAAACGGTCCACATGGGCGCGGGCCGCCGCCATCGCGACTTCGTCCAGCGGGGTTATCGCTTGTGTCAGTTGTCCTATTGAATCGTATCCCATCATGCATTCCCCTTTCATTATTACGCATCTTACGCATCAGCGTTCTTGCACTTCTCACGCCGCCATAGCAGCCGGTACTCACGACCGTTCCCGACGCAGCAGCAGCTGCGGAACGTTTGAGTCCGGATGAGGCACTTGATGTGCCTGAACCCCAAACACCTCGGCGACCAGCTCCGGCGACAAAATATTCTCCGGCGCCCCCTGATCCACGATCCGACCTCCGCTCATGACAAGAAGATGGCTGCAAAACAACGCAGCCAAATTCAGATCATGCATGACCGAAACGACAGTTAGCCCCGCTTCTCGCTGCCAATCGGCGACCATCTCCATAAACTGCATCTGGTAGCGCAAGTCCAAATAGGTCGTTGGTTCATCAAGCAGCACCAGCTCGGGCTGCTGGGCCATCACTTTCCCGAGCGCTACCCGCTGCCGCTGCCCCCCGCTCAGCACGCCCAACGGACGATGCTCGAGCTCCTTCAAATCGAGGCGCTCCATAATGCCGTCGATGAGGCGGCGGCCGGCCTCCGCCCCACCTATCTCCCTGCCGCGCCAATCCTGATGGGCGAATCGGCCCATCTCTACGACCTCGCGAACCGTGAACGCGACGGACGGAAGCCCGTCCTGTTGGAGAACGGCGACTTTACGCGACAGTTCCTTGCGGGAGTAGGCCGTCAACGGACGCCCCTCCAGCGCAATCGCGCCGGAATCCGGTTGTTCCACACCTGAGATTAGGTTCAGGAGGGTCGTTTTGCCGCTGCCGTTTGGACCGATCAATCCCCAAAGCTCGCCGCGGCCGACCCGCCAATCCACTTCGTTCAGCACTTCGAGGCGACCAAACGCCTTCGCAACTCCCCGCACCTCGATCAACGCAGCTCCTCCTCTCTCTGCTTTTTCTTCCGGTACAGCAGATACCCAAAGAAAGGCGCTCCCACAAACGCGGTGACGATGCCCAGCGGAATTTCTGTAGGGGCCAGCAGAGAGCGGGCGGCCAGGTCGCTCCACATCATGAATATCCCCCCACCTAGCGCGGACAGCGGGATGATTAGGCGGTAATTCGGTCCGGTGATCAGTCGGATCATATGCGGAACGACCAGACCTACGAATCCGATCACCCCGGACACCGACACCGCAGCTGCCGTCATCAGCGTGGCGACGAGCAACACGGCCAGTTTGGTCCGTTCCACAGCCATCCCGGAGTGGGAAGCCTGACGTTCACCAAGAGCCAGCAGGTTCAAATGCTTGGCCCGGCTCCACAGGAACAGGGCCCCCACCAGCAAATACGGCAAAAGGATGGCCGTATACGACCATCCGCGCAAGCTCAAACTGCCCATCGTCCAATAATAAATCTCATTGATCGTTTTTTTCGACATCGCCGTTAAAAAGGACACGACCGCCCCTAGAAAAGACTGCATCACGACGCCGGACAAGACCAGGCTTTCGATGGGCAGCTTCCCGTTCTCCCGGGCCAGCCAGATCACGATCCATAACGTAACTGCCCCGGTCACGAAGGCGATCATAGGCAACGTAAAGATGCCAAGCAACGAAAACTGCCATCCGAAAAAAATCAGCACAGCCGCACCGATCGCCGAACCTGATGATACCCCTAACGTAAAGGGATCCGCCAGCGGGTTGCGCAGCACGCCTTGAAAGCCTGCGCCCGCCACGGCGAGCGAAGCGCCAACCAACATCCCGAGCAGCACGCGAGGCAAGCGAACCTGCACGACGATTTGCTCTGCCGCAGCGCCCCAGTCCGGCGTAATCAAGCGGCCAAGACCCGGGAGCCGATGCAGCAGGATGGCCGCAATATCCCCTGCCGGAACATAGACAGAGCCAATGCCGATGCAGAACAGCAACGTCACCGCTAGCAGAACGAGTCCCGCCGCCCCATATCCGGCTAATCTGCCGCGCGTCATGGCTGGATCAAATCCGGATGAATCGCTTTGGCGACTTCGATTAGCCCTTGTGTCACGCGAGGACCTGTACGACTAAGCAGATTATCGTCCATAGCAATGATCCGATTCTCCTTCACAGCCGATATTTGGTCCCAGCCGGAACGGCCTTTGATGATGTCAGCCAACGTCTTGTTGTTCTCGTCAATTACGCTTTTTGCATACAAAATGACATCCGGGTTCGCTTGAATAATCTGCTCTTCATTAATCTCGGACCATCCCTCAACCTCGGAAGCAACGTTGATGCCGCCCGATAACGTGATCATTTCATCCATAAATTCACCTTTACCGACTGTCCAGCCTGGGGAAAACTCGATGTACACCTTTTTCTTCTGATCCTCGCTCAGCGAACCCACCGCATCAGTAACGGTTTGGACCTCCTGCTTCATCTTCCCGACCACTTCGTCCGCTTCGGCCTGGTGATTCGTGATTTTGCCAATCGTTTGGATATGCTCCATAACCGCATCGATCGTTTTCGGATTGGATTGGAACACTTGAAGTCCCATATCCGTCAGGCTTTTGACCGTCGCCTCATCAATGAGACTAGCTGCCAAAATGAGATCCGGCTGCGCCGCCACGATCGCTTCAACGTTCACCTGGAATCCGCCCATCCGCGGTTTGTCCTTCACCGCTTCCGGATAGTCGTCCAAATCGGATACGCCGGCGACTTGTTCATTAAGCCCAAGAGCAAACAGCACTTCCGTCTCTGACGGCGCCAGCGAAACGATTCGTTCCGGCGCTGCGTCAAACGTGAACTCCTTGCCGGTGGAATCCGTTACGGTATAGGGATAAGTCGTCTCCTGTGCGGCTGGTTGATTCGCTTCAGCATTTGTTCCCGCGTTTTGCGTCTGCTGCGTCGCCTCCGCAACGTTCCCCGTTCCTTGATTCACTGCGTTGTTACCGCAGGCAGCCAGCACCAGCAGCAAGGCCAACAAGCCCAAGCTTGCGATTCGTTTCCAGTTCTTCATCTCCAAATCTCCCCTTTTTGTTCATTCCAGTTGGTAAAGAATCGCCTCGTGCTTCAGCGGTACGTTGTGCAGCCGGATTTCAAGTCCAGCCGAACACCATCCCGGCAACAAAGAAAAACCCCTATCCTAGCGGATGGGGTTACGTCTACAAAGTCATGCCGCGCGCCGACGAAGTGGAGAGCTCCACAGTCTGGCGCCAAGCCATGATACTCTTGGCAGAACGTTATCCTTTCCTCGAAGGACCGTCTTGATTTCCCGTGGCAGGTCTCCTGACTTCCAGGTATCGACGAAAGCTCGCCTTCCCATCTCCCTAGCGGGCGACAGTGGCATCGTGAGCTCGTCCCTGTTTACAGTGGCGGGACCGTGCCGGATTTGCACCGGCTTCCCTTTTAACCCGAAGCGGCACGGCGTTCTTCACCGCTGCTTCAGGACCTACGGGCACAATTTGTACGCTTGTCTTAAGGCTTTCTTCTCTATTGGATTATAGGGGAAAAGCGGGAAACTGACAATATCTAATCCGCTTCGTCATGTCTTCGACTTCACTCCAGAGACAAATCCGCTCCCAGGACGCCAATCGCTTCGCCGCCCCGACGGATGGGCACGGCAAGCGTCATGCACCGCCGTTTCGTAATCGCTGAGATATACGCCTCGGAGACGACCGTTTCCCCGGCAAAAGCACGGCGGAACCATTCCCGACCTTTGGCGTTCAGCAAACCAGCCTCCGGGATGGACACGACAAAGGATCCGTCCTCACGGTTTGACCAAGCTGCTTCAAGTCCCGGTTCCGCGGCCAATAGCTCCTCCAGAGCGGCTCGGTGTCCAGCCGGTTCCATCGCCAGGAACCGCGGCTGATCGGCTGCCTTAAGCAGCTTCCGGGCATAGGCCTGTCCCAACGCCACCGCTTCCTCGCCTCCGGCGGCCAAATCCGTCCCCGAATGCACGGAGTTAAGCGAAACCATCAGTTCGCCTTGCGCCCGGTCGAGCCCCACGACTACGGTCTGCAGCTTGGAAATATGCTCCCGTTCGGACTCCATTCGAGACAGCGCCCCCTCCACATGGATGATGCTTCGATTCAGTGCTTCATGCACCTCACCCAGCATGGCTTCCATGTTACGCGTCAGCTCGGCTTGCTCCCGGCTTCGCTGCCCTGTCTCGGCAACCAGTCCATTCACTCCGGCCACTTCCTCCGCGATGAAACGAATATCCTCGCCCATTCGCTTCATCAGGGAAATGCCCTCCAGCGCCGAGTCCCGGCCGCCTTTCAGCGTGGACTTCACGCGGTCCACATCCGCGGCAATCTGCCGGAACAACGGAGCAGAGCGGCTGATCGCTTCGGTGCTTTGGTCCGCCAGCTGACGCATACGTACGGCTACCACGTCGAAACCTTTGCCTTGAGCCCCCAAACGGGCCGCTTCAATGGATGCGTTCAGCGCCAGCAAAGCCACCTCCCCGGCGATCTCTTCCAAACTCCGGTACAGCGCGCCCAACTTCCGCGTATTCCCCTCCAATTCCTCCATCGGCCCGGCAATCGATTCCTGGGAATCGGCCAACGAACGGATCGTGCCATCCGCCGCTTCAAGCGCCCCAGCCATGCGCACCGCTTCGGCCCGGGTGTGCTCGCTGCGGCTTAGGAGATGCTCTGCGGCGTCATGGATTTGGGAAGCCGATGCGGCAACCTCCTCCATCGCAGCGAGGCTCTCCTGCACCTGTTCCAGTGAGCGCTCGCTGCTGTGCTTTAGCTTCAAATCCTCCTCCGCCGCCGTGTCGGCCAACCTGTGCAGTTGCTCAAGGCTCCCGCCTACTTCGCCGACCGCCGCCTGCAACCGATCCGCCGCCACCAGCGACTCATTGAAGACCGTTGTCCAATCGGTCTCCTTCCGCACGGGTTCATCCGCACTCGCCGCAACGGACTTGCCTCCCAGCAGTCCCCCCCACGGCGCAGTCCCCCGGCCGGTTCCCGACGGCAGCAGGGAATAACCCAAGCAGAGGAGCGTCAATAGCGCAAGAGCCGTGATATACCATGGCGTCTTCGCTACTACCGCACAAACTGCGAGAAGAACTGCCAATCCCACGCCAAGCCAAACGGCGTTTCTTCCTAACCAACGAAGTTGATTCATGTCCCCACCCCTATGTGTAAACTTTGCTAACATTATAAAATAGGACTGGAGTCATAAAAAGGAAAAAGTTAGGAGTTTCGAGACAGGGTGCAAATAATCGACGGATTTCTATAAATAGAACGTTCATTTTAAGAACGTTGTGTCTGGCGTACCCGATTTATTTCTGGTAAATTGATCAATGATTTGCGGCATACTCAATATATATGATATTTTATAATAATACCCTTTTGATGGGTCACAATCTAAGGAGTGCTTATCATGAAGTTACCTTTACACAATCAATTCATACAGGAAGCCATTGAGTATGTGAGTCAAGATCAACGAATAATAGGTCTTCTCGCAGGTGGATCCATGATGTACGGGGAAATGGATGAGTATAGTGATCTGGACTTAATCATTGTGTACAATTCTGCTTTTCGAAGCGAGATCATGGAACAACGCCACTCAATTGCCGAAAGACTGGGTAACTTACTTTCAGCATTTACAGGCGAACACGTCGGAGAACCTAGATTGCTTATATGTTTATATGGCCCACCTCCTCTTCATGTGGACCTGAAATTTGTCCAACTGGATGAGCTCGGATCCCGAATTGAGAATCCTTTGATTCTTTGGGAGAGAGGTGCTGCTATAACATCTATCATTAGTAAAACAAGTCCGTCTTTCCCAATCCCTCATCCTCAATGGATTGAAGACCGTTTCTGGGTATGGGTGCATTACTGCGCTACAAAATTAGGAAGAGGCGAATTGTTCGAATTAATCGATACTATAACATTTATGCGGAATGCAGTGTTGGGGCCGCTGGTACTCATTAACAACGGCCATCTCCCGAGAGGAGTTCGAAAGCTAGAAAAACACGCGCTCGAGGAAGTAGAAGAATTAAAAGGAACCATTCCCATCCACAGCTTTGAGAGTTGCTACCTCGCTCTAAAAAATACAATCAAAATGTATCAACGGCTACGTCAAGTTTCGGAAATTTCACCGAGGAGCGAAGCGGAACGCATCACAATTGAGTTTCTTGAAGGAATATATTCAGAACGATCCCAATGATAGAGCCCCCCACTATGGGTAGTGGGGGGCTTTACAGTGCAAATCGGAGGCAACAATACTATCAAACGGAATCTAAAAAATATAACGCATTACGTTACTTTTCTCTTGTAACCCCCCAAACCTGCCGAACGAAATGGCCTTTGCTAACGGCGCAGTGGTCCGTAACAATCAATCTCGCTTCAGCAATATCTTGCTCCAGCGGCTCGGTGGAGACGATCACCGCTCTTGTCGAGATTCGCTTTACGCTTTCCAGCATCCGCCGTCGCTCCGTGGCGGTTAGTACCGAACACAAATTGTAAGGAAGGTCGACGATCGCGGCATCGTACGCCCCGTCCAGCTCATTTAAATCTCCGATCTCCACGATTCCTGTATCGTCATAGCCAAAGTGACGTAGATTGCTTCTTGCTCCGCGAATCGCCACAGGATTGATGTCCCTGCCAACGATGTCAATCCCCATCGACATCGCTTCGATCAGCACATTGCCCATCCCGCAGCACGGGTCGATGGCTCGCTTACCTTCCGGGTTGGGCACGGCGATATTGACCAGCGCCCGAGCCACCACCGTCGTTAACCCGGTGGAGTAGTTATGCGGCTTCTCCTTGTGCGCAAGCCAGACCGGGTCCGAGATTCGGCATATCCCCAGCACCCAGTCGTCCTGCCGCGCCAGCACACCCAAGGTTACCTCTGGATCACGCATCTCCGCGATGCCGCGAACTTGGGCACCGATCCGGCGCTCCGCCTCGCGCTCCCCTTCATACGTTTGCCGCCGTCCGTTTTTGAGATATCGGACCTTGAAGGTGCATCCCTCCAAATCCAGCAACGATGCCAGCTCGCCAAGCTCATCCAGTGTAGGCGCAGCAAACAAAACATCTAACCGCAGCTGCACGAACGGGCTGCGATTGGGCGGCAGCCGGAGCGGGCTTTCCAAATAAGCGTCTCCCTCTGAAGCCTGCCCGAACAGGGCGCGCTGCTCCATCAGACAGAGCTCCCGCTCGCTCTCATGGCTGGCAAAAGGATAAATATATGTGATGGGGGATGATTTCAAATTGTAGCTTGGATTCAATCTAGCGACATCCTCTCTTGTCCTTATCTCCCCATTGTACCAGAATGTTCAATCATCCCGCATTTCGGTCAACTGCGCCCAGTATCGCTTGGGCATATGCGACATTTGTGCCCGAGGATTCAGCCGTTCCCGGATCGCCACGGTGTCGTAAAATTGCTTCCACAACCGGCGGTATACCCGTTCCTGCTCCCCCACCTCCGGCAAGACGAGCTCATCGAGATCCACGATCTCCGTCCGCTCCGGAGTCGCCTCCTTCGGGCGATGGATCAGCGCCTGGCGATGAGTTTGATCGTAGATCAGAAACGCCTCATGCCGATAACGGTTGCTAAAGTGCGGGGCTAAGATCGGCAACACGCGGTTCTTGGGTTCAATCACCGAAACGAGCACATCGCCGTATACCGAGAAGCGGACAAACCCCATCAAAGCGTGACTTTCCGTATTCAAATGTCTTACCGCTTTGCGAAGCCGATGCACCGTAGTCTCGGTCAGCATATCCATAGCTGCACGCCCATGCCAGAATCCGAGCCGCAGGAAGCGATAGATTAACAAATCCTTCTGCGGCTCGCAAGTCAAGAACCCGCGGCGGACGAGCTCCTGAGCCTCCGGCGAGATGCTCCGCCCGATGGCGCTGTAGACCCGGGACGCTTTCTCAGGTGAGGTCTCCACCCACCTCGACTCAAATAACGTCACCTGCGGGTCGTCGTCAGCGCGGAGATCAACCAGTTCTTCCTTACGTTCATAGCTTTCGAACACACAGGTTAGCAGACCGTCGAAGCTCCCATCATAAGCGTAAGCCGCTTCCTTTATCCAAGCAGCCATGCTCCGAGCTCCCTTCCTGCCGTCCCCGCCAACTCCTCGTCGGAGAACAGCGACAGCTGCTCCACCTTCGGCTGCGGCAGGAACATGTCGATTTCCTTGCGAGACAACAAGGATCTTAGAATCGTGCTTTCGTTCACCTTCAGTCCTTCCAGCCGACGTCCAGAACATGTGAGGAAGTATTGCGCCCGCTTCAACACGACCCCTAGCTTCTTCAAGCCATGAAAATCAAGCCGCCCTGTTCGCCGCGCAGCCACGATCCGTTTAGCGCTTCGTATTCCGATCCCCGGGACGCGCAGCAGCGTTTCATAAGGAGCCGTATTGACTTCCACCGGAAAACGATCGATATGCTGGACTGCCCAATGGCATTTCGGATCCATGAATAAATTAAAATTTGGCGTGCGTTCCTCGAGCAGCTCCTTGGCTTCAAAACCGTAGAACCGCAGCAGCCAGTCCGCCTGGTACAAGCGGTGTTCCCGCAGCAGAGGCGGCTTGGTATCCAGCGACGGCAGCAGTGTATGCTCCGCCACCGGTGTGTAGGCGGAATAATACACCCGCTTCAGCTCATATTTGCGATACAGCGCCTCCGTCAGGTTGAGGATGCTGAGATCGCTGTCCGGCGTAGCCCCGATGATAAGCTGAGTACTTTGCCCGCCGGGCACAAACCGGGGAGCGTGACGGTATTTCACGAGATCGGTACCGTTCTCGCGGATGCCCTGACGGATGGCGCGCATCGGCTTCAGGATCGCCTCCTTGCTCTTATCCGGCGCAAGCTGAAGCAAGCTGTGCTGCGACGGCAGCTCGATGTTTACGCTCATCCGGTCCGCAAGCAGCCCAAGCCGGGCTATCAGCGCCGGATCGGCACCGGGTATCGCCTTCACGTGAATATAGCCGCCGAACCCGTAGTGGTTCCGCAGCAGCTCCAACGTCCGGATCAGTTGCTCTGTCGTATAATCCGGGCTGCGCATGATCCCGGAGCTGAGGAACAAGCCCTCGATATAGTTGCGGCGGTAGAAATGCATCGTCAACTCCGCCAGCTCCTCCGGCGTGAATGCAGCGCGGCGCGTGTCGTTAGATCGGCGGTTAACGCAATATTTGCAATCATAAATGCAGGCGTTTGTCATCAGCAGCTTGAGCAACGAAATGCAACGTCCGTCGGCGGCAAAGCTGTGACAAATGCCGCAAGCGACGGTGTTTCCTACCGTCCGGCTGTCGCCGTTCGCTCCGCTTCCCCGTTCAACCCCGCTGGAAGAACAAGATACATCATATTTGGCCGAATCCGTCAAGATGGTCAGCTTGTCAACTACGTTCATCCTTGCAGCCTCCCTTTTGACTGCATTATATGACGAACATATGTTCCTGTCAATGAACCAACAACACCGCTACTCCTTCATCCCGCCGCTAGCCAGCAAAATATTAATGTTCTGCTGCTGCCGGTACTCATTGGGCGTCACGTTATATTTCTTGCGGAACATCTGCGTAAAATGCCGCATGTCCTGATAGCCGATGTATTCGGCGATTTCCGCGACCTTCAGCTTCGGGTTCAGCAGGAGTTGCTTCGCTTGCTCCAGCCGGAGCGAGGTCACGTACTCCTTGTAGCCAAGCCCGACCTTCTGCTTGAACAGCTGACTGAAATAGGCCGAGTTCAGGTAGACGATGGAGGCGACCTTTTCCAGGGAGAGATCCTCGTTGTAGTGCTCCTTGATGTACTGCAAGGCAACATCGATTGCCTTCTCCCCGCTGCCCTTCGCTGGATCCAGCAAGGTGACCGGCGAATCGGAGGCCTGCTTCATGCGCATGACCACCTGCGGCACCATCTTGAAATCGTTGTTCAGACCTGAATGGACGATCTGAAAAGGCACCTTCAAATAGTGCTTCATATGTGCCTTCACTTCGTCTTGAAACTGTCCGATTCGTTCCGGATCCCGCGGCGTAATCAGTCCCAGCAGACTTTGCCGGTCGTAGCTGACAACAAACCCCCGTCCATGGCGTTCAATCAACTCGGAGAGCACATTTTCCACGATGAAATGCTCCAGCCGCACGCTTTTGTCCCCGGCATCCATCTGGACCATCATCAAATAAAAGCTGAGATAGTCCTCCATAAACGGTGTCAGATCCAGATTGCCAATATCCAGGCCTGAGGCCAGCCGCTGGAACATGCCTTCGCGCAAATATTTCAAATTCGCCTTCAAGAGCTCCTCTTCCTTGATCAGCTCGCTTTCCTCGCGGATTTCCGCCGCCAGGGTACTGATGATTTCCTGCAGCCGGGTTTTCCCGATCGGCTTGAGCAGATAATCGCGGGCCCCCAACCGCACCGCTTCCTGGGCGTAGGCAAACTCGCTGTGGGCCGAGATAACCACCCACTTCACGTAGGGAAACTTGCGTTTGGAAATCCGCATGAATTCCAGCCCGTTCATCCCCGGCATCAAAATATCCGTTAGGACGATGTCGAAACGCTGCTCTCCCATCAGTTTAACCGCCTCTTCTGCTCCTTCCGCCAAATCCACCGCATATTCCGGGGAGATCCGCTTAATCGTCCGTTTGATCCCTTCGCGAATCGCCCGTTCGTCGTCGGCTATCAGAATATTCACTATGAAACGTCTCCTTCCATTGGAAGCGGCAGCACGACGGCCACCTTGGTTCCTTCATCGGGAATGCTCTCGATCTCCAAACCGTAACGTTCACCAAACATATGCTGGATGCGGCGATGCAGGTTTTGCAGCCCGATGCCGCTGCTGCCCGTGCCGGACTCCCTCGGGATTTGCCGGTTCAACGACTGCTTCAGCCAAGCCAGCCGCTCGCCATTCATCCCATTCCCGTTGTCCTCCACGACGATCTTTAATACGTCCCCGACCTCCTGCGTATATAGCTTAAGCACGCCTTGGCGTTTCAAGGACTCGAGCCCGTATTTTACGGCGTTTTCGATGATTGGCTGAACGGTCATTTTCGGCAGGCGGATCCCCATCCAACGCTCGTCAACCGACGTTTCCACCCGCAGCCGGCCCTCCAGCCGGATCAGGATGATCGTCAAATAATGGTGGATCTGCTCCAGCTCTTCGCGCAGCGTAACCTTGGCTCCATCTTTCCACTCGCTGCTGTAGCGGAACATCGAAGACAGCGATAAGACGAGCTCGCCTAACCGATCGTTCTCCTTCTCATCCAGCAGCCAGTAAATCATATCCAGTGTGTTATACAAAAAATGCGGGTTCACCTGAGACTGCAGCGCATGCAGCTCGGCATTCTTCTCGCTGACCGAAGAGACCTTGACCCTTTCGATCAGCTCCTCGATCCGGCTAACCATCCGGTTAAAGGAGGCGACAAGAATGTTGATCTCCTGATAAGAGGACACGTTCACCATCCCGCGGAAATTCCCGATCTCTACCTGTTTCATCTCACGAATCAGCTTCTTCAGCGGATTGGCGATCGTCCGCGATACGAGGCTGGCGACGACGGCGGAGACGATGATCAGGATCGAGATAACGATCAGTAAATACCGTTTGGTCTCCACCAGCTCCACGTTCAAATCCTGGCGCGGCGTCACGCTGACGACCGACCAGTCGGAAAAAGGCAGCCGGGAGGCCACGGTAATGCCGGAATCTTTCTGCTCCACCACCATATTACGGGATCCCTCCAGCTTGGGGAGGTTCGGCAACACCGGTGCCGGCTCGGTCAGCGACGAGACGACCTGACCCTGCTGATTCATCAGATAGACCTCGCTATGCTCGCCCAGCTTCAAATTATCTAGGGCATCCAGCACAGGCCCGGGGTTCACCTCAAAGAGAGCAATCCCGATCGGCTTGTGTTCATTCAAATCGTAAATTTGCCGGCCAAAAGCGAACACCGGACTGTCTTCGTTCATATCAATCAGCGAATGGGCATAAACGCCTAGCCACACCAATTTCCCCGACGAATCGCGGAGTTGGTGATACCATTCTTCCTTCGGATAGTCCGAATCGAGCACATTCATCGAGTTGCCGTAATTATAGATTTTCCCCCGGTTGGTGATGACATGGATGCCCACCAGATCGTCGCGCGAATAAAAAATCGCCCCGATAATATTCGTAATCGATTGCTCATTGATATAGGCTATCGCCGGTTCGTCGGTTTTCTCGTTCAACAGGCGGATCATTTCGAAATTGTTCGTGATCGACTTGGACAAGCTGTCGTACCCTTCGTAAAGCAGGCTGAACAACCCGGCGGTCTGGGCCACGTTTTTTTGCGACAGGTCGCTGATTTTCTCGTGATATTGCTCGGTGGTCCGGTTATAGTAAAGCAGGCTGACGATCAGCAAAATGCCCGACATGCAAAAAAGAAACAGCAAAAACAACCGATGGTTGATGGAATGAAAGCCGTTTCGCAACTGTTTTCCCCCTCCCATCCTCGTGTCCTGCTGCTCCTCCATTATAAGTCCGCTTCCCTATTTTGCAAGATAATCCCTTTAACCTTTGACGGCCCCTGCAACCATCCCTTTCGTAATCTGGTTCGACAGGAAGAAATAGATCAGAATGACCGGCAGTGCGCCCATGACGAGGAAAGCGCCGATCGCCCCGTAGTTGACGGAATATTGACTGACGAACGTATATACCCCAAAGGGTAAGGTCTTTAGCTTCTCTGAAGATATGAACGTCGCGGCCAAAATATATTCGTTCCAGATCGTGATAAAGGTAAGGATACACACCGTCATCATCGGCGGCACAGACACGGGAATAATGATGCTGCGGAAGATCCGGTAAATGCTCGCCCCGTCGATAAAAGCCGACTCCTCGATTTCCGCCGGGATGCTCTTCATGAATCCGCTGAGAATAAAGACGGCGATCGGGGTGGAGAAAGCGATATACGGCAATATGAGCGACAGATGGGTATTCAGAATATCGACGTTTTTGAAAATCACCATCAACGGCAGCAGCGTGGCCTGCATCGGGATCATCATCCCCATCAGAAAGACGGTCATGACCAAGCCGCCGTACTTCCAGCGGAAACGTGAAATCGCGTACGCCACCATCGAGCTCAGGAGGATGACGCAGATCATGGTGATCGCGGTGACCATCACGCTGTTCGATAAATATTTCAAATAGCTGCCGGACTCGTAAGCATCTTTGTAATTATGCCACTGCAGCGCCTTCGGCAAGGCGAAGAAGCTCCCGCTCATGATCTCCTCATTCGTCTTCAAGGAATACAGCAGCAGCCACAACAGCGGGTACAGTTGAGTAACAACCGGAATCGCAAAGAGCAGATACACGATTCCCTTTTTGATTTTGCGCATGGACCTCGCCTCCTTGGCTAGCTGTATTTTTTCTCGAGCTTGTTGAAGATGGAATTGATGATCGCCGTGCATACAAGGCACAACAGAACCAGGAACGTGGCAATCGCGCTGCCGTACCCGTACTTCAAGGACAGGAACGAGCTGTTATACATATGCGTGGAGATGACGTCGGTAGCATGCGCCGGACCGCCGGCCGTCATGACCATCACGAGGTCAAACGCCTGCAGGGAGCCGATAAACGCCAAGACGATCGATATTTTAAAAATCGGGACGATTAGCGGCATCGTGATGTAACGATCTGCTTTGAAGCCTTCCGCCCCGTCGATTTTCGCGGCTTCATAAATTTCGTCCGGAATGTTCTGCACCCCGGTGTATTGGATCAACAGGTGGTAGCCGAAATACTGCCACAACGACACGAAGTACAAGCTGAACATGGCGATCTTCGGCTCGGTCAGCCAGTTATGCGTCCAACTGTCCAATCCGAGGGCAATGAGCACGCCGTTCAACATCCCGCCCATCGAGGTCGGGTTATAGATGGTTTTCCAGAGTTGTCCGATAATAACGACCGATAAAATCACCGGCGTAAAATAAATCGACGCCAGCGTATTTCCCTTCTTCAAATAACGGCTGAGCAAAATGGCGAAAAACAAGCAAAGCGGAATTTCCAACATGGAAGCTACCGCATAAAGCAACGTTCTCCTGACCGACGGCCAGAAGACTGGATCGTTCCAGAACATGTCGCGGAAGTTGGATAACCCCGTAAATTTCGCAGTGGTGATCCCGTCCCAATTCAATAAACTGGTCCCAAACGATACGACAATGGGAACAAACACCAGGCACACATACAACAACAGACAAGGCAATACGAAGACGGCTATTGTGCGTGCAGGCACTTTCAGTACTTTCATCTCTCCGCCCCCCAATAGAAATGCGATGCGAAGAAGCGCTCTGGCACGAATGCTCATAAGGCTGCTTCGCATCGATGGAAAGGTAACTTTTTAGTTTTTATACGGTAGGGTTAGTTCATTATTGCTTATTGGCTTCGAAGGCGGTTTGATGTTCTTTGGCTACTTGAGCGGATTCCACTTTCTGTACAAACAGGTTTTGGATGCTGCTCAGGTGGACTTGCGCGGTTGCCGGATTCATCGTATTGTCAAACGCCAGGTCGCCGCCCTTCACTTGGTTGAACAATTCAGCCACGTTGATGGCGAGATCGGAGTAACCGGCTGCTTTCAGGTCGCCGTCGACTTTTTGGCCGAGACCTACGGCGTTTTTGTTCTCAAATTGCTTCTTCGGGAAGTTCAGCGTAAAGAAGTTCAAGAAGTCCTTCGTTTCCTGCAAATGCTCGCTGTTCGCCGATACCGCAAACGCGCTGCCCGGTGCGAGCATGAACTCGTTTGGATCGCCCTTGCCGTTCACAGTCGGGAATTGGAATGCGCCGACCTTGCCAGCTACAGACGAAGCATCGATGGCGCCGGTTTCCCAGGATCCGATCACCCACATCGCCGCTTGACCGGATTTGAAGATGTTGCCGCCCGCCGTTGCGTCAATGGAGGTTGCGCCGTCCGGGAACGCGCCGGCTTGCACCAGCTCTTGGAACTTATCGACGGCTTCGATGAAGGCCGGATCTTCAAACGTCTTCTTGCCGTCCATCACGTCTTGCAGGAAACCAGGGCCGCCGTTCGTACGAAGCAGGATGTTCATGAACAGGAACGAACCGGTCCAGGAATCCTTCTCGCCGATCGCCAGCGGCGTGATGCCTTTTTCTTTGAAGATCTTCACGTCAGCCAGGAACTCATCGAACGTTTCCGGTGTTTTGGTGATGCCGGCTTGCTCGAACAGTTCCTTATTGTAATAAACCACTTCGATATTGTTGCCGTCCGGCAGGGCATACACGTTGCCGTCAAAGCTGTAGTAATCAAGCAATCCCGCTTGGTACGTGTCCTTCAGGCCGTTTTGGTCCAGCATGTCGTTGAGCGGCGCCAGCAGGCCGGCGTCCACGAACGGTTTCATTTGCGCCGCCGGGTTCACGATCGTGATGTCCGGAACTTCTTTGGATGCGGCTTGCGTTTTGAGCTTGATTTTTTGCTGGTCGGTATTCAGCGTGTCGAGTTCGATATGGATGTTGGGATGCGCCGTTTCGTACTCTTCAACCAGCGCATGGATCGTTTTATAGGACGGAGTAGCCGGGTCTGGATAAATGTTCTGGAACGTGATAGTGATCTTCTCGCCGCCGCTCCCGCTCTTCGCCCCGTTTCCGGCCGGCTCGTTCGCCGCTGCATTGTTCTTCGCCGCGTTGCCTCCGCATGCCGACAAGCTCAGCGCCAGCACGGCGGTTAAAGCGATTGCCGAAGTTCTCTTCCATAGCTTCTTATTGACCATTGAATCATGCCCCCTGTGTTTAGGATAAAACCATTATTTCGCCTTTAAGCGCTTTCAACAAGGCGCGAACTTTGGATATCCGGTTGATTTTTTTTAGGAATGTAGAATTTCCCCTGTTTCCTTGGAATTGGGAATAGGAGTGGAGCGGGATGCGCAACGCAGGGCGAGGGCGTGGATGCAGCAGGACGTGGTAGGGCGCGGGGGGTGCGGGGGGCGTGGTGGGTGCGGGGGGATCGGTAGATGCGGTGGGCGTGGGGGGCATGGGGGGGCGCGGGGGGCGTGGTAGGTGCGGTAGGTGCGGTAGGTGCGGTGGTGGGCCCGGTGGGTGCGGTAGGATCGGGAGCCCCGGGGGAAGTGCGACTAATGTTGCATGTTGTACAACACCCACAGCAATTAGGTGTTCTGCTGCAAAAATGTTGCATTTTCTGCAACATTATTAGCCGGCATGGGACTGCCGCCCTCAAAATGTTGCATTTTGTACAACATTTCACAGCAAATCGGGCGCTCTGTCGCAAAAATGCTGCACTTTCTGCAACATTATAGCTAGAACCCCGGTGGATCAGGGTAAAATGTTGTACATTCTGCAACATTTCTATAAAGCCCCCTAATCACTTTGGACACTTTCAGGCTAAACAATATACAATAAATATAGCTGGAGGTAGTCCGTATGAGAGTTCAGCACAGCAAGTTCGACGAATTAAGAATACAGGTCGTCGAGGAAGCACTGGACAGGGGGAATGTGGCTTTAACTGCTCGCAAACATGGAATCTCCCCCTATTCCTTGTACAAGTGGGTGAAACAATATAGGGATGAGGTGGAGATAAACATGGGTAAGAAAAAGGACATAA